>CAMJPL010000018.1 GCA_946407735.1 uncultured Clostridia bacterium
AAGCATGCCGAATCTCTGTCTGGTAAGATCGGGGCATTTAAGCGCTTGCGCACAGCCGCAGCTGGTAGTGTTGCTATTTTTCAGATTACGAGAAGCCACGAATATTTCATTCCCGCAGTCGCAGCGGCACCGCCATACGTTATAGCCGCAGCTGTATTCATTTGTCTTTTCGACAGCCGTCAACTTCCCGAAGCGAAGTCCAGTAAGATTGCTGGAATTTCCCATCCTTCTTCTCCTGAATGTTTTTATCCGCCCGCGGACGCCGGGCGCCGCATCTGCGTCCGGTCTGCCGCCGTTCTACATTATAAATATAATGTGGATTTTAAGAAGAAAATAAAAAAGGCCCGATGATCGGGTTTATTATCTGCGTTTCGTCCCATATTACAGCCGTATATCCCACAAATCTTGCTTATCGGATACGAATATGGTATAATGATTAAAACGTCAGTATATCAGGCGCACTATATTTGATATTAGGTTAAATATTCTAAATAATTTTACAATTATTTGTTGACAAATGGCGGCTTAAATGATATAATAAAATGAATTATTTATACCACATTATATTTATAATGTGGTTTTTTTATTTTTTCTTCTTATCTGCCACTAAATTCAGCTTATCCATCTGTCGACGATGCTCCTCCCCGGTCGTCATGATATAGATCCTGGTCGTGTTGATGCTGGTATGTCCGAGCACGTCGGCAAGCGCGGCTATGTCCATCCGCTGGGAATAAAACGATCTGGCGAACAGCTTTCTGAAATTGTGCGGAAATACTTTCTCCTCAGATACCCCGGCTTTGACGAACAGCGACTTCATCTTCTTCCATATATATGATCTGTCGAGCGGACTGCCTGTTTTGGTGCAGAAGATGCAGCCGCTTTTTATCCCCGCTGATTCCATATATTCTGTCAGCGTCTGTCTGAGTTTGTCCGGAAGCAGCACCTTCCTCGATTTGTTCTTGCATATGACGTCGGCCTCGCCTTTGCTCACCGCCTCGACGGTAATATACCTGAGCTCGTATATCCTTATCCTGGTGGAAGCCATAGTCTGAAGCAGCATGTACATCATCCTGTCGTCCTCCGCCGCCGAGAGCAGACGGAAATATTCCTCCTTTTTGAGTTCTTTGTCCGGTGAGGTGTATATCTTCCTCTGTATCTTTATCCCCCTGAGCCTGAGATCGTCCATGCCGCACCAGCACAGAAATGAATTCACAGACGATATAATGGTATTTACAGATTCTATGTTTTTATACTCACAGAGCAGATGATCCTTGAATTCACGAAGACTCGTCTTATTCACCTCCCTGCCGTTGAGGAAGTTTCTGAGTTTTCTTGTGTCGCGTATATATTTTTCGATCGTATGCGATGATTTCTCCTGATCTATGAGATTTGTTTTAAATTCGGATATTGTTTTCTCGGTTATTATCATATTGTCTCCCCTTGAAAAGAATGCCGCAATATTCTAAACTATAAGCCATTAATATATCTGTTATAATTTGAATCCGAGTAACAGTTTATTATTTAAATTTGTTTGATTTTATTTATTGATACATTATTTTGATGATAATTAACCTATTATATATTTATTATCTTTCAGAATAACGATTATAATTATTTATATCTTATTAATTATGTGTTTGCTCTTATATTACGCATTTACATATTGCCAAGTTATTTTGAGCTAACTATTATTGTAGCACGATATTTTTACCATAGTCTGTATTTTTTCAATCTGTGCATGTCAGTACAATAATTATCAAGATTTTACAATTATCCGTTTTGGCTGATTGTTTTATCTAAACGGCAGCACCGGCGTGTCGGTGCTGTCTTTATATCTGTATATTGCAATTGATATAATATCCGCTCCTTTTTATTACTTTTCCCTTATATAATAATAATCCCAAAGCCGATCCTTTACGGAAACAGCCTTGGGATATTTCGGTTGTTTTTCAGTTATTGTCTCAGCATTTCCTCATTGAAGAATGGCCTGCCCCTGACTTTGCCGAGGCGATCTTTAAGCATGGCCTTCTCATCCTCGCTGAGAGGATCGCCGGTTATCTCATCTATATGATTCACGGCGAAGGTGAAATGATCGAAGTTTCCGGGAGGGATCAGCGCGTTCACTCCGAGCGACCATACATACTTCATCGCCGCGGTAAGTATCGGAGCTTCCGAATCGGTATCGAACGGGCGGCACCAGCTTTTCGGATATTTTGAGCGGTCTTCTCCTTCATTCCAGGCTCTGTCGATCATGCTCTTCATTGACAGGATGCCCATATTCCGGGATCTCGCCTTCTCTATCAGCCTGTTCCCGAAACCGTAGTCCATATTCAGATGCCAGTTGAACGGGAATAAAACCGTATCGAAATCATAAAGCTCGAGAGCCTTCAGAGCGATCCTCTCGCTGTGAGCCGTGATGCCGGCTTTGCGGATGCAGCCTTCCTTTTTCAGCCTGTTGACCATCTCCATGACTCCTCCGGGGCCGAAAGCGGTCTCGATATCCGCGTCGGTCGAAATGGCGTGAAGCTGATATACATCGAAATAATCTGTGTGCAGGAGCTCAGACGATCGTCTGAAATCGTTTTCGGCGTCGGCTTTGGTCCTTCTTTCGGTCTTGCAGGCGAGATATATCTCTTTTCTGTACGGCCTGAGTGAGTTTCCCAGCTTCTCCTGAGCGTCGCCGTAGCCCGGCGCGACGTCGAAATAATTCACCCCTTTGTCCACCGCCCACGGGACATAACGGTCGGATGCCTCCTGACCGTCGTTCATGGAGATGACTCCGCCGTAAACCACATCTGATATATTGTAGCCGGTTCTCCCGAAGATATTGTAACGCATACGCGACCTCTCTGAAAATCGAATGGTAACGTGCACAAATAACGATCATTGAGGCAGTGATTTTTTATATCAAATTGCCTCTTGATTTTTCTTCCCGAATGTGGTATAATAATATTGTTGCGGGGGCGTAGCTCAGTTGGTTAGAGCGCATGCTTGACATGCATGAGGTCATTAGTTCGAGCCTAACCGTCCCCACCACAAACCGCAGATTCGGTTCTGCGGTTTTTTTATTTCTTCTCGATGAAGTTGTTTCGTATAAGCAGGATCTTGCAGTGCTTATATATCGAATTAAGCTGTTTCAGGCTTATCTCCTCGGGACGGGTCACATCATAGTAACGCAGAAGCGTCTGCTTGTCGATGGTAATCCCGGCCTGAGTGTTTTTTTCTTCCACGGTGTTCAGGAAGTTCATATCCCTGAGATTGTCTATATAATCACGGATATAACGGAAAATATGGTTGGAGAGGACGTATCCCTCCTTTTCCGAGTCCTTCCTGAGCCTTTTTATTATATATCTTACTATTTCCTTATCCGTCATTTTCATATCTATCACCTCTTTCGGGGTCATATCTGCTTATCGTATTCAAATTCTATCCGAAGCGTCTCTATCCTGTTCTCGGCGGCGCTTAGAACGGTAATTTTTATCCCGTCCTCTTCCGCGGTCTCGCCTCTGACGGCGATATGGCCGAGCAGCTCGTTCGTCCATCCTCCGACGGTGGTCTGAGTGCTCTCGACATCGTGAAGTCTGTAATTATACCTGTCTCTGACGAGCTCAAACAGATCGGTCAATGAAAGCTCTCCGCGGACGATGCATACGGCGGAATCCTCGTTTTCGGTATACTGGATGATATTGCCGTGTCTCGCGTCATCGCGCTCGTCATATATCTCACCGAGGATCTGCTCATAAATATCCTCCATCGTCACTATGCCGGTCACACCGCCGAACTCATCGAGCACGACGGCAAACTCAGAGGACTGGGATTTCATTATGCCGAACAGCTTAGACGCCAGGATGCCTTCATACACCTGTATCGGCTTCTTAAGCATGTTTACAAGGGCGCCGGCGTCAGCGGCTGCTTTTCCGCCTCTTACCAGCTCCTTCATGTATTCTCTTGTGGGAAGGACGCCTATGATGTCATCGAGCGATTCCTTATATACCGGGATATAGCTGTATGTGTTCAGCAGCACGTCTCCGTTTTCCGTCAGAGCCTCCACGCCGTCATCAAGGCAGAAGGCGACTATGTCGACTCTCGATGTCATTATATCCCTGACCCTGAGATCCCTGCCGTAAAAGCGTATAGTACGTCTTGAGAATTCGGCGCTTTCCGGATCTATACGTCCTTCTTTCTCAAAATCGTCTATCAGGACGCTCAGCTCGTCTGAGGTATATGACGGAGTGTTTCTGTTATCAGGCGTCCACAGCGGCGACAGCAGCTTTACGAGCGCATCGACAGAGGCGACGAGAGGCATGAAAAGCCTGGTCAGCAGCGATATCGGACCGGCTGCCGTCAGGACCATCGAATCGGCCATGCGGCTGAACAGTATTTTGGGAACGATCTCACCGAAGATCAGCAGAGCGACGGTAAGCGCCGCCGAAGCGACAGTCTGGGCGCGGACCTGATTATCCGGTGAAACGGTGATGGCAAGAACGGTGACTGCTGACGACGCCGCTATATTGACAAGCTCATTTCCGGCGAGTATAGCCGACAGAGTGCGGGTAAAGTCATCGTTTATCTTCTGCGCCAGCGCGGCCTTTCTGTTTCCGCCGTCAGCAAGCTTGCGAAGACGCTGTTTGTTGCACTTGGCGAACGCGATTTCGGAGCCTGAGAAAAATCCGGAGAAGATGAGCAGTATGACGATGAGAGCCAGTATCGGCAGGACAGTGAAAATCATTTCGATACACCGCCTTTTCCGAACATCTCTTTGAGAATGTCATTTAGCGTGACGATACCGCATGTCCTGCCGTTTTCGGAGATGACCGCCATATGGCATCTGTTCTTTATCATCTCGCTGTACAGGCTGCCGATATCCTGTCCGGGAGGCGCGACGACCGGCTTCCTCGAAAGAGCCTTCAGATCCGCCGGTCCGCCGTGCATAAGATGATTCAGGATATCGTTCGTCAGAACGATGCCGATTATATTATCTATATTTCCGTCGCACAGAGGATGCCGCGAGTGTTCATCCGAAAGGATCCTTTTCTTCAGCGCTTCTCTGTCGTTTTTTACCTTGCTGTAATCAATGAAATCCGCCTTATCGGCCGGGACCATTATGTTTTCCGCCGCGATGCCCCGGATGACCGCCGACGAGCGTATCATCCTCGCCTCCTCATGTGATATCCCGCGTGTTTTTTCGGCAGAATCGACGGCTCTCATCAGTTCTTCCGACGAATTGTCTTCCGCTGAAGTGTTTCTGCTGAATATGCCGCTTATCAGATCGGATATCTTTCTGAAAAACAGCACCAGCGGGTGAACAAGGACCATCAGAAACCAAAGTGGAAGCGAGAACAGAAGCGCCATCCTGTCGGCGTTGACATGGGCTATGTTTTTAGGAATCGTTTCGTCAAACAGAAATACGGTTATCGTGACGAGTATCGTGGATATAAGCGACGCGTATCCGCTGAGAAAGGCCACGTCTTTGAGCAGGGATATCGCGAGGACCGTCGCCGTCGACGAGATAAGAACGCTCAGGACATTAATCCCGATCAGAAGGGTGACAAGAGCGCCGTCGAAATCGCTAAGGATCCTTGTGACTCTCGCCGCGCTCCTGCTGCCGCTTTCGGCCAGGGATTTCATCCGTATCTTATTGCAGTATGAATAAGCGGTCTCTGCCGCGGCAAAAAATGACGCGGCAAAGACCATCACTATTATTAAAATACATCGGGCAGCTATATCGTCTGTCATTTTAGGCTATCAATTACTCCTCAGACCTGACAACGGCGATTCCGAGATCTTCGAGCGACTGCGGATCGGCGATATTCGGGCACTCCGACATCAGCTCGGAGGCGTTCTGCATCTTCGGGAAGGCGATGACGTCACGTATATCGTCGAGACCGAGCAGCAGCGTCACGAGACGGTCAAGTCCGAACGCCATGCCGCCGTGCGGCGGAGCGCCGTATTTATAGGCATCCATGAGGAACCCGAATTTGGCTCTCGCGGTCTCCTCCGGTATGCCTATCGCTCTGAGCACATGATCCTGCAGCGCCGGATCGTTAATTCTCATCGCTCCGCCGCCCGCCTCGGTGCCGTTTATAACGATATCGAAGGCGGTGGAGTTCACCTTGAGCGGATCGCTGTCGAGATACTGAATATCGTCCTCGACGGGCATCGTGAACGGGTTGTGGGTCGCGTCGATCTCTCCCGTCTCGTCGTCCTTCTCAAACAGCGGGAAATCGGTTATCCAGAGAAGCTTGTAATCATCCCTGCGGATAAGATCCATCTTTCTCGCCATATGGCAGCGGAGAGCGCCGAGGGTGTCGCATACGACCTTTTCCCTGTCGGCTATGATAAGTATGAGGTCTCCGTCCTCGAAGCCGACAGCTTCCCTGACGGCGCTGTTTTCCTCATCGGTAAGGAATTTCGCGTAAGACGAGCTGATCTCACCGCCGGCAGACTTGTACCACGCTACGCCCTTGGCCTTGTAAGAAGCCGCGAAAACGGCGAGAGCGTCTATCTCCTTACGGCTGAACTTCGCGCCGTTTTTGACGTTTATGGCCCTGATATACCCGTTGTTCGCGATAGCTCCGGCGAACACCTTGAAGGCGCAGTTTCTCAGGATATCGGTGAGGTCGACGATCTCCATGCCGAAGCGGAGGTCGGGCTTGTCCGAGCCGAATCTGAGCATCGCTTCCCTGTAGGTCATACGCTTGAGAGGATGCTCGATGTCTATTCCCTTGATCTCATGGAAGATGAATTTGAGGAATCTCTCGTTCACTTCCATTATGTCGTCTACCGTGACGAACGACATCTCAAGGTCGATCTGAGTGAAATCGGGCTGGCGGTCGGCTCTGAGGTCCTCGTCGCGGAAGCATCTGGCGATCTGGAAATATCTGTCGAAGCCGGATACCATAAGCAGCTGCTTATACAGCTGAGGGGACTGCGGAAGGGCGTAGAATTTGCCGTTATGAACGCGGCTCGGGACGAGATAATCCCTAGCTCCCTCGGGAGTCGGCTTCACGAGATACGGCGTTTCGATATCTATAAATCCGTTCTCCGTATAGAAATCGCGGGTGAGCTTGCTTATGCGGCTGCGCATGAGCAGATTATACTGAACGTCGGGACGCCTTAGATCGAGATAACGGTATTTCATCCTCAGATCGGTGCGGACGTCGCTGTTCTCGACTATCTCGAACGGAGGCGTTTCGGCGGTACCGAGGACCTTCAGGCTCTCGACGGCGATCTCGATCTCGCCCGTCGGGATGTTTTTGTTCACGGCTCCCTCGCCGCGTGGACGAACAGTCCCGGTCGCCGAAAGAACATATTCGGATCTCGTTTTGAATGCCTTATCGAATACAGCGCGGTCGGTATTGTCGTCAAACGCGAGCTGTATTATGCCCGTTCTGTCACGAAGGTCTATAAATATCAGCGATCCGAGGTCGCGCTGGCGCTGGACCCAGCCCATCGCCGTGACCTTGCTTCCTATATCGGCCGAAGTGAACTCGCCGCAGTATTTCGTCCTTTTTTCGTTCCTCGAAAGAAATTCCGCCATATCATTTGCCTTTCATCTGTCTTATGTTTTTATCTGTCGAATGAAGCCATCACCGTGTTGTGAAGCTGTCTTCTGAATCTGAAAATGCGGTCACTCTGTCTTGTAAAGTGCACCCTGTTGCAGAGAAACAGGGTATATATGCCCGTCCTGTTGTCCACATACAGCGACGGTCCGGTGAATCCGTTGTGCCCGTACGAGCCGACCGAATAAAGATCGCTCATCGCCGAGAACTCATTCTCGCCGAGCAGCTGGAAGCCCCATCCCCTGTTCATGTCTCCGTCCATCATACCCGGCGTACGGTTCGTCACCGCGGCCTCGAAGCAGGCGTGTGACAGGAAGCCTTCTCCGCGTCTTGACAGCATCGAAGCGAACTTCACCATATCCCCGGCGCAGGAGAAGACGCCGGCGTTTCCGGACAGACCGTCAAGAGACCTCGCGTTTTCGTCATGCACGACGCCGCAGATATATCTGCCCATATCGGCGTTGTACTCAGTCGCGGCTATCTCGTCCGGAGAATACCCGTGCTTCAAGGGATTATAACATGTGCGGTCCATATCGAGCGGGCCGAACACATATTCGTCGGCGAGAAGATCTATCGTTTTCCCGGATATCTTCTCGAGGATCTTCGCCAGAAGAATGAATCCCATGCATGAGTATATGCACTTTGTCCCGGTCTCGTACTCGAGAGGATGATTCAGTATCTTCTCAGCCGCCTTGCTGCTGTCGCCCTCTATCTCGAACAGATGGAAATACGCGCTGAAGCCGCTCGTATGGGTCATGAGCTGAGATATCGTGATATACTTTTTATCATCCGGGGCGTCGGGATAATACATGCCTATCGTGTCGCGCATCGTTATTATCCCCTTCTCGAGGAATCTCAGCGCGATCATGGTAGTTGAGACAAGCTTCGAGCATGAGGCGAGATCCCACATCGTGTCCCATCTGACCGGAATCATCCCCTTTTCGGCGGACGGGATGACGTCGAGACACGGATCATCGTCGGAAAACCATCTCGAATAACCGATCAGCTTTTTGTAATAGATATCGTTGCCTCTGCCGACCACGCAGACGGCTCCCGGAAAAGCCTTTCTTTCGTACGCCGATTCGATCAGGGCGTCAAGATCATCGCTGTATCTCATCGTATTTCACCATTACGCTCCAAAATGCAGCCTGTAAGTTTCGCTCAGTTGTGATCGGAAGCGGCTCTGGAAGATATCTCCTTGAGAAGCGAATGCTTCATGTCCCAGAGCTTCTGCGAGAGATCGACATAATAATTGTGAGGGTACTCGAAGCGCTTGACTTCGTCCCACTGCCGGTCTATCTCATTTTTGCACCGCTCCCTTATCTGCTCCGTCGTCGGAAGGTCGTACACGAGCTTTCCGCTCTTGAAAATCGGGACGAGCAGCTCTTCCGCGCTGAAATCGGTCAGCGTCTTCGTCTTCCATGTGTAGTCGGGATCAAAGATCGTGAGAGGCTTCGACGGATCGATCTCCTCGTCATGCGTGCAGATAAGGTCCGCTATCGCCTTGCCGCTTTTGTTCTCGTACAGGCGGTACAGCTTCTTGAAGCCGGGATTCGTTATCTTCGAGGTGTTCTCCGAAATCTTTATCTTCGGTGTGATGCTCCCGTCGGATTCCTCTACCGCGGCGAGTTTGTAAACGCCTCCGAACACCGGGTCGCTCTTGGACGTGACGAGACGCTCGCCGACACCGAATGTGTCGATGGAAGCGCCCTGCTGCAGGATGTCGCGGATGATATATTCGTCGAGCGAATTGGACGCGCAGACGGTGAAGTTGTTCAGACCCGCGTCATCGAGCATCTGACGGGCTTTCTTCGAGAGATAAGTCAGGTCTCCGCTGTCTATCCTTATTCCGCCGTGAGTTATGCCGCATTCCTTGAACGCTCTGATGGCGTTCGGTATGCCGCTTTTCAGCACATTGTACGTATCGACGAGCAGCACCGCCGAATCAGGATAAAGCTGGCAGTATTTGACAAACGCCGTATATTCGTCGTCGAACATCTGCACCCATGAGTGTGCCATCGTCCCGACGGCAGGCACTCCGAAACGCTCCTCGGCTATCGTGCAAGCCGTCCCGGAGCAGCCGGCGATATACGCGGCTCGAGCGCCCAATATCGCGGCGTCGGCTCCCTGAGCGCGTCTCGAGCCGAATTCAGCGACAGGTCTTCCCTGCGCCGCCCTCACGATCCTGTTGGCCTTTGTGGCGATGAGAGACTGGTGATTTATGGCGAGAAGAATGAACGTCTCGACGAACTGCGCCTGAACTGACGGCGCGCGGACGGTGAGGATCGGCTCACCCGGGAATATCGGCGTTCCCTCCGGGACGGCCCAGATATCACCGGTAAATCTGAATGTCCTGAGATAATCGAGAAAATCGTCGCTGAATATCTTTTTCGACCTGAGATAACTTATGTCGTCTTCCGTGAATTCAAGATCCGAGATATAGTTTATGACCTGTTCGAGTCCGCACATAATCGCGAATCCGCCCTTGTCGGGTATCTGACGGAAGAACATGTCGAAATATGAGATCTTGTCTGACCAGCCGTTGCAAAAATAGCCGTTGGCCATCGTAAGCTCATAAAAGTCGCATAACAGGGTATGGTTTTCACGGAAAGCGTTGATCATAATGTTTGCCAGTCCTTGATTTTTCAAAAGTTCCGCGGCTGCGATATAATGTTATATATTATACTATATTTTCGAGCCGGTGTAAAGTTACTTTTTATTAACGTTAAAACAAGCGGATGATATGTTTTTTATCGTATATCTATTCCGGCAGCGGAGATGCGCCGCTGTCGATCAGCAGCCTCGTCTTTTCCAGCTTTTCATCCGCGCTCGAAAAATCCTCCGCCGTCATCTTAAGCGTTTTTTCGATCTCCTCCTGATTCGGGATGGTCTTTTTGTACTTTATCTGATGCTCGAGCGAGGCCCAACAGTCCATGACGATAGTTCTGAGCTGTATCTCGGCGGCTATCTCGACGCCGTTCTCGACGATCGAGCAGACGATGTGATAGCTGCGGTAGCCGTTTGATTTCGGATGCTTTATATAATCCTTTTCACACGATATGTTTATGTCTTTCCATTCCCGCAGCTTCCCGGCCATGACATATACATCGCCGATATATGTGCAGACGACCCTTACGCCGACGGAATCATGGACGGCGGTCAGCGAATTCTCGGGGGAAACCTCTATCCCGCGCCTTTTCAGCTTTGCTTTCATGCTCTGCGCCGATTTGATCCTCGACGCTATATGCTCGACCGGATCGCGTTTCCCTTCCGCCCTGCAGCTGTCCGAATAATCCGTAACGAACGCGCATATCCTGTCAATAGCGTCTCTCAGAAGCGGGTAGAAATTCCCGTAAAAAACAGCGTCATCGGCGCTGTAGGAAATAAGATTCATATTATCACTCCGGCAGTTTCCGAATACGTTTACAGTATATCATAAATCCATCTCCGTGTCAAGAAATAAAAATAGGAGAACTCTTAAATTGTCTTCGATATCGACAGACGCGTTTAACAGCCATGCCTGTGACGGCATCCGTACATAATAAATCCGGCCGGTCATCCCGGATACAGGATGACCAGCCGGTATGGCATGATCGCTTTATTTATTCGGCGGCGCTTATCAGGATAAGCTCGCTGCTCATGCTCGACGGGATCCTTACCCTTATCCCGTCGTTTATCATGTCGGCGCCGTACGCCTCATATCTTTTCCCGCTGTTGTCGAGGGTCACGATATAGTCCTTCCCGGCGTCGAGACCGCGCGGATAGATGGTGATCTCGCTTTTTTTCGATCCCGCCGCGCTGAATACTCCGATTGTATCGCGGACGCCGTCCTTTGACGCCAGCTCGAGCACGGCAGTCTCTCCGCGCTTCATGGAGTCGGTCGACTCGCTGTGATGGAAGATAAGGGAGTTGCAGATATACGGCCTTATGAATTCCTTATAGACCTTCACTTCATGCTCGACAAAAGCGAAGGCTTCATCATTCATGGCCGCCTCGCGCGGGCTGAGCACGTTGAGGCTCACATGTCCGAACATGGCGTTGCGCATATGGTAGTCGAGAGTGCCGGCGGTATGGCAGCCCATGCCGGCTACAAGGCGGTCGACCCTCTCCGGCGGCAGGGCAATCGTCATGCCGTTCGTTATCATCAGCGATCTCGGCGGTATCTGCCTGTCCGATACCCATGAATGGCTGAAATATCTCAGCAGACCGACATCGGTGCGGCCGCCGCCTCCGGCGCAGTTCTCGAATACCACGTCGGGGAAACGCTTTTTAAGTCTCTCGTACATCGAATAGACCGCAAGATAATGGCGGACGGCTCTGTCCTCCGTGACGCCGTCACGTCTTCCGCAGTGGAAATAGCTGCTCGATGAGACGTTGTAGTCGATGCGCAGAAGATCCATGCCGTACTCTTCGATGCAGCGCGCTGTTTCCTCCTCGGCCCACGCGGCGGCATCGGGATTCGTCATGTCGATAAAGCCGGAAACGCTGCCGTCTGGATAGCGGCTGAGCCATTCGGGATGTTCCTTCATGACATCCTCGTTCCCGAGCCGTTCGGGCTCCATCCACATGCCGAACTTCATGCCCTTCGAGCGGGCGTAATCGCGCATCTCGACGATACCGTTCGGATAGCGGTCCCTGTCGTCATGCCAGTTGCCTGTCTTGTACCATTCTCCCTGCATACCGGGCTTCATGTACCATCCGGCGTCGATTATGAAGACCTCGGCGCCCATCCTCGACAGCTGATCGATGAACTGCTTCGTCGTCTCGACGCTCATATCGTGCTCGGGGCCCATGCCGCCGCCGACATACATCTGCGGCTCGGCCGCCTCCGGCATATTGAGGACGGAACGGCGGAAATGCTCGTTCATCGCGTTGACGGCGTCGTCAAGCCCTCCGGCGATCATGCCGATATGCATCGACGGAGTGGTGAAGGTCTCTTTCGCGGACAGCACATATATCGGATCCCATCCGGCGAGCGCGGCGTTGAATGAGGACAGCGCCGTGTTGTTCTCCGGCAGAGCCTGTATGTCGAAATCGAAGCGGTAACCAGCCGACCACCCGAGCTGACCGTACAGGATGGTCCCCATCACGTTGTTGCGGAGCATGAACAGCGGATGGCGGTGACGCTCGCGTCCCCATCTGCCGGATATCGACGTCTGATCCGGCTTGAGATCGCGCCACTCGAAATCACCCTCCATGCAGCCGCCGTCGTTTATGAAATATCCGAGTGAATATATGCTTCCTATATTGCCGTAAGGATATCTCTGGCTGCGGTCAACCGTGTCGACGCCTCCGCTCATGATCGAAATGCCGGAAAGCGAGATCGCCCTGTCGCCGGTATTTTCGATCCTGAGGAACCTCTCGAAGGCGGCAGAGCCGTCGAGCTTTGTCACGACCGTTATGTCGAGCGGCATTACCGTGCTCCTCAGCTTCACCTCAGCCGTGAGGACGCCGCCGTCCTCGTTTTTTTCAAAGCCGACGTATTCAAGGAATCTCGAGACGTCGCGGCCGTCGGCCGATAGTCTGAATGATGACGGCTCCCAGAACATGCTCGGTTTCAGGCGGCTCGAATCTCCCGATAGGACGTCAAGCGGATATCCGGCAGAATTCCATCCGGCGCTCGACAGCATGCCGCCCTGGAAAACCTCCTCATATACCGTCAGCCCCGTCCTGTAGCAGAAGGCCGGAGCTCCGACAGGTGAAAGATAAACATCTTTGAAGACAGTGTCGTATTTCATGGCTGTACCTCGTTTTGAGATTGTTCGGCATCTATAATTATAATATAAATCCCTGGCGAATGCAATACCATTTTGTCGTTTCCATGGCAAAATGCGGCGCGATTTTACCGTTTTCCACCGCGGTATATCATCCAAACGCCGATATATCGGATGATTTTCGTTATTTTTCCGGTTTCCTCACAGCCCCATACAGCTTTATCAGATACACGCAGAGCGCCGCGACAGACGCCGCGGCTCCGACAGCGTATGAAACGGTCTGATTCAGCCGGAAGCCCTCGTCGGCGATCAGTATATATGTGACGCTGACGGCTGTCATAAACGCCGCCGGCAGAGCCGTGACAAGTGACGCGAGGCGCTTATTGCCTTCCTTCAGCAGGTACGCCGCGGACACCCACAGAGCGATCATGGCAAGAGTCTGGTTGCTCCATGAGAAATAGCGCCATATTATCTGGAAGCCGTTATTGTTGACAAGTGCGTACCATGTCAGCAGTCCGCCCGCCAAAAGCAGCGGGATCGTGATGATGAGGCGGTTCCTGAGGCTCTTCTGCTCAAGCCTGAAAATCTCGGCGAGTATCAGTCTCGCGCTTCTGAAAGCCGTGTCGCCGGACGTGATGGGGCAGATGACGACACCTGCTACGGCGAGTATCCCGCCGACAACTCCGAGCACGCCTGTCGAGATCTCATAAACGACGTTCGACGCTCCGTTCCCGAGAGCCTCGCTAAGCAGCTGAGTGCCGCCGTAGAAGGAGACTCCTGCCGCCGCCCATACGAGAGCGATCACCGATTCGCTTATCATGGCACCGTAGAACACCCTTCTCCCCTCTTTCTCGGAGACAAGGCATTTCGCGATCATGGGCGACTGTGTCGCGTGAAAGCCGGAGATCGCGCCGCAGGCGACCGTGACGAACATATACGGCTATACGGGAGTGCCCTCCGGATGCAGGTTTTCAAGCGTGATTTCGGGGATCACATACCTTCCGCCGGAGAATATGATGCCGCCGATCACGGTCGCCGCCATGACTATCAGCAGCACGCCGAATATCGGGTACAGTTTTCCGATCAGCTTATCTATCGGCAGCAGAGTCGCGAGAAGATAATATATGAGTATCACGACCGCCCAGAACGTGCCGTTCATCCAGTCGGGCGTCAGCCTGCTGAGCAGCCCGGCGGGACTCGTGACAAACACGGTGCCGCAGAGGACGAGCAGCACGACCGAGAAAACTCTCATTATCGCCTTGACCGCCCTGCCGAGATAGCTTCCCGACAGCTCGGCTATTGAAGCGCCGTCGTGTCTCAGGCTTATCATGCCGCTCATATAGTCGTGAACTGCGCCGCCTAAGATGGATCCCAATACGATCCAGATGAATACGACCGGGCCGAACACCGCTCCCATAAGCGCGCCGAAGATCGGTCCTGTCCCGGCGATGTTCAGAAGCTGTATGAGAAAAGCCTTCCAGCTTTTCATCGGGACAAAGTCGACGCCGTCGTTTTTCGATACGGCAGGCGTGGTCCTGCCGTCGGGAGCGAAGATCGACTCAATGATTCTGCCGTAAACGATATATCCGATAAGAAGCACCGCGAGTGAAATCAGAAGTGAGACCATGCCTGCCGTCCTTGAAGCTGTAATTCATGATAATGATGATATATCATACCATACATTTATTACAATCATGTGACCAATTTAGCCGCCGGGCATTCCGCTTAATATAAAATCATCGGCAAAACGGAAAAGGAAGCCGCCGCGCGGCTTCCTTTCGGGATATGCTTTATTATTATTACTTGTTTTTCGCAGCTATCGCGGCTTTTACTCCGGCGGCGATGTCGGCGGGCGTGAGGCCGTACTCCTCGAGCAGAGCCGGGACCTTTCCGGACTTGCCGAACTTATCCTTGATGCCGATGCGCTTCACAGGAGTAGGATGGTTCTCGGCGAGGACTTCGCAGACAGCGGAGCCGAGACCGCCGATGATCTGATGCTCCTCAGCCGTGACGATGGCGCCGGTCTTCTCGGCGTATTTCACGATGAGCTCTTCGTCGATCGGCTTGATCGTATGGATATTGATTACGGCGGCGTCAATGCCCTCGGCGAGAAGTGACTCGCGTGCCTTCATGGCGGCGTTGACCATGATGCCGGTAGCGAAGATGGCGGCGTCGGAGCCGTCGGCGAGGACTATGCCCTTGCCGAGCTCGAACTTGTAGTTGTCGGGATCGTTGAATACCGGGACGGCGAGACGGCCGAGACGGATATATACCGGTCCGTTGTAGAGAAGAGCGGCCTCAACGGCGGCCTTCGTCTCGACGGCGTCGGCGGGGGAGATGATCGTCATGCCGGGGATGGTGCGCATGGTGCCGATGTCCTCGTTGCACTGATGCGTGGCTCCGTCCTCTCCGACCGAGATACCGGCGTGGGTGGCGCCGATCTTGACGTTCAGGTGAGGATATCCGATGCCGTTGCGGATCTGCTCATAGGCGCGTCCGGCGGCGAACATGGCGAAGGTGGAGGCGAACGGGACGAGCAGACCGGTGGTGGCGATGCCGGCAGCTACCAGCATCATGTTGCCTTCCTGAATGCCGCAGTCAAAGTGACGCTCCGGGAACTTCTTCTTGAAGGTTCCGGTCTTGGTGGCGGCGGCAAGGTCAGCGTCGAGGACGACGAAATTGTCGTATTTTGCGCCAAGCTCGGCGAGCGCTTCGCCGTAAGCTTCTCTGGTGGCTATTTTTTTGATGTCGGCCATGATATGCTTTCTCCCTCCGCTTATTTATCCAGCTCGGCCTTCGCGGCTTCGAGCTCCGCCACTGCCTGGGCGTATTCTTCGGCGTTCGGCGCTTTGCCGTGCCATCCGCAGCTGTTCTCCATGTAGGAAACGCCCTTGCCCTTGATGGTGTGGGCGACTACCATGGTCGGCTTGCCCTTCGTTACCTTGGCGAGCTCGACAGCGGCTTCGATGGCTTCCATATCGTGACCGTCGATCTCGACGACGTTCCAGTTGAAGGCGCGGAACTTGTCGGCGATCGACTCGGTGTTCATGACTTCCTTTGTCGGACCGTCTATCTGCAGGCCGTTGTCATCGACGAAGGCGCAGAGATTGTCCAGCTTGTAGTGAGCGGCGAAGAGAGCGGCTTCCCAGCACTGTCCCTCTCCGAGCTCGCCGTCGCCCATGACGGCCCATACGCGGTAGGTCTTCCCGCAGTACTTGGCGGCGAGAGCCATTCCGCATGCGGCGGAGATGCCGAGACCGAGCGAGCCGGAGGTCATATCGACGCCGGGGGTATGCTTCATGTCCGGATGTCCCTGCAGATAGGAATCAGCCTGACGGAAGGTCTTGAGGTCCTCACGCGGGAAGAATCCCTTGAGGGAGAGGACGGAATAGAGCGCCGGAGCGCAGTGACCCTTGGAAAGCACGAAGCGGTCGCGGTCGACGCAGTCGGGATCCTTGGGATCGACGTTCATTTCGTTGAAATAAAGATACGCCAGTATATCGGAGATAGACAGCGATCCGCCGGGATGTCCGGAGTTTGCGCTGTAAACGGCTTCGATGGCGCCGAGCTTGATGTCATAAGAGATCTTTTTCAGCTCTTTGATCTTTGCCTGATCCATGTTAAACGACTCCAATCATATAATAATAGCTTCCCGAGCGGGCATAGCTCCGCCGCGGTAAAAACATACATATTAATCTTACACCATTCCGTGATGATTTTCAAATGTATTTTGTAAATTATTCGCCTGCGGAGCGGATATTTTATTTTAAAGCATTTTATGGCTCACGACATGGGCTGAATATACAGTCCCGGCTTTATTATGACCCGCATCGGCAAAAATATCCCCGCCGTCAGAAGACAGCGGGGACAGATACTGATCAGATCATTACATTGAAAGTATGACGTCGAGATCGTCGGCGATGCCCTTGTAGCCTCTCTCGTCGGGGCCGAGCTCGGCGGTGATGTAGCCGTCGAAGCCGATGGCTCTGAGCTGATCCATGCAGGCCTTCCAGTTGATGTCGCCCTCAAGGAGCTGTACCCACTTAAGAGTCAGACCCTCCTGCTTGAAGCCCTTGACATGTATCTTGGCTATGCGCGAGCCGAGGCTCTTTATCCAGTGCTGCGGATATCCGTAGAACAGGATATTGCCGATGTCGAAGTATGCCTTGACCCACGGCGAATCGAAGGAGTCGATGAACTCAGCCATCTCGCGCCCGGACAGAAGGAACTTGTTCCAGACTTCCTCGATGGCGAGATAGATCCCGTTCTCGGCAGCGAACGGCAGGACTTCATTGATGACCTTGTGGGAATTCTCCCATGCGGTCTCATAGTCGATGTCGGCGTTAACGACTCCGGGAACGACCAGCAGTGTGTCGGCGCCGAGAGCCTTCGCGGTGAGTATGCCCTGTCTCAGCCAGTAGGCGGAGCGCTTTCTGACCTCCGGGTCGGGGGAGGTGGCGGGATTTTCCCACGCGCCGTGTCCCATGATTGACGGGCAGACGAGATCGTATTTCTTGTACAGCTCGGCGATCTGCTGTCTTTCCTCGTCGGTCTCGACAGCGGAGGCCTCGACGGCGGCGAAGCCGGCTTCCTTCGCTATTTTGAGTTTTTCCTCTACCGTGGATCCGGCGGATATGACATCGAGAACGATTGATTTGCGGTTTTTCATGATAGAACACTCCGTTTCGAAAGAAATTGCGTCCATGGATATATTTTATCGTATTTATCGTTGGTTGTCAAGTACTTTTTGGAATTTATCCGACGCTGTTTACCGGCAGCTCGATCCAGAAGGTGCTCCCCTTTCCGATCTCGCTCTCGACACCGCAGCTTCCGCCGAGAAGCTGAGCTATATTTTTCACTATCGAAAGCCCGAGTCCGGTACCGACAGACGCCCTTCTGTGCACCTTGTCGACCTTGTAATAGCGCTCCCAGATCGACTCGAGCTTGTCGGCCGGGATGCCTTCCCCGCTGTCCTTTACGGTGAACCTCACCGTGAGCGGCTTTCCGTCCTGACCGAGGGCGACATACTGTCCGACGCGGACGATCTTGTCGGGCCCGGTATATGTGATCGCGTTGTTGACGAGATTATATACCGCCTGCACCAGCTTCGTCGAATCGGTGTACATCGTCAGCTCCTCGTCGTATGAGAACTCGAGGCGGTAGCCGTCCTTTTCGCAGAACGAGTTGTATCTGGTCAGCAGATCGCGGATGATGACTGTTATGTTGCAGTCGGCGAAATCCGCCGACTGATTGCCGGACTCGTACTTCGACAGATCGAGCATATCGTTCACGAGAGAGGTGAGGCGCTGTGTCTCGTCTATCACGATCTGCTCGTTTTCCGGAGTGTTCTCGCCCGGGATATCCCGCATAAGCTCGGCGTAGCCCTGGATCATCGTCAGCGGTGTGCGCAGATCATGGCTTATATTCGCTATGAGCTCGCGCCTGAGACCGTCCACCTTGCCGAGCTCGTCGGCAGCATAGTTCAGAGTGTCGGCGAGCTCTGATATCTCGCGGTAGCCTCCCTCGTTGAATCTCACCTTGTAATCCCCGGCGGCGAGCTGCTTTGCGGAATCGTTGATGGACACTATCGGCCGGGTGAATTTCCTAGATATGATCAGCGCGAATACCGCCGAAAGGATAAGCAGCAGCAGCGAGACAGCTATCAGGATGTAGTTCAGCGTCCTCGTCGTCGCCGACACCGGCGAGATGATCGAGTTCAGCATGAACATATACGTCTCGCCGTCCTTCTCGGTCAGTATGGTGTAAAGGATATACTCGTTCGCGTCCGATAGATCCTCCGGCGCCTCATCGACGCTGTAATACATATGGTTCTCGCCGTCAAAGCGGAAATGCCTCAGCAACTCGCCGCCGTTCTCACGGGCGAGATCGTAGAAGGTGAACTTGCTGTTCCTGTCCGTGTTGTGTATCATGCAGAACGGGAGCGTGTCTATCGACACGACCTCGAGAGCTGTATCGTCGTTCAGCATATGCAGGACGAGGATGCACATGTCCCCTCTCGACGCCAGAAGCTCGGCCTCGTCGGCGAAATTCTCGTCCGTTATCCTCTGGGATAAGGCCCTCGCCGATATACGGAGCTCGCTGAGCTTTACCGTCTTGTAAATATCCGGCAGGAATATGACCTGCGTCAGCCAGAGAATCGTCAGAATAAGGACGGTAAACACGGCAAAGTACAGAAACAGCTTGTATCTTACGCCGACTCTCCCCTTCTTCTTTACGGGGGACGCCGGATTTTTAGTTTTCTGCTTCAAAACGGTATCCGACCCCTCTCAGCGTCGTGATGAACTTGCTGTATTCTCCGAGTGAACGGCGAAGCAGCTTTATATGAGTGTCGAGCGTGCGGTCGTCGCCGTCGAAATCATAGCCCCATATCTCCTCTATCAGGCGCTCGCGAGAGAGCGCTATCCTTCTGTTCCTGATAAGATAGAACAGCAGATCGTATTCCTTCGGGGAGAGATCGACGGTCCTGCCGTCAACGGTCACTATGCGGGCAGTGAAGTCCACCGTCAGCCCTTCCTGAGTGAATACGTCGTTCTTCTGCTCCTCCTGCGGCTGCGACGCTCTGCGGGTACGCTTCAGTATCGCCTCGACGCGCAGCATCAGCTCCTTCGGAGAAAACGGCTTCACGACATAGTCGTCTATCCCGAGATTGAAGGCGTTGATCTTGTCGTACTCCTCGCCCCTCGCCGACAGCATGAGTATCGGCGTGTCGGTGAATTTCCTTATCTCCCGGCAGGCGGAGAAGCCGTCAAGCTCAGGCATCATTATATCCATAATAATAAGGTCGAACTGATCGTCCCGGCACAGCCGGACGGCTTCCATGCCGTCTCCGGCCTCCGTCACCGAATACCCGGAGAACTCGGCGTATTTTCTTATGATCGCCCTTATGTTTTCCTCATCGTCGACAACAAGCAGCTTTGTCATATTTACCCGCCTTTCATATTCACGGCGTATTGTTCTTCGATTATATTATAAACCAAACGTCGGGCGAAAACAAGCGGAAATTGTAGACGATTTTTAAAGCGGGTAAGCGGAATGTGATGAATGCGCGGAGACCGAGTCGAATATCATAATGCCTTCTTGACATTGCCGCGGCTTTGATGTATAATTATTGGGAATCACAGGTAAGAGACGTCGGGAGGCGTACCGAAATGAGCGAAAACGATGGCGGGAAAGCCGGAATGATCTTCAACATCCAGCATTTTTCCATACATGACGGCCCCGGGATACGCACGACCGTATTCATGAAGGGATGCCCTCTCGACTGCATCTGGTGCCATAATCCCGAAAGCAAGTCGTTCAGGCCTCAGCTGTCGTTCACAAAATCAAAATGCGTCGGATGCGGAGCCTGTCTAAAGGCCTGCCCGCACGGGTGCCACAATATAGAACCGGACGGCGGCGGCTTCAGGCATGTCATCGACAGGACCGGCTGCTCTCTCTGCGGCTCATGCTGCGCCGCATGCAGCTATTCGGCTCTCGAGATAACCGGCAGGCTCTGTGACCCGGAATCTGTCATCGAGGACGTGCTGAGAGACAGGATATTTTACGAGACATCAGGCGGCGGCGTGACATTTTCCGGCGGGGAGCCGACGGCTCAGCCGGAGTTTTTGAAGGAGATGCTGGTTCTCGCGAAGCAAAGCGGGCTGCATACGGCAGTCGAGACCTGCGGGTATGTGAGGACCGATATTCTTCTCGATCTTGCCGGATACGTCGATCTCTTTCTTTTCGATTACAAGGAGACGGATCCCGGGCTTCATAAAAAATACACCGGGCGGGACAACGCGCTCATTATCGAAAACCTGTCAGCCCTGAACGAAGCGGGCGCGGAAATAATACTGCGCTGTCCTCTGATACCGGGGCTCAACACAGACGACGCTAATATGAAGGGGATCTCCGACACCGCAGAGCGCCTGTCCTCCGTCAAGGAGATACAGCTTGAGCCGTACCATCCCCTCGGCATATCAAAAGCCGGGGCGATCGGGATCGCTCCGGCGTATGAAAACGCGGAATTCATGGACAAAACTCTCGCGGAAGAATGCAGGGACAAGATATCGAAGCTTACCGTCAAGCCGGTAAGGATAATGTGACTCTCACTTGTGGAACAGCTTGTTTCCGCCGTAAACCGGCTCGCAGGTAAGGTTCATGCCGAGCTTGTGGAACAGCTCCTCATCCACCTGTGACAGTATGACCGTCGAATGCGCCTCGCAGAGCTTGAGCTGTCCGAGCGCGTTCAGCGCGCTTTTGGCGACGGGATCTGACACGGCGCATATCGACAGGGCGATAAGCATCTCGTCAAGGTGCAGAAGCGAGCTTCTCTCCCCGAGCGTCTCGGTCTTCAGCTGCTGCACCGGCTCTATGATTTCGGGACCTATCAGATGTCTCGAATCGTCTATCCCGGCGAGAGCCTTGATCGCGTTGATGATGGCCGCCGAAGCCGCTCCGAGCAGATGCGAGGTCTTTCCGGTTATTATCCTGCCGTCCTCGAGCTCTATCGCGCAGGCTGGCTGATTGCCCGTCTCGGCCGATTTTCTGACGGCGGCTTCGACCACCGGACGCGAGTCGGTGTTCACTCCGGCCTGCTTCATCAGCAGCTCGAGCTTCGCGACGGTCTCGTCAGAAGCCCTCCCCTTCCTGCGCCCGGCAAGCACGTTCAGATATCTGCGGACTATCTCATCGAGCGCCGCGCGTCTCACGAGCTCATCGTCGGCTATGCAGTAACCGGCCATGTTAACTCCCATGTCGGTAGGGCTCTTGTACGGGCTGTTCCCGGCTCCGTATATCCTCTCGAACATGGCGCTGAGCACCGGGAATATCTCGACGTCGCGGTTGTAGTTAACCGTCGTCTTGCCGTAGGCCTCGAGATGATACGGGTCGATCATGTTCACATCATCAAGATCGGCGGTCGCGGCCTCATAGGCGAGGTTGACCGGGTGCTTGAGCGGCAGGTTCCATATCGGGAAGGTCTCGAATTTCGCGTATCCGGCTCTTATGCCGCGCTTGTTCTCGTGATAGAGCTGTGAAAGGCAGGTCGCCATCTTTCCCGATCCCGGACCGGGGGCGGTGACGACGACGAGCGGACGGGTGGTCTCGATATAATCGTTCTTCCCGTATCCTTCCTCTGACACTATCTTCGCAACGTTGTACGGGTAGCCCTCTATCGGGTAATGCAGATAGACGCTGATGCCGAATTCCTCGAGCTGATGCTTGAAGCTGACGGCGGCGTCCTGACCCTTGAACTGGGTGATGACGACGCAGCCGACGTACAGCCCGAGTCCGCGGAAGGCGTCTATCAGGCGAAGGACCTCGGTCGGGTACGATATGCCTATATCCCCGCGAAGCTTCTTCGACCCGATATCATCCGAGTTTATCGCTATGACGATCTCGCAGTCCTTCTGCAGACGGCAGAGCATCTTTATCTTGCTGTCGGGGCTGAAGCCGGGCAGTACCCTCGACGCGTGATAATCGTCGAACAGCTTGCCGCCGAACTCGAGATACAGCTTTCCGCCGAACTCAGATATCCTGTTTCCGATCATCTCGGACTGCAGGGACATATATTTATCGATATCAAAACCGGTTCTGATCATGGACATTTCTCCGTAGGTCGATACATTACACCGTAATATTATACCATTTTCCGAAATGATCATCAATACATGTCGGAATAAAAATATCTTATATCGGTCATATTTCAAATGATTTCTGAAAAAAACTCCTCCGGAGACAAGAGATACCGCTCATTTGACAGCTACATGAAGGAAACCTTCGGAAAAAAAGGCGTCCGCGCCGCTCTCGACGGCGGCTTCGGCTGCCCGAACAGAGACGCCGACGGAAACGGGGGATGCATCTACTGCTCGAGCCGGCATTACGGCATACACGGGATGTCATTATCCGCGCAGTATGATATCCAGCGCGCGAAGCTGATGAAGAAATGGGGCAGCGACGTCATATGGCTGCCGTATCTGCAGAGCGGATGCTCGACGTTCTCGGATATCGGGACTCTTGAGAGGATATATTCCGAAGCGCTGAACCTTCCCGGCGCCGGAGGGCTGATAGTCGCGACGAGAGCCGACTGCATAACAGACGAGACTGCGGATCTGCTGAAAAGGATAAACAGCTCTCATTTTCTTATAGTCGAGCTCGGCATGCAGACGGCTCATGACAGGACACTGAAACTCATAAACAGGCGCGAGACACATGAAGACTTCATTAGAGGGTACGAAAAGCTCGACGGGATAAAGACCGTGATACACATTATAGACGGTCTTCCGGGAGAGGATGAGGACGATATGCTTTCGACCGCCGATGAGCTCGCATCACTTTCCCCGTCCGGCGTGAAGATACATATGCTCCATGTGCTGAAAGACACGAAGCTCGCCTCGATGTATCTCGGCGGAGAATTCGATCTTCCGGACGAGAAGACATATGTAAGCACCGTCGTCTCGCAGCTCAGGAGACTTCCCGCCGAAACGGTGATATGCCGGCTGACCGGGGACGGATGGTCGGACGAGCTTATCGCTCCCGACTGGACGAGGAACAAATTCAGAGTCCTGAACGACATAGACGCCGAGATGCGAAGGCTGGGATGCCGGCAGGGTGATATGTGCGGCGTGACGCCGGCTGGCGTCGGTAACTGAGTTTCAGTTACCGATTGTTATAGACTAAATGTTAAAAATTGTAATTTCTATTGAAATTTACCCCTGTTAGGTATATAATATATTGTATGGACTGAAAAAGTCCGACAGTTTCTTGCCAGTTTTTGAAAATATTTTAAGATAAAGGAGTAACCTATGTTTACGACCGACAAGATCCGCAATATCGCCCTCATGGGGCACGGCGGCTCCGGCAAGACTTCCTTTGCTGAAGCCGCGCTCTATCTCACAAAGGGCACCGACAGACTCGGCAATCCCACCGACGGCAACACCGTATGCGACTATGATCCCGAAGAGATCAAGCGCAAGATCACGATCTCCGCTTCCATCGCTCCTGTCGTCTACAAAGACACAAAGATCAACTTCATAGATACTCCTGGTTATCTCGATTTCGTCGGTGAAGCCCTTCAGGCGGTCCGCGTAGCCGACTCCGCCATGATCGTCCTCGACGGCAAGGCCGGCGTTCAGGTCGGCACTCAGCTGGCATGGGAGCGCGCCTCCGACGCCGGTATCCCGCGTTCCTTCTTCATCAACAAGATCGACGACAACGACGCCAGCTTCGAGAAGGACTTCAACGATCTGCGCGACACCTTCGGTCAGACCGTCGCTCCCGTCCTCATCCCGGTAGCCGACAAGTCCGCTTACATCAACGTCGTCACCAACAAGCTCGTCACCTTCGACAAGGCCGGCAAGGAGAACGAGGCCGACATCCCGGCCCAGTACGCCGATTACGCCGAGGAATACCGCAAGATGCTCGACGAGGCTATCGCCGAGACCTCCGACGAGCTCATGGAGAAATTCTTCGCCGAAGAGCCCTTCACCGAGGAAGAGACCATCCAGGCCGTTCATGACGGTACCGTTTCCGGCGCTGTCAGCCCCGTTTTCTGCGGCTCCGCCACCACTCTCGCCGGCATCACTCAGGTCCTCGATATCATTCTCAGCTCCTTCCCGGCTTACACCGCCAAGGGCACCGAGCAGGTCATGGATGACGACAAGGTCGAGAACATCGATATCGCCGTCGACGGCGCTCCCTCCATCTTCGTCTTCAAGACCATCGCCGACCCGTTCGTCGGAAAGATGTCCTTCTTCAAGGTCATGGCCGGCAAGCTCGACAACTCGATGACCCTTACCAATCTCGAGACCGGATCGACCGAAAAGTTCTCTCATATCTACACCATCTGCGGCAAGAAGCAGACCGAAGTCACCGAGCTCGCCTGCGGCGATATCGGAATGACTGCCAAGCTCGCCAACACCAACACCAACGATACCCTTTCCACCAACTCCTCCGCCAAGCCGTACAGGAAGGTCTCCTATCCCGAGGCTTACTACTCAATGGCCGTCATGGCCTCCGCCAAGGGCGACGAGGACAAGATCTCCAGCGGCATCAACCATCTCATCGAGGAGGACTACACCCTCAAGTTCGAGAACGACAAGGAGACCAAGCAGCTCGTACTCTCCGGTCAGGGCGACACTCATCTCGACGTCGTCGTCAGCCGCCTGAAGAGCCGCTACGGCACCACCGTTACCCTTGAGAAGCCGCGCATCGCCTACCGCGAGACCATCAAGAAGAAGATCCAGGTCCAGGGACGTCACAAGAAGCAGTCCGGCGGTCACGGACAGTTCGGCGACGTGTGGATCACCTTCGCTCCCGGCGAGGAAGGGACAGAGGGTCTCACCTTCACGCAGTCGGTCGTCGGCGGTTCCGTTCCGAAGAACTTCTACCCGGCTATCGAGAAGGGACTTCAGGAAGCCATGATACGCGGCGTTCTCGCCGGATATCCGATGGTAAACCTCTCCGCCGATCTTTACGACGGTTCCTACCATCCGGTCGACTCCTCCGAAATGGCCTTCAAGATCGCTGCCAACCTCGCATATAAGAAGCTGGTCGACGCCAATCCCGCCATCCTTGAGCCGATCGGTTCCCTCAAGGTCCTCGTTCCCGACGCCAACGTCGGCGACGTCATTTCCGACCTCAACAAGCGCCGCGGACGCGTTCTCGGCATGAACGCCAGCGAGGACAAGAAGGGCTATCAGGTCGTCGAGGCCGAGGTCCCGAAGTCCGAGATGGCCGACTACACCATCGCTCTCCGCGCCATCAGCGCCGGTCTCGGCACCTTCACCTTCAACTTCGTACGTTACGAAGAGGTACCCGCCGCCAACGCCGAGAAGATCATCAAGGACGCCAAGCTCGACGAGGAAGACGCCGACTGATCTCAGCGGATATATCCTTTGACAATATAAGTAGATCCCCGCAGGTCAAATCCTGCGGGGATCGTTTATTGTTTTTTCAGTCGATTTTCGGGAGCTTCGCAATGTATTTTTTGAGTTCCTCATCGGAGGGGATGTAATCGTCCATCTTTCCGTCATGGTATTTCTCATATGCGACCATATCGAAATATCCTGTGCCGGTAAGTCCGAACACGATGGTCTTCTTTTCTCCCGTCTCGCGGCATCTGACCGCTTCGTTTATCGCGGCGCGTATGGCATGGCTCGATTCGGGAGCCGGAAGGATCCCCTCGACCCTCGCGAACTGCTCGGCTGCTTCAAACACCGCCGTCTGCGGCACCGAGACGGCTTCCATATACCCGTCGTCGTAAAGCTGCGAAAGGATCGAGCTCATGCCGTGATATCTAAGTCCTCCGGCGTGATTGGGCGCCGGGATGAAATCGGAGCCGAGGGTGTACATCTTCGCGAGAGGGCAGACCATGCCGGTATCGCAGAAGTCATACGCGTAAACGCCTCTCGTAAGCGACGGGCAGGACGCCGGCTCGACAGCTATGAACCGGTAATCGGCTTCGCCGCGGAGCTTCTCTCCCATGAACGGGGCTATCAGCCCGCCGAGATTCGAGCCGCCTCCCGCGCAGCCGATGATGATATCCGGCTTTATGCCGTATTTGTCAAGCGCAGTCTTTGTCTCGAGACCGATCACAGACTGGTGCAGCAGCACCTGATTCAGGACCGAACCGAGCACATATCTGTACCCTTCGTTTGAGACGGCGGTCTCGACGGCTTCCGAGATGGCGCAGCCGAGAGAGCCGGTCGTTCCGGGATGCTCGGCGAGTATCTTTCTCCCGACATTCGTCGTTTCGGAGGGTGAAGGCGTGACGTCGGCGCCGTAAACCTTCATGACCTCGCGTCTGAACGGCTTCTGCTCATATGAGACCTTGACCATAAA
This sequence comes from uncultured Clostridia bacterium, assembly GCA_946407735.1. GTDB lineage: Bacteria > Bacillota > Clostridia > Oscillospirales > CAG-272 > JAAZGC01. The sequence continues at coordinate 27,119 of CAMJPL010000018.1, forward strand.
CACCTTGCAGTCAAGCCCGAAATAAGCGCAGGCCATGGACAGAGCAGTCCCCCACTGCCCGGCTCCGGTCTCGGTGGTGACGCCTTTGAGCCCCTGCTTTTTGGCGTAGTACGCCTGAGCTATCGCCGAATTCAGCTTATGGCTCCCGCTCGTGTTGTTGCCCTCGAATTTGTAGTAGATCTCGGCGGGCGTGTCGAGATATTTCTCAAGGTTGTACGCCCTGCAGAGCGGCGACGGGCGGAAGGTATGATAATAATCCAATATCTCGCCCGGAATGGAAAAATAGCGGGTGTCGTTGTCAAGCTCCTGCTTGACAAGCTCGGAGCAGAATACCTGCTCCAGCTCCTCCGCTCTCATCGGCTTATGGGTTCCGGGATTCAGTAGAGGCGCCGGCTTGTTTTTCATATCGGAGCGGAGGTTGTACCAGGCTTTCGGCATCTCGGATTCATCAAGATAGATCTTATAAGGGATATTCTTTACGGACATGTTTTTTCTCCTTTCTCATGCCGGTTACGGAAGGGCGTCAAATAAAAAACGCCCCTGCTCAATGCAAGGACAGGAAAATGATATGAATCCTGCGGTGCCACCCTGCTTGACGCGAATGCGTCCTCTCACGCGTTCAGATAAACGCCGACATTTTTTCACGGAGCGTCTTCTCCGTCTCGCATACTCGGATGCTGATCCTTTCCGCTCGCCCTCGGAAGTCCATTCAAACGTCTTTTCCCGTCCGCAATCACACTGTCTGCGGCTCTCTGCGCGGTAATTGAGGCGTTTTACTTACTCTCCCTCAACGGTTTAAAATATTATATCACCAAAACGGCAGGTTGTCAATAGTTTTTTCAAAAATAATCTCAAATCATATCATAAGCCCCCGTCCTGCCGACAGGGGCTTGCCGAAATCATGCAGATTCAGACTCCGTCGCTGAAGCCATCCGCCTCGCCGCTGCTGTCGGCGCCGAGATCGGCGAGAAATCCGCCGTCGGTTTCCATCGGGACATTCACGTCGTAGCCGAGACGTCTCATCTCGCTGAGCTTTATCAGGACCAGATCGGCCTCCGTATTCAGGTCTCTCGCGAGGCTCATCACATCGGAGTAGACCTCCATGCGCTCGATGATGTCATCGTTTCCTATGAGAAAATGAGCGGCGAAGGCATTGGCCTCATATTCCGTCCTGCTTTTTTCGCCCCGCAGTCCGAGATCGGAGTAATAATAATTATCCTCTCTCAGGCGGCTGTGCAGTCTCTCGTGACCGAGCTCATGCGCGCAGACGATGTTCTGGGTAACGCGTCCGAGCGAGCTGTTGAGCAGGATATGCCTTTCACCGTTCACAACGGTATACATGCCGAGAAGAAAATTGAACCCGTCGGTGCAGTCGACATATATCCCGAGCTCTCTCGCGGCGCGCACCGGATCGCGTCTGCCGCACAGCCTGACGGTTTTCTCCGCCTCACTGTATATTCCGAAGGAATCGATAGTCATTTCCGCTTTGGATGTGTCTCACTCCTGGCCGCTGTCGCTTTTTTTCGCATCGGAGGCGTTCATTCTGTGATAACGCCTGCGAGAATCCCAGTAGATTTTTTCAAGCGCCTGCATTACGGCGTCCTTGTCGCTCTCGGTAAGGTCGCCTCCGGCGAAAAGACCGGACATCGAGTTGATCAGCTGCTGAGCGTCCCTGCGGCTGTCCTCGCTGTACTGTCCCTTGTCGGAGACGTCAAAATCATCGTCCTCGGCGAGGAAGTAATTGATATTGCAGCCGAAAAGCTCGGCTATGCGGCGGTAGCTCTCTCTCGTTCTCGGGAAGGACTCACCCTTTTCATATCTCGTGATCATGCGCAGATTGATATCCAGCGCATCGGCCACCTGCTGCTGCGTCATTCTTCTGCGCAGACGCTCCGCCTTGAATTTCTCACCGAATGTCATTTTGATTTCTGCCTTTCGTGGTATAGATTTTTCAATATCTGACTTGACATTTTATGCAGACAGCAGTATAATAATACTGTATTCTGACTGCGTATATTTTACACCATATCACATCGGTTGTCAATATCGGCTGACAAAAATTCACAGAATTTTAATGTCGTCACAAACGTGCGACTGCATCTTTTACAGAGAAAGCGTATGAATATAGTTATAATCGACGCCCAGGGCGGCGGGATCGGGAAACAGCTCACAGCCGCGGTAAAACGCATACTGCCTGATGCTGAAATAACGGCGGTCGGAACAAACACAGCCGCGACCACCGCGATGATCAAGGCGGGAGCCGATCACGCGGCCACCGGGGAAAACGCCGTTATCGTGGCATCGAGAAAAGCCGACGTCATATCAGGGCCTATCGGCATCGTGATAGCCGATTCTCTTTACGGCGAGATCACCCCGGCAATGGCAGCCGCCGTCGCGCAGAGCTCCGCCGTGCGGGTACTCATACCTTATTCCCACTGCGACAATTTCATCATCGGATCGGGAGATCACGGGATAGGCGAGTATGTGTCCATGGCCGCGGAAAAAATAATGGATATCGTCAAATCTTCCGCTTGACACGGACATAAATTTATTGTATAATATATAAAATGGCGGCATGAAGCCGCTATGCTGTAATCAATAACTGAAACTGTATCATGAAGGTACAAAATTCCCCACAGGGTGTTTTGTGCCTTGTTTTTTTCAGGAGGAACTCAAATGGCTTGTTTTCTTATCCCCGCGGCTGAAGCCGTGATCACCACTATCGTAAAGCATACCGTCGCGAAGAAAGAGGCGTCGGCTCTGCCGGCCGAGATCACGGCAGACGAAAGCAGACTCCGTTTTTCCGACAAGCTCGGATGGCTCAACAATATGCTGTGGGGCGGCTCCGCTCTTCTGGCGTTTGAACATGTCTGGCACGGCGAGGTCGTTCCGTGGTTCCCGTTCCTCACGAACGCCGCTTCCCCGGGCACGGCGGCTGAAATGCTGCATGAAATGGCGACCGCCGGAGTTTCGATGGCTGTTCTCGTCACTCTCGTATGGCTCGGTATGGTCGGGGTATCGCACATTATCGAAAACCGCACTGCCGCCAATATAAAATCGGAGAATAAGACATGACGCTTCTGACTTGTGCCATAGCGGCGATAGCCGTTACCATAATCTGGTATCTCAGCGAAAAAAGAAAGGAAATGTACCTCGGCACTCTCGCGCTTATGTATTGGGGAGCCTCGCTGATGTGGCTCGTCGACGCGATATTCGAGTACGCCGAGCTGCATGAGGAATACTTCACGCCCGCGATTGAAGACATGATAAACGACACATATCTCGGTCTGTCGGTCGTCGCGCTTGGGCTCTGCATATGGCTCGTTATTCTTTTCGTTAAGGATCCACGCGGAGTCGTGAGAAAGGCTCTTTCCAGAAAGGCATGAATTAATGCGGCGGTAACGCATTGTATATACCGCCGCCATTTTTTTCTGATATTATTATGACATGATTATATTACATATAACCGGAGAATGAGAAAATGAAAATATTATATCTTGACTGCGGGATGGGAGCCGCCGGGGATATGCTTACGGCGGCGCTCTGCGAGCTTATGCCGGACGCCGGAGCCTTTGTCTCCGAGCTGAACTCGCTCGGTATCCCCGGCATCGTTTATGCCGCCGAGAAGTCGGTGAAATGCGGGATAACCGGAACTCATATGTCCGTTAAGATCAACGGAGAGGAAGAATCGGCGGACGACTGCCATGAAGACGGTCATCATCATGAGCACATGCATGATCATGAGCACTCCCACGATCACGAAAACGAGCATGAGCATGAGCACGAACACGAACAATCAGATCATGAACACGATCATGATCACGAGCACCATGATCACGAACACGCGCATCACCACAGCGGGATGAGCGACATCAGAAATATCGTCTCAGCCATACCGGTGAGCGAGAAGGTAAAGAGCGAAATACTCGCGGTATATTCTCTCATCGCCGAGGCCGAGAGCCATGTGCACGGCGTGCCCGCCGAGCAGATCCATTTACATGAGGTCGGGACAATGGACGCCGTCGCCGACGTTACCGCGGTATGTCTCGCGATCGACAGACTTTCTCCCGACAGGATCATAGCCTCGCCTGTCCATGTCGGATCGGGGCATGTGCACTGCATGCACGGGATACTTCCCGTCCCTGCTCCGGCTACTGAATATATCCTCCGCGGCGTTCCGATATACAGCGGTCACATCAGCGGCGAGCTCTGCACCCCGACCGGGGCGGCGCTGCTTAAGCACTTCGCCTCGGAATTCGGCGCCATGCCGGTCATGAGAGCTGAGCGCACCGGCTATGGAATGGGAAAAAAGGACTTCGAGCAGGCGAACTGCCTGAGGGCGATCCTCGGCACGTCCGACGACGCCGGAAAAGATCAGGTCGTCGAGCTTTCCTGCAACATAGATGATATGAGCGGCGAGGACACTGCCTTTGCCGCGGAGGCGCTTATCGAAGGCGGCGCTCTGGACGTCTGGACCGAGCCGATAGGCATGAAAAAAGGACGTCCCGGGATAAAGCTATGCGTCCTCGCGAAGCCTGACGACAGCCGACGCATGGCGGAGCTGATATTCAGACACACATCGACGATCGGGATAAGGACTGCCCTGCTTGACAGATACACCCTCGACAGACATGAGACCACGGCCGAAACAGAGCTCGGAGACGTTAGGTTCAAGGTATCGGAAGGCTATGGGGTAAAGAGAAGCAAGCCCGAATACGCCGACATCGCCGAGATCGCGAAGAAGACAGGCATGTCGGTCTCTGAGATAAGAGAAAAGCTGCGCTGACGCTCGAAGCTGTCAAACCGTCACAGTCAAAAAGTAAAACCGGACCGTCTCGGATCCGGTTTTCTGATTATTTAAAGATTCAATATAATTATCGACATAACTGCCGCCGCGACGCCGATCTTCTGTATGAACGATATCTTTTCCTTATATATAAGCACAGCCCAGATGAAGGCGAAGATGATCGAGCCGGCCGACACCGCCGGATATTCAACGGTCGCCGGGATCATGGTATTGAGCATCATGACGATCATGTTCGCTATCACATTGGCAACGCCCTCGGGAGCTGCCAAAAGGAGGCTGAATTTCACCGCCTTCTTTATCCCGGTCTTGTTTTTGAAGAAAAGCACTATGAAAAGATTCGCGACCGCGTATATAGTCATACCGATAAGGAGATATTCCCTCTGATACAGACCGGGATAATCGGTCTGATGCACCTTCTGCATGACGGCGCATCCGCCGTTCATGACGAAAAGGATGATCACCCATATCAGCCATTTGCGGTTCACATCAAGCGTCTCGTTTTTGTAGTTGAACATTATGAGCGAGATCACGAGCAGCACAAAGCCGATTCCGGTCGTCAGCCTGAAACGGTCGCCGAGAAACAGCACCGACCATATCGTCGGGAGGACTACCGAAAAGCTCATTATCAGATTCGTCAGCGACATTGATCCGCTTTCAAGGCAGATATTCAGCGCCGACGTTGTCCCGACGAAACCTATGCCGAATATTATGCCGTATATGATCGTCGGCGTATGGAGGGTTATCCCTTCTCCGGTGATCAGTATCGCGGCTATGACTGTGACGACGCTTGCCGCGGCGGCGAAAAGATTGAATGAATGTACCGATATCGGGTCGTGCGTCTCTATCGCGTACTGCTTGTGCAGAAGCGACTGAACTCCGAGAAGCGCGATGCAGACAGCCAAAAGAAGATAATTCATATCCGCTCCATGATTACAGTGATGAAGTATATTATATCACTTTCCGAGGCGCAAATCAAGCGCCTGAACGGCAAATAAAAACATTTCCTCTTGACATGGCTGTTTTATGATGGTATAATATTCGGGAACGGAATACACATATCCCCGGAGGTATTATATTCAATCATGAAGAAAAAACTGTATATGATCGGCAACGCGCACCTCGATCCGGTATGGCAGTGGCGCTGGTCCGAGGGCGTTGCCGCCGTCAAGCAGACCATCCAGGCCGCGCTTGACCGGATGGATGAAAACGACGACTTTGTCTTCACCTCATCTCAGGCGGTGATGTACCGCTGGCTTTCCGAATGCGCTCCCGGCATGATAGAGAAGATCCGCGAGCGCGTCGCCGAGGGCAGATTCGTGATATGCGGCGGGCAGTACGTCCAGCCCGACTGCAACACGCCCTCCGGGGAATCCTTCGTACGTCATTCGCTGTATTCCCAGCGCATGTTCAAGCGTCTGCTCGGCACGACGGCGAAGACGGCGTACAATGTCGACAGCTTCGGTCACAACGCCATGCTGCCGCAGATATTCAGGAAATCCGGCCTCGAGGGATATGTAATGATGCGCCCCGGTCAGCACGAGAAGGCGCTTCTGAACAATGTGTTCCTCTGGAGATCTCCCGACGGGACCGAGCTTCCCGTCTTCCGCATCGCCGGCGGATACGGCGGCAACTACAAGAGCCTTGATGACGTGAGAAACGACATCAATGAGACGAGCGACAGCACCAACGCCGACCTCGACATCACGATGGTGTTCTACGGCGTCGGAAATCACGGCGGCGGCCCGACCAAAAAGAACATCGCTCTGGTAAAGGAGATCCAGAAGGAGCTCTGCGGCGAGGCGGAAGTCATATTCTCCGATCCGACGACATTCTTCGACGATCTCAAAAAATCGGGATATCAGCTTCCCGTACTTGAAGACGATCTGCAGCATCACGCCTCCGGATGCTACTCGACGGTTTCCGAGCTCAAGCGTCTCAACCGCCGTCTCGAAGCCGATCTTTTCTTCGCCGAGGCATACGCTTCGATAACGAACAAGCTGCTTTCCCTCGAATACCCGCGCGCAAAATTCGAGGAGGCATGGGAGAACGTGCTGTTCAACCAGTTCCATGACAGCATGGGCGGATGCTCGTTCGAGAAGGTGTATGAAGACGCCTTCGCCTTCGCCGGCGAAGCCCAGTCGATAGCGTCGAAATCCATAGTCAACAGCACTCAGGCCCTCTCGTGGGCCGTCGATACGATAGATCTCCCGGGAACGCCGATCATCGTCTTCAATCCTCATCCGTGGACGGTAAAAGCGCCGGTACAGATCAACTTCAGCACCGCGAACATAAAGGATCTCTCCAGGAACATCATCCCGACGCAGGCGGTTCATTCACAGGCCGAGTCGTGCATGTGGCGCGACGATATCCTCTTCAGCGCCGAGATACCGCCGATGGGCTACACGACATATCTCGTCGAGGGACGCACCGAGGAGACGATCAGCTGGACCAGCATCGGCGACAGCAAGAGCAGGATCGACGTCGAATCTCCGGTAAAGGCCGAAGCGCAGCCCGAGCTCCAGACATCGAACGACCATAAGGGACCTGCCATCGAAAACGAGTATCTCAGAGTCGAGATCTGCCCCTACCGCGGCTGGATCCTCTCGATGAAGGACAAGGAGACCGGCGAGGAGCTGATAAACGACGACGCCGGAGTCCCGGTCGTCATAGACGAGTACTCGCACGACACATGGAGTCACGCGAAGAACTTCTTCGACAAAGAGATCGCCGTCTTCTCCGACGCCGTCTGCACCGTGGTCGAGAGCGGTCCCGTCCGCGCGACGATAAAGGCGGTAAGCCGCTATAACGACTCCACCCTCACCCAGTATTTCAGCCTCGTGCAGGGCGAGAAGATGCTCCGTGTCAGAGCGATATGCGACTGGCGCGAGAAGCACAAGATGCTCAAGATCAGCAATTCCTGCATGATCGGCGAGCCTCTCGCGGCCGATTATGAGATACCGTTCAGCCACTTCGCGCGCCCCTGCGACGGCGAGGAGGAGAACGGACACCGCTACGTCGTCGTCCGCGGCTCGAAGAGAAGCATGGCCATGCTCAATGACAGCAAGTACAGCTTCTCCGTCAAGGGAGACGATATGCGCCTGACGGTCCTCCGCAGCCCGATATACGGCGATCACGGCGGACCGCGCACCTCCGAGAGCGAGTTCACCGAACAGGGCAGATCCGAATTCGGCTACGCCCTCATTCCCTGCGCCGCCGAGCCGGACTACGCCGCCATCGAACGCAGAGCCGCCGAGTTCAACAGTCAGCCGGTCCCGGTATCGGAAAACAATCACAAGGGATATCTCGCCCCGACGGCCAGCTTCGTCTCCGTCGACGCCGACGATATCGACATCACCGCCTTCAAGCGCTCCGAGGACGACAACGGATGGATCATCCGCGCCTACGAGACCGCCGGTCACGATACCGACGCCGTGATCAGCCTGCCGATACTCGGCGCCGAGCTTCCGCTTCATTTCGGTAAGTTCGAGGTAAGAACGATACTCATCCCCGACATCAGAAGCGGCGGCGAAAACAAAGAGCCTCACGAAGTCATGATGACCGAATGGGAATACTGACGGCTTTATAAGAACAATGTATGTAAAAGGGACCTTTCAATAAAGAAGGGTCTCTTTCCGTAGACATGACGGTGACATAAGATGAAGGAATCATTTTACAGAGACTATATATCCTCCCCTCCGGCTTCGGCGAGGGGGTTCACCCGCTGGTGGTGGTACGGCTGCTGCGTCGAAAAGGATGAGATCGACCGCGAGCTCGATTTCATGCATGAAGCCGGGATCGGCGGGGTCGAGCTCCAGATACTGTACCCGGTCGAGGCCGACGATCCCGAGAAGGGCTTCCATAACATCCCGTTCGGCTCGCCGGAGTTTTTCGATATCCTGAAATACACATCCGAAGCCTGCGAAAAGCGCGGCATGAAGCTCGACATAACGCCGGGATCGTCATGGCCGTACGGCGGACCGTTCATCGACGATGAGGACGCGCAGCAGGAGGCGATCCCGTATCAGTACGACATCACAGGACCCTGTGATTTTTCCTGCGACTTTACCACCCGCTTCGCCGGTGACGTCTGCGCCGCCGTGATGGGGAGGATGGAGCACTCAAAGATGCTGCCCGAGACCGTCATCGACATAACCGACAAATTCGTCGTAAAGCCGCTGTTCGGCTGGCCGTGGGGCACCGAGCTCAAGACGATACATATTCCCGAAGGTGACTGGAAGCTCTGCTTCTTCGTCATATCCATGCACCGCAACCGCGTCGGCAAGCCGGGGCGCAACGCAGAGGGACGTGTCATCGATCACTGCTCGCGTCACGCGATGGACACCTTCCTCAAAAACATGGTCGAGCCGATAGCCGAAAGAGTACCGGGCATAAATACATGGTTCTGCGATTCGATCGAGGTCGAGGGGCACAACTGGAGCGGTGTCCTTATCGACGAATTCAGAAAGAGACGCGGGTATGATCTCAGGCCGTATATCTACGCTCTATGGGGAGATCTCGGTGATATCTCGCCGCTTGTACGATATGATTACTTCAAAACGATGGGCGAGCTGACGATAGAGAATTTCTTCGATGTGCTCACCGATTTCGCTCACTCTCACGGTCAGAAAAGCAGGATCCAGGCGCACGGGACATGGGGCGACATACTGAGGGTCTACGCGGCGGCCGATATCCCGGAGGGCGAGACCTTCGGCGATCACAGGACGCTCGAGGTGAACACAATCCACCGCAGGCTGGCGTCGTCGGCTTCCCACATCTACGGCAGAGAGATATGCTCAAACGAGACCTTCACATGGCTCAAGCGCCCGAGGTTCACCGAAACTCTCGAGGAGATGAAAGCCGCCGTCGACGCCGTCTTCTGCGACGGAATGAACATGATCGTAAATCACGGCTATGCGTATTCTCCCGAAAAGGCCGGAAAACGCGGATGGCCGTTCTACGCATCGACGCATATCAACCACACCGTGCCGTGGTGGAGCCTCTATCATAATCTGTCCGGATACATCACCCGTGTCAGCGCCATGCTCCGCCGCGGGCACAATGTCTCTGAGACCGCCGTCTATCTGCCGACGGCCGACGTCTATTCGGACAATATGATGAGCGAGCTTCACCTCGCCATGAGGATGGAGGAGCATCTCGGCCGCAAGAGGATGGACCGCATCCAGAAAGCCGGGTACTGGTTCGATTACATCAACGACGAGGCTCTCACCTCACTCGGCGATATAAAGGACGGCGGACTTCGCATAGGCGAAAACGTATACAGGACGATCATCATCGCAAAATGCACCCGGCTCCCGGTCGAAACGGCTGTAGCGCTGAAACGTTTCGCCGAGGCGGGAGGCATACTTATCGCCGCCGAAAAGGCGCCGGACAGATGCTGCGGTCTTGTCGATTACGAGGAAAACACCGCGAAGGTACGCTCGCTCATAAGCGAGGCTTTCTCTCTGCCGAACGCGTATATAACTGACGATGCCGACGACTCTCTGATAAGCTGTCTGCGGGCTCACACACAGCCTGACGTCGTGATATCATATCCTGATGACATCGGCTTCGTCCACCGGGCGGACGGAAACGACCATATCTATTTCATCTCCAATATATCCGATGCCGCTCACACCGCCGACGCCGTATTCAAGGGCAGGCGCGAGGAATGCCGGATATTCAGATCGGTGCCGGACGACGGCGGGGAGTATTCAGATATCGGCTTCTCAAGATCCGACAGCGACATGGGAGCTTCCCTTTCATTCGATCTCGAGCCGCATGAGAGCGTATTCGTCGTCTTCTCCCCCGATTTCACACCGTCCGAAACATGCCGAACGGCAAAAGCCGATCTTGATTCGGAAGCCGATCTTGATTCGGAAGAGATAACCGGATGGAGCCTTGATATACCAGAAAGAGGCGTCAGCTTCGGTATAGGCGATCCCGTATCCTGGGAAAATCTCCCCGGTCTCGGCGATTATTCCGGCGAGGGGATCTACTCGGCGGTATTCTTCATTTCGGAAGAGGACAATGACGCCGCATTGACGCTTGAAGGCCTTTCCTGCGCCTGCTCGGTATATATCAACGGCAGCTATGCGGGCGACATATGGACGCACCCATACCGGCTGAAGATAGGAAAATATCTCACATCCGGCCTTAACACCGTCGAGATAAGCGTAAAGTCGACGCTCGTCAACGAGATGCGCGTCCTTGATCCGGACGGATGGCATCATCACGACACCGTGCTTGAGCACTGGCCGTATTACGGGAAGATCATCGACGATCATCTCAAGGTGAGGATGAACACCAGACGCGAGCATGACGAGCAGACCGAGCCGGTAAAGAGCGGCATATGGGGCAGGGTAAGAATAATAACAGGGTGACGCGTCAATAACTCTCCGGCCCCTATGAAATATCTCGGGGCCGGAGAGCGTCGTCGGCTCTGTTGGAGGTTATCATGAAGATCGCTGTTATCGGTTATTCCGGGGCGGGCAAATCGACTCTCGCCGGAATGCTGGGTGAAAAATACTCGCTCCCGGTCCTTCACCTTGACAGGCTGAATTACTCGCCTGGTTGGGTGGAAAGGCCGAAGGAGGCCGGAGCCGCTGAGGTCGGTGAATTTCTCGACGCCAATCCTTCGGGATGGGTGATAGACGGCAACTACAGCAGATGGCACTACGAAAGGCGGATGGAGGAAGCCGACAGGATCATCCTGCTGGATTATAACCGGATCTTCTGCTTCTTTTCGGCGCTCGGAAGATACCGGAAATACAAAAACCGCACCCGTCCTGACATGGCGGACGGGTGCGATGAAAAGTTCGATCTTGATTTCGCTCTCTGGATCCTGTGGAAGGGACGCGGCAGAAAGCAGCGGGACAGACACGACAGGCTTGAAAAGAAGTACGGGGACAAATTCATCCGTATCAGAAGCCGTCGCCGGCTGAACAAAATGCTGCGCGAAGGAAGGATATGAGCTTTTTTACGCAAGAGCGTCCCTGACAGTCTCAAGCGCCTCGTCATAAGCCTTCGACGAAGCCGCGAGGACCGAGCTCGGACGGTCTACCGTCACGGGAGAGCCGTCGGCGGCCGTCATCTTCCCTCCTGCCTCCTCGAGAATGATCTTCGCGGCGGCGTAATCCCACGGTGACAGCCGCATCTCAAGGAAGACTCCGGCTCTGCCGCTGGCGAGCCAGCAGAGGTCTATCGCGGCCGATCCGCCGCGTCTGAGATCGAGTGTCGCCTCGAACAGGGCGCGGGCGGCCTTCCATGTGCTGTCCTGAAGCTCCTTGTAATAAGGAGAGGTGCCGAACATGAAGACCGACTCTTTAAGCTCATGCTCCCTTGTATGGATCCTTTCTCCGTTCAGATAAGCCCCGGCTCCCTTTAGGGCGCTGAACATCTCGCCGTTATAAGGGTTGTAGACGACTCCGGCAGTTATCTCGCCCATCTCGCTCACCGCTATGCAGACGGCGCTCCTTCTCGCGCCGAATATGAAGTTCGTCGTGCCGTCGATGGGATCGACGATAAAGCATATCCCGGAATTTATCTTTTCGGCGTTGTGGTCGGCCTCACCCTCCTCGCCGACAAAGGCGGCGTCGGGGATTATGGCGGCGAGTCTGGATTTGAGATAGCTCTGTACCTGAACATCGTACTTTGTAACGAAATTCGCGCGGCCGGATTTCTCCGATATGTCGCACTCCCTGACATCCTCCGCCGAAAGCATTATCTTTCCGGCCTCGAGAGCCGCGTCCTTTATCTGATCCAAAAGTTCCGATGTCATATATGAGCCTCCGTAAATTATCCTCAGATTCCTTTCGATAACGGCTTTCCCCCGCCAGCCGTACGCCCTGCCGGTGATATCAGCGCCGAGCCTCGGAGCGTAGATCCTGTCCTCCCAAAACCACCGTATGCCTGTAAACGAAACGCCCTTATTCAGCGGGCATACATCCTGACAGATATCGCACCCCCACGCGGTGCGGTATTTTTTCATCATGCTCTGCTGATCAGAATCAAGCTCCCCTTTTTTCTGCGTCACGGCGGAGAGACATTCGTCCTTCGACGGACATGCCCGCGCGCACAGTCCGCAGTGAAGGCATCCTTTCGGGTCGGTCTCGGTGGACGGTATATCGGCGTCCGTGACGAGCTCTCCGAGAAAAACGTAGGAGCCGTATTTTTCGGTGATGATCAGCCCGTTGTCGCCGCAGACTCCCACGCCGCACCTCGCCGCCGCTTCCCTCTCCCTGAACGGCGAATCGTCGGAGAAGCCGCGGAACGAGCAACCGGGATAAATCGCAGACAGTTCGGGGATGATATCGGAGAACAGACTGTCGAAGAACAGATGATAATCGCGCGGCACGGCGTATTTCGATATACATCTGCCGGGGCTGTCGCCGGTATTATAGGGCACGGCGAAAAAGACGGCGTTTTCAGCTCTGAAAGGAAGCCTGTCGAGCTTGTGCCGGCGCGCAACCGTGCAGCGCGAAACAGGCAGAACGCCGAAATACTCTATACCGCGGCGGTGAAGGAGTTCCGCTAAAGCATTAAGTTCCATATACCGGCACCAGAGAAATCGTGATTATATTATTATATCATTTTTTGATGAATTTTAAAACATAAGTTTTTTATAGAATTATAACGCGGGAGATGGATAAGCCGGTGCATCGCAATCCGATCCGTATCGTTTCTCCATGCGCCATTCATTTTTGATTTTGTCTGTGTTAAATATATTTTACATGCCCCGTGAAGCATTGTTTATAGTAATATGGTACAATATTAGTGTTATTGCTTTATGCGTGAAAGGCGGACAGCTATGCCTGCGTTTGTCGAATTCAGAAATGTAAAAAAGATATATAAAACTGGTGAAGTCGAGATCGAGGCGCTTTCCGACGTCAGCTTCGAGATCGGGAAAGGCGAGTTCTGCGTGATCGTCGGCGCTTCCGGTGCCGGAAAGACTACGATACTGAACATACTCGGAGGCATGGACACTCTGACCTCCGGCTCGGTATTTCTCGACGGGCGGGAGGTCTCGGCTCTGAACAGGCGTGAGCTCACGGCTTACCGCCGGTATGACGTCGGCTTCGTCTTCCAGTTTTACAATCTCGTCCAGAATCTTACGGCTCGTGAGAATGTGGAGCTGGCGGCTCAGATATGCCGAGATCCGCTCGACGCCGCAGAGACGCTGAGACAGGTCGGTCTTGCCGACAGGATGAACAACTTCCCCGCTCAGCTTTCCGGCGGCGAGCAGCAGAGAGTGGCGATAGCCCGCGCTCTCGCGAAGAATCCCAAGCTGCTTCTGTGCGACGAGCCGACAGGCGCGCTCGACTACAAGACCGGCAAGGCCGTCTTGAAGCTGCTGCAGGACACCTGCCGCGAGAGCGGTATGACAGTTGTCGTCATCACTCACAATCAGGCGCTGACGGCGATGGCCGACCGTATCATCACGGTGAAAAGCGGCAGGATCGAGTCTATGCGGCTGAACGGCGATATCAAAGACGTGGAAAGCATCGAGTGGTGATCTATATATGACGCACAAAATGCTCAGGCGCAGCTCGCTGCGCGACATCCGCGGCTCATTCAGCCGTTATTTCGCGATAATGGCGATCATCGCTCTCGGCGTCGGATTTTTCTCGGGGCTGAGGATAACGACTCCGGCGATGCTCAAAACTGTCGGCGATTTTCTCGACGAAAAGAATTTTTACGATTTCAGGCTGCTTTCCGCAATCGGCTGGGAAGAAGATCAGGTCGGCGAGATGAAGGGCGAGACCTCCGCAAGATACGTCGAGGGCTCTTACAGCGCCGACGCGGTGTTCGTAACGGATGACGGGCGCGAGCTTGTCATGAAGCTCCACTCGATGCCGGACAAGATAAACGGCATCTCCCTGTCCGAGGGGAGGCTTCCCGAAGCGTCCGATGAATGTGTAGCCGACGCCGGTTTCACCGGCGGCGTCAAAATCGGCGACAGGATCACGGTTTCATTGACATCGGCCGACAGCGACGGGAAATCTGCCCTGAAGCACCGCGAATTCGTCGTTGTCGGAACGGCGGATTCATCTCTTTACATCAACTTCGAGAGGGGAAATTCGTCTGTCGGTAGCGGCGCGGTCAGCGGATTCATATATCTTCTGCCCGAAGCCTTCGATCTCGAATATTACACCGAGATATACGTAAAGCTCGATACCGACGGCGAGATATACAGCGACGAATATACCGGATATATCGACGAAGTCAGACCTGTCTGGGAGGATATCGCCGAAAGATCATCAGGTGAGCGGTACTCGCGTCTTTACGGCGACGCGAAGGGCAAGATAGACGAGGCGAAAGCTGAGCTTGATGAGAAAAGACTGGACGGAAGGCGAGAGCTCGACGACGCGAAGGCCGAGCTTGAGGAGGCGGCCATTGAGATAGCGAATGGCGAAACGGAGCTTTCGGATGCCGAAAACGAGATCATACGCCGCGAAAAGGAGCTCGCCGACGCGAAGGCGGCGCTTGACGAAGGAAAGGCGGCTCTCGAATCGTCAGCTGCTCAGATAAGCGACGGCGAGAACGAGCTTGAATCGGCACAGTCGGCGCTTGACGCCGCTTACGCCGAGCTATCGGCGGGTGAGACCGCTTATTCCGCCGTGGGGATCGATCCTGCGTCGGTACCCGAGCTTTCGGCCGCGCGGTCCGAGCTTGCCCGGCGTCAGGCTCAGATCGACGCCATGAGATCGGCTCTCGGCTCGGCAAAATCCGAATATGAAGCCGGATATGCCGAGTATGAGAAGAATCAAAAAATATATGATGACGGCGTCTCTCAGATCGCCGGCGCGAAGAAAAAGCTGTCCGAATCCGCAGCCGAGCTTGACGAAGCGAAGAGAAAATATTCCGACGGCCTCGCCGAATATGCCGACGCGGAAAAGGAATATGACGAAAAGATCGCCGACGCCGAAGAGGAGATAGCCGACGCGGAGGAAAAGCTCGGCGAATTCAGCTATCCCGCCGTGTATCTGCTGGACCGCTCGGTAAATATCGGCTACTCGTGCCTTGAGAGCGATTCCGGCATAGTAAGGCAGATATCCAGGATCTTCCCCATATTCTTCATCGCGGTCGCCGCGCTCGTCTGCATGACGACCATGGGAAGGATGGTGGAGGACAGCCGCACTCAGATAGGCGTGCTCAAAGCCCTCGGCTACGGCAGCGCTTCCATAATGGGCAAATTCATATTCTACTCGGGAAGCGCCGCGGCTGTCGGATGCGTGACGGGCTACGCGCTGGGGACATGGCTGTTCCCGTATGTCATATGGCTGCCTTACGAGCTGATGTACATCCCGCTCAGGCTGAAATACGTATTCAGCCCGGCTCTCGCGGCGATATCGCTGATCGTTTCCCTGCTCTGCTCGGCGGGCGTGACGTATCTCAGCTGCCGTCAGGAGACGCGGGAAACGGCCGCCGCGCTCATGCGTCCGAAGGCGCCTGCCGCCGGGAAGCGGGTATTCCTCGAGAACATCGGATTCATATGGAACCGTCTTGGCTTCCTGCGAAAGGTCTCGGTGAGGAACATCTTCCGGTACAAAAAGCGCTTCGTCATGATGATCCTCGGCGTCAGCGGCAGCACGGCGCTTCTTCTGACGGGTCTCGGGCTCAGGGACTCGATATCCGGCTTCGCCTCGATGCAGTACGACGACATCCAGATCGCCGACGCGACGGTATCGTATAATCCGGAGGACGGCGGCGTTCCGCATGAGCTCGGGGAAAAGCTTGATGAGCTCGGAGTCGATTATCTACCGATGTACGAGGGAGGCTTTGATCTGCTGTACGGCAGCCGCGTGAAGGCCGTCAACATCCAGGCTCCCGAAAGCTTCGACCGTTTCGGTGATTTCTTCATCGTAAAGGATGAAAAAGGCGGTGACATCGCTTTTCCCGGAAAGGATGAGGCGATCGTCAGCGTCAGCATACGTGACAGATACGGCGTGAAGGTCGGAGACACGATCACCCTGCGCGATTCAGATATGAGAGAGCTTCGTCTCAAGGTCGTCGGCGTATTTGACAATCATGTCTACAACTATGTCTTCATGTCGTTTGATACGCTTAAGGGGCAGCTCGGAGATTCAGAGCTGAACGCCGCGTATATGAATTATCCCGACGGAAGCGATCACAGCCGGATGTTCGCCGAAATTAGCGAAGCTGACGGCGTGAGGAACATAACCCAGCTTCAGGTATTCAAGGAACGCGTGTCGAACATGATGAAAAGCCTTGATTTCGTCGTGCTGGTGGTCATACTTTCGGCCGCTGGTCTGGCGTTCGTCGTCATCTACAACCTCACCAACATCAACATAACCGAGCGCGTCAGGGAGATAGCCACGATCAAGGTGCTGGGATTTTTCAGGCGTGAGGTATCCTCCTACGTCATGCGGGAGAACATCGTGCTGACGGCGATGGGAGCCGCTCTCGGGCTCGTGCTCGGCGTCTTCCTTCACCGATTCGTAATATCGCAGATCGTGATAGATCTCGTCTCATTCCGCATCTATATCGCCCCTGTAAGCTATATCCTCGCCGTGATCCTGACGTTCGTCTTCATGTTCCTCGTCGATCTCTTCATGCAGATCAGACTTGACCGAATCAACATGGCGGAATCGCTTAAAACAGTCGAATGACAGCTTGCCGTGCCCGCCGTCATTTTCCCCGAAATATTGTCGATGCCGCTTGATTTTCTGTCCGGGATGTGATATACTGATTGACGGCGCGGAGCATTTTTTCCCCGGCTCGGACCGGCATGATTTCCCGCGCGGGACAGTTCAGACAAACAACGGGTGATTATCATGGATATACTGCCTCTGAATACCGTAAAACCGGAAGGCTGGCTCAAGGAGCAGATCCGGCTCAGCTCCGAGGGCTTCTTCGGACATCTTACCGACATTTCGGAATATCTCACCCCCGATAACGGCTGGCTCATGTGGCGGAAAACGGCTGAGGAGTTTTCCGCCGAGACCGGCAAGCCGGTATCGGAATACCAGTCTTTCGGCTGGGAGGAACAGGCTTACTGGCTCCGCGGAGCGTACCGTTTAGCGCTTCTCGGCGGCGATCCTTCTCTTCTCGCGCAGTGCGAGCCGTACTTCGAAGCCATACTCGAATCTCAGCGTGATGACGGTTATTTCGGCCCGGAGTGTCTGAGGAACATCGAGACCAAAGGCGAGCCGGCGCCGGACATATGGCCGCATATGGTCATGGCCGACGTTCTGCGTGACCGATATCTCGCGACCGGCGACGAGCGGATAATATCGCTTCTGACGGCGTTTTTCCATTACTGTCTCGATCTGCCCGATGATAAGTTCCTCCCGCCATATAAAACCTATAAAACCTGGTACGGGATGATCCAGGTCCAGCGCAGCTGCGACATGGTGCCGGTCATCCGCTGGCTGTACGAGCTGACCGGCGACGATAAGCTCGAAAAGCTGGCTCAGCGGTTCTTCAAAGTTTGGGAAACCGGCGAAGGCGCCGAAAGCGACGATCATGTCGTCACGTTCGCCGAGCGGGTTCGCTATCAGGCGCAGAGATATCCGTTCTCGAAGGATCCTTCTGATATAGAAGGATCGTGCAGGATGTACCTCGATCACATGGCGAAATGGGGACAGATGCCGGGCGGTCTTTACGCGGCGGACGAGCGCACCCGCGAAGGCAAACGTGATCCTCGTCAGGCGACCGAGACCTGCGCCATGAGCGAGATCGTACGCAGCTTCGGCTATCTCGCCTCGCTGACCGAGGACGTGTCATGGCTCGACCGCGCCGAGGATGTGATGTTCAACAGCTATCCGGCATCTCATACGCCGGATTATTCAGGGCTTCATTATCTCACCGCCGACAACCTCCCGGAGCTGGACGCGCTCGATCACGACTACACCAACAAAGGCTGCATGACAAGGTTCTCGCCGTTCAGATACCGCTGCTGTCAGCACAACGCCGCTTCCGCATGGCCGAATTTCGTCACGACGCTGTTCGCCGGAAAAGACGACGGCATCGCGGCCTGCGCATACGCCCCGTGCGTTTTTGAAGGTGACGCGGCGGGACGCCGGATCAGGATAGAGGAAGACACGGAATATCCCTTCCGCGACACGATAAGGTTTACCGTCTCAACGGACGGCCCGTTTTCGCTATATCTCCGCGTGCCGCGCTGGACGGATCGCCCGGCGGTCACACGCGGCGGCAGGCCCGTCGAGGCTTTGCCGAAGGACGGATGGATCGTCCTCAAGGACGTCGGCGACGGTGAGGCCATAGAACTTCGGCTTCCGATGACGGCGTCGTTCCGCTCCTTCCCCGACAACGGCGGATTCGTCTGCATCGACAGAGGGCCGCTCACCTATTCCCTTCTCATGAAGGAAAACTGGATCCCGGCAGACAGCAGAAGCGACCGCGCCGGGCACGTCTGGACAGAGTACGACGTAAAGGCGGAAAAGCCTTATACATACGCGCTCGATGTCACCCGCGCTCCCACAGCGGAAGAAGCGCCCGCCGTCGCGCCGCAGCCGTTCACGCCGGATAACGCGCCGGTAAGGATCACCGCATGGGGCAAACCGCTTCCCGACTGGGGGATCGGAGACGACAACACCATCGAGCCGGTGCCAGAGTCTCCCGTCGAAGCCGACGGAGACGAGCAGGCTCTCACATTCGTGCCGCTCGGATGCATGCGCGCCCGCATGAGCTGCTTCCCGCGCCTGAAATGAGACAAAACAAAGGGGACCGTAATCCGGTCCCTTTTATTTATATTCTGGCTGTTATCAGTTTTCCTTCGCGTATTCGTCGATCATGGCGATATACTTTTTCTTCGCCTCATCGGAGATCCAGGAGATGCTGAAGGAGTTTTTGGCTATCTGGATCATATCCTCTTTCGAGAGATCGTATTTCTCGGCGAGAGCGTAGTAATCGTCGGAGATATAGCTCTGGAAGTAGGCGGGATCGTCCGAGTTGACGGTGACCTTTGCTCCGCGCTGGAGCAGATAAACGATCTCACGTCCCTTCATATCGGAGGTGACGAAGCTGTTGGAGACCGGGCAGTTGGTGAATCCGATGCCCTTCTCGATCACATAGTCGACAAGAGCCGGATCCTCGACGATATTCGTGCCGTGGTCGATGCGCTCGACGCCGATCTTATGAAGTACGTCATAGATATGACCGATGGAATTGACCTGATCTATATCGCAGTGCATCGTGATATGGAAGCCGGCTTTTTTCGCCATATCGAAGACCTCCGCGAACTTCATCGGCGGATTGTCCCTCTCGTCCGAGTCGAGACCGATGCCGAGGATCTTGTCGCGGTAAGGAAGCGCGGCCTTGTAAGTTTCCATGGCCGAATCGGCGGACATGTCGCGGAGGAAGCACATGATGAGATGTGCGTCGACTCCCATCTCGCGTCCCTTCATGACGCCCTTGTAGTAACCGTTTATGACGGTCTCGAACGGGACGCCGCGGGAGGTGTGCGCCTGCGGATCGAAGAAGAGCTCGCAGTGCTTTACATTGTGCTTTTTGGCCTTTTCAAGATAATCGACCGCCAGAGCGCAGAAATCGTCCTCATCCTGGAGCACGTTCATGGCCGGATAATATACCATGAGGAAGGATGTGAGCGAATCGAACTGATAGCTCGCTTTGACCTCCTCGATAGTCGACTGGCCGATGTCGATATGGTTTTTCTGAGCCAGACGCAGCTTAAGCTCGGGCTCGAGAGTGCCCTCAAGGTGAAGATGCAGTTCGGCTTTGGGAAGCCCTAAAAGGAATTCTTTTGAAACGCTCATTTTCTTACCCCTGTGTCAAGTTGTTTTTTTGTCTCCTGCGGTCCGATAACCGCAGTTTAATTATATCATAAGCCGGGACGTTTAATATGACCTCGCGTTTGCTGTATTGTTAATTTTCTTTCAGGCTCTGAGACACAGCGATCCATTTTTGAGCCGCAAATGTGATTTTGACTTGACACGGGATGATTTTTGTGGTAATATGTATCTGTCTTATTCAAACATCTACGGAGGACACTCATATGATTACAAGAAAGACCCGCTTTGACCGCTCAAAGCTGCTGATCGGAACCTACTGCATCGCTCCGTACGCCCGCGACAAAGCGCATGTCCGCGATATGAAGGAATGCGGCATAGATTTTCTCACCGCCGCTCCGTGGGACAAGGAGCTGCTTGACAACTGTCAGAAATACGGCATCGGTGTCGTGACGACAGGTGTCATCCCGGGATGGTGGGGCGGAGACGGCGACAACGCCGGTCAGTTCGCCGAGAAGGTGCCGCTCGAAAAGATAAAAGAAGGCGCCGACAAGTACGTCGATCACCCGGCTGTCTGGGGCATAGATTCGGGTGACGAGCCTTCCGCTCTCGATTATGAGCATTACGGAAAGGTCATCGCTTACGCCGAGCAGCTTTTCCCCGACAAGCTGATATATCTCAATCTCTACCCCAACTACGCCTCCGTCGCCGAAAACAACGGCAGCGAGGTCGTCTCTCAGCTCGGCACGAAAACATATCAGGAATATATAGATCAGTATGTCGAGAAGGTAAACACCGACTATATCTGCCTTGACAACTACGAGTTCTCGGCCGGAACGGCGAAATTCTACGACAACCTCCGCATCGTGGCTCAGGCCTGCCTCGATTCGGGACGCGATTTCTGGTTCGTCATTCAGGTAAATTCGAGCAAGCCGGATATCTGGCTGAACAAGCCGATGCTCCGTCATCAGGCCTTCACCGCCCTCGCCTTCGGAGCCGTATCTCTGAACTGGGCATGCTGGACCGCCGGATGGTGGCACAACGAAGTCCTCGACAAGGACGGAAACAAGACCGAGCAGTATGAAAAGCTGAAGAAGGTCAATTCCGAGCTTAGGACTCTCGAGCCGTACTACATGGCGTACAAAAACGTCTCCTTCGCATTCGCCGGATCAAAGAGCGATGCGGCTGTCGAATCTTCCGGCGTGCCGTTCCTCCCGTCATGGTCGAATGAGATCTTCTCCGGCGTGACTCCCGGCGACGGCGAGAACATCTGCGTCGGCTTCATGAGAAAGCGCGAGGGCAAGGGCTATGCCCTCATGATCTCCGACGTCACGAATCCGGCGTGCGTAGACGACGGCTCCGTCCGCACCGTCAGATTCCAGGCCGATCCGAAGTATAAGATCTCGGTCGTCAACTCCGACACTCAGTACGGGCTGAAATACGAAAACGGCGTTTACACCGTCACCCTCGACAACTGCGGCGGCGTGATGATCATAGCGGAATAAGCCAGACAAAACGAACAAAAAACAGACGGCAGACGCCGTCTGTTTGTTTTTTATATCATTGATCAATAGCTCTTGCCCCAGAGCACCATCTTCTTCGCCGGCCTGCCGCAGCAGACGCAGACATCGGAAAGCGTCTCCTGAGCGAACGGGATGCAGCGGGACTGGACTCCGGTCTCTTCCTTCACCTTGTCCTCGCAGGCCTCATCTCCGCACCACATCGCCTTGATGTAGCCGTCGCCGTTATCGGTCAGGCTCTGCTTTATCTCGTCCATCGTCACGCAGGCATGCGTACGGCGCTCACGGTTGGCGAGAGCCTTCTCGTAAAGACCGGCGCGGAGCGTTTCGAGCGCTTCGCCGACAGCCGCTTCGAGACCGTCGAGCGGTACCACCGTCTTCGAGCGGTCAAGGCGGGAAACGATGACGCACTGATTGGCCTCGATATCTCTCGGGCCGATCTCGAGACGGAGCGGCACGCCCTTCATCTCATACTGGGCGTACTTCCATCCGGCGCTGTTGTCGCTGTCGTCGAGCTTTACGCGATAGCACTTCGCGAGCCTGTCTCTCAGCTCGGCGGCCTTCTCGGTCACGCCCGGCTTATGAGCGGCGACGGGGATGATGACGATCTGTATCGGAGCGATGGCCGGAGGCAGTACCAGACCGGAATCGTCGCCGTGGGTCATGATCACGCCGCCGATCATACGGGTGGTGGTGCCCCATGAGGTCTGGAACGGATAGACCAGCTTGTTCTCCTTGTCGGTGAACTGCACTCCGAAGGCGCGGGAGAAGCCGTCGCCGAAGTAATGGCTGGTGCCCGCCTGCAGCGACTTACCGTCGTGCATCATGGCCTCTATGCAGTATGTGCGCTCGGCCCCGGCGAATTTGTCACTGTCGGTCTTGCGTCCCTTCACCACCGGAATGGCGAGATCATGCTCATGGAAATCGGCGTAGATATTGAGCATCCGCTCGGTCTCCTCTATCGCCTCCTCGGGGGTGGCGTGAAGGGTGTGTCCCTCCTGCCAGAGGAATTCGCGGGTACGCAGGAACGGGCGGGTGTTCTTCTCCCAGCGGACGACCGAGCACCACTGATTGTAGAGCTTCGGCAGATCGCGGTACGATTTCACGACATGCGAGAAATGCTCGCAGAACAGCGTCTCCGAAGTCGGACGGACGCACATCCTCTCTGTGAGCTTCTCGCCGCCGCCCTCGGTCACCCACGCGACCTCGGGAGCGAAGCCCTCGACGTGATCCTTCTCCTTCTGGAGCAGCGATTCGGTGATGAACATCGGCATATAGACGTTCTCGTGCCCGGTAGCCTTGAATTTCGCGTCAAGTATGCTCTGTATATTCTCCCAGATAGCGTAGCCGTAAGGCTCGTAGACCATGCAGCCCTTGACCTGACTGTAATCGCAGAGCTCGGCCTTGAGGACCACGTCTGTGTACCACTGGGCGAAATCGACGTCCATCGGCGTTATCTGTTCGACTAATTTCTTATCCTGTGCCATAGGTGTCTTCCTTAAAGATTATATTCTTTATCCTGCTCAGTCCTTCGGCGGGAACATTCCGCCTCCGGTGCGCTCGTTGTGTTCTTCCTCGGCTCTGCGCTTGTCCTCGGCCACGATGCGGTCATGCTCCTCCTGATCGTGCTTTCGGATCATCTCCTGCTCCGCCTCGATGCGGCGGCGGCGCTCGGCGCCCATCTCCTCAAGCTCCTCGTAGGTCGGCTGAGGATCGGCGTTCATAGCCTTCTCGAACTGCTCCTCCTCCATGACCTCGTTCTTCTTGAGGAATCCGGCGACGAACTCAAGCTTGGCGTCGTACTCGATCAGCACGCGCCTTGCCTCGGCGTAAGCAGACTCGACGATGCGCTTGATCTCGGCGTCGATGGCGGCGGCGGTCTCCTCTGAGTAGTTCTTCTCGGTATTGAAGTCGCGCCCGAGGAAGACTTCGTCGGAGGTGTGCTCGGATCCGTACAGTATCGGGCCGAGAGAATCGGACATACCGTACTTCATGACCATGCTTCTCGCCATCTGGGTGGCGCGGGATATATCGTTCGATGCTCCGGTCGAGATATCGCCCATCTTGAGCGATTCGGCGACGCGGCCGGCGAGAAGGGTGACGATCTCGTTTTCCATCTCGGTGCGGGACTGATACGAGCGGTCCTCCTTCGGCAGGCTCATGGTGTAGCCGCCGGCTCTGCCGGACGGAACGATGGAGATGCGGTGGACCGGCTTATCCGGCGTCTTTATCATCGTGACGACGGCGTGTCCGGCCTCATGATAGGCGGTAAGCGTGCG
The DNA here is from genome assembly GCA_946407735.1 of uncultured Clostridia bacterium. Lineage (GTDB taxonomy): Bacteria > Bacillota > Clostridia > Oscillospirales > CAG-272 > JAAZGC01. Next base: position 51,456 of record CAMJPL010000018.1, read on the forward strand.
CTCGTGATCGGAGATGACCTTCGCCTTCTTCTCGGGGCCGACGATGACCTTGAGAGTCGCGTCCTCGAGATCGCTGTTGGAGATCATGGTCTTGCCCTTGCGCGCGGCAAGTAGAGCGGCCTCGTTGAGCAGATTGGCGAGATCGGCTCCGGTAAAGCCGACGGTGGATTTGGCGAGAGTCCTGAAATCGACGTCCTTGTCGAAGGGCTTGCCCTCGGCGTGGACCTTGATGATGTCCTCGCGTCCCTGGATGTCGGGATAGCTGACGGTGACCTGACGGTCGAAGCGTCCCGGGCGGAGCAGAGCCGGGTCGAGGATATCAGGGCGGTTCGTCGCCGCCATGACGATTATCCCCTCATTCGAGCCGAAGCCGTCCATCTCGACCAGAAGCTGGTTGAGCGTCTGCTCGCGCTCGTCATGCCCGCCGCCGAGACCGGCGCCTCTGTGGCGTCCGACGGCGTCTATCTCGTCGATGAATATTATCGAAGCGGGATTCTTTTTCGCCTGCTCGAACAGGTCGCGCACTCTCGAAGCGCCGACGCCGACGTACATCTCGACGAAGTCCGAGCCGGAGATCGAGAAGAACGGTACCCCTGCCTCGCCGGCGACAGCCTTCGCCAAAAGGGTCTTACCGGTTCCGGGAGGGCCGACGAGCAGTATGCCGTGAGGGATACGCGCTCCGAGCTTGGTGAACTTGGTCGGGTCGCGCAGAAAATCAACGACCTCCTTGAGCTCCTCCTTCTCCTCGTCGCATCCGGCCACGTCCTTGAAGTAGACCTTCTTCTTTTCCTCGGTGCCGAGCTTGACGCGCGCGCGGCCGAAGGAATTCATCCGGCTGGCGCCGCCGCGGCCGGTGGCCTGATTCATGACGTAGATCCAGAGCGCTATCATCAGGACTATGATGATGACGTACGGGATGAGCGACACCCACCACGGTATGTCGATCGGGGCCGGATAGTCGTAATCCGTTATTATCCCGCGCTCATGCTGGTCGGCTATGAGCTCGCCGAGATCGGCGTAGAAGATACTGATATCCCTCAGACGGTAGGTATAGACCTGCCCGTCCTGTGTCTTCAGCGTCAGGGTGTTGCTGTCGTCCAGCTCGAATACCTTGACCTCCTCGTTTTTGAATTTGGTCACGATATCGCTGTATATGAGTTTTTCGCTGCTTGAACGGTTGAACATCGCCGTCGCCGCTATCAGTATCACGGCGATCAGCACGATATAGAAAATTAGTATTTTATAACTGTTTTTCATATACTTCCCGCTTCAGGATTCCAACATAAGGAAGAGTACGGTATTTTTCGGCGTAATCGAGGCCGTAGCCGATCACGAACTCGTCGGGTATGACCTTTCCGACATACTGCGGCTGGAAATCGATCTCGCGTCTGTCGGGCTTGTCGAGCAGAGTCACGGCCTTTACGCTCCTCGCCCCTTTCAGGAGAAGATAATCGGCGAGATACGACAGCGTGCGCCCCGAATCTATGATATCCTCAACGATAAGTATGTCTGTGTTCGGAAGGTCCTTGCGGTAAAGATCCAGGATGATATTCACCGACTTGCCGTGAGTCGTCGAGGCTCCGTAGGAGCTCACCTTCATGAAGTCGATCTCCGCCGGGACGGTGATATTCTTCATAAGATCGCCCATAAACACGACGGAACCCTTCAGGACGCCGAGAAGCACCAGCTTATCCTTTACCCCGTCGATATATGAGTAGTCGGCGTCTATCTCTGCGCCGAGACGTTTCGCGATTTCGGAAAGCTCGTCGCTGCCGATCAGGACTCTTTCCACATCAGCCGATAGTTCATTCATAAGCAGTTATTGTTCTCTTTCAGTCGATTCTTTCGTATATTCCGGCGGCGCCGACACCGGCGCCGTTCTTATCGGTATAAACGCCGTCGCGGCACACCGAGCCGTTTTTCGTTTTAAGCTCCGGGACGCAGACGATGCCGAGATTGTCGCGGATGACGGGAGTGATCCCGCGCCTCGCTGCCGGCATGCCGAGCTCGTTCATAAGCTTTGAGAGACTGCGGCTCACTCCGAGATACTTTACCGTATCTCCATCGTGCCGCCGCTCAGCGAAAAGCTCTCCCTTTATTTTATCAAAATCAAGCGATGTCAGTATAGACAGAGTGTAAATATTTTTCTCAAAAACGAATTTATCGGGCAGAGGCGGATCATCCGGACTCTGTACGGCGATAAGTGCGTCGGTGCCCGGCACCGGAGAAGGCGTATATGTCAGCCTGAGCCGGTATTCCGCCGTATCGTCCTTCCCTCGCGGGTCGCGGCCGAAGCTGACCGTGTCCGTCACCGTCATCCTGACAAAGCCCGGGAGAGAGAGCATCGAGCCTTTTCTGCCGCCTCGGATCAGCGCTGCGGCGGCTTTGATATGGCTCTCGTCGGTCTCGCCGCAGCCCGCCTCCTTGAAGCGAAGGCTTAGCCATCTGTACAGCACGGCGTCGTGAAGCCCGGCGAGAGTCTTTACGCCGGTATCTGAGTGATAGCCCTTCGCGATCCCGTCGATGAAGCTCCTGTCCCTTACGGCCGCGTCGGCGAAGC
>CAMJPL010000019.1 GCA_946407735.1 uncultured Clostridia bacterium
CGTCTATGAGAGAGGTGAGGCGGGGATTCGACTGATACATCCATCTTCTCGGGGTGACGCCGTTCGTGATGTTGATGAACTTCTGCGGCTCCATGCGGTACTGGTCGTGGAAAATAGTCTTCTTGAGTATGTCGGTGTGCAGCGCCGATACGCCGTTGACGCAGTTCGAGCCGACGACCGAGAGATTCGCCATCCTGACATTCCCGTTCCCGATAACCGCCATGCGCGAGATGCGGTCCCAGTCGCCGGGATAGAGATCCCACAGCCTCGCGCACCAGCGGCGGTTGATCTCGCAGACGATCATGTATATCCTCGGCAGGCGCAGGCGGAAGATATCCTCGTTCCACTGCTCCAGAGCCTCGGGGAGAACGGTGTGGTTCGTGTACGAGAAGGTCTCGACGCACATCCTCCACGCGTCGTCCCAGCCGTAGGAATAGACATCCATCAGGATCCGCATCAGCTCCGGGATGCAGAGCGCCGGATGCGTGTCGTTGAGATGGATCGAGACCTTTTCCGAGAAGTTCGACATCGTGCCGTATTTGGCGAGATGGTCGGCGATTATCGTCTGCAGGGACGCCGAGACGAGGAAATACTGCTGGGTAAGGCGAAGCATCTTGCCCTCGGTATGGTTGTCCGACGGGTAGAGAACCTTCGATATTATCTCGGCGTTCGTCTGCTGCTGCATCGCCTGGACGTACTGCCCCTGAGAGAACAGCTTCATGTTGAAGTTGGGAGGCGTCTGCGCCTTCCAAAGGCGCAGGATGTTGACGGCGTGGCCTCCGACCGAGGCGTCTCCCGATATCATCAGGTCATATGGGACGGCCAGCACTTCTTCGGCGTCCTCGAGCGTGATGTCGCACCTGTCGTCCTTCCATTCCTCGCGGATATGCCCGCCGAAGCGGACGGTGCAGGACTTGTCGGTGCGCGGCACCAGCCACACGTCGCCCTCCGGCATCCATGTGTCGGGCAGCTCGACCTGAGTGCCGTCGACCAGCTTCTGACGGAAAAATCCGTACTCATAAAGCAGGCTGTAGCCGTAGGCGGGGTAATCGAGCGTGGTGAGCGAGTCGAGATAGCAGGCGGCGAGACGTCCGAGGCCTCCGTTGCCGAGTCCCGGGTCCGGCTCGTGCTCGTACATGGCGTCAAGGTCGAAGCCGAGCTGTTTCAGCGCTTCGCGGTACTCTTCGGCTATGCCGAGGTTCATGAGGTTGTTTCTCAGCTGGCGGCCGAGAAGAAACTCCATGCACATATAATAGACGCGCTTGCAGCTCTGGCGCTTGATCTCGTTGTGGAAAGCGCTGCGCCCGGATATGAGCATATCCTTGACGGTCAGCACGACGGCCTTGTACGCCTGGCTTTCGGTCGCCTCCTGCGGCGTGACGCCGAAATATCTGGACAGCTTGAGCGTCACGGCCTCCTTTACGGCTTCGGCGCCGGAGGGCAGGACTGCGGGATCGTTTGTTTTTTTGTTTTCCATATGACTGAGTTATCGGTTGATTATAAGCAAAGCAGGGGAGGCTTGCCTCTTTTCCGCCGGGCGGCGGTCCCGTCGAGGCTCCCCTTCCCTGTCTGTTTTAACGGATAGATTTAAAATACCACTTCGCCGTCACAGCGTTTCGCTGTAAAGACGTATATATTTCGCGGCCGACGCGCCCCATGAGAAGTCGACTCCCATGACCTTCTTCACCAGAGCGCTGAACGCCTCCGGCTCGTCCCTGTAAAGGGACTCGGCCTGACGCATGACATAAAGCATGTCGTCGGCGTTGTAGGCGGCGAAGGTGAAGCCGTTGCCCTCGCCGGTCCCGGCGATATACGGCTTGATGCTGTCGTAAAGACCGCCGGTCTCGCGCACTATCGGCACCGAGCCGAAGCGGGAGGCGATCATCTGCGACAGGCCGCAGGGCTCGGAGCGGGACGGCATCAGGAAGATGTCCGACGCCGAATATATGCGGTTGGCGAGATCCTTGTTGAAGTCAATGATGACGCGCATCTTGCCCGGGAACTGGGCCGCCATACGCTCAAAGAAGCGCTCGTACTGTATCTCTCCCCTGCCGAGCACGACGAACTGAACGTCGTCAGAGGCGAGGAAGCGCTCGAGTATCGCGGTGACGAGGTCGAAGCCCTTGTGCGAGGCGAGGCGCGATATCATGGCGAACATCGGCACATCGGGCGACTCGGGCAGCGACAGCTCGCGCTGCAGCATCTTCTTGCACTCCGCCTTGCCCGAGAGATCGTCCGCCGTGTATTTCGCGGCGAGAGCCGGGCTTGACGCCGGATCGTAATACCCGACGTCGATGCCGTTAAGTATGCCGCTGAGCTTGTACTCGTACATGGCGAGGATATAGTGCAGTCCGCTCGAGTACTCCTCGGTCAGTATCTGCTTCGCGTAGTTCGGCGATACCGTCGTGAGCCTGTCGCAGCAGACGATGGCGCCCTTCGTGAGGTTCACGCTGCCCTTGTACTCGACAATGGGAGCCTGGCTCGGCGACAGCGAGAAGACGTCGTCGAGGATGCCGAAATCGTATATCCCCTGATATTCGATATTGTGTATCGTGTGCACGCTCTTTATCATGCGGTAGCTGTCGATATTGGCGTACATCTGCTTTAAATAGACGGGCACGAGCGCCGTCTGCCAGTCGTTTGTGTGTATTATGTCCGGCCTGAAATCGACGTACGGCAGGATGTCGAGCACCGCCTTGCTGAAGAAGGCGTATCTCTCTCCGTCGTCATAATTGCCGTAGAGCGAGAGGCGCTTGAAATAATACTCGTTGTCGATGAAATACCACGTGACACCGTTCTGCTCGAGCCTGAAGATGCCGCAGTACTGGTTCCTCCACGACAGCTTGACCCTGATCGCGCAGACGAAGGTCATCTGACGGCGGTATTTATCGTCTATCGCGCTGTAAAGCGGGAGCGCGACCCTTACGTCATGCCCGTCCTTTGCAAGAGCGGCGGGCAGAGAGCCTATCACGTCCGCCAGCCCTCCCGTCGAAACGAACGGGAGCGCCTCGGAAGCGGCGAATAATATTTTCATTGTGTTTATTATATGCATCGGGAAGGATGCCCCTCTCCCGCGCCGAGATGCGGCGCGGGGTGAAGAAGGGGTCCTTCCACCGAGCCCCTTCTCCCCATGACTTTTTTTGCCGGATGAGTTGTATTCCGTATAACTGCCGTCCGGCGGTGACAGCAGCCAATACCGTCAGACCAGCTTCCCCTTCGGGATGTAGTACGGCTCGATCTCGCAGCCGGAGAGCACGTCGCGGCTTCTCACGACGGCGTTCTTGTCGGACACGACGCAGTTGAGCTGAGCCGAGTCCATGACCTGAGCCCCCTGGAAGAGGATCGAGTTCTTGACGACGGCTCCCCTGCCGACCGTGACGCCGCGGAAGAGTATCGAGTTCTCGACCGTTCCCTCGATCTTGCAGCCGTCGGCTATGAGGCTGTTTCTGACCTCGCTCGCGTCGCCGTAGAAGGTCGGCGGCGAATTGCGGACCTTTGTGAAGATCGGGCGGTTCTTCACCGAGAACAGGCTGTCCCGGTGCGACGGATCGGACACGATGTCCATGCTGACGGCGAAGTAGTCCTCGAAGCTGAGTATGTCGGCGTAATAGCCATCCCAGCGGTAGAGCATTATGTTCTTGTTCGAGATGTTGCGGCCGATGATGTCGCGGTTGAAGCTGGTGTAGTTGTGCGTCATCGCGTCATGGACGAGCGTCCCGAGGAGCTTGCGCCCGATGACGATGATGTTCATGCTGACGTCCTTGTTGCCGGTGATGTCGGTCGGATTGATGTAGATATCGGTGATGCGGCCGTCGCGGTTGCTGTCGAAGATGATGTGCCTCTTCGCGTTCTGCGGAGTCACCGGGACCCGTCTCGTCACGATGGTCATATCGGCTCCGCTCGCCGTGTGGCGGCTGATTATGTCCCTGAGGTCGATATTGACTATCGAGTCGCACTCGCACATGAGGACGAGGTCGTCCTCCATGCGGTCGATGTTGTAGATGTTGTTTTTCAGCGCCTCGAGGCGTGTGTTGTACGTCAGCTCATGGTTATACGCGTAGGCGGTCACGTTCGGCGGCAGGATCTGGACGCCTCCGGTGCGGCGGGCGAGATCCCAGTCCTTGCCGGTGCCGATGTGATCCATCAGCGAGTAGTAGTTGTAATGCGCGATGACCCCGATATTGAATATCTTGGAGTTCACCATGTTGGAAAGAGCGAAATCTATGAGCCTGTATCTGCACATGAAGGGTATCGACCCCATGCTCCGCTGGCGGGTGAGCTCTGGGATATAGGAATCGTGCAGGTTGGCGAAAATTATGCCGGCTGTCGACATGATATCATTCCTTTCTTCTGTCCCGTCAGATCATTCGGATTTCACGAGGCCGGCGAGGGCCTCGGCGTTGATCATCGAGCCCGGCTCGATCCTGAGCCCGTCGGGGAGCGTAAGCTCGCTGCCGACGAGGGTGATCTTCGCGCCGTCCGTCTTCGGCTCGCCTATGACGCAGCCGCAGCCTATCACGTCGTCGGAATCGACGATGGAGTAGTCGACCGAGGCTCCCGCCTTTATGACGGTGCCCGACATCACGACAGAGTCGCGCACGACGGCCCCCGGCGCCACCTCGACGTCCTTTGAGAGCACAGAGTTTATGACGGTGCCGTATATCCTGCAGCCCTCGGTTATGATCGAGTTCGTCACCGTGGCGTTGCCGCCGATATAGTGCGGCGGACGCGCGTAGTTGCGCGAGAAGATCCTCCAGCTGCGGTCGGTGAGATCGAACTGCGGATTCGAGCCGAGAAGGTCCATATTCGCCTCCCACAGCGACTGGAGCGTACCGACGTCCTTCCAGTAGCCGGAGAAGGGATAGGCGTACATGCTCTCGCCCGCGCGGAGCATATTGGGGATGATGTTCTTGCCGAAATCCTTCGAGGAATCCGGGTCGGCGTCGTCGGCGATGAGATAGTCGAACAGCTTCGCCTTGTTGAAGATATAGATGCCCATCGAGGCGAGGGTCGACTTAGGCTTTTGCGGCTTCTCCTCGAACTCGTATATCTTTCCGTCGCCCTCGGTGTTCATGATGCCGAAGCGGGACGCCTGCTCTATCGGCACGTCGATGACGGCGATGGTGGCGTCGGCGCCCTTCTCCTTGTGGTAGGCGAGCATCTTTGAGTAATCCATCTTGTAGATATGGTCGCCCGACAGCACAAGGACGTAATCGGGATCGTATCTGTCGATGAACCGCATGTTCTGGAATATGGCGTTCGCCGTGCCCTTATACCAGTCGCTGTGCCTGCCCTGATACGGCGGCAGGACCATCGCCCCGCCGTTCGTGCGGTCGAGATCCCACGGCTGTCCGCTGCCGATATACTCGTTCAGGACGAGCGGCTGATACTGGGTGAGCACGCCGACGGTGTCGATGCCCGAGTTTACGCAGTTGGATAGTGTGAAGTCGATGATCCGGTATTTCCCGCCGAACGGGACCGCGGGCTTCGCGATCTTCTCGGTAAGGGTGTACAGCCGGCTGCCCTGCCCGCCGGCAAGCAGCATGGCTACGCATTCCTTTTTCGTGTACATTGGCCTCTCCTTATATAGTGTTTCATATCAGTCACGTATTCTGCCCAGCGCCTTCGCGACGTCGGGCGTCTCATGCCCGGCGTAAGGCTCCGGGATGAGATAAACGGCCGACAGCGGCTCGAGATCGAGCGTGATCCCGCCGTCATCCTCGATATAAAGCGCGCCTTCGCGCCCTTCGCTCCGGCTCCCGCCGTATCTTGCGGATGACGAGTCCAAAACTGCCCGCCAGGCGCGGGATATGCCGTATTCCGCGCTTTCGGCCTGATCGCCGTCCCTTTCCGTCCTCGTCGGGATCCTGTATCCCTTCCAGGGGCTGCCGGAGAAATTGAATACCGCGGCGAGAGTCTCGCCGTCTCTCCCATAGCGGCGGTAGGCGATCACGTTGTCCTCCGACCTGTCGGCAAGCAGCCACTCGAAGCCGCCCCAGCTGAAATCGTCGCGCCAGAGGGCCGGAGACGAAAGATAGATGGCGTTCAGATCCCGGCAGAAGAGCTGCAGCTTCCTGTGCGGCTCGTAATCGAGCATGAACCATTCGAGCTGGTTCTGATAGTCCCATTCCCTGAACGGGCCGTACTCGCAGCCCATGAAGGTCATCTTCTTCCCGGGATGGGCGTAGAGATGCATCATGAACGCCCTGAATCCGGCGAACTTCTGTTCGTACGATCCCCACATCTTGTCGAGAAGGGATTTTTTGCCGTGCACGACCTCGTCGTGCGACACCGGCAGGATATATCTCTCGCCGAAGGCGTACATCAGGCTGAAGGTGAGCTTGTCGTGCCTGTATTTCCTGAACAGCGGGTCCTCGCTCACATAGTCGTACATGTCGTTTGCCCAGCCCATGTTCCACTTCATCGTGAAGCCGAGCCCGCCCTGATCGGTCGGCTTTGTCAGCGCCGACCACGACGTCGATTCCTCGGCGGCGATGATAGCGTCGGGATATTCGGCGGCGATGGTGCCGTTCAGCTTTTTGAAAAAGGCTATCGCCTCGAGATTCCTGTTGTCGCCGTACTCGTTCGGCACCCATTCGCCCGGACGCCGGTCATAGTCGAGATACAGCATCGACGCGACGGCGTCGATGCGCAGCCCGTCGGCGTGATATACGCCGAGCCAGAACAGCGCGCTCGAGACAAGGAAGCATTCGACCTCGTTGCGCCCGACGTCGAAGCACCTCGTGCCCCAGCTCTCCTGCTCGATGCGGTCGCGCCCCTGATACTCGTACAGCGGCCCGCCGTCGAACTCGTAAAGACCCGGCTCGTCCTTCGGGAAATGCGCCGGGACCCAGTCGAGGATGACCCCGATCCCGCTCTGATGCAGCCTGTCGACGAAGCGCATGAAATCCTTCGGCGCGCCGTAGCGCGACGTCGGGGCGAAATACCCGGTGCACTGATAGCCCCACGAGCCGTCGAAGGGATGCTCGGTCACCGGCATCAGCTCGACATGCGTGTAGCCCATGCTCTTGACGTACAGGATCAGCTCGTCGGCGATCTCGCCGTAGGTGAGGTAATTCTCCCCGCCCTCGGTGCTTTTGCCGTCCCGAGTCCGCCACGATCCGAGATGCATTTCGTAGATGCTTATCGGGCAGTCGTACATGACGCCGTCATGCGGCGACATCGTTTTGCGCCGCCTGTCCATCCATCCGCCGTCGCCCCACTCGTAGCCGCCGATGTCGCATATCATCGAAGCCGTTTTTTCGAGCGTCTCGGAATAAAAGGCGTACGGGTCGGCTTTGAGATGAGCCGCGCCGCCGCGCGTCACGCGGTATTTGTATCTTATCCTGCCATCAGAGAACCGGGAAAGCGGAAGTGAGACCTCCCATATCCCGCCCCCGGTTATCCTCGTCATTTCTTCGCCGGGATCGCCCCAGCCGCAGAAATCGCCGGTAAGACAGACCGAATCGGCGTTCGGCGCCCATACCCGGAAGACGACGTCATCGCCCGTTATATGGGAGCCCATATACTCATACGCCCGGTAGTTCGTACCCTGATGGAAAAGGTACGGCGCGAGGTCTTTGTTCATATTCTTTTCCTGCATACGCGCCCCCTTCTTCCGAAGTTTATATCATTTAAATATATTATACATTAACGGCGCGCTATTTGCAAGCAAAATATGTGAACATATATAATACTAACAAAAATCCGCCTCCGTAAAAGAGGCGGTGTGATCATATTCAGCCCATATCCCTGAATATCGGCTCCTCCTTCGGCGTGTCGTCCTTTTCCTCCTCGTAGGGGTCTATCATGACCTCCTTTATCTTCGGGAAGGCGGCGTAGCAGGCGATGAAGGCGCAGGTCGAGCAGGTTATGATGAACGGCAGGATTATGCCGAGCGGTATGAACATAAGGAACAGCGCGTAGTTTGCGAGCAGCACGACGATGATGCCGAGCAGCGCCAGCGCGTTGCGCTTTATGTTGAGTATCGCGAAGATCAGCGCGTTCTTGTATATCTGCCAAAGCTTGAGCCTGAACGTGAGGGCGAGGATGTAGATGAAGAACCTCATCAGCAGATATACGGCGGCGACGAGTATCGCGAAATAGAACATCAGGTTGTTTATGAACGGCCCCAGATTGTAGTAGAAGAAGACTATGTCATACGACAGAAGGCCGATGAGGATAACGTCGAGTATGCCGATGATCATGCCCTGCACGAGGTTCCTCTTTATCGCGTAGAAGAAATCCTGCATCAGGAAGATCGGCTCGCCCTTGACGATGTTGCGCATGATATACGTCGTGCCGATGTTGACGTAGCCCCATGTGAAGATGACCAGCGCCGTAAGCGCGAACATAACGAGCGACGCCGTCGTGTTCCTCGACACCGGCACCTGTATCCCGTGCACTCCGAACAGCGCCGACATCGCCGGCGTCATCCCGGTGAACCTGTAAACTCCGAAGATCTGGCCGAACATCTGGGAGGACGGGGCGTAGGTGTTGCGGTTCAGGTACCCGCCGAGGGCGAAGAGCCCGAAGAACAGCGGGAAATTGCCGAGCGCCATCAAAAGGTTGATCTGCAGCATCCTCGGCACGTTGTCGAAGTACATCTTGAAGAAGGTGGGGACGTCCCGCTTTCCCCAGCCGCTGCCGTCCTTCGACTTTCTTACGCCCGGGCCGTCCTTCGCCGGGTTGAATATATCGTAAAGATTGAATCCCTTTTTCGCCATCTCACAGTCCTTTCGCAAGCTCCCATGCTCTGGCGGTGCAGGCGTCCATCGCCCTGTCGATCACCTCGGCGGTCCCGGCTTCCTCGAGCACCTTCATGGCTGCGAGAGTGGTGCCGCCGGGGGAGCATACCATGCGTATCAGCTCGTCGGCAGTCTTGTCCGACTGCTTGAGCAGCTCGGCGGAGCCGATGACGGCGTCGCAGATGACCTTCGTCATCTCGTCCCTGTCGAAGCCGTGCTTTTCGGCGTTCTCAGCCATCGACTTTATGAAATAGAAGATATACGCCGGGGATGACGAGGTGTCGGCTATAATGTCGTTGAGGCGGCTCTCCTCGGTCTCGACGACCGAGCCGAGAGAGGAAAACAGCTCCTTAACCTCGCCGTACACATCGTCGCCGACGTACCCGTTCCTCGTCAGGGCGGTGACGCCCTTCCCTATCAGCAGCGGCGTGTTCGGCATCGTGCGAATGACCCCGAGCCGCGGGCAGCCGAGGGCCGACTGTATATCCGCCATGCTCTTTCCTGTGACGATGGATATGACGGTCTTCCCATCGAGTGAAATGCCCGACTCCCTTATATCGGAGAGCGGGACGATAAACTGCTGCGGCTTCACCGCGAGAACTATCCTGTCGGCGAAGGCGGCCGCCTCGGCGGCGGACGAAGCCTTGTTGTATGAAGGATCGAACCGCCCGTATTTTGACGGGTCGGTGTCAAAGAGACAGACGTCTGATGGCCTTATCCCTGCCTTCTCCATGCCGCCGATTATGGCTCCCGCCATATTGCCGGCGCCTATGAACGAATATTTAACGGACATATATCTTCACCCCTGCTGTTGTTACAAGGTTATTTCCTGCGGATAAATTTTCCTCCGCGGCGGAACCAAAGAGCCCGGCCGCCGTCATATGTCCCGGAAAACCGAAGGACATGCCGAAGGAGGCAAGGCCGATGTGATAACTGCGCTTTGCGGCGCATGTCGCCGCTATTGTCTAATTATACCTCAAATACTTGAACTCTGCAATACGCATAGTTAAAATTTTTCGATATTTACCGGTCCGTATTGACATGTTTTCATTTTGCGGGTATAATATTATTCGTAGAAACAAACGGAAGACAGGACACGGAGGAACGGAAATTGGATTATAACGGCGGAAGCTACGGCTCCGGTGACACCGGGGGCGAAAAGAAATGGTACAAGGAGAAAAGGGACTTCAAAAAGTACCGCGGCCTCATCATAATCGGCGTGATCGCGGTCGTCGTCATAGCCCTGATCTCCTCGTGCTGGTACACCATCAACGACAAGCAGAAGGGCGTCATAACGACCTTCGGCAAGGTGACCGGCACCGTCGACGCCGGCATGCACTTCAAGCTGCCCTTCGGCATCCAGAGTGTGCAGAAGGTCGACGTGAACGTATATCAGAAGATCGAGATCGGCTACCGCACCGACACGAAGACCGGAGACAGCTACAGCGTCGTCGAGAACGAGAGCAAGATGATCACCGGCGACTACAACATCATCAACGTCGACTTCTTCGTCGAGTACCGCATCGCCGACCCGATCAAATACCTCTATTCGAGCGAGGCTCCCGAGACCATCCTGAAAAACCTGACTCAGAGCCAGATACGCAACGTGGTCGGCTCGGCCGACGTCGACGCGGCGCTTACGACCGGCAAGGCGGAGATACAGACCCGCATCTTCGACCTCGTGACCGACGAGCTGGCGAAATACGACATCGGTCTCACGCTGACCGACATAAAGATCCAGGACAGCGAGCCGCCGACGCAGGACGTCATCGAGGCGTTCAAGAACGTCGAGACGGCGAAGCAGGGCGCCGAGACGGCGATCAACCGCGCCAAGGCGTATCAGAACTCGCAGCTCCCGCTGGCTCAGGCCGAGGCGGACAAGCTGATCCAGAACGCCGAATATCTCAAGCAGAGCCGCATCAACGAGGCGACCCAGAAGATCGCGATGTTCAACGCGATGTACAGCGAATATCAGCTGAACCCCGAAATAACGAAGATAAGAATGTATTACGAGGCGATCGAGAGCATCCTTCCGGACGTGAAGGTGTTCATCGACGTATCGGACGGCGGCGGCACGCAGAAGCTGCTCCCGCTGGACAGCCTCGTATCAGGGACCGAAAGGAGCGGTGAATAATCATGGCCGAAGCGAAAAAGAAAAGAACGGGCCTGATCGTGCTTCTTATAGCCGTCATCGCCGCGGTCATCGTCCTGTCGTCCTGCCTTTACACCGTGGCAGAGAACGAATACGCCTGCGTGGTTCGCTTCTCGAAGATAGTTTCCACCACGTCGACTGCCGGGCTGCACTTCAAGCTGCCCTTCGTTGACGAAATCCGGGTCTTCCCGAAGATGGCGATGCTGTACGACATCCCGCCGTCCGAGGCCCTCACCGCCGATCAGAAGAACATGACGGTGGACATGTACGTGCTCTGGCGCATCGACGATCCGCTGCAGTTCTACCGCTCGATCGGCACGATATCCGAAGCCGAGCTGCGTCTCAACGCGATGACCTACAACTCGCTGAAAAACGTGATGGGCACCCTCTATCAGAGCGACATCATCAACATGGAGGACGGCTCCGAGCGCAACAACATCTATCAGAACATAGCGAAGAACGTGACCGAGATCGGCCGCAACTACGGCATCGGCGTTATCGACGTGAAGGTGAAGCGCATCGACCTGCCCGAGGACAACGAGCAGGCCGTCTACTCGCGCATGATCTCCGACCGCAACCAGATCGCCGAGAAATACCGCGCCGACGGCGACTACGAGGCCCAGCTCATCACGAACGACACCGACAAGCAGGTGAACATCACCGTCTCCAACGCCCGCGCCGAGGCGGCGAAGATCGAGGCCGAAGGCGAGGCCGAGTACATGCGCATGCTGGCCGAGGCCTACGACACCGACGACAAGAAGGAATTCTACGAGTTCCAGCTTGCCCTCGAGGCCCTCAAGGCGACCCTCTCCGGCGACGAAAAGACCGTGATCCTCGACGCCGACAGCGCCCTCGGCAAGGCGCTGATGAACCCGTAAAAGACGTTATTAAAGATAAACAAGAGGGCGGAAAACCCCTTTCTGAAGAAAGCGGTTTTCCGCCCCCTTGACCCCCACCTTTCCGCAAAGACTTTTACTACAAAACAATATCAGCAAAAAACAGCGAATTTGACAAGAAGGCAATGAAGAATTTCTTCAGCCGGCTGATGGGGACTCCGGAAAAGCCCGACGTCCCGGTGCTGTCGCCGGAGGGGATCCGGCGGATATTCTCCGACATCCCGACGCTTCGCACGAACCGTCTCACCCTGCGCGGGATCGTCGAGAGCGACTGCATGGACATGTACGAATACTCCTGCCTGCAGTCGGTGACTCAGTATCTTCTCTGGTACCCGCATTCCGATCCCGGGTACACCCGCCGCTACATCGGCCGTCTGCGCGAGGAATACCGCGAAGGCAGGTTCTACGACTGGGGGATAACCGTAAACGACGGCACAAGGAGCAAACTCATCGGCACCTGCGGCTTCACGCAGATCGACTGCGGCCAGAGGAGCGGCGAGATCGGATATGTACTCAGCCCGTCGTACTGGGGGATGGGCATAGCGCCGGAGGCGGCGGCGAGGGTCGTGACCTTCGGCTTCGAGACGCTCGGCCTCAACCGCATCGAGGCGAGATACATGACGGGGAACTCGCGCAGCCGGCGGGTGATGGAGAAAATCGGCATGAAATACGAGGGGACGCACCGCCAGTCGATGTTCGTGAAGGGGGAATACCGCGATATCGGGGTATGCTCTATACTTAGCTCCGAATACGCGGCGCTTACCGGAAAAAATATACAAGCGAGGTAAAATCCGATGCCTTTCCGTGATCTGATCGACTTTTCCGACATTCCCGCCGGCGAATGGGACGAGCTGTGCTCCCTCGCGCGGAGCATCAGGCGCAGCCCGCACCGCTATTCCAGCGCCTGCGCCGGAAAGATACTTGCGACGCTCTTCTACGAGCCGTCTACGCGCACTCAGCTGAGCTTCCAGGCGGCGATGCAGAAGCTCGGCGGCACCGTGATCGGCTTCTCCGACCCGAACGTCAGCTCGGTGTCGAAGGGAGAGACGCTGCGCGACACGATAAAGATCGTCTCCACCTACGCCGACGTGGCCGTGATGCGGAATCCGGTAGAGGGCGCCGCCTACGCCGCCTCGCTCTACTGCCGCGTGCCGCTGATAAACGCCGGCGACGGCGGGCATCTGCACCCGACGCAGACCATGGCCGACATGTTCACGATAAGCGACGAGAAGGGCCGCTGCGACAATCTCAGCATCGGCATGTGCGGCGACCTCAAAAACGGGCGGACGGTGCATTCGCTCTCGAAGGCGCTGTCGTCCCACCATGGGAACACGTTTTATCTCATCTCCACCGCCGAGCTCGAGATGCCGGAGTTCTCGGTGCGTCTTCTGTCGTCCGGCGACAACAGGGTCGTCTTCTGCCGCACGATCGACGAGTGCATAGACAAGCTCGACGTCCTGTACATGACCCGCATACAGCGCGAGCGCTTCGCCTCCGAGAGCGATTACCGCTCTCAGGCCGGCATCTACGTCCTCGACAGCGACAAGATGAGCCGCGCAAAGAAGGATCTCATCGTGCTCCATCCCCTGCCGAAGGTCGACGAGATCACGTACGAGGTCGACGACGACGAGAGGGCGAGATACTTCGAGCAGGCCGAGAACGCCCTTTACCTCCGCATGGCGCTGATCCTCACCCTATGCGAGAACTATCCGCAGAAGACCGGCTTCCGCGAGATCCCGACCCGTCCCGCCGCGGCGAGATACTGCTCGAACCCGATGTGCGTCTCGAATCACGAGCGCTATCTGCCCGAGCTGACCTTTGAAAAGGACGGAAAGAGATACTGCCGCTACTGCGAGCACGAGTGCTGACGGAAACGGAATATACGTTCGGCGCATCATAGAATGAAATAATGATGAATCTCCCCCGTGAAAACCACGGGGGAGATCGTATTATTCACAGCGCATCTCACGCCGCTCTCAGAGCGCGGAGACCTTCTCTATCAGCTTTCTTCTCGCCGCCTCGAACTTCACGGCGTCGTACTCGACTTCATTGAAGGACGTGAAGCATTCGGCGCATATCGCGTCGGCGGAGGCCTTGTCAGACTCCGAGAGCAGCTTGAGCAGCTCGTATTCCTCCTCGCCCTCGCGCTGCGCCTCGAGACGCAGGCTCATCCACGGCTCGCCGTCGCCGGGGTAGATGATATGCGTGTCGCCCGACGGCAGGAAGCAGACCGAGTCGGTGTTGTGATGCTCGGGGACGTTCGAGATATACGGGTTCTGCCTCGGCTGCCAGTCGGCGGCCGCCCAGTGCAGATATCCGGTCAGCCCGTAGCGGTAGTTGCCCCAGAAGATATACCGGCTCGACAGCAGCGGATAATCCATGAAGCGGTTGATGTATTTCCCGTATCTCGGCACGCAGCAGACATAGTGCCACAGCTCGGTGCCGTGCGAGCGCATGTACTCGAACTCCTCCTTGTGCTGATCGTACTCGGAGTTCAGCGGGATGCAGACGTCGAGCGCGCCGAAGGTCGAGCTGTTCCAGCTCATGGCGTCGGCGAGTCGGATCGACGGCTCTACGCTCTTTATCATGCCGCAGAGGGCTCTGTACTCGGTGGAATTTGCCGGGTTCGGCTCGTCGGCGACGCCCATGACGTAGTTTTTGTTCCAGCCGTGCCTGTCGAGCATTTCCTTTATCGCCGGAAGGTACTGCTCGAGGTACTTATATCCCTCGAAGCTCATCGACGGGATCTCCCCGGCGAGCAGGATGGTCGGCTTCGACCAGCTCTGACGCCAGCCGATGCTCGGGCCGAAGAAGCGGTCGAAGCCGTGCTTCTCGTACCTTTCCATCTGCCTCTCCAGCCGCGACGGATCGAATTCCCAGCTTCCGTCGTCGTTTTTCTTTTTGTCGACTCCGCCGACGTACATCATGTTCTGTCTCGCCCTGCGGAGCATGGCCATGTATTTCTCGTCGAGAGCCTCCATCTCGGGAGTCCCGGCGGCGATGCCCTGATAGCGGGTGATGTAGCCGGTGGAATAGCCGTTTATAAGGCTGATCGAGGTGTCCGGGACGACGGCGCGGCAGACGTCGACGCACAGCGGGATCTCAGCTCTCTCGCCGCCGCACTCGATATCGACGCTGCCTGAGATCTTCCCGACGGGCGCGTCCTTCGGCACCGGGATCGAGACATACAGTCCCGCGGTATCGCCGGTCGTAAGAAGCTGACCGCTGAAAGGACGGGCGCAGTCATAGACATAGTACGGCGCCTTCCTCTCGGGGAAATGCGGCTCGAACTTCTCGGGATCGAGATTGTGGTTCTTCTCGACATATACCGGCATCAGCGAGTATATCTCCCCCTCGGCGCCGGAGATCGAGACCTTCGCGAGCGCCGACTTTATGCCGCTCAGGATGATCTGGCAGCAGGCGAAGCTCCCCCTCGCGGATATCAGCGATATCCCGCGCGACGAAGACGGATATTCCGTGATATCCGGATAGGTGAATTCGGCTGTTGAAACGACGGTGTAATTCATGGTGTTTGCCTCGCTTTCCGAGTTTATTTCAGTATCGTCTCTCTGATGTAATCCGCCAGCTGTTCGGCGAAGCGGCGGTGATAATGATGATCGGGATGCCCGTTCGACCCGAATTCGTCCGATCTCATCGGAACAGCCCGGAGATAGCGGACCCTTTCGTCCGACGCTGAGATATCCTTTACCATATTTTCAAGGGTGTCGCAGTAGACATCGTTGCAGATCCCGTAGTCCCAGATGATGTGCGCCGACGGGTAGGCGGCCCGTATCTGAGAGTTGAACGCCCGGCATCCTAAATCGAACTCCGGCTTTGAGACGCCGCCGCTGTTGTCGTTCGTCCCGGCTGTGACGACGACGATGTCAGGCACCCACGACGAGTGGTCGTAATCCTCGCCGCCGGATTTCAGCGTCCGGCGGAAGAACAGCGGCATCGGAGTGCCGGTCTCGCCGTTGCAGTTCTTTATTATCCCCTGCCCTGAGATGCAGGTGTACCGCCCCGACGCGCCTAAAAGCTCGGACGTCATGAAAGCGTACGCCATCGTCACATCCTCCTCGTAGGCGAAATAGGTCCTGTGATGCGGCCCGCCGAGTGCGCCGTACCCGCAGGTGAGCGAGTCGCCGATATACTCGATCTTAAGCGGCTTCTCCTTTGGCGGCCCGCACAGAGCCGCGTTTTCGCCGTACAGCTCTATCTCGGAGAAGGTGACGACCCCGCCGTGACCGGATGACAGGATTACTGTTATCTCACTCTCCCCGCCGCCGAGATCCTCGATGACGATCTTCTCGTTCCCGGTCGATACCGCCTGCTTGAACGCCGGTCTGCCGCCGATATAGATCCGCAGGTACGACGGAGTTTCACTGTCATATCCGCCGAGCCCTATCACCGCCCTGTCCGCTTTCACGTTCACGGAAAAGCCGGCTCCCGACCAGTCGGTCGAAAGTCCTCTCTCATCGAGTACGCTCCTGCCGACAGGCAGGATATGCCGCCCGATCTCAGACAGCCTTGCGCAGTAATACATCATTTATTCTCCTGTAGATACAGATTGATCCTTTTTTCAAGTATGTCCGCGATCTCCCCGGCGCTTCTCCCGCCCTCGACAGCCGAAAGCTCCTCGTTTATGATGTCCATAACGGCGGTCGGGATCGGCTCCATCGGCTCGACGGATTCAAGGAACGAGATATACTCGTCAAACAGCTTTTCGTCGTTCGGGGTGTAGTCTGTGAGATCGGTGTACATCTCTTTCAGATCCCCGTTTTCGTCCAGCATCTCATACGTCACGTCAAAGATACGCTCTCTCCCCCTGCTGACGGCGTAGCCGGCGATATACGAAAGCTCCCATTCCCACGATTTTTCCGCGCATCCCTTTGTCGAAGGGATAGCGGTCGTCATTCCGCCTTCGGCGAGATATTCTCCCGTCAGGAGATAGCGCAGGAACGCCTTCGCGCCTTCGGATGACGGGGAATCCTTCAGCACCGCGAGTTCCTCATAGCCGCAGACCTTGAACCTCCCGCCGTGAGACGTCGGGTTGCCTATGATCGAATAGCCTTTCTTGCCTCCGATCAGCTTCGTGTCGATCCAGCTTCGTCTCCCGAACATATTGAGAAATCTGAGCGGCGGGTCCTGCCCGTCGTCTCCGTCCGTCATTTCGAGTGAAAGGAAGCGGGTATATTCAAGAAACGCCTCCCTGTCGAAGCTCTCTCCAACAAACGATGTGTACATCGCCTCGTCGAAGCCGTACAGATGAAATACGGCATTGCCGCTTCTGAGATCCTGAATCGGCGCGCCGCTCTCACAGATCTCCATGAATCTTTCCGGCGTCCAGCCGTCGCCGCCGTCCGTCAGCGTGCCGTCGCTCTGCATCCCCCATATGCCGAAGGAAAGCGGGATGACGGGAAGCGCGCCGCCGCGCTCATACAGCTTTCTCACGGGCGAAAAGATATCTTCCCGGATTACTACTCCGGCATAAAGATCGGCGAAAAGACCCTTCGATATATATTTGCCGGTATCTCCCCTCAGCTCCAGAAGATCGCAGTCCCCGCCGCCGATGACGGTAAGATCGACATAGCGGTCGTACTCGTCGAAGCTGTCGCCCGTGTAAGGCTTGAGCTGAACGAAGTAATCGTCCTGATTTTTGTTGAACAGATACGCCGCCGTGTCGTAGACGGGTCCGTTCTCGAAATAAACCAGATTGACGACGCGGTCACGGTCGAATATCCTCTGCCCCACCCGGGTCAGCCTGCATGCCTCATGACCGCTGCCGGGGAGCCTTGAAAGACACCACAAAAGATCGTCCGACTCATAGACAAAGCTGATGATGCCCGATCCCTTCACGCCCGAATTGTTGAAATTTATCAGCAGCTCCTCCGAAAGGTCGGAGGCGTTCACCTTAATCAGCGTGTCCGCCTGTCTTACCAGCGCGGTGTCCTTGTCTGTCCCGCCGACAATGCTGTATTTTTTGTCAAGAACGGCATTCCACGACGGCCCGTCGCTTTCGTCTGTGCCGCTGAGGATAAGATGCCTGTTCGCCGTTATGACGCTTACCTTATCTTTGTATTCAAAGGCGGTAACGACGCTGCCGTCAGCCGTGATGTGCTTTAATACCGTCCCGCTTTCGTCGATGATTACGATATCTTTTTCGCCGATGATATACCAGAGATTCTTCGCCTTGATCATGAACAGAGTGCCGAGCTCGCCGGACATTTTGCTTTTCAGCGGGGATTTCATGTACTCGGTCACCGGTATTGTCCACAGAAGCTGCCCGTCCTTCATGACGCCGTATATATCGTTCATACCGTCGTCCATGCCGTAAAACGCGACCTCGTCGCCGTCGGGATATAGCCATGACGTTCTGAACCCGTCAAGAGCGTACCTCCCGCCGGAACCGGTAAGAAGATAATCCCCGTCGTCCGACCACTCGATAAGATAAGTTTCCCCGCCGGATATCGCGGGGCTGCCGAGCATATGATCCGTCTGCGGCATGGCGATATTTTCGGCTTTGTAAACGCCGTCAAGGACGACCGCTCCCTCGGGGACGCCTCCGCCGCCGCACGACGAAAGCGAAAGGCACAGCGCCGATATCACGGCAGCGGCGGCCGCAGAAGCTTTGATATTCATATGTTCCCCCCCGATTATATAAACTATATACCTCTCCCTGTCGGATGAAAAGTCATAAAATCCGCTTTACAAATATAAAGGATTGTGATATAATTAACTCACTCGGATCAAACCAACGCGAGGTAATGAAATGATCACCATAAAAAACGACAAACTGACCGTGGAAATAAGCGAAAACGGCGCCGAGCTGCAGTCGGTGAAGACTCCCGACGGCCGCGAGTGGCTGTGGAACGGGGACAAGACCTACTGGACCGGGCGCGCCCCGATCTGCTTCCCGATCTGCGGAGGCCTAAAGGACGACCAGTTCATCTGGAACGGAAAGACATACAATCTGAACAAGCACGGCTTCGCGAAGAAGTCGGTGTTCAGCGTCGGATCGGTCTGGGATTCGGGAGCCGTCCTCACCCTCGCCTCGTCTGAGGCGACGAAGGAGATGTACCCCTTCGACTTCGTGCTCTACGTTATATACGAGCTCGACGGCAATTCCCTGAAGGTCACATACAAGGTGGAAAACACCGGAAACGACACCATGTTCTTCTCGATCGGCGCTCACGAGGGCTACATGACCCCCGAGGGCATCGAGGATTACAAGGTGGTCTTCGACCGCCCGGAGACGCTTCGCGCCTACATCCTCGACGGCAATCTGCTCGAGCACAACTACATCACCGTTCTCGAGAACAAGACCGAATTCCCGCTGCTCGACCGCTACTTCGAGGTCGACGCGCTCGTCTTCAAGCATCTCGACTCGCACGGCGTCACCCTTGTGAACAAGTCGGGCGACAGGAAGATCAACGTCAAGTTCGACGGCTTCGACTACTTCCTGCTCTGGCACAAGCACGGCGCTCCGTACATCTGCATCGAGCCGTGGACCGGCGTTCAGGACCCCGTCGACTCGACGAAGATCATCGAAGACAAGGAAGGCATCAAATACGCCGTTCCGGGCGAGACCTTCGAGAGAAGCCACACCATAACCTTCGGCTGATCTGTCACTCCACAGCCGAGAGAAGTCCCGTCAGATTCGAAAGCGACGCCGTGATGTCGCCTATCGGCGACGTTACCGGCCTGTCGCAGGCGATGACGTAGTTGTATATCCCGATCCTGCGGGCGGCGCGGATGACCTTCTCCCAGTCGAGACATCCGGTCCCCACCGGCATCGGGACGAGAGACGGGCTCCCCGGCATGACGCCGCAGCCCTGCATCACGGCGTAAGGCGCTCTGCCGGCGAATCTGTCGAGCGCCGTCTCGGGAGAGTACCCGGCGGCGGTCATGCGCCAGATATCGGGCATAAAGAGCAGCTTTTCTGTCGACGCGAGCATGATGTCGACGGCGCAGCGGCTTTTCCCCGACGCCTGATCGTACAGCTGCGTGAACTCAAGAGTGCCGAGGCGGTAGATAAGGCGGAGATTTCTCCCCTCAAGCGCCGACGCGGCCTGCTCGAGGCGGGCGGCGTAGCTCTTTATCCCCTCCTCGCTTCTCGCGTACTCGGCAGGCATGCCGTCGGTGCGCACCATGTCTATTCCGAACGTATCGGCGAGGGCCGCCGCCCCGGCGGGATATCTGATGATATCCTCCAGCGCGACGAACACCGAATCGGCGTAGATGCCGCGCACGGCGAGCTCGTACGAAAGGCGCCTGTCGTCGATATACGGCAGGAGCCTCAGCTGGACTCCGGTGACGGCGAGCGAGCGCAGTCTGTCGAGGGTCGTGATGAGATCGGTCTCCGATCTCGTGTAATCGCGGAGCGAATTCATCTCAACGCTTATCATAGCGGCGCGTCTATCGTTTTCTTCCATCGGCTTTCCTTTCCCCGCCGCCTTTGACGGACGGACCTGACATTATCTTCGATACTATTATATCACGGCGGGACGGCAAAATCAACACCTATTTCGGGCGGCGGATTATTTTTCGCCCGCCTCCCCGTCAAATCCGGATGAATGATATGAATATAATCGGCTCAGGTCTTAAAGCCGGCCTCATCGGCGCCAAGCTCGGCCATTCCCTCTCGCCTCAGATCCACCGTCTGCTCGGCGATTACGAGTACCGCCTGTACGAACTCGAGGAGGGTGACATCCCGGGATTCCTCGATAAGATGCGGTCGGGCTCCGGCCCGTCGGCGATAAACGTGACGATCCCGTACAAGCAGACGGTAATGCCGTATCTCGACGGCATATCAAAGACGGCTTCATCCGTCGGCGCGGTGAACACCGTCGTCGCGCGGAGCGGACGGCTTTACGGCTATGTCACCGATCCCGTCGGCTTTTCCTGCATGCTCGACCGCGCCGGGATAGAGATATCCGGCAGGAAATGCCTCTGCCTCGGCGACGGCGGGGCGGCGAAAAGCGTCCTCGAGGTGCTGAGAGCCCGAAAGGCCGGCGGCATAACCGTCATCTCCCGGCGCTCCGGGACCGACAACTACGATAACATCTCCCGCCACTATGACGCCGAGGTCATAGTGAACTGCACCCCGGTCGGGATGTACCCGAAAAACGGGGACGAGCTTTTCGAGCTCGGAAATTTCCACCGCCTCGAGGCGTGCGCCGATCTCATCTACAACCCCGCCGTCACCGCCTTTTTGCGGGACGCGGACAGATGCGGCGTGAAGACGGTGAACGGCCTGACAATGCTGACGGCTCAGGCGCTGCGCTCGCGCGACATCTTTCTCGGGATCACCGATGACGATATCCGCCCGTTCAGCGTCGGCGAGATGTCGGAGATAGCCGATGTGACGTCGGCCGTCAGGCGGGATATGCTCAGCGTCGGGCTCGTCGGGATGCCGGGAAGCGGCAAGACGAGCGTCGGAAGGCGGCTGTCAGAGCTTACCGGACGTGAGCTTATCGACACCGACGCCATGATCGAAGAAAAGACCGGTATGAGCATACCGGAGATATTCTCCCGCTTTGGCGAGGAGCGCTTCCGGGACATCGAGAGCGAATGCGTCGCCGAGGCTTCGAAGCTCGGCGGGAAGATCATATCCTACGGCGGCGGCGCCGTGCTGCGCGAGAAGAACCGCATGCTGATAAAGCAGAACTCGGCCGTTTTCTGGCTCGAGAGGCCGCCTCATCTTCTCTCTCGCGAGGGACGTCCCTTATCGGGAGGAAAATCCGACGACGAGATGAGGGAGATGTACAATAAGCGCTGCGCCGCCTACGAATGCGCCTCAGACGCCCGGATCATATGCTCCGGCGGCGAGGAAACGATAGACTCGGCGGCGAAAAGAATAATGAGGATGACAGGCATACCGGAGATTTGAGATGGATAAATTGAGCGTTCTTGTCATAAACGGCCCGAACCTGAACATGCTCGGCAGCCGCGAGCCCGACATATACGGGAAAACCGACTATCAGCAGCTCGTCCGGCTGATAGACAAATGGGCCGCCGAGCTTGACATCCGCGTCGAGACGCGGCAGTCGAACCACGAGGGCGATATCGTCGACTGGATCCAGGACGCGCCTTCGTCATTCGACGCGATAGTCATAAATCCCGCCGCCTACACGCATACCAGCATAGCGATACTCGACGCGCTCAAGGCGGTCATGCTGCCGGCGGTCGAGGTGCATATATCGGACGTCCGGGCGCGCGAGGATTTCCGGCAGATCTCATACGCCGGGATGGCCTGCGAGGAGCATATCATCGGCGAGGGGATAGAGGGCTACAAGCACGCCCTGCAGTATCTCGCGGCGGCGCTCAGCCGGGACGGCCTGGGCGGGGCAGGCGAGCCGTGGCGCTGACTGCCGTTTCGCCGAGTCCGACAACAAAAAGCATGCGGATGTACCAAAGGGGGTATCTAATAATGAAAAAAACACTTTCAATGATCCTTTGCGCCGTCATCGCGGCGGCTTCCTTCGCGTCGTGCGGGGAGAGCGCGTCTGAACCGGCGCAGCCGTCGGGAGGCGCCGCGCAGGAGCTTGCGTCTGAAGCCGAAGAGACCGAGGCGCCGCAGGACTATACCCTTCCGAAGACCGATCTCGGCGGCGCCGAGATAAACATACTCAACATGCACTCATACTGGGGCATGTACACCACGATCTGCCCCGACGAGCTGAACGGCGAGATACTGAACGACGCCGTCTTCAACCGCAACCAGAAGATCGAGCAGGCGCTGAACTGCAAAATCATCGACTCACGCACCGGCGTCGAGGGCGGCAACGGGCAGAACCTCACCGATCTGCACACTCTCGGCAAGAAGATCCTCCAGTCGGGCGACGACACCTACGACGTCATGTACCTTTCGCCGTCCGAGATGGCGAGCCAGATGGCCGAGGGATATTTTTACAATCTGTACGATATCCCCGAGCTTCATCTCGACGCCGAGTACTGGGACACGAAGATCATCGAGATGTCGAGGATCGGGCAGAATCTGTACGCCGCGTCGGGCGACGGGCATCTGATGAGCTACGACAGCTCATGGGTGCTGTTCTTCAATCAGGACCTTCTGACGCAGTACGGCCTCGACATGCCGTACGACATCGTCCGCGCCGGGAAATGGACGGTCGACGAGCTGATTCGGTACTGCTCGGCGATGGCGACCCTGAACAGCGATCAGGCCTTCAAATGGAACAAGGACGGCGACGCGCTGTTCGGCATGGCGGCGCATCCGAACTCGCCTGACAAGTTCGTATATTCCGTCGGCGAGCGGTACGTCCTGACCGGCTCCGACGGCAAGCCGTATTTCGCCGCAGGAGGCGAGCGCTTCCTTCAGGCGGCAGACAAGCTGGCGCAGCTGTTCGGCACCGAGGGAGTGACGCTCAACGCCGACTCCGACGACTGGAACGCCGACAAGGGCGGATATGTCTACGTCTTCGCGAACCGACGCTCCGCCTTCCTCACCGCCGAGATCAAGACGGCTCTCCGTCTGCGCGAGATGGAGGACACCTTCGGCATCGTCCCGACGCCGAAGCTCAATGTGGAGCAGGAGAGCTACT
This sequence comes from uncultured Clostridia bacterium, assembly GCA_946407735.1. GTDB lineage: Bacteria > Bacillota > Clostridia > Oscillospirales > CAG-272 > JAAZGC01. Next base: position 23,357 of record CAMJPL010000019.1, read on the forward strand.
ACACGACGATGATGAACAACTACTGCATGATGCTCATCCCGTCGTCGAACAAGGACCCGAACACCTCGGCTGCGGTCATGGACGCCATCGCCCTCGCCTCGCATTACGACGTGCTGCCGGTTTATTACGATTCCGTCGTGTCGCAGAAGGGCCTGCGCAACGAGGATTCGATAGAGATGCTCCAGATCATGCGCGCCACCCGCGGCGTCGACATGGCCGTCGTCTACAACTGGAACGCCGATCTCGCCTCCGCTCTGAGGGGCAAATTCACGAAGGGAAACTCCGACGTTGCGTCGCTCGTCGAGAAATACCGCACCAAGATCGAGACAAACATGGAAAAGCTGACATCGCTGTACTTCGGATAACTCACTTTATACCACGCATTCTATTAAGGAGGAAATAAAAACGATGAAACACCGCATCACAGCAGTCATCCTGCTCGCCGCCATGCTCACGTCGTCAGTGGCCCTCGCCGCCTGCGGCGACGAAGGAGCGGCCGGGAACGCCGCTTCCACCACAGCCGCGCAGGAAGGAGAGGCTGTCGAGGAGGAAACCACGCTGTCCGAGGCAGAAGCCCGTCTGGCGATACCGGACAATCTTCCCGACGCCGACTATCAGGGCTACACCTTCCGCATCGCCGGGCGCACCCGCGACGACTTCATCCAGGAGATAGGCGCCGAGATCGAGGAGAACGGAGACGTCATCGAAGACTCCATCTACCACCGCAACCACACTGTCATGGAGCGCTTCAACATCGACATCAAGGGCGTTTACTTCGACACCCCGCAGAACGAGGTCAGGAAATCGGTCCAGGCTGGCGACGACGAGTTCGACCTGCTGCTCGGACAGGTCATCGAGGTCGGAGCCACCGTCACCGACGGCAACTACATCAACTGGTACGACATGCCGCACGTCAACCTCGACCAGCCGTGGTATATAGGAAACGCCAAGGACGCCCTCTCGATCGGCAGCAAGGCCTACATGATGGCCGGAGAGTACTGCCTCTCCATCCTTCGCTTCTCCTACTGCATGTACTTCAACAAGCTGCTGATAGACAACTACGGCATCGAGAACCCCTACACCACCGTCCGCGACGGCAAGTGGACGCTTGACAGGCTCTCCGACACCATCAAGGACACCTACGTCGACCTCAACGGCGACAGCGTCCGCGACGGCGGAGGCGACCAGTTCGGTCTCGTCTCCGACTACTATTCGGCAGTCATCACCTATCAGTACGCCTTCGACAATCCTGTCATGACCAAGGCCGCCGACGGCGTGCCGGAGGTCAACTTCAACACTCCGAAGACCGCCGCCATGGTCGAGAAGCTGAACGATTTCGCGTGGAACAACCCCGGCGCGTGGTTCGGCGGATGGGACGTCTACGGCACCATCTGGAAGGACGGCCGCACCCTGTATCTCAACAGCCTGTTCCAGAGCGCCATCGGCTACCGCGACATGGAGACCGATTTCGGCATAATCCCGTACCCGAAGTATGACGAGGCTCAGGAAGCCTATCACTCGATGTCCGACGGCGCGCACACCATCATGGCCATCCCGAAGACCATCTCCGATCTCGAGCGCAACTCGGTCATCCTCGAGGCGCTCAACGCCGAGTCCTACAAGCAGGTCATCCCGGCCTACTACGAGATCGCCCTCAAGGTCAAGTACAGCCGCGACGAGGAATCGGTCGCCGTTCTCGACATGCTCCTTGACGGACGCACCTTCGATTTCGGCTACGTCTACGACGGGTGGAAGGGCTACGCCTTCATCCTTCAGGACCTCATCTCCTCGAAGAAGCCCGACTTCGCCTCCGCCTACGCGAAGAAGGAGAAATCCGCGACGAAGCAGTACGGCGGCATCATCGACATGTATCTCAGCCTCGACGAGGGCTGATTAAAGCTTGGAACAAAAAAGCAAAATAAGCTTCATATCAAGGACGGCATCCGCAAAATGCCGTCCTTTTTTTGATTTTTACGGACATATATCCGTTTTCAGAGTTAAATATTTAAAAAATAATCACAAAAAGGTTGACATCCGTCCGTAGATTGTGGTATAATTATGCCACGCAGATTAATTTCAGAAAAGAGGAATTATCACCATGAAAAAACTCGCAATCTGCCTTGCTCTCATCATGGTCGTCTCGGCGCTCGCGTCCGTTTCGGCCTTCGCGTGGGATTACATCGATCTCACCGGCACCAACACCGTTCCGGTAATAGACGGCAAGCTCGACGACTGCTATCAGAAGATTCATGACTTCTACGGAACCGCCGCCGAAGAGTGGCCGGATTCCGCCGACCCGGATCACCTCGCCAAGGGCGAAGCCTGGGCTACCTGGGACAAGGACAACTTCTACTCCTTCTTCAAGATCTATGAGCCCGACTATGAGCCGCAGAACGGTTCCGAAGAAGCTCCTACCGCTTCCTACTCCTGCATGTACATCGCTTACCTCGCCACCCCGCCGGTAGACGATCTGCCCGAGGACGAGGGATACGTTCTTCAGTTCTGCCTCAACCGTTCCACCGACAACACCCTTGAGTGGAAGTACACCGGTTCCGTTCTTGAGGAATACCGCGACAACTCCGCCGACCATATGATGTATCCCGGCATGCCTCCGGTCAATTTCGAGTGCATCAACGACGGCACATACACCTATTATGAGATCGTGGTTCCGTGGTCTGAGCTCGACCGCACCGGCACTGTCAAGTTCGAGCCCGGTCATCAGATAACTTTCAACTACATCATTGACTTCTATGTCGCCGACGAGGACGCTTACCACTACATGCAGTACGGACAGGGCCTTATCAACGACGTTTATGACTGCGGCGGTATAATCACCCTGCAGCCCGCTATCGAGGAAGAGACTGCCGCTCCGGAGACCGCTGCTCCCGAGACTGCCGCTCCTGCCGCTGAGGCCGCTCCGGCTGCCGCCGCTCCCGCTGAGACCGCCGCTCCTGCCGCTGAGGCCGCTCCGGCTGCCGCTCCTGTAGCTGCTGCCGCTCCTGCCGCTCCCGCTGCCGCCGCTCAGACCGGTGACGTCGCCGCCATCGCTGTCCTCGCCGCTGTAGCCGCTCTCGGCACCGCTGTCGTAGTTTCGAAGAAGCACTGAGCTTTTCCGAATCGCTGATCCGAGAATTATCGAACAACGGATAATATAAAGGACTCCTTCGGGAGTCCTTTATCATTATATCACATTATCGCCTTTTTTTGTTAAATATTGTAAACCTCTTGACATTCTGCCCAAATAATTGTATAATATTCAAAGCGAATATCCAAATAAAATTATTTATGAGGTATTTTACCATGAAAAAAATCGCTGCTCTCTTAGCCGCGTCCCTCATGGCCGGCGCCGTGCTTTCGGTCTCGGCGTTCGCCTATGACGACATCCAGCTCGTCGGCACCAACAAGGCTCCGACGATCGACGGCGTCCTTGACGACTGCTACATGAAGATCCATGACTTCTACGCTCCGAATCCGGATGAGTGGTATGACGCCAACGACCCCGACCATCTGTCTCAGGGCGAAGCCTGGGGCACCTGGGATGCGGACAACTTCTACTGCTTCTTCAAAGTAAAAGAGTCCTCCTACGAGCCCGGCAACTATGAAGGCGAGACCCCCGGTTCCAACTACTCCTCCATGTACCTCGCCCTCCTCGCCACCCTTCCGGTCGACGATCTGCCTGAGGACGACTACTATGTAATGCAGTGCTCTCTCAACCGTTCCGCTGACAACACCAAAGAGTGGAAGTACACCGGATCCGTTGTCGAGGAGTATCGTTACAACTCCGCTGATCTCGGCATCTATGACTCCTGCCCGTTCGATTTCGAGACCATCAACGACGGCACCTACACCTACTATGAGATCAAGATGCCGTGGAACCAGATCGACCGTACCGGCAACGTCAAGTTCGAGGCCGGACATAAGTGGTTCTTCAACTACATCATCACCTGGAACAACGACGGCGAATTCCCGATCGTTCAGTACGGCCAGGGCCTTATGAACGACGTCTATGACATGGGCGGCGTTGTGACCCTCGTTCCCGCCGTTGAGGAAGAGACCGCCGCTCCGGAGACCGCTGCTCCCGAGACTGCCGCTCCTGCCGCCGAGGCCGCTCCGGCTGCCGCCGCTCCCGCTGAGACCGCCGCTCCGGCCGCTGAGGCTGCCCCCGCCGCCGCTCCGGTAGCCGCTGCCGCTCCCGCCGCTCCTGCCGCCGCCGCTCAGACCGGTGACGCCGCCGCTATCGCCGTTCTCGCCGCCGTTGCCGCTCTCGGCACCGCCGTCGTAGTCGGAAAAAAACACTGAGCTAAGATAAAACGGCGCAAGCCGGATTATCAAGCGAAGTGCTTTCAAAAGCAATCATGGCCTGACAGGCCGTAACTTACCGACCGCCTTCTTTGGAAGGCGGTCTTTTCTGTGATCTGCCCTGCAAAAAAAGCGTCACATCTATTGACAGCGGGTATATATTCTGTTATAATAATAACATCGGCAGTTTGTCTGCCGACAACTACTTTATCATTATCATTTATCGAGGCATCATCATGAAAAAGATCAGCTTAATCCTGATCGCCGCCCTGACATTATCGCTTCTGACGATATCATCCGCGGCGGCCGGGGAAACATTTGTTGACGCCGATGAATACAACGACTCGGCGTACGGCACCCTGTTCTGGGAGGTAACGGGCGACGAGGACCTTATCGCCGGATATGAGGGCGAGATCGGCTCGACTCTCTACAATCTGGCTCCCGGCGGCAGCGCCTTCTGCGTAAAGACCGATTCATACGTCTGGTATGAGTTCGAAGCGCCGAAGAACGGCACCTATACCTTCGCCTGCGAATATGTGGCACGTGTCGGCGCCGACCGCGCTGTCAACTATGTCATCGACCCGAAGGATCCGACCAACAAGGACGAACAGACCCTCGTCAACCTCGCCCCCTGCGAGGACAACGACGATCACTGGTACTTCATCTTCACGACCAACCTTGACGCCGGAAAGCATACCTTCTACATCTGCTGCGCCACCGGATTTGACGACAGCGCTCTCAAGAGCTGCGACTTCTACGGCATAAAGGGATATCTCACCGCCGAGATCGTCGCCGAAAAGTCATCTCTCGGCTCTGTCCCGCAGTCCTACGCCGACATCGTCGTCGACGCCCAGAAGGACGACATCTACGCTGAGGCTCTCGTTCTCGACATCAGCCGCCCGCTTACCGAGGGACAGGACGAGACCGGCTGCCGCGGCACCGGATGGCTTCTCTACAAAGACGGCTGGCTGTATGAGTATGTCGAGGTCACAGACCCCCAGCTCTTCGACCCCGATCCGTCAAAGCAGACCGATACCCCGTGGGAAACCGAATCCGTCGAGCTGTTTGTGAATACCCTCAACAGCGACGAGTCGACAGATGTCATGCAGTACCGCATAGACGTTCAGGGCTGGCCGTGCGTTTACGATCAGAACGGTCTTGCCGACTACGGTCCCGATAACGTCGGCGATGCCTTCAAGTACGCGGAGCGCGCTATTTCCGGCGGATATGCCGTCGAGTTCGCCGTCCCGCTGAACGTCGCCGAAGGCACGAAGGTCGGCTTCCAGAACCAGATCAACGACCGCTACAACGACGATGAGAGCCAGGTTCAGTGGATGACTCCGTCCTCTCTCGGCTCCTCCTCCTGGACTGCCGATCTTTACGATTACATCGTGATCGGCTCGATGCTCACTCCTCCGGTCGTAGAAGCCGCTCCGGCTCCGGCCGCTGAGGCCGCTCCCGCTGCCGCCGCTCCGGCTGCCGCTGCTCCGGCTCCCGCCGTTGCCGCTGCCGCACCGGCTGCCGCTCCTGTCGCCGCTCAGACCGGTGACGTTGCCGCTATCGCCGTTCTCGCCGCCGTCGCCGCTCTCGGCTGCGCCGTCGTAGTAGCGAAAAAGCACTGATGTGTTTCGGACGCTGACAGACACAGATCGCTTATAAAACAATGAATCACACCGCCCCGCGTATGATATGACTCGGGGCGGGGCTTTTTTATGCCCTTTTTTCCCTTTATCCGGCTTTTCCCATTGACATCAGGCGGTTTTTGCGTTATAATATCATATCGGGACAGAATCTGAGGAAATGATATCATGGAAATGATCAAAAACCGCATCGTAATCAAGGTCGGCACCTCCACTCTGACAAATGAGAACGGCTCGATAGACTACCGCACCATCGACCGACTGGCGATGACCTTCTCGACAATAAAGAACAACGGCTACGACGTCATACTCGTCTCGTCCGGGGCAATAGCCGTCGGACGCAGCAAGCTCCGCCTTTCGGAGCGCCCGCGCGAGCTGCGCCTGAAGCAGGCCGCCGCCGCCGTCGGACAGTGCGAGCTGATGCACATATACGACAAATTCTTCGGCGAGTACAACGAGTCGGTCGCGCAGATACTTCTCAACTCCGACGATATCGACATCGAGCAGAAGCGCATGAATCTCACCAACACCTTCGACACCCTGCTCGACATGGGCATCATCCCGATTGTAAACGAGAACGACTCGATCAGCTATTCCGAGATAGAGACCGACAAGAAGCTGTTCTCCGACAACGACATGCTTTCGGCGATCGTGGCGAGGTTCTGCCGCGCGTCAAAGCTGTTCCTTCTCTCCGACATCGAGGGGCTGTATTCCGCCGATCCGCGCAAGGTGCAGGACGCGCACGTCATACCGCTCGTCGAGGACATAGATCAGGTCGCCGGCTTCGCCGACGGCTCCGGCTCGAACCGCGGCACCGGCGGCATGATAACCAAGCTCGACGCCGCCCGCCTCGCGACCGAAAGCGGCATCGACACATGGATACTCTACGGCCGCCGTCCGCAGACCGTCATGTACGTGCTCGACGGCAACAGCGCGGGCACAATGTTCAAGGGCAAATAAGTGAAAAAATTGTGCATATCGAACATTGACTAAATCCCGGAAGGGTGCTATAATATGTATCGGATCGGTAATGCCGGTCCGATATCTTTTTTTGATACGGAGGCGCCCGGCAGAGCCGGGAAAGCTATATGACAATAATTCTATCACTCGCTGTCGCCATGCTGGCCGGACTCATTATGTCCCGTCCCGCCAAGCTGGTCGGCTTCCCGGCGGTGACCGCTTACCTCATAGCCGGGATAATCATCGGCCCCTACTGCCTCGGCCTGCTCGGAGTGCCGGGGCTCGGCTTCAACACGATGGAGCAGGTGGACGCCGTTTCCGTCGTCTCCGACGTGGCGCTCGGCTTCATCGCCTTCGCGATAGGCAACGAGTTCCGCCTGTCGACGCTCCGCGAGAACGGAAAGACTGCCACGGTCATCGGCATAGTCCAGGCGGTCGTCACCTCGATCGTCGTCGACATCGCTCTCGTCATCACCCATTTCATCATCCCCGACACCCTGACGATGCCGGCCGCCATAACCCTCGGCGCCGTCGCCGCCGCCACCGCTCCCGCCGCCACTCTCATGGTCGTGCGGCAGTATAAGGCGCACGGACATCTGACCGATCTGCTGCTCCCGATAGTCGCCCTCGACGACGCGGTCGGGCTTGTGATCTTCGCCGTCTCCTTCGGCGTCGCCCACGCGATGCAGAACGGCGTGATCGACATCATCACCGTGGTGGTGAATCCCATCATCGAGATCATCGCCTCGCTCATTCTCGGATCGGCGATGGGAGCGCTGCTCACCTTCATCGAGCGATTCTTCCACTCCCGCTCAAAACGCATGTCGATGTGCATCGCCGCCGTCTTCCTGACGGTAGGCATATCAATGCTGAGCTTTGATATCGGCCCGGTGACTGTCAGCTTCAGCTCGCTCCTCGTCTGCATGATGCTCGGAACTCTGTTCTGCAATATGTGTTCCTACTCACAGGAGCTGATGGAGCGCACCGACGGCTGGACGGCGCCGCTGTTCATACTCTTCTTCGTCCTGAGCGGAGCCGGGCTTCGCCTTGACGTCTTCTCCGACATCCTCGTCGTGATCGTGGGGATAATCTACATCGTCGTCCGCTCGCTCGGCAAATGGACCGGCGCATTCCTGAGCTCGTCCGCGATGAAGTGCGACTCAAAGGTGAGAAAATACCTCGGCGTCACACTCCTTCCTCAGGCCGGAGTCGCGCTTGGCATGTCGCTTCAGGCGGCTGAGAGTCTCGGAGCCGACGGCGCGTTCGTGCGTCAGATAGTGCTCTTCTCCGTCCTTATCTTCGAGCTGTTCGGTCCTCTCGCGACGAAGCTTGCCCTCACCGGAGCCGGTGAGATCGAGCCGGAGGGCAAGACCAGCGCGAGAAAGGAAAACCCCGATCTGACAAAGCGCTGAGCGACAAAAAAAGACGGATAACGCGAAATCAGCATCATCCATCATCAAAGCTTCGGGAGCGGTTACACCGCTCCCGACTTTTTTATTCTTTTCTCGAGGCTTCGTCGAATCTTTCCCTTCCCCACCAGTCGGGCATGAGATCGCTCAGCCTTACCGTCTTTTTCGTCTCAAGATCGGTCAGTATCTCGATATCGCCGCTGTCGGCGTCAAGCTGCATCATAAGCTCGCGGCAGGCTCCGCAGGGCGAGCCGACACGGCCGTCCCGCGTCACGGCGACGAGCTTGTCTATCCGGCTCTCGCCGGCGGTTATCATCGCAGCGATGGCGGCACGCTCGGCGCACATTCCGAGCGACGACGCCGTGTCTATGCAGACGCCGGCGTATATATTGCCGCTCTTCGTAAGGATCGCCGCGCCGACCTGCCCTGCCTCGACGAAAGGCGATATCGTCCTGCCGCGGCGCACCTTCGAAGCGGCGGCGTACAGCTCATCCCAGATATCCATTTGATCCCCCGCAGCGCATCTTTTATCGGTACTGTAAATTATACAAAATATTTCTTGACATCGGCGGCGGCATGCTGTATAATATATACTGTCTTCCGCCGCCGGGATGCGCGTTTTATATAATCCGGCGGCTCACGGCTTTATCAGCACGCCGGGAGCCGAGATCATGCCGTAAATGCTCGAGACCGGGATGAGCTCGACGCCTTCCGGGACCGATATCTTTTTCGCGTTCCTCGACGGAAGGATTATCTTTTTGAAGCCCATCTTCACCGCCTCGCTCACCCTCGGCATGATGTTGGAGACGGCCCTTACCTCCCCCGACAGCCCGATCTCGCCGATGCAGCAGAGATCGGCGGGGATGACAAGATCCCTGAAGCTCGATATCAGAGCCAGCGCCGCGCCGAGATCGCACGCCGTCTCGTCGATCCTGAGACCGCCGACGACGTTCAGATAGACGTCGACGGCCGAGAATTTCAGCCCGAGCCGCTTTTCAAGCACCGCGAGTATCAGACACAGGCGGTTGTAATCGACGCCTCCCGACGTCCTTCTCGGAGACGGGAAGGTGGTCGGCGCCGCAAGCGCCTGGATCTCGGCGACGAGAGGGCGGGTGCCCTCCATTACGCAGACGGCGCAGTTGCCGGGCGAGTTTTCCGGGCGGTCGGACAGCAGCATCTCCGACGGATTGGGGATCTCGGTGAGCCCGCTTTCCTCCATCTCGAAGACGCCGATCTCGGACACCGAGCCGAAGCGATTCTTCTGGGCTCTTATGATGCGGTACGACGACTGGCGATCTCCCTCGAAATACAGCACGCAGTCGACCATATGCTCGAGCACCTTCGGTCCGGCGATGCCGCCCTCCTTGTTCACATGCCCGACGATGATGATCGAAATGTCGTTCTGCTTCGCGGCCGAGATCAGCCGCATCGCCGATTCCCTCACCTGAGTGACCGAGCCCGCCGCCGACGGCAGATCGGAGGAATACACCGTCTGGATCGAGTCGACGATGACGATATCCGGCTTTACCCGGTCGATCTCCGAGATTATCCCGGCTATGTCGCACTCGGTGAGGACGTACAGCGGCACGTCGCCGATGCCGAGCCTCTCGGCCCTTAGCTTGAGCTGGCTCCTCGATTCCTCTCCCGAAACGTATAAGACAGTCCTCGTTTCCCCGTCGGCGCTGATGCAGCCGCATATCTGGGTGAGGAGCGTCGATTTGCCGATGCCCGGCTCTCCGGCGAGCAGCACTACCGAGCCCGTCACGAGCCCGCCGCCGAGAACGCGGTCAAGCTCTCCGAAGCCGGTCGTAACGCGCATGTATTCCGGCATCGTGAGCGTCGAGTACAGCTTCGCCTGACGTTCCTCCGGAAGGGCCCGGACGGTGTTCGCCGCCGTGCCTCCCATGCGCTTCGGTTCGGTCTCGGCGATCTCGCCGTCCTCGTCAAACGTGTTCCACTGCCCGCATTTCGGGCATTTGCCGAGCCACTTCGGGGACTGGTACCCGCATTCCGAGCAGGTGTATATCTTTTTCGGCGATTTCATGAGGGTCTGTCAGTCCTTATGGAGATTATTGCCCCACTGTGCGGGCTCGGCGGCCTTCTTTCCTTCCTTTTTGCCCGGGAAGAGCCTGAACCCAGTGGTGCCGACGATATAGCCGACGCCGCATATGAGTATCGCCGGCAGCGACACCAGCAGCTTCACCCACGGGATGTCCGCGGCGAAGGCGGTTATAAGACCGACGTACATGCCGTTCAGGAAGCCGAAGACCGAGCTGGCAACCTGATATGTGTTCATGGCCCAAGCCGGGGTCTCGGCGAGGAATTTCTCGTATTCGCGGACGTTGGTTTCGGTCCATTCCTTCGCCGCCTCCTCGTCGCTCTGATCGGCCAGCGCGGCTCCGGTGAGATTTCCGGACGAGAGCTGAGTCGGAGTCAGCTCGCCCGACGCGAGACGCGGGATATTGTAAAAGGCGAGCACGATGAGCGCCGCCAGAAGGATGTTCAGCGCGTTGGCGCAGAGAGATATGAGGAACCCCTTCGCGGGCGACGGCTTCTGCCCCTGATGGAGCATGAGGATCTGATCCTTCGCGCCGACCTCCCAGATCTGGGCGTAAAGAAGGTAGAGATACAGGATGACCGAGGCCGCGCATGAGACTATCATCACGGTGCGATTCGCCGCCGTGGCCATGGTGAGCATAAGCCCGAATACGGTCATGCCGATCTGGATGAGAAACAGCTTCAATATCGACGAGCCGTTTTTCTTTATAAATTCAAGCATCTTTGATCCCGATCCCGATTTTCTGCAAATATAGTATCCGCGGCGATGGTATGAACTGCCGCTGATTAGATTATATCACATTATTATAAATACGTATGCCCCTATTCTTTAACAATAGGTCAGCTGATTTTTAAAAATTTGCTTATGCAGCCGATGCAGCCGATGCAGCCAATGCAGCCAATGCAGCCATGATCGAAGGTGAAATGACACAATGAACGACCTTCCCGATATACTGAGGGAATACCGCAGCCATCTGCTTGTGATAAAAGCCGACTCCCCCAAGACCGTCGACCAGTATCTGCTCGATCTGACGCTGTTTTTCAAATGGCTGAAGATAACGCGCTCCGGCGGGAAAACCGATCAGGAGACCTTCGACGCCACCCCGATATCAGACGTCGGGTACGAGCTCGCCGCCTCGGTCACCCGCTCGGACGTCCTCGAGTTCCTCGTCTACGCAGCGAGCGAGCGGGGCAACGGCGCGAAGGCGAGGGCGAGAAAGCTGTCGTCGATAAAGACCTTTTATAAATACCTAACAGTAACGACGCATCTTCTCGACAAAAACCCCGCCGCCGACATCGACACGCCGTCGGTGCGCCCGGCGCTGCCGAAGTTCCTTGAGCTCGAGGAATGTCAGATGCTGCTTGACGCCGTGAGAAATGACACCCAATCTGCGACGAGAGACCGGGATTTCGCCATCATAACGCTCTTTCTCAACTGCGGGATGCGTCTTTCCGAGCTGTGCGGGATAAACATCAGCGATATCGACACCGAGCTCCGCTCGATGAGGGTGCTCGGAAAGGGCGCGAAGCAGCGGGTGATATATCTGAACGACGCCTGCCGCGAGGCGCTGCTCGCCTGGCTTCAGGTGAGGGCGAGGGACGCGCAGATCAAGGCCGACTCGCGGGACGCCCTGTTCATATCGTCCCGCCACTCGAGGATATCGAACAAGACGGTCCAGTGGATGGTATACCGCTACCTCGACATGGCCGGTCTCGGCAACCGCGATTTCTCGGTGCACAAGCTCCGCCATACCGCCGCGACGCTCATGTACCGCGACGGCGGGGTCGACGTCCGCGTCCTGAAGGACATCCTCGGCCATGAGCAGCTGAACACCACGCAGATATACACGCATGTCTCGAACGCCCAGATGGAGAACGCCATGCAGAAGAACCCGCTTTCGCGCCAGAAGCCGCCGAAGCGTCTGACGGCGATTACGCAGACTCAGCCGGGCGAAAACGACGCCGTAAAGGAAGAAAACTGATATATGCAGCAGAACTACCCGAACCGTGGAGAAATGAACCGGCAGAGCGCCGCACAGGGCCGGGGGACGCCCCGGCAGCCGAATGCCGATCAGCGGCAGAATGCCCAAGGCTCCCGCGCGATGCGCACCCCTCCGCCGCAGTCAGGCCGTCGGTCACAAGAGGGACAGCCGCGCCAGCCGCAGAAGCCGGCTCTCGATGTCTTTTCCGAAAAGCCGAAGCAGGAAAAAAAGATGAAAAACAGCGCAATCCCGATAGTCGTCATCGCCGTGATCGCCGCAGCGGCCTTCATCGGCGGCTCGATATTCGCCCTCGAGCGCGCCAACCTGATCAGTCTGCCCGAGCTCGCCGAAACTACGCGCGCCGACTACGCGATAACCGGCGCCGCGTACGACACCGACGAGGCCGGTCTTCCGGCCGCCTCATACGAGGAGCCGCGTCAGCCGGTCGAGCTCGGAAATGAGACAGCGTGCGAGCACGCGCTGCTCGTCAACATCTCGACCGGAGAGATACTCGCCCGCAAGCTGGAGGATGAGATCGCGTACCCCGCGTCGATAACGAAGATAATGACCGCCATAGTGGCGATCGAGAATATAGAGGACCTCAATTCCGAGGTCAAGCTCGACTACGAGATGTTCGAGTACATATACAGCCGCAGCGCCTCGACGGCCGGATTCTACTCCGGCGAGCGGATAAAGGCGATAGATCTGCTGTACGGACTCATCCTCCCGTCGGGAGCCGACGCGGCGCTCGGTCTCGCGAAGCTCGTCGCGGGCTCTGAGGAGGAGTTCGTGAAGCTGATGAACGACAAATGCGCCGAGCTCAAGATGGACAACACGCATTTCACCAACTGCACCGGCCTTCACGACATAAACCACTACTCCACCTGCGCCGATCTCTACCGCCTGCTCCGATACGCGCTGAGGAACCAGACCTTCTTCGACGTCTTCACCACCTTCGAGTACACCACGTCGCCGACCAACATCCACGGCAGCGGAATAACGGTGACGAGCACGATAAAGTACAACTACAATAAGGAAAACCTGCCGCTCGGCTACGTCATCGGCGGCAAGACCGGCTACACCGAGCCGGCGAAGCAGTGCATGGCGACCCTCGCCTTAAAGGACGGCGAATATTACGCCCTGATAGTGCTCGGCTGCGGCGACGGCACATCGAAGCGAGCCGCTCACGCCCTGTGCAGCGCCGACATATGGAACCGCTTCCTCGGCGAGCCCCCCGCCGCGGCGGAAGGAGAAGGCTGATGAGCGCCGATATAAGGCTCTGCCGCGGCTATGACGCGGCGGAGATGGCAGGGCTGTTCGATTCGCTTACCGGAACCGACGATTTTATCTATCTCCCGCTGTCGGAGGATGAGATAAAGTCGAAATTCCTCGACGATTCGGACGGGATATCGAAAAAGGCCGTCGGTATGTTCGATCACGGCGCTCTTTCCGGCTTCGCATCCGGGTGCGAAAAGGGCGGGAAGCGGTATGTCACGATGCTCGCCGTCAAAGCAAGCAGACGGGGCGAAGGCATCGGCGGCGCCCTGCTCTCCCGTCTCGAGTCAGAGCTCGGTCCCGGGCCGTATGAAGCGAGCTTCTACGATCCGATACAGCTTTCATGGGCCGTGCCGGGAACCGACGGGCGGGCGATGCACAACAACAGCCCCGGCGTCGACATCTCGTCAGACGCGTACGGCTTTTTCGGCTCCCGCGGCTACAATCCTTGGGCCGTCGAGTATTCGTACTATCTCCCGCTCACGGGATATGATACGCCGGACGGGATAAAGACCCTCGCGGGACGGCTCGCGGAAGAAGGGATAACGGCGGGATATTACGATCCGGCATATCATCACGGCTTTGACCATGTCTGCGATTCCACCGGCTTCACCGGCTGGAAGGACGCCGTGAGAGCCGAGCTCAAAAAGCCGGATCCCCGCCCGGTGCTCTGTCTTTTCGACGGGGACAAAGTCATCGGCTCGACGGGGTACATATCCGCCCCGCCGGGAGGACGCGGGTTCTTCCTCGGCGTCGGCGTCGCGCCGGAATACCGCGGCAGGGGCTGCGGGAAGCTGATGTTCTCCTTCCTCTGCTCCGAGCTGAAAAGGATGGGAGCCGGATATATGACTCTCTTCACCGGCGAGGAAAACATGAGCGCGCGCAGGATATACGAGGCGGCGGGTTTCACCCATGTCCGCAGCTGGGCGCTGATGAGAAAGGCATAAAACGAAGCCTCCGCGGCAGACGCGGAGGCTTGCTTTGTCGTGTTGCTCGGTTATGCTCAGCTTATCGTTCCCGTCGCGTACCCGATATACTCGCATCCGCCGGTCCTGCCGTTGTACCAGAGGCGGTAGGTCCCGTCAGGCGCCCTGACGACGGTCGGCTTATAGCAGGATTCAGAGTCCCAGCACCCCTCGCCCGGAGTGACGAGCGGGTTTTCCGGGACGCGCCGCCATCCGGTGACGCCGTCCTTCGATCTCGCGGCGCAGATGCAGGCGGTGTGGATGTCGCGGTAGCCGATGTAGAACATTATGTACCCGTCGCCGTCAGGCAGGATGTCGCAGGCGCCGATGCGGTTCTGCTCGTACTCGTTCTCCGGAGCGCAGGTGAATATCGGCATATCGCCGTATTTTTTCCAGCATATCCCGTCCTTTGACTCGGCGTAGGCTATGGCGTCCGGCTCGTACGTCTCGCCGGCGCAGTACCACATCCTCCAGACGCCGCCCTCGTACATGACGAACGGGTTCATCACCGACTCCTTCTCGAAGCCGTATTCCGGCGAAAGGACCGGCTCTTTGCGGAAGCGCCTGAAATGAATCCCGTCGTCCGATTCCGCTATGCCGATCCACGATTTCCCGTGTCCGCCGTCCCAGACCTGCCCGGTGTACCACATGAGATACCCTTCCCCGTCCGGCCTTTTCACGACGCAGTTCCGGTTGATTATCTGCTCCCAGCCGGAGGACGGCTCGCATTCGAGCGTGATCGTCGGCTCCTCCCAGCTTATGCCGTCGTCTGAGAATGTCACGGCGAGCGCCGCCTTCGGCCGCCATGAGAAATCCATGCGAAGACGCCCGCCGTCTTCACGCACGAAGGCGTCGAACACCGTGCCTGTGGAAGTGTCTCCGAAAACCGGAGCGCTGCCGTATTTTTTGAATGATCCTGACTTCATTTGTGTCATCCCTCGATCTGTGAGATAAGCTTATCTATCTTTTTCTGCGCTGACGACTGCTTCTTTTCGAGCGCCGACATGAGGCCGTCCGCCGATTTGTTTGAGATGAGATTCGAGTAAATACTTCCGATATCTATGAAGCTATACGCGAACTCCGGGTCTATCGTGCGGCTGCGGCGGATTATCTGCAGCATCTCCACCGAGTCGGCGTCGCGCATCGCCTTGCCCTGGAGCAGGACGTCGTGATAGGCGACGGAGGTCGAATAATAGCTGTCGGCCTGGATCGCCTCGAGCATATGCCCGGTAAATTCCGCCGCGGAAGTATTTCTCGGGATCACCATCGTGCTCGACCAGTATGTGCTGAATGAATGCGCGTAGTTTTCCTGCTGCTCGTCAAGCTTCGGGAAGGGGAGCAGGCCGATGTCGGTCTCAAGATCGCGGAAGATGAGCATCTGCTCTATCCCTCCGGTGTAGAACAGCGAATTGCCGGCGCGGAAGATGTTCCGCATCCCGGTCCAGACGTCGTCAAGCTTGAGCTGTTCGGCCATGACGTAGCTGTCGCCGCACATCATCCGGCAGACCTTGTCGGCGGCCTGATACAGGCGCTCGTTTATGTTGAGCACCGGGTTGCCGTCCCCGTCCCGCGAGATAAGGAAGACGTCAGACGCCAGCACATGAAGCCTGAAATTGAAGTTCTCGCCCATCGTCCCGTAACGGTCGTTCTCATCGAGCGTCCCGTCGCCGTTTATATCCGACGTCACCTGATCCAGAAGCGCCGTGAAGGTGTCGAGCGTCCATTTGTTGTCTCTTACAAGGCCGTACGGCTCGATGCCGAAATCTCCGGCGAGAACCTTATTGAAGACAACGCCGTATGAATGCGAATCGGTCCAGGTGTTCATGGCTCCGATGGCCGAATAGACATGACCCTTTATCATCATGGCGTCGGCGACGCGGGTGTCCCACCACGGTCTTGAAAGATCGATATAGGGGATCTGCGTGAGATCGGCGGTATATCCGGCGTTCGCGCTGCCGAGCGAATCGGTGAAGCCGTCTATCACGACGTCCCAGTTGTCCTCACCCGCGAGATAGGTCTTCTTGAAGGTCCCGCTCACGCTGTCGGAAACGTCGTTTACTATCTTAATCTCGTATTTTTCCTCTATCCTGCGAGTCCGCTCATAGACGGTGTCGTTCATTATCTCGCCGTTGATCTCGTCCGACGCCACCTCCGAGTAAAAGCGCACGACGGCGTCCTTTACCACGCGTGAAAGGAAACGGAGCTTCTGCCCGCCGTATTTCGTGTCGGGGATGTCGGGCTCGAGCCTCGCCTCCGCGGTTTCGGGCGTTTCCTCGGCCGGAGTCTCCGCCGCTGCCGAGGTCAGAGCGATCTCCCCCGCCGGCTTCTCATCCGATGAACCTCCGCAGGCCGCCGCCGATGTCAGGACGACCGACAGCATCAGCATCAGGCACGCTGTACGTTTCATTATCATTATACCTCCCTGTATATCAGGCAAATTTATATTCCCTTCAAAACGCTCTTCACAGCGAGTTCGCCTCGTCGACGAGAGCGCATATGTTCTCCAGCGGGACGTCCGTCTGGATGCCCTGCGCCGCCGCGATGATGTAGCCGCCGTCCCGCGAGAGATATTCCGTCACGCGGCGGGTCTCCTCCCTTACGTCCTCCGTCGTGCCGTACGGAAGCGTCTGCTGGGTGCTGATGCCGCCCCAGAAGGTGAGTCTGCTGCCGAAAGTGTCCTTCAGCTCGCGGATATCCATGCACTCGGGCTGTATCGGGTTCAGCACGTCGGCACCCATTTCGATCAGGTCGGGGATGACGCGGCGGATGTTGCCGCAGGAATGGACCCATACGTCGAGCCCGGCGCCTTTGATGACGTCGTATTCCTTCTTCGCCCCCGGTTTCAGCATCGTCCTCCACGACGACGGCGACATCATAAGATCGCGCTGAGAGCCCCAGTCGTTTCCGAGCAGCACACCGTCGAGGCCCGGGACTTTGACGATCTCCTTCAGTATCTCAAGGTTCCTCTCGGTTATGAAATCGAGAAGCGACTGCGCGAACTCCGGCTCGCCCGCCATGTCGGCGAGAAAGTTCTCGAGCCCCCGCGAGAAATAGGCCTTCTCGAAGTCGCTCGTCCAGATCTCGGCCAGCACATAGGCGTCGGTGTATTCGTTCAGGTTCTTCACCGACTCGGCGAAGGTCTCCATGCTCCGGTAATCCTTCGTTTCGGGGATATATCCCGGAGCGTCGGCCGCCTTGTAATCGTCCGGTAGGTCCTTCCAGTCCCACCACGGGAAATTCTCGAGCAGGCAGACGTGATTCCCCATGCTGTAATAAAGCGCGTTGCGGAACTCGATCTTTCCCTCGTCGCGAAGCCGCCGCATATCGGGATCGCCGTATCTTTCCCACAGCGGGTCGATGTATTTCATCAGCCCGTCGTAGGCGAAATGGAAGAATGTCGGCGTCTTGTCGGCTCTTTTATGGGATATAGCTGCTTTTACCCTTTCCCGTCTTGTCATTCTGATACCTCGCTGCCGATCGTCATATCCGCGGTGTAAAGTCCGGCGGGCATCTTGCTTTTTTTCGCGGCAGATGATATAATATATATATACTCGCTTAAAGCGCTCCGGCCGAAAGCCGGGCGGCGTCAGCATCTATATTATACCAGACGACGGCACGTTTTGCCATAGCCACGTGTTTTCGATATTTGGCGTTTTGTAAGGAGATATGACATGAAAAACAATCCCGGCTCAGGCTCCTTCGATCTGCCCTCCGCGGAGGCTGAAAACTGCTCATATATCAGACGGAACAGCGATATCGCCGTCGGTCCGGCGGCCGAGCTGTTCTTTCACATGCAGTACGTCGGACACTATGTCTGCCGCAAGAGCTTCCATATAAGGCGCCAGATCGATCCGACCGCCATACTCCTTCTGACGCTGTCGGGGGAGGGAGTGCTTCTGTACGACGGTGGCAGATACCGCCTCGGGCGCGGCGCCTGCATGTTCATCGAGGCGGGAAGACCGCATGAGTACTTCCCCGTCTCGGACGGCTGGGAATTCAAATTCATCCACTTCCGCGGATGCATGACGCCGGAATATCTCGGATACGCCGCCTCGCGGTTCGGCCCGGTGAGGTGGCTCGGCGAGGCCGGGACGGAGAGGATAGACTCGCTTCTCAGCCGGGTGCTCGAAAAGACCGAGTGCGACATAATAGACGACTATCCCGGCATCTCGGGGGACATCTACTCGATGATAATCGCCCTTCTCTCCGCCTCCGCCGCCGATCCGGGCGCCGGGGAGCAGCTGATCTCCCCCGCCATGGCAAGAGCGGCACAGTTCATACGTCGCAACAGCGGCCGCAGCGTCAGCACCGGGGAGATAGCCGCCGAGGTGAACATGTCGCGCCCGCACATGTCAAAGCTGTTCAAAACGACATACGGCATACCGCCTCACGAATACCTCAACTCCTACCGGGTGTCGGCGGCGAAAAGCCTGCTCGTCACCACCTCTCTCAGCGTCACCGAGATAGCCGAGCGGACCGGCTTCCGCGATCTATTCTCGTTTTCGAGGATATTCAGGCGGATTACCGGGATATCCCCGACCGAATACCGGGAAAGCTACCGGGTATGAAGAAAAAAACGCGGCGAGGCGATTTTTTTCACCGTTCCCCTTGATAATCGGCGCCGATTGTGGTATCATATTACAAAACGCAGACGGACTTACCGCCGGAGGTAAAAATCATGAAATATTCAGTACAGCTTTACACTCTCCGCGACGACATAAAGGACGCCGCCGGACTTCTCAGGATCCTTCCCGAGGTCAGGAAGATAGGCTTTGAGGGCGTCGAGTTCGCCGGATTCTACGGACTTGACCCGGTCACCTTGAAGGAAGCCCTCGACGACGCAGGCCTTATCGTCACCGGCACTCACTGCGGCATGGGAGACTTCATGCCCGACACCATCGACTCGACTATCGCCTTCCACAAGGCGCTCGGGACCAACCTCATCGGAACGGGAGGCGGTCCTCACCGCACCGACGCCGACGCCGACCGCACCTCCCTCATCTTCAAATGGGCGAACAAGTACGGCGAATCCAGAGGCGTGAAGTTCTACTATCACACCCATTACACCGAGTTCTATCCGCTCGAATCGGGCCGTCTCCCCGTCGACGTGATCGCCGCCGGAGCCTATATGGAGATCGACACCTACTGGAGCTTCCACGCCAAGGCCGACACCCGCGGCTGGCTGCTCGCCAATAAGGACCGCGTCGCCGCCCTGCATATCAAGGACGGAGTCGACGGGCATCCCTGTGCCCTCGGCGAGGGACAGAACGACCTGCCGACCGTCGTGCAGACGGCGAAGGACATCGGCATTAACTGGCTGATACTCGAAAACGACGATCCGAAGCCGACCGGCATCGAGGACATCAAGCGCAGCTACGCCTGGCTGAAAGAGCATGAGTGATAAGGACGGATACCCGGTAAAAAATCCGAATAAAGCCGCAAAAACCATGTCAAAAAGAATCATTTCGATCATCTTCGCGGCGCTTCTCTGCGCCGCGTCATGCGCCGCCTGCGGCGACACCGCATCCGCCGAGTCCCCGGCTTCGACGACCGCGTCACAGAACGCTGCCGTGCCGCAGGAGACAGAGCCGGCCGAAACCGAGCCGGAATATGAGCCCGACGATCTGCCGGCCGATCTCGACTTCGGCGGAGCGGCGGTAAATCTGCTCGGATGGGATTACAGCAGCCGCCCGAACGACGTCGAGTTCGGCGTCACCGAGGCGAACGGCGAGGTGGTGAACGACGCCATCTACACCCGCAACAACAACGTCGAGGAGCGCCTGAAGATCGACCTCGTCGAGACGACGGTGCCCGGCGACAACGCGGCGAGAGCCGACTGGGTGAAGCACGTCGAAAAGAGCGTCATGGCCGGGAGCAAGGCCTACGACATCGTCGCCGGATACTCGATGTGCGGCGCTTCGCTCGCCTACAAGAACCTGCTCTGGGAGCTCAACGACCGCCAGTATCTCAACTTCGACAAGCCGTGGTGGCCGGATTCGCTTCTGAAGGAGGCAGTATGCGACGGCAAGCTCTACTTCGCTTCCGGCGATATCTCCACCAACATGATCTACATGCTCTATGTCAACTACTTCAACAAGTCGATGTTCGAGTCGTTCGGCATAGACAACCCGTATGAAATGGTGAGAAACGGCACCTGGACCATCGACAAGCTCATGTCCGTCGTCGACACCATGTATTCCGACCTCAACGGCGACGGGAACAGAGACGTCGGCGACCAGTTCGGCTACGTCTGCCACGCCACGTTCAGCGACGGATGGTTCTTCGCGTCGGATCTTCGCACCACCACGATCGGCGACGAGGGTCTGCCGGTGCTCTCCCCGCTCTTCGGCGGCGAGAGGGCTCAGGGACTGCTCGAGAAGCTGAACACCCTGTTCGCTCAGCCGGGCGGCTTCCTCATCGACTACTCGTATGACGACGCCTACAACATGAACTACAACATGTTCAAGGAAGGCCGCATCGGCATAACCACCACCGAGGCGCTGCAGGCGTATCAGCAGTTCCGCTTCAGCGACATAAACTACGGCATCCTTCCGATGGCGAAGTATGACGAGCAGCAGGAAAGCTATTACACCGTTTCCTCCTTCCCGTACTCTCTCTACGGCATCCCGGTCGACATAGACGATCCCGACCGCGCCGCCGCCGTCATGGAGGCGCTCGCCAGCGAGAGCTACCGCACCGTTTCCCCGGCTCTGTTCGAGGTCGCCCTCAAGGTCAAATACTCTCAGGACGCCGACTCGACCGAGATGTGGGACCTCATCCGCGCGTCGAACGTATTCGACTTCGGGCGTATATACAACGACAATATGAGCAGCGAGACCTACTCCCTGTACAGAAACGCCATAACCTCCCACACCGCCGACTGGATGTCGACCTACGCCAAGGCCGAAAAGCGTCTGGCTAAGGCCCTTGCGAGAGTCGTCGAGCATCTGACGGCGGAAGGCTGAAAAAACTGATTATAATCACAGTGATCCGCGATCACAGTGATCTGCGATTACAGTGATCCGCGGCGGTCACGGCATACGCCCTCCCGCCGCGGATATTTCATAATAATCTCAACATGAGGATGACATAGGGAAATGAAGCTTCTTGAGGAACGCATACTGAGTGAGGGGACCGTCGCCCCCGGCGGCATCATCAAGGTCGACTGCTTTTTGAATCACCGTCTCGACGTAGCGCTGCTGAACGAGATCGGCGCCGAATTCGGCCGACTGTTCGCCTCTGACGGCGTGAACAAGATCCTCACTGTCGAGGCGTCGGGCATCGGCATCGCCTGCATAGCGGCGCAGTATTTCAAGACGCCGGACGGCGGCATTCCGCCGGTCGTCTTCGCGAAGAAATCGCAGTCGCTTAACCTCTCGCAGGACGTCTGGACGTCGAGAGTCAAAAGCTATACCCACGGCAACGAGAATATCATCCGCGTCTCGAAAAAATATCTCGGCGAGGGCGACAGAGTGCTTATCATCGACGATTTCCTCGCCGCCGGCAACGCCTCGCTCGGACTGCTCGACATCATCGATAAGTCGGGAGCCGTCTGCGCCGGAGTCGGCATCTGCGTCGAAAAGGGCTTCCAGCCCGGCGGCAGGATGCTTCTCGACAGGGGCGTCAAGCTAAGATCCCTCGCCATCGTCCAGCTCGACGAAAACGGCGGGATTTACTTCGACCACAGAGAAGAATGAAAAAAATTAAGTCAGGCGGCGGGCGATGCCCTCCGCCTGATGTTTTGTTCATTATTAATTAACTATTCGGACTAATTTCGGATATAGAAAGCGGGACGAACGTATGATATACTGATATAAACGTTAATCCTGATAAAAACACATGAAACGAACAACGATCAAAGACATCGCGCAGATGACCGGCGTGTCGGCCTTCACCGTTTCCAAGGCCCTCAGGGGTAAGGACAAGGTCGCCGAAAAGACGCGCGAAAGGATAATGCAGGCGGCAGACGAGCTGAACTACGTCCCGAACAAGGCCGCCCGCCGCCTTGTAAGAGGCGGCTTCCGCATAGCCGTGATATACCCCGTCGAGCCGTCCGAGTTCTATCTCTACTGGCAGAGCGGCATTAAAAAGGCGGAGTCGCTTCTCTCCGACTGCCGCCTCGAGCTGGATTTCTATCCGTGCAGATCGGTCGCGATGATAGACGATTATATCTCATCTCTCGACGCGGTCATAAAATCACGCCCGGACGGCATGATCATCGTGAACAGCTATCTCAGCCGCCGGTATGAAGACCGGATAGCCGAGATAGACAGGCTCGGGATCCCGATAATATCGAGCGTCATCGGCTTTGATTTCCCATATGCCCCGCTCGGGCATACCGGACCTGACGCCGACATGCTCGGAGCCACGGCCGCCGAGCTCTGCTCGGAGCTGAATCTCGTTTCGCCGAAGATATCCGTCTTCACCGGCTCGCTCAGCTCCGATCTCCACAACAAGAGCATCGCCAGCTTCCGCAGCGCCCTTCCATCGCTCGGCCTCTTAGAATGCGGCCTTTACGAAACATACGAAGACCGCGATCTCGCCTACAAATACGCCGGAGACGTCCTGTCAAACCATCCCGATCTCGGCGCGATTTGGGTAACGTCGTACAACTCGGTCGGCGTCTGCCGCCGCATAACCGATGAGGGAGCCGTCGGACGGGTGAAGGTGATAGGCTGCGATCTCTACCCGGAGCTTAACAGGATGCTTATCAGCCGAGCGCTCACCGTGTCGATGTTCCAGGCGCAGAACGATCTCGCCGAAAAGGCGCTCTCTCTTCTCTGCGACTATCTTTCGGGGCTGATCGGGAGAGAGGAATGCAGCTATCGGAGCGTCCCGATACCGGTTTTCCCGTCCATGCTGAGCGGATACGGTGAATTCTGCTGAAAAGGAGATATCATATGACAGTGAACGCGCTTTCCTATCTCAGATCTGTCGCAAATGATATCATCGGCGGCTGCACGTTTGAGAAGGACACGGCATATCTCGGTGAAAACAGGAAGCGCCGCCTGCTGCTGCCGTCGGGAGACGAGAAATACGGCAGCTTCTGGCTGCGTGACTGCGCCATGATGACGGAGAGTGGGCTTATCCCCGACGATACGCTGAAGGAATACGTCCTTATCTTCGCCTCGCACGGACAGAACGGCGGGGACGGACGGGAGCTGAAAAACGGGCTGTACGTACCGCCTTACGCCATGTGCGACCACCTGAACTATGACGGCGGCGCGGTGTTTTACCCCGGCACTTACTCGTCGGGAGACGATCAGGGGGACGGCAGATGCGGCTTCCTCCCGCCGCTCGGCGACAACTATTATTTCATCCTCATGGCGCGGCAGTATATCCGCCAGTCGGGCGACAGGGACATCCTCTCCGTCCCGGCGTCGGGGATGCCGCTCATCACGCGGCTCGAAAAGGCCTTCGGCGGCTACTGCGTCGACCCGAAAACAGGGCTGTGCGTCACCGACATGGAAAGACGGGCGGTCGACTGGGGCTTCTGCGACACCATGATAAAGACCGGGTATCTTTTGATGCCGTCGATCCTGCGTTTCAACGTCGCGAAAGCCATGGCGGAGATGACTGACGATACTGAAAAGAGGGAGAGATACCTTCATGAGCGTGAAAAAATAAGGAGATCGGTCCTTGATCTGCTTTATGACGGCGGCAGCGGATGGCTGTGGTCGGCTTCCGGCGTCTGCCGTCAGCACGACGTATGGGCGACGGCTTACGCAGTATATTCCGGCGTCCTTGACGGGGACGAAAGCAGGCTGAACAAGACGCTTTCGGCGATAAGGGACGGGTATATCTCGAGCCGTGCCGTGCGGAACGGAGCGGTGCGGCATATCCTGACGGATGAGGACTGGTCCTCCGACTCGGCGTGGGAGATGACAGGAGGCGTGAAAAAGGGGACCTACCAGAACGGCGGATGGTGGCCGACGACGACGGGATGGTATATCTACTCCCTCTGGCAGGCGGACAGGGAGGCGGCGATATCCTGCCTCAGAGATCACATCGCCTTTACCGCCGCAGGCCATACCGACGGCACGCCGTACGAGTGGTTCAACCCCGACACCGGCGAAAGATCGGGGCTGAGATACGGCACGTCGGCGGCGCTCCCATACGCCGCGGCGAAGAGACTGGCGATGGAATGCCCCGAGGCCGCCGAAATCACGGCCGAAATATGATATATGGGCAAAATCATCCGTTTCGGCGAAAAATCACAATAATACTCTTGAAATCAGGCGTGATTTGTGATATATTAATATCACGCAGTTTCTGCCGTACATTATATTTTACGGAGGATATATCATTATGGACATGACAAAGCCGAAGATAGGCATCAGACCGATAATCGACGGCCGCCGCAAGCCGATCCCGACCGTGGAAGGCATACGCGAATCCCTCGAGGAGCAGACCATGGGAATGGCTCTCGCCGCGAAGGAGCTTATCGAGAGCAATCTTAAATACCCGGACGGCACTCCGGTACAGTGCGTGATCTCCAAGACCACCATCGGCGGCGGCAACGAGGCTGCCATCTGCGCCGATCAGTTCTCCCGCGAGAACGTCTGCGCCACCCTTTCCGTCACCCCCTGCTGGTGCTACGGCTCCGAGACTATGGATCTCGATCCGCTCACCGTCAAGGCGGTATGGGGCTTCAACGGCACCGAGCGTCCCGGCGCGGTCTATCTCGCCGCCGTCATGGCCGCTCACGCCCAGCGCGGTCTTCCGGCCTTCGCCATCTACGGCCACGACGTCCAGGAGAAGGACGACCGCACCATCCCCGATGACGTGAAGGAAAAGCTCCTTCGCTTCGCCCGCTGCGGAATCGCCGTCGGACTCATGCGCGGCAAGGCCTACTGCGGCCTCGGCGCCGTCGCCATGGGCATCGGCGGATCGTATCTCGACGCCGACTTCATGCAGAAGTATCTCGGCATCCGCGCCGAGTGGGTCGACATGATCGAGATCCAGCGCCGCATCGACAAGGGCATCTACGATCACGACGAGTACGAGAAGGAGCTCGCCTGGATCAAGGCCAACTGCGCCTGCCGCAAGGGTCTTGAGACCAACATGCCCGAGCTTCAGAGCGACGCCGCCGACGATGAGCGCCAGTGGGAGTTCATCGCGAAGATGACCCTCATCATCCGCGACATCATGCTCGGCAACGAGAAGCTCGCCGAGATGGGCTACGTCGAGGAATCCAACGGCCGCAACGCCATCATGGGCGGCTTCCAGGGCCAGCGTCAGTGGACCGACTATCTGCCGAACGCCGACTTTACCGAGGCCATCCTCAACACCACCTTCGACTGGAACGGCAAGCGTCCTCCCTTCATTCTCGCCACCGAGAACGACACGCTCAACGCCACCTCGATGCTCTTCCTCAACCTCGTCTCCAACAAGCCGGCCATCTTCTCCGACGTCCGTACCTACTGGTCTCCCGACGCCATCAAGCGCGTGACCGGATATGAGGTTTCAGGCAAGGCCGCCGGCGGCGTCATGCACCTGCTGAACTCCGGCGCCTCGGCTCTCGACGGCAACGGCGGAGCCATCTGCGAGAAGTGCGGCGAGCACGTCATGAAGGAATGGTGGAACATCACCGACAAGGATATGGAGAATATCCTCGCCAACACCAAGTGGGCTCCCGCCAACAAGGGCTACTTCCGCGGCGGCGGATTCAGCTCCCAGTACATCTCCCGCGGCGACATGCCTGTGACCATGGTCCGCGTCAACCTCGTCGACGGACTCGGCCCGGTCATCCAGATCGCCGAGGGCTACACCGTCGAGCTTCCGGACGAAGTCACCCACAAGCTGCTTGACCGCACCGACCCGACATGGCCGTCGCTCTGGTTCGCCCCGATCCTCACCGGAAAGGGCGCCTTCACCGACGTTTACAGCGTAATGGCCAACTGGGGCGCCAACCACGGCGCTTCCGCCTACGGACACATCGGCGCCGACATCATCACGCTCGCCTCGATGCTCCGCATCCCGGTCTCGATGCACAACGTCCCCGAGGAGAAGATCTACCGTCCGCAGTCCTGGATGAGCTTCGGGACCTTCGACAAGGAAGGCGCCGACTACCGCGCCTGCGCCGCCTACGGAGCGCTGTACAGATAAAGGAACGCGGAATTTCGGTATATTCAGATATCGTTCATTCAAAGCTGCCGGCATTTTACGCCGGCAGCTTTCCCTGTTTTATATCGGATCGGTGAGCAAAAAATGAGACCGCCGACACTACAATATACAATCAAGGCGTCCGAAGCCGTATAATTCACAGTTCGTTAATAATTGCGTTCTTGCGGGGATAAAATACGCCTGATATAATATTAACATGAAAGATTTTTACCGTCCCGGCGCAGGCTCAAAACTGTTTCGGATAGAGAGAGTATATAAAACAATGAAAAGCTCCGCAAAACGATTATTGTCAGTCCTTCTGCTCGCAGTGATGTCGGCATCCGCCGCCTGCGGCGACGCGGGTGCGGCCTCCGCACCTTCGGCCGCCGAAAGCACCGGCTCCGCCGAGACCGCCGCGGTCGAGGAGACCACCGCCGTCGAATACATCTCCGACGATCTCCCCGAGCTCGATTTCGGCGGCGAGACCGTCACGATCCACGTCCGCGGCGACTCGAACAGCTACGGTGAGGTCTTCGCCGAGCTCGACGGCGAGGTGCTGAACGACGCGGTCTACAACAGGAACAAGGACGTCGAGGAACGCCTTAACGCAGAGATCGAAGTCTTCCAAGGCCCCGGATGGGCCGAGTACGGCGGCAGCGTCACGAAGCTGAAATCCTCGATCCTCGCCGGCGACAACGCCTATCAGATCATCGCCGGATGGGCGGCCGTCGTTCCGACGATGGCGCTCGACGGCTGCTTTACCAATCTGAACTCAAAGCCGTATCTCGACACCTCGAAGCCGTGGTGGACAAGATCGGCCACCACCGGCATGAACGTCGGCGGCATGCTCTTCTTCGTGACCGGCGACGTCAGCATCCTCACCGACCTCGGCGGCAGCTACGTCATGTTCATGAACGACAAGCTCGCCGAAAATTACGGCGTGAAAGGAGTCGCCGGGGACGTCTACTCAGGCGCGTGGACGCTCGACAAGCTGATCGGATATCTCAAGGACACCGGCAGCGACCTTAACGGCAACGGAAGCCGCGACGAGGATGACATGTTCGGCCTCGTGCTCGATATGTACAACTCCTCCGACGCCTTCCTCACCGCCGCCGACATCCATCAGGTGATCCCGGACGATGAAGGCAATCTCGTTTACGTCGATCAGACTGAGCGGCTGACGAGGCTGATGGAGAAGATCTATCCGCTGTATTACGGAGAGGACTATTCCTCCTTCATGAACACGGACGTTGCCAAGGGCATCGGCATGTTCGCCGCCGGTCACGGCCTGTTCACCGTCCGCGAGCTCGACACCGCCCGCGACGAATTCCGCGCCATGGAGGACAGCTACACGATCCTCCCGCTGCCGAAGCTCGACGACGTCCAGCAGGATTATATGGTCTGCTCCTTCAACGGCGCCACGATCTGGGGCATCCCGGTAAGCAACACCACTCCCGACGCCTCGCTCGCCGTCATGGAGGCGCTTGCCTGCATCAGCTACAACTCGGTATCGCCGGTCTATTTCGAGACCTGCCTGCAGGAGAAATTCGCCCGCAACGAGGACACGCTGAAGATGCTCGAGATAATCCGCGACAACATGTTCCTCGACTCGGAGAACCTGTACCATTCCCTGCTCGGCGATTCGATCTACGCCGTCCGCAACCTGATCTCCTCGAAGAAGTCTGACGTCGCGTCATACACCGCGAAAAACGCCGAGAAGATAGAGAAGGCCATAGCCAAGACGATAGAGAAATTCAGCGAGCTCCGCGATCAGGGGTATTGAGACAGATAAAATCTGATATTGCTCACTTCCGTCCGGGATTTTCCGGGCGGAAGTCTGTTTATACGGAAAAAGCGCTTCCCCGGAGAGGTGGGGAAGCGCTGTGTGATGTTATGGGGATGATACGGTAAATTCCGGTCAGTCAATCGGCTTCATGGTCGGGAACAGCAATACATCCCTTATCGACTGGCTGTTCGTCAGCAGCATGACTAGGCGGTCGATGCCGTAGCCGATGCCGCCTGTCGGTGGCATGCCGATCTCGAGGGCGTGGAGGAAGTCTTCGTCGATGGAGTTGGCCTCCTCGTCGCCGAGAGCCTTCATCTCTTCCTGAGCCTCGAAGCGGCGGCGCTGATCGAGCGGATCGTTCAGCTCGGAGTAGGCGTTGGCCATCTCGCGGGCGGTGATATAAAGCTCGAAGCGCTGTACGAGGCGTTTGTCGTCCGGTTTCATCTTCGTCAGCGGCGAGATCTCGATCGGATGCTCGGTGATGAAGGTCGGCTGGATCAGCTTCTCCTCGCAGAAGGTCTCGAAGAAGAGGTTCATGATGTCGCCGCGCTTATGGCGCTGCTCGTACTCGACGTGATGCTCGTCGGCGGCGGCTCTGGCCTCCTCGGTGGTGTTGATCGTACTGAAATCGACGCCGGAATACTCCTTTATCGCCTCTGTCATCGTCAGGCGGCGGAAGGGCTGTCCGAGATCTATGGTGTAATCGCCGTACTGAACGGTTGTGGTGCCGAGCACCTTCTGAGCCACATGGCGGAACATGTCCTCGGTGAGGTCCATCATGCCGTGGAAGTCGGTGTAGGCCTGATAGAGCTCCATCAGCGTGAATTCCGGATTGTGGCGG
>CAMJPL010000020.1 GCA_946407735.1 uncultured Clostridia bacterium
GTCAGCAGCTTCGGCGGGAAGGTGATGAGGAAGCTGACGGCGTGGCTGTCGGTCAGCCCTTCGCAGTCTATCGTGCCGTCGAAGTACGACGTCACGCAGGCGGAGGCGAGTCCGGCGAGACCGGCTATGTGGTACTCGAAGACATCGGCTTCTTTTTTCACCGTTATCGCGGCGTTCGATGTGCAGCTGTCGATAAGGTACGCCTCGCCGGCGATCCCGCCGACGGAGAGATGCCGGCCCTCCTTCCACTGATCGATCTCCATGTTTTCGGATATCGTGATATCTAACGACGTGTTTTTCACCTGACAGCCGATGAAGTACTCGCCGACAGCGGCTATGCCTCCGGCGTACAGCCTGCTTCCGGAGCAGTCACGGCCGTAATCGCCGATTATGACCGAATCCTCGAGGCTGAGATTCTTTACGTACCCCTTGAGCTCCCAGCGCAGCAGATCGAGGATCGGGTATCC
The DNA here is from genome assembly GCA_946407735.1 of uncultured Clostridia bacterium. GTDB lineage: Bacteria > Bacillota > Clostridia > Oscillospirales > CAG-272 > JAAZGC01. The sequence goes on from CAMJPL010000020.1 coordinate 468, forward strand.
GTCCTCTCCCTCGACTATGCTCTCCTCGTGCACCGACGGCACGCATCTTATATAGCCGAACAGTCCGAGGTAATACCTCAGGCCCGATACCATGTATTCCTCGCCGGTGAAGTCGATGTGCATATTGCGGATGACGTGGCCGTTGCCGTCGAGCGCCCCGATGAAGGGATCGGTCTCGGTGCCTATCGGCTTCCAGCTCTCATATCCCGACAGATCTATATCCTCCATCAGGATATAGCTTCCGGTCAGGTCGTTTCTAATATTGTCAAGGTCCTCGGCGGTATATACGCCGATCCAGCCGTCCGGCACCTCGGTCTTCCTCAGCAGCGGCTCCGATGTGAGAGCGCTCATGTTGAGGCGGCTCATTATCGCCGGAGCGGCGAAGGCGGCGAGAGAGAGCAGGGCGAGAGCCGCCGCGATGAGAATAAAGGCCCGCTTGTTTTTCATTTTGGTTTTCTCCTTTCCTTTTCCCGCCGGGAGCAGAGTTTCCAGCGGGGCGTCAAGCAGCGCTTTCACGCGCTTATCAAGCCCGGGAGAGACGACGGACTTTTCGCCGTCATCGTTTTTCCCGGCGTACATCCCGAGCGCTTCGCTCAGGCGCAGATCAAAGTCGGTCATGTAACTTCTCCCCCTTCGTGTTTTTTAAGCCACTGACGAGCTCTCGAAAGGCGCGTGCGCACCGCGCCGCTTCCGATCCCGAGAACTTCGGCGATCTCCGTGACGCTCATCCCGAATCTCACTTTCAGCATCAGCGCGTCCCGGTAGGACGGCGGCATCAGCTCTATCAGACGGAGCATCCGCTCTTCCGCGTCGCGTCCCTCCGCCTCCTCCTCGGCAGACGTCATGCCGGGGACGTCGGGCAGCTCCTCTATGGGGAAGGGGCGCTTTCTGTTCGCGTTGTATATGTTTATCGCCGTGTTCCTTGCGTAGATGACCGCCATAGCGGTCATCTCGTTCGATGCGAGGCCGGAAAACTTTTCCTCGCTTTTTATTATCCTAACCATCGCATCCATGACGGCGTCCTCGGCGTCCTCCTGATTTTTCAGCACCGAATACGCCGCCCGGTACATGGCTCCCTTCGCCGTCTCCCAGACGACAGCCGCCGTCCTCTCCCTGCCGTTATCCTTCAAGCGATATCCCGCCTCCCCCTTGTCATACTCTCTCCGCTCTCCCGTGTGAGGATCGGATCTCGGTATATCTGATCCTTACTTGTATATAGTAATTATATTTCTATTATTATATATTGTGTGTCAGAAATGACGCACCGGATGCGTCAGAAATGACGCGTCATGATGAGTCAAATATGAAGCGCCCTGATGCGTCAGAAATGACATCGTGTCACGGATGCGTCAGATTTGACGCATCTGTCATCCACATTTTGAGCCTTCTTTTCCACAGCTTTTCCACAGAAATCCGCCGGGTTATCCACAGGCTCTCCGACCTGCCGTTTCACTTTATATAACCGCTCGAGGCGCCGAAATGTTACATGGGAAATGTAAACAAATCGTTAATTCCGATCCGGCGGGGATATCCCGGCTTTTTTTCGTCAGGTTATTGAAAAAATCCGGGAGATGTGATATAATAACTGTCGGAAAAGATGAATACATCGCATAAAGAGGTACGGCATCATGACAAAAAGGTTTTTATCGCTGCTCTTTGCCCTGTCTCTCTCCCTCACCTCGCTCATGGCCTGCGGCGAGTCGGCGCAGGACGCGCCATCCGCTCCGGCCCAGACGGCTTCGGCCGATACCATCGCCGAGACCGAGGCCGCCGAGGAGACCGAGGAGCTGGCGCAGGACGATCTTGCCGACAACGATTTCGGCGGGGCATCGTACATCATAGCCGGGCTCAGCAACCGCACCACGACAGCCGTCACGTCGTCAGAGCTCAACGGCGAGGTCATAAACGACGCGCAGTACAACGCCGCCAGAGCGGTCGAGGAGCGCTTCAACGTGAAGGTATCCTACGAGGACATCGCCTCAGACGACAGCGCGATGGGCACCGCCATCAAGAATCTCGTCCTCAGCGGGGAGGAGAAGTACTCCGTCACCTTCGGCGTCGACACCAACCAGATAACGCAGGCGCTGAACGGCATGTACCACAACCTTAAGAACATTCCGCAGTTCAACTGGGATCAGCCGTGGTGGATCGACTCGACCGAGACGATATCGGTCGGCGACAAGTCCTACGTCGCGTCGTCGTATCTGTCGTACTTCTGCCTGTACTATATGCGTCTCTTCGTCATCAATAAGTCTATCGCCTCCGATCTCGGGCTCGAGCTGCCGTATCAGAAGGTCTACGACGGGATATGGTATTTCGACGATCTGCTGAACATGGCTCAGGCAGCGACGGCCGACATCGACGGCGACGGCTCGATGACCGACAAGGACAGATACGGCATCTCATACGGCGCGCTGTACACCCTCCAGAGCTCGAGCGGCATCACCATAATTCCGAAGGACGACGACAACATGCCGTACATCAACCTCGACGCCGAGCGGGCGCTCAAATACCTGCAGAAGGCCGAGCCGCTCTTCCTCGAGAACGGGTATTACGGCGACAACAGCGCTTACGGCGCCAACTTCTTCTCGAATGGCCAGTCCCTCTTCTGCTACTGCAACCTGCGCGAGGTCGTCAACATCATCCGCAACTCTGAGATCGACTACGGCTTCCTCCCGGCTCCGAAGCTCGACGAGCTGCAGGAGGACTACATGACGGTCGCCACCGACGTCTACTGGGGCATCCCGTCGTCCTGCGTGTCGCAGCTCGACATGATCGGCACCGTCACCGAGGCGCTTTCCTGCCAGCACTACAACTTCGTCCGTCCCGCCTTCTTCGAGACGACGATGAAGACCAAGCTCTCTTACTCCGAGGATGACTCGAACATGCTCGATCTCGTCGCCAGCAAGCTCTCCATCGACTTCGGCTTCGCCTATCAGTCGAACATCTCCGCCATGGGCAGCATCGACGACATGATAAACGACAAGGTCAAGTCAGACAAGGTCGCCTCAACGCTTGAAAAGAAGCGCAGCAGCATCGAAAAGAGCCTCGATAAGATCCTCACCGCCTACGACGAGCTGCCGTAAAAAGAAACTGAGATAAAGTAAAAGGACCGCCGAGCGGTCCTTTTTTCGTGTTTTTCGGCTTCAGCGCTTGTTTCCGCGCTTCTTTTTGTCGGCCATGATCCTTTCCTTCCACGACGCATTGATGGAAGCATTCGCGCGCATCGAGGTGACGGCATCGCTCATGACCTTGTAGTTCAGCGCGGTGCCTTCCTTGTCGGAAAGATAGGTGACGGCGCGGTCCTCGCTTATGCCGAAGCGCTTCGCCGTCTCGACGGCGTCGATGTTCGCTCCGAGGAAGAGGAACTCCCATCCTTCTTCCTTCTTCTCGCCGATCATCTTCTTCACCTCGTCGGAGGAGAAGCGGTGACTGGCGTTCTCGAGGCCGTCGGTCGTGATGATGAACATGGTGTGTTCGGGGACGTCCTCCTCGCGGGCGTACTTGTGGATGTCAGAGATGTGCCTGACAGTTTCGCCGATCGCGTCGATAAGGGCGGTCGTTCCCGCCGGGACGTAGTCGTCGTCTGTCATGTACCTGACCGAGCTTATCCCGGCGCGGTCATGGACGTAAGCGATCTCATTGTTGAAAAGCACCGTCGTGACTAAGGCTTCGCCCTCGTTCTTCTTCTGCTTCTCGAGCATCGAGTTGAAGCCGCCGACGGTGTCGCTTTTGAGACTGCTCATCGAGCCGCTGCGGTCGAGAATGAAAACGAGCTCGGTAAGATTCTTTCTCATCGTGTCAAAAAAGTCCTTCCTCCGCCTCATGGGCGGAACATGTCCGGCGCGGCGCCGGATGCCGCGTCAGAGCTTTGTTATTTTTCTTACAGCCGCGTCTCTTGATAGGCTGAATCTGTAGTTTTTCCACACCTGCTCTATCTTCTTGGCGTTCCGGATGTTGATGGGCGCCGTGACGCCGTCCTTCAGCTCGCAGCTGTCGGCTGAGATCGACTCGATGTAATCCATGTTCGCTAGGACCCCGCGCATCAAAAGCAGGAACCGGCTGTCCTGCGTCAGCTGCGCCGACGCCGATGAAAACGTCATCCGCGGATGGTAGACGTCGCCGTTGCGGTCGGAGATCTCGACATAGTTCGCCTCGGCCCTGACGCATACGATGTCGCTGAAGGTGAGGGCGTAATCCCGCTTTTCATAGGTGAAGAACAGGCGTCTCGGGTCCGGCCTCGTCACGCGCTTTAAGATGTCGTCCATCACGCGGTAGATGCGCTCGTTGTCGAACGGCTTCTGGATGTAGTCGAAGGCGTGGAAGCGGAAGGCGTGCGGCATATGATCCCCGCTCGAGGTGATAAAAACGATCAGGGTGTCGCTGTCGGTCTCGCGGACCTTCTCGGCGGCGTCGACTCCGTTCATGCCGTCAAGGAAGATGTCGAAAAAAATGACCGTGTACTGGAGGGGGCGGTAATCGGCGAGAAGCTCCTCGCCGCTGGCGAAAGCCGAGATATCCAGCTTGATCCCCTGGATGGCGGCGTATTTCGCGAGGATCTCGGAAAGGAGCTCACGCGAAACCTGAGTGTCTTCGACTATTGCAGCGTTCATTGTAATACCGTCCGTGGCAGATATGCCGGGTGTGAGATTCATGCCGCAGCGAAAAATAAGCGGCTGATAATATTATATCACATGAAATGATAAAATGCAAGCGATTTCTCCCCGAATGCGCGGCTCGTCCCAGAAAAATTCCTTTCGTCACAGGCGTGTTGTTTTTTCTTATGCCCTGTGATATAATATCATCGGCGGAAAAGTGCCGCCGATATCCCGTTTCGGGCGGCTGATCCGTCATATAAATGTAAAATTTCGATGAATACACGCCCGCTTACTTGAATATTGCGCATATTGATGATATAATTATTCTGTATAAATGGCCTTTCACGATAATCGGAACGGGTCATCACGATTAAACGCAATTAACATCAGACGACGATATACGTTTCATCACCGCATTTTCCCCTTCGGTAAAAAGGCAATGAAATCCTCAGCAGAAATCAACACCTCGAAAATGCTTCAAAACAGGCGGAAGACGATCTGGAGGCGCACGCTCTCAGGTCTTGTCGCCGTTGTCATTTTCGTCACTACATACGCGCTCATACTGCCGGCTCTCACCCTCGAAGCGACCGTCGGCTGCGGTATGGAGCAGCATATCCATACCGAGGAATGCTACGCCGATCAGATCGACTATACCGCCCCCATATGCGGCCTTGAGGAGGCCGAGCCTCACGTCCATACCGGCGAATGCTACGAGACCGCCGTCATCTGCGGCCTTGAGGAATCCGAAGAACACGCCCATACCGATGAATGCTTCGAGAAAAGGCTCGTGTGCGGCAGGAGCGAAACGGCGGGTCACACACATTCCGACGGGTGCTATCCGGTCGTCCGCGTCCTCGTATGCGGTCTGCCCGAACACATCCATGACAGCACCTGCTATATTCAGGGCGACCCGACGGCCGACATAGAGACGTCCGAGAGCTGGGAGGCTTCCGTCCCCGCGCCGAGCGGAGACGTCCGCGCCGACATAGCCGCCGTCGCGCTCAGCCAGATGGGGCAGAGAAGCTCGATCTACAACTACGTCATAACCGACGATCATCAGGCGCTCGGCTGGTCGCGCTTCGGCGCCGCCTTCGGGCAGCCATACGCCGTCATGGACGGCGCTTTCGCCGTCTTCGCGCTCGCCTACGCCGGGATCGACGTCTCGGCGCTGACGCAGTACGATATCGCCCCGGCGCCGCTTTGCGCCGCGTTCGGTTCCGGCGCTCTCGGCGGGTATCTCCCGGCCGGATCGCAGCCGATGGTCGGCGACGTCATCTTCATGCGCCTCGCAGAGACCGCAGACGCCGCGATTCCTGCCGCGCCTGCCGTGCCGGATCACTGCGGCATAATCGTCGAGCTCATCGCCGGAGAAGGCTTTGACGGCGCGTCCGTCAGGGTCGCCGAGGCGGTCGACGGCATAGTCGCCGAGAATATCTACGCCCTCACCGACGCCCGTGTCCTCGGCTTCGGCGTGTCCGCCGCCGCGACGGACGCCATGCCCGCCGTTCCGGAGATGTCCGCCGGCGAGACGACCGCGCCTGCCGCGGAGCAGCCCGATACGTCCGATACCATAGCTTCCGAGACGGGCGCTCCGGAAACATATCCCGACGAGCCCGTTATGCCGGACGCCCCCGTTATGCCCGACGCGGTCGTCGAGGAAACGACTGCCGCGGAGACGACGACTGCCGCGGAGACGACGACTGTTGTCACCGAAACGACTGCCGCTGCGGAAACTACGACCGCTGCCGAGACGACGAACGTCGCTGAAACTACTACTGTCGCTGAAACTACGACTGTCGCCGAAACTACAACCGTCGCCGAAACGACTACTGTTGCGGAAACGACGACTGTCGCCGAAACGACTACTGTTGCGGAAACGACTACCGTCGCGGAAACCATTACTGTCGCCGAAACGACTACTGTTGCGGAAACCACTACCGTCGCCGAAACGACTACCGCCGAAGAAACTACGACTGCGGACGAGACTACGACCGCCGAAGAGACTACGACCGGCGAGGAAACAACTGCCGCCGAGGAAACCACATCCGCCGAAGAGACCACGACGGCTGAGGAGACGACCGGCGCCGAAACCACTGCCGAAGAAACCACGACATCAGAAGAAACGACAGCCGACGAAGCCGAGCCGGCTGAGACAGCCATGCCCGCGGCCGGCTTCGAGCGGAATATCACGCTTAACGGCCGCTCCGTCACCGTCATCGTCTCCGCCGACGAGGGCGCGCTCCCCGAGGGCGTCATGATGACGCTCACGCCGGTCGATCAGAGCGCCGTCCGCGAGGCCGTCGAGGGCGTCACCGGCAAGGCCGGCGAGATCTACGCCGTCGACATCACCTTCACCGTCGGCGACGCCGCCGTCGAGCCGCTCATCCCGATCCGCGTCAAGATGATCTCCGACGCCATCCGCGCCATGACGTCGGCTACCGTCGTCCACATCGCCGACGACGGCGAGGCGAGCGAGGTCGAGCAGGTCATGGGCCCGATGCCGGCCGATCAGGTCGCGTTCGACGCGGGGAAGTTCTCCATTTACGCAGTGGTGGAGGAAACAAAACGTCTGAAGTATGTATTCCATACCGGCAATAATATTGCGGCTACTGAATACGTAAAGCAAGGAGAAAATCTGTACGATCCCGGTATCGAGGTTGAGTATGGTCAGACCTTTATCGGGTGGGCATTCACTCCGAATGAAACTAATGAAGCAAATATTTATTCAATTAGTAAGCTTAATGAGAAGCTGAGCTCAGGGACAGACTGGGAAACTGTGACGGATCTTCAGGAAGTTGATGTTTATGCAGTCACAAAGGATGCGTATTATCTTCGTTATATGACAGTCGACGATCATGGCAATGAGATCGTGCTGAAGACTGTATCGGTGAGAACGGATGAGACTGACAAAAATATTCAGATAGATTATGATTTTACCGGAGAAGAGGGCCAGACTTTTGAAGGATGGATTGATGTTTCTGATGGGCATATTTATCAGGTTGGGGATTCTCTAACGTTGGATCACCACATAGATCTGTATTCAAAAGTTCACGGGCGAAACTGGCTCGTGTTTGACGCGAATGCCGGAGGTCCCGGGAGCGGCGTAGCCTATACACCGCCGCAGCTTCTTATTGGAGAAGCTGTTACCACACGACCTGTTGATCCGACACGTAAAGGCTATTCTTTCCGGGGATGGTATACTAACCCTCAGGGGACAGGAACTCCGTTCCAGTTTGGCAATACGATTTCGCAGGATACGGTGCTTTACGCCAAGTGGACACCAGACAATACAGATTATTATGTTATTTTTTGGCGGCAGAAGGCCTCTGATGCTGCCGGTCTTTCTGACGATCAAAAGCAGTATGACTATATAGAAAGTGTTAAGAGAAGTGCGCTGACAGATAGTACGGTCACTCTTGCACAAGGAGACATGACAAAGAACAACGGAGAGTATTTGCACTGCTTTTATAACCCAAATCTGTCAGAGACAACCGCAACAGTCAATTCCGACGGTACAACGGTTCTGAATGTGTATTATGATAGAGAGACTTATATCCTGACCTTCGAGGTTCAGGGTGGCAGTGGAACTCGATATAAATATACACCAGTAGCAAATGATAATAGTTCATCCACTATTTATGGATATGTAGATGGGGAATGGAAGCAGCTTTCCCGTAATTCACAGACTTCTACTACTTGGTATTTGCGGTATATATACACCTCATTCTGGATGGGGTTGGGGAAGCTATAATCTCAACGATACTAGCAAGACATATGTTAGTGCTACTTTTGGAGACTACGACAGAACATCCGGTTCCGCTACAACAAGTGCTTACACAGGCACCCGCTATACCAGAACCGGCAATAATAATAATAATTACAGCTATTATCCGACAGAGGCTACAACCGGTAATCTCTATGGAATGGATTCTAATGGAGGATATGTAGAACTTAGCAGTGTTTCAGTTACGACATATACGTATTCTTACAATGACAGCGGAACAACCAGAACATATAGCGGCCCGATATATACGAGAACATCCGTCAATAATAATTCTAGTTGGTGGACATACCGAACTATTACTGCCCTTTATGACCATAGTATTGCAGAGGAATTTCCTATAACTTGGAATAACGGTACTCGTTGGTTGGATTATGATGGTACATATTATGCTTCCAACAAGGTCCTTGTTTCAATAGATAAAATGCCCGCGGCTAATATTGTTTTCCGTTGGAGCAGTCCTGGATCACGTCCTACCAAGACGATGAATTACTATGTTCAGGCTCTAAGTGAAGAAACAGAAGACTATCAGGCTGCGATTTATGGATCATATCCGCAATCTACAAAGGATGTTGGTACTACATCAAAAGAAGCTAATTATTCATATGGCGGACAATCCCACAGCTTTGCTCTCTATGACCAGATCAAAGCGAAGTATAACATGGTCACAGAGTTGGAGGACTTTATAGAAATCACAGGTTTTACCAGATGGACGTCAGACCCGAGATATAATAATGGAGTTGCGCTGAATGACAGCTCTAGTGATGGTACTATCAATATGTATTACACCCGCAACAAATATACCATACATTATATTTCCCAAGGTCCAAATGTCACTGACCGTTCAGAAAAACAGGATGACCGCATCTATTACGAAGCAAGCCTCGCGCCTTACGGTATGCAAAACGACGGGTCGTGGTACTATGAACCGACAAACGGTAAAGACGGGTATTTCTTTGCCGGGTGGTATGAGGATGAAGCCTGCACGGTTCCCTATGATTTCAATACACAGATGCCTGCAAATGATGTTACGGTTTATGCGAAGTGGGATACGCAGAGAGTGCGTGTTGTGCTTGTACCCACAAAGGATAATGCCCATAATGCCGAAGTCCAGATGGCGAATAATCAGGCTCTGACCTTCCGTCTGGATTACAAAGAGCAGGTCAGTGATGAAAATATAAAAAGCGGCGTTATAAAGCGTACAGGGTACAGACTGGTCGGCTGGTATACTTCTCCTACCTTTGAGGAAAATACACTCTGGAATTTCAATACCGAAGTTTCAAAAGAAGTGCCGGCTGTCAACATGGATTATCAGAGCAGCACCAATGCTGACTGGATTAATAATACCTACGGGGACAATGATGGAGCGCATGAGAATGTAAGAGGCATTCTGAAACTGTATGCCAAGTGGGAGCTGACAGTAGACGAAAACAGCGTTTATGTGGAATACGATGTTCCTGAAGAATACTGTGTATATGATTCACAGGGAAATCTTCAGACAACAATCCCGGTCGATGAGACAGCGTATGTTTTGACAGATGATTATATCACAACTACCGTCAAACCAGCGCCGACAGGCTATGCAGACGGCTTCAAATTTGCCGGGTGGCAGCTGCTGAATTCTGATGGCTCAGAAGCATCAGATGTCAACCCGTTTGCTGCGGGGAGCACACAGACGCTTGATAAGGCATATATTGAAGAACGTACTATAACAGATGATTATGGGCATGCAGCAACGATCAAGGTCATTCACCTCAAAGCGAAGTTCGACGTCGATGAAGAAAATGTCGCAACGATGGTGACATTCGACGGAAACGGCGGTGTGACTAACGATGCGGCACAGGATGATCGGGTGACGGAAGCCATTCAGGTCAATAAGACATTTACTATTCCGGAAGCCGGGGACTTCATTCGAAAAGGTTATACTCAAGTTGGATGGTCTTTTGACAGCACGATGACAGCAGAACAATTCAAAACATTGATTGAACAAAACACAGTCAATGGAATTGTTGACTATGACGCATTGGCTCATCTCGGTGTCTTTGAGATGGGAGAGACGGTTGCGGCAGATAACAAGTTTCTGACAGTAATTAACAACTGGGATCCGCTTAAAAATACCATCTATGCTGTGTGGGACCCGATTCCTGTTGATGTTACGATTCACAAAATTGATGCAACAAATGAATCATTCCTTGAGGGGGCTGAATTTAAGATATTGACTGGTTCCGGAGAAGAGGTAAAACATAAAGTTGATGAAGTCGAAGAAATAATATCTGTTTTTACTGTTAATAATTCATATACCATTGAAGGAATGTATGCCGGTTCATACCAAATATGGGAAACAAAATCTCCCGATGGGTATAACTTGTCTAGTACAGTAATAAAGTTTGATGTGGGTGTTGATGAAGACGGATATGCTGTCATTACATTTAGTTCGGATAATACAGCGACTAATTGTAGTATAGGAAACAGAAAAATAATAATAGAAGAAGTTGAAAAAACAAAAAATGATGTTTTAGTGGTTTCTAACGCCCCCGGCGTCTCCCTCCCGTCCACCGGCGGGATCGGCTCGCGCACTGTCATATATGCCGGAGCGGCGGTCCTGTTGCTCACGACCGCGGCGTTCGTCTGGAGACGCAGAAAGATCGAAGAAAACTGACAACTGAATAACCTCATTCCCCACACGCGCCGGAGCCGAATCTCCGGCGCGTGTTTTTGCCTTTTTCCCGCGATATATCCCGTCTCCGGCCGCCGAATTGAAATCATGATATTGACAAATATAGAAAAATGTGGTATAATATTATGAGAAATATTCAAGGGGACAGTGCGCCCATTTGACGGGACGCATCATCCTCCTCTTTAAGCGTGATATCAAACAAATACCGCAGTCGGCGGCTGTATGATACTGACTCTTCGATGACCGCCGACGGAGGAATATAATGGACAAAAAAATCGACACCGGCGAGACCGAGATAGATCTTTTGCATCTTCTGTCGGTGCTCCTGAAAAGATCCTGGATCATCATCATCTGCGTTGTCCTCGCCGGCGCCATCGGCTTCTGCTACTCGGCTTTCTTCATCCCGGCGAAATATCAGGCAAGGGCGCTCATGTACGTCAACAACAGCTCGATCTCCATCGGCTCGACGTCGTTCAGCATAAGCTCGTCTGAGATCTCCGCGGCAAGGTCGCTTCTCAGCCTGTACGTCGTCATACTGAAATCGCGTACCACGCTTGAGCGCGTCATCGCCGAGTCCGGGGTCAGCTACACCACCGATCAGCTCAGTTCAATGATCTCGGCGAATTCCGTTTCGAATACCGAGGTGTTTGAAATAGTCTGCACCAGCACCGATCCCGAGGAAGCAAGACTTATCGTCAACACGATAACCGAGGTGCTTCCCGACCGAATTTACGAGATAGTGAACGGAAGCTCCGTGAGGGTGGTTGATGACGCAGTCACACCGAAAAGAAAATCGTCCCCGAGCAATGTCAGGAACGCCGGCATCGGCATGCTGATCGGATTCGTCCTCAGCGCCGGAGCGATAATCGTGCTCGATCTGCTCGACAACTCGATACGCGACGAGAATTATCTGCTCGAGACGTACGATATCCCGGTCCTCGCCGCCGTCCCGGATATGGACAGCAAGAAATCCGGCGGATATTACAAGGACTACGCCGCTAAGCCGAATAAAAACGTGAAGGCCTGATCCGCGGGGAAAACGACATGTCACTTTTAAATAAAAAGAAGGCCTCCGCGTCGGCGTCCGACCCGACCGACAAGATAGGCAAGGATCTCAGCTTCGCCGCGACCGAAGCGTACAAGCGCCTGAGAGCGAATCTCCTTCTGAGCTTCACCAGCGACTCCTCCTGCCGCATCGTCGGCGTGACGAGCTCGCTGCGCGGCGAGGGTAAATCGACGACGTCGGTCAATCTGGCGTACACGCTCGCCGAGATGGGCAAAAACGTGCTCATCCTCGACAGCGACATGCGTCTGCCGAACGTACACAGGCTGCTCAAGCTGAATCAGAGCCCGGGGCTGTCGAATCTGCTCTCGGGCGGCGGCGGTAACAACATCATCCAGCCGACGGCGCTGCACAGGAAGCTGTACGCCATCACCGCAGGGGATATCCCGCCGAATCCGACAGAGCTCCTCAGCTCGCGCCGGATGGAGAACACCCTGCAGATGCTGAGCCAGAACTTCGACTTCATCATCATCGACCTGCCGCCGATCGACGCCGTCTCAGACGCTCTGATAGTGTCGAAATACACGAGCGGCATGATAATGGTCGTAAGGCAGAATTACGTCGACAAGAGAGCGCTCGACAACTCGGTCCGTCAGCTCCGCTACCACAAGGCCCAGATCCTCGGTTTCGTTATGAACGGCGCCGATCCCGACAGCGGATACTACAAGAAGGGATATTACAAGAAGGACGGAACATACGAGTACAGATCGAAGTCTAATGTGTGACGCCCGAAGGCCGGGGTACGACTACCCGCTCGGCGATCTCATCGACTTCCACTGCCACATCCTTCCCGGCATAGACGACGGGGCGAAGGACATAAACGTCAGCTGGGCCATGATCGACGCCTCGGTGAGGCAGGGCATACAGGCCGTCTGCTTCACGCCGCATTTTTACGCCGACAGGGACGACCCGGAGAAATTCTTTCAGAGGCGGGACAAGGCCTTCATAGATCTTAAGCGCAGCGTGCCGACGGTATTCCCGGTCATGGCGTGCGGCGCCGAGATCCACTATTTCGAGGGCATAGCCGCCATGGAGCAGCTTATGAGGATGCGGATAACCGGCACCGATCTGCTGCTCATCGAGATGCCGTTCCGGAGATGGACCGACCGCTGTGTGGCCGACATCGTCGAGATAAACTCGAGAAAAGGCGTTCAGGTGTTTCTCGCCCACATAGAGCGGTATCTCCGCCATTCGACTCCCGAGATGCTCTCCCACATGCGCTCGCAGGGAGTGCTGATACAGTCCAACGCCGATTTTGTCATCGACAGATCGACGAGGAGCAGAGCCCTCAGGATGCTCTATGACGGCGAGATCGACATACTTGCCTCCGACAGCCACAATCTCAGATCGCGTCCGCAGAATCTGAGAGACGCGTATGACGTCATTGACGAAGAGCTCGGCGAGGATTTCTCCGAAGCGCTGCGCGTGCGCGGCAGGCTCCTTGTGCGGAACATTCTTCCCGCCGGGTAAAGGCGGAATGGTTTATCGTTATTGATGAAAAAAGTATATCTTTTCGTCGGCTGCTGCTTTCTGCTCGCCTGCGGGATATTCATAGGAAGGGCGATCTCCTTTGACATGGCTCAGTCCGGGCTCGACGCTCCGGATGAGATAATAACCCCTGAAAAGCCGCTCGAAACGACGGCCGATGCCGCCGAGACGACGACGATAGACGTCGAGAACGCGGATGTCACCGAGTACACGATAGAGAAGATCACCGAGGCCGAGACGGCGGCTCCGCCCGAGACGGTCCCCGGGACATCGGCTCCCGAGACGCAGCCTCCCGCCGAGACGCAGGCTCCGATAAGCCTTACAGACGCCATCGTGACCGACGCTCCCGCTCCGGGACAGGACGTTCAGCAGACGCAGCCGGCATCCGAAACGGCAGCGCCGCCTCAGCCGCAGGAGACCGCGGCACCGCAGCCCTCTCAGGGCGGACAGCCGTCGCAGGGGACGCAGCAGGGAGGACAGACGCAGGTCCAGACTCCCGCCGCGCAGACTCCGGCCCCGCAGGCTCAGACCGGGGAAAATCTCGTCGACTTCAGCGCGCTGCAGAAGGTGAACGGCGATATCTACGCCTGGATCACCATCGACGGCACCGTCGTCGATTACCCGATCCTGCAGCACCCGACCGACGACGAGTATTATCTCACCCACGCCTTCGACGGCAGCGACTACATCGGCGGCGCCGTCTTCACGCAGGGGACTTACAACACCAAAAGCTTCGACGATCCGGTAACGGTCGTCTACGCCCATACGATGAAGTCGGGCATCCTGTTCGGCTCGCTGCAGCCGACATACTCGGACGCGCAGGGCTTCAAGGATCACTCCGACATCAAGATCTATCTTCCCGGAGAGGTGCGGCACTACACCGTGTTCGCCGCCGTGCCGTACGACAACCGGCATATACTCTGGAATTACGATTTTTCCACCGAATACTGGTACAAGAACTTCTTTGCCGGTATAAGTCAGATCAGATCCATCGGCTCCAATTTCAACAGGGACATCTCAGTTGAGCCGGGGGATCACGTAGTAATACTGTCGACCTGCCTTCGCGGCGACAGTACCAACAGGTTTTTGGTTATGGCAGTTCTGAATGAGGATATTTGAGCCTCGGCGACGATATCCGAAGGAAGGACGATCATAATAATCTTAAGAAAGGAGAATTTACGCAAAATGAGAAAGCTTCGCATTCTGGTAACGGTAATGGTTGCCGTTCTCGCCCTCACGATCTCTGTTTCCGCTATGGGTCCTCTGCCGATTCCCACGAGTCCCAGAGTTCCTGCCGGTTACGGAGGGTTTGTTCTGGGCGGCGGCGGTGACGGCGGATCGGGCTATGTCGAGACCTCGACTCTCCTGATCACTCCGTACTCAGAGATCGCCAGCGCTCCGCTCGATGTTCAGGTTCTGCTGAGAAACGCGAAATTTGACCTCGACAACTATACTCTTGACGAGCTCGTAACCGACTTCGCCCAGGTATGGAAGAAAGCCTCCGGCGGCGCTCCCGTTGAGAACGCTGCTATCGCCGAGCTCTTTGACGTCACTGTCATCGGCCCGCGCGACGGCATCTTCAGCGGAAAGAGCTCTCTGACCTTCACCGCCAACGTTCCCGGTCTTTCTGCCAGCGATAAGGTACTCGTGATCCACAAGACCAACGGTGCCTGGGTCGTTGAGAACAACGTGACCGTCGGTGACGGAAAGGTCACCATTACCGTAGCCAGCCTCTCCTGCTTCGCTGTCATCGTTGACAACGGCGCTGCTCCGGCTACCGCCAGCACGCCGATCGTCGTCGCTGACGACGAGCCGGCTGACACCGAGGCCCCCATCGTGGCGGTCGATCCCGCTCCGGCTGAGGCTCCCGTCGATGTCGTCGTAGTCGCCGAGCCTGTCGAGGCTCCGGTTGACGAGGTTCCTGCTCCGGCTCCTGTTGCCGCTGACGCTCCGACCTCTCCGCAGACCGGTGTGAACGGTGTCAACGTTGCCATTGCCGCGGCTGTCGTTATGGCTGTCTTCGGCTCTGCCTGCATCGTGAAGGCTAACCGCCGCCACGACGCTTAATATGAAGCTTCATATTAATCGAAAAGTACTCTCTATTCTCGCATGCGCGGCGGGAGTCGCCGCAGTGCTGCTGGCGGTCGCCGGCTTCTCCGACAGTCTTATCGGGGATCCGTCCTCCGTCGGCAGCGCCGCCGACGGCGAAACCATAACGGTGAAAGGTCCGACGCAGCTGAGCGTATATGAGGACGGCGGCGTGTATCTCGGCGAAGAGTACTTTGTGCCGAAAAAGCATGTCGAAACGGTGCTTTTCATGGGCATCGACCAGATGCGCGAGACGATGGAGGACACGACCTACAACGAGCAGGCCGACTTCATCATGCTGATGGTGATCGACCGCGACGCCGAGCAGTTCACGATGCTCCATCTCAACCGCGACACGATGTGCGACGTCATGCGCCTCTCGGATATGAACGAGAAGCTCGGACGCTACCGCGTGCAGCTTGCCGTTGCGCATGTATTCGGCAACAACGAGCGCGCGAGATGCCGCAACGTGGTCGACGCCGTGGAGAACTTGCTCTACGGGATCGAGATCGACCATTATATCTCCCTTACGATGGACGCTATCCCGATACTGAACGACGAGATCGGAGGCGTGACGCTGACCCTCTCCGAAGACCTTACCAAGCTCGACCCGTCGTTTGAAAACGGGGCGACGGTGACGCTCAAGGGAAGCAAGGCTCTCAGCTATGTCCGGGCGAGGATGTCCGTCGGCGACGGATCGAATCTCGGGCGTATGAACCGCCAGCGCCAGTATCTTACCGCCCTGTTCGACAAATACCGCGAAAGGGGCGGAGGGGATTTCACAAAGTCGCTGCTCAAGGTAAACGATTACATGGATTCCGACTGCACCATCGAGCAGCTCCAGCGCATCGCCGACATGGTGATGCAGTACGAGTTCCTCGGCATAGACACGACCGAGGGCGAGGCTGTGATAGGCGAGCAGTACATGGAGTACATCATCGACGAGCCGCAGCTCCAGAAGCAGGTGATAAACCTGTTCTACACAAAAAAAGAAACGCCGTAACGACCTTCATTCGTTTTGATACGCATGAAGGTTTGACTTTTAGAATACGGGTAAAATATATCATACCGCATGATCCCGGGGACGCCGCATAAAGGCGGGCCGTTTAGATGACAGGAAAAATACTGATTCTCTCTCTTGCCGTGCTTCTCGCGGCCGGGGCGATATTTTACTTTTCATCCCAGGACGGGCCGAGCTCGGATCAGACCAGCGGCGGCTTTGTCAGGATCGCGCTCAGGCTCTTCGTCCCAGATTATGACAAACTCCCGTCGGCGCGGCAGGCGCAGGTAAGGAAAAACGTCAACTTCGCGGTGAGAAAGGCGGCGCACGTCTTTGAGTACGCCGTGCTCGGAGCGCTTCTGACGCTCCTTCTGCTCGAGATATCGAAACGGCGCTCACGGCTTACAGGCGTCAGGTACAACCAGGCTGTGCCGCTTTCGGCGGCCGTCATCATCGGGCTCATCTACGCCGCGACGGACGAGGCGCACCAGATATTCACCGGACGCTCGTCAAAGCTGAGCGACGTCCTGATAGACCTCGCGGGAGTCATGGCCGGCGCCGCCGCCGCTTGGCTTCTGAGCCGGGCATTCAGCAGTTTGAGAAACGACAAAAAGGTAAAGAAAAAAAACAGTAAAACGAAGATAAAAGCAGACAGATATAAAGAAACGTTATGAGGGGTTCTGTTTCCGTAGCCGATCTGATCAAATCATACACAGCCGCGCTGAAGGACATCAGCCGGGGGATAATGCTCGCCGACTACCGCACGAGGACGGTGAAGACTCTCTACGTCTCGCCGGACGGAGGACCGCTCTCCCAGCGCGAGGGAAAAACAGTCAGCTTCGAGGATTTCATCGAAAGGGCCAAAAGAAAGGTGTATAAGCCCGATTTTGACCGCCTTCTGTTGCTTTTCACGTCCGGGAAGCTGAAAAAGCGCGTCTACAATCTCGAAAACATCAGGGCGGTGAGCGACAAGGGCAAGCCGGTATATATCGTCGCCATGTTCATAAACGTCGGAGATCACGGCACGCTCATCTGCACCGTCGACGTGTCGTACCGATATTTCGGCTATAAGACGCCGGAGCCGGGCGGCTTCATCGAGATGCCGGAGTGTAAGGGGATATCGCTCTGTCTGTACAACGCTTCGGCGGCGGAGGTCATAAACGGTTACGGCTTCGACATGCTCCCGAAGGATTTTCTCGACAAGACCCTCAGCGGCAGATATTCCGACATGATGCTCGTGCACCCGGACGACGCCGAGCTTGTCAGGTCGTTCAACCGTTCCATCGCGGGCGGAGCCCCGGTCGGGATCGCTGCGGCGAGGATCATGATGAGCGAGGGACGGTATCACTGGTGCCGCCTCGCCGTGTCGCGTGTCGGCGCGGGCGCCGAGCTGATATGCGTCGGCGTTATGTTCGACATCGACAACACCCGCATGGGGATGACGCACGGGTACCACCAGTTCATCGACAAGACCGCCGACATCATGACGGAGGGGATAATCTGCCTTACCGAGGCGGAGAACGGAAGCTTTGAGATTTCGTACATCAGCCGCAGCGCCTGCCGCTATTTCGGCGTGTCCGCCGGCGATGATGAGGATTACGAGACCGTCTTCGAGAGGGCGAAGGAGGCCGCCCGCGCCGTTCTCGGCGGGGAAAGGCTCGCCGCGCTGGCGAGAGGAGACAGCGCCGAATTCACCGCCGCAGACGGCTCTCACGTAAGCGTCACGTCGCGCCGCTCCGATTCGGGCGGAGCGCCGCTGTATTATCTGCTTGTCCGCGGCAGGACGGCCGTCAGCGATACCTTCCCTGAGATCGACAAAAGCGCCAGGATGATAACCGAAAGGGACTCCGACACGCTGATACTCGACTACGATCTCGAAACCGACATAATGCTCCTCGCCTACAACGAGGACGGCGTCTGGCAGCGGATCCGCTACGACGGCTTCCGCCTCGGCGTCTACGAAAACAGCCTGCTCTCCTATGAGAGCAGGGAGAGGTTCATATCGGCGCTCGACTCCACGCTGTCGGGCTCGGATATAGACGATTTCAGGATATCCATCGCCTTCGCCGGACGGAAGGCGAGATGGTATCTCGTAAAGATGTCCGGCATCCACAAGGACGGCGCCGTCCGCAGAGTGATATGCCGCGCCGTCAACATCCAGCGCCAGACCGAAGCCGACGAGATACGCCTGCGCAGGGAGATGGCGCTGAGAAGAGCCCTTATCGGCGACTCTCAGCTCACCGTAGGCTTCGACACCGTCACCGGGGCGAAGCTCGAGCTTGACGACGAAACGATACCGTCGGCGCTCGGCAGCCCTTCGACGCTCAGCGAGCTCGGCGTCGCGCTCGCCAAGATCACGGTGAAGGAGGATATAGCGACCATACGCGAGATCTGGAGACGGGTCACCGACCCCGGCACCGTGAGCGGCGTCGAGCGCAATATCATAAGATCGAGGCTGCTCGGCATCGCCGACGGCGGTGAGCCGCGGCCCTTCCGCTTCACATGCGTCAACACGATCGATTTTATAAGCGGACACAAGCTGCTCTTCATCTTCGCCGCCGAAACCGATGAGATGCCCGCCCCTCAGGCCGAAGCGGAGACACCGCCCGCCGAAGCGCCGCAGGAGGCGCACGATCAGGCGGAGGAAGATGTCAGGCACGACGTTGAGATACGCACCTTCGGGCATTTCGAGGTGCTCGTCGACGGCAGGACAGTCAGCTTCCGCCATGAGAAGTCAAAGGAGCTGCTGGCGCTGCTCACCGACCGCAGGGGAGCCTATGTCAGCTCGCGCGAGGCGATATCCTGCCTGTGGGAGAACGAGCCGGCCGACAAGACCGTGCTGTCGCGCCTGCGCAAGACCGCCTTCCGCCTGAAGGAGATCCTTGACGAGAACGGCATCGGCGACTTAATAGAGGTGTCGCAGAACCACAGCCGCCGCCTGAACGTCTCGAGGGTGAAATGCGATCTCTACGACTTTCTTTCCGGAGATCCTAAGTACCGTTCGCTCTTTGCCGGGATGTATATGCTCGATTACAGCTGGGCCGAGGTGACGACTGCCGGGCTTCTCGGCATTGAGGGCAAGCCGCGCAGCGAAGGCGGAGACAAATGAATATAAAAAAGCGCCGTTCCCGCGATGGGAGCGGCGCGTTTGTTCCGGGCGGGCCTGATAATGGCGGCAGTCGTGATAAAGCTCATCCTCGGTCGGGCGATGTCCGCCTGCCGAGGGCAGGAACATTAAACCGATACATCACTCATTCACATGCTTCGGATATGCAAAAACATCTGCAGGGGCGGGCATCGCCCGCCTGGCTGATGATAAAAAGACTTTATCCCTTTGCCGATGATGTTCCGAGATCAATATTGCCATATAAAAACCAGCCCGTCACAGCACCGCGTTCACGATGAGCCCGCAGACGAGGGAGAAGGCCATGACGTAGGCGATATACAGAAGGAAACGGCCCCATCCCATCGCCGATTTCAGGGCGCCGAGGTTCGTTATCTTCGTCGCCGGACCGGTTATCATGAAGGCCGCGGCCGAGCCGAGGCTCATCCCTTCGTCGAGCCAGCTCACGAGGAGCGGGATCGTCCCGCCGCCGCAGGCGTAGAGCGGGACGCCTATCGTCGCCGCCATCAGGACTCCCCACGCCTCGCTGCCGCCGAAGACGCCGGTCATGACGCTCTGCGGGACGTACCGCTGAAACAGCGCCGAGAGCAGGATGCCGAACAGGAAATACAGCCCGGTCGCCCTGACGTTCCTCAGAAAGCTCAGAAGATAGCGGACAAATGGGTTCGGATGCGTGTCGCGCCCCGGTCTCGGCTCAAAGCTGTCGAAGCTGAAAAACTCCTTTTCCCGGTAAAAGGCGTACAAAAGAAGCCCGGCGGCGCATCCGCAGACAAAGCAGGATATTATCCTCACGGCGAGCGCCTTCGCCCCGAGAGCGGCGCTGTATATGATGAGCTGCGGGTTCAGCAGTATCGACGCCGTCATGAACGCCGCCAGCCAGTCCTGACGCATCCCCTTGCGGCGGAAGGACGCCGCTATCGGTATCGTGCCGTACATGCAGAGCGGGGAGGCTATGCCGAGCAGACAGGCGGGGATGATGCCGATTATCCCGAGCCTTTTTTCGCTCATCCGTGTCATCAGCCCGTGGATCTTATCCTTCGCGAATACCGAGACGAGCGAGCCGATAGCCATGCCGATCACCCAGTACCAGAATATCTGCCTCAGCTGGATGTCGAAATAGTACCAGATGTAGATAAGCTCCCTGCGGAGCACGGATATGATCTCACTCATCTATGTCGACAAGCTGATACGCGCGGCTGCCGAGGCCGATCTCTTCGGCGTGCTCGAGCGTGTGGCCGCCTTTCTGGCGCTCGATCCTTCTTACGAGCGATTCGCTGCCCTCTGCCTGATAGACGAGGTTCACGCACGCCTGATCGAGGGCGACGGGATCGAAGCTGGCGAGTATGCCGATGTCGTGGATGTCTGGCTCGGCCGGATTGCCGTCGCAGTCGCAGTCGACCGACAAGCGGTTCATCACGTTGATGTAGACGATGTGATCCTGTCCGACGTGATCCCTGAAGCCGGACACCATCTCGGCGAGCGCCTCGAGCCATGCCTCCTGATCGCCGTGCATTATGCTGCCGGTCGTCCTCGTCCCGGCCGAGTGGACGTAGACCTTGCCGCTCGCCGACGATATGCCGATGCCGACGTTCTTTATCGCCCCGCCGAAGCCTGCCATCGCGTGTCCCTTGAAGTGCGACAGGATGACCCAGTCGGTGTAGTTTTCGGCGTGACTGCCGACGATTATCTTATCGAGGCGCGTGCCGCCGCTCACCGGCCATTCTCTCTCGCCCTCCTCGTCCATCAGATCGAACGGCGCTATCGCCGTGAAGCCGTGATCCTCGGCCACCTGACGGTGCATCGCCGAGCTCGCCCTCGATCCGCCGTAGGCGGTGTTGCATTCGACGATGGTGCCGCCGAGCTTCGTCACGAGACCGCCGATGAGCTCGGGGCGGAGATAGTTGCTGGCCGGCGGCTCGCCGGTCGAGATCTTGACGGCGACGATCCCCTCCGGCTCAAAGCCGAGGGCGTCGTATATCCGTATCAGCCCGTCGGACGAGATGTCTGATGTAAAATATACGACGGACCGCTGGCCTGTGTCCTCTTCGGTTTCAGCCGGATGATATTCCGCCGTGTTCTGCGCGCTTTCTTCATCCGGCAGGTAAAGCGCGGGATGAGGTCCGCCGCATGACGCCGATGACAGCATCGAAAGACAGATGACGGCGGCGAGAAGTGTTTTTTTCATATGCGGTATCTCCGGGGGTATGGGCAGGATGCGTATTCCGCGGTATTCCGCGACGAAAATATTATACCCGACGCGGAAAATTTTGTCAAGGCAGATTTGTCTTCTTTTGATCGCCTGAAATGTAAAAACGCCGGATTGCGACGGAGCGGACGGAAATCGCTTTGCTTCGATTAATTCAGCAGTAAAGCAAAATTTTCATTTTTTACTTGCAATCCGGCACGGATTATGGTATCATATACTTCGGCGGAGTTTCGCCGCGCGGCGGTATCTCCTGCCGAGTCCGATTTTTCGACATACCTGACCGAAAACGACATTTCATATGGGAAAAGCACCGAAAGAGTCTTTCGGCACGAAGGGCGTCTCAATACGCGCCGTCAATCTTATAATGCTGGCGGCGGCAGTCATACTATCGGCGCTTCTTTTGATATTCGCCTACCGCACGGTGAACGGGTACGGCCGTCTGCAGGCGGTCACCGAGGAATACATGCACTGCCGTCAGGACGCCACCGACCTGATGGAGGCCTCCGACTATCTCACCGAGATGGCGCGGGAGTTCGTCGTGACGGGAAACCGTCAGGCGGCGCTCGATTTCGCCGAGGAGGTGGAGACGTCCCGCAGGCGCGAGCTCGCGCTCGAGGATCTCGGCAGATATTTCGCCGGCTCGGACGCATACACCTATCTCAATTCGGCGCTCGACGAGTCAAACCGTCTCGCCGAGACCGAGTATTACGCGATGCGGCTGTATATCTCGGGCAGAGGCTACGACGTCTCGGATTATCCCGGGCTCATAGCCGATGTTGCGCTTGACAATGCCGACAAAGCCCTGTCCGGCGGCGAGAAGATCGAAAAGGCGATAGATCTCGTCTTCGGCGGAGACTACGCCGCGGGCAAGAGCGCGATACGGGAGGAGGTCTCGAACTGTCTCAGCCGCCTTATAATCGAGGAGATAGAGGCGAGGCAGCAGACGATAGAGAAGCGCTTCGTCTTCGACCTGCGCGTCCAGATGATCCTGATAATACTCCTGCTCGTCTCGGTCGCCGCAGTCATCGTACTGAATTTCCGCCTCGTCATAAATCCGCTCACGAGAAGCGTCTCCGGCATACGGAGCGAGGGGAGGATCCCGCTCGTCGGCTCGAGGGAGATGCGCTTTGTCGCCGAGACTTTCAACAGCATGTTCGAGCAGTCGAGGCGGGACAGGGATCAGCTGTCGTACGAGGCGTCGCACGATGAGCTTACCGGGCTTTACAACCGGGGCGTCTTCGAGAAGGTTCGGGCCGAGTACAGCCGCGGCGGCGACATCGCCATGATGATAGTCGACGTCGACTATTTCAAGCAGATAAACGACACATACGGCCACGACATGGGCGACAGGGTCCTTAAAAGCGTCGCCGGGGTCCTGAGATCGAGCTTCCGCCACGAGGATTACGTCTGCCGGATAGGCGGCGACGAGTTCGTCGTCGTCATGGTGAACGTCACGTCGGAGCTGAAGGATCTGGTGGAAAGGAAGCTGAGGGACGCCGCGAAAAAGCTCGGCGAGCCGCAGGACGATCTGCCTAAGATAACTCTCAGCGTCGGGATCGCCTTCGGCGACAGGGAAAACCCGACCGGGGACATCTACAAGGACGCCGACACCGCCCTTTACAGGGTGAAGGACGCCGGAAGGAACGGCATCATGTTCTACTGATGCGGAAAAAGATATGATCATGAAAGCGATATCGACATCTCTGTGAAATATGCGGAACAATCATGAAGAATTATCCGGCGGCAGACGCATCGTGCTGATCGTCGACGATGAGGAGATCAACCGCGAGCTTTTAGGCGCGATAATAGGCGCCGAGTTCGACGTGGTTTTCGCCCGTGACGGCGGGGAGGCGCTTGAGATCATACGAAGGCGCGGCGCCTCGCTCTCGCTCGTGATGCTCGATCTTCTCATGCCCGGGGTGCACGGCGCCGAGGTGCTGAGGGTCATGAAGGAGGAGGACATCCTCGCTCATCTCCCGGTCATCGTGCTGACGTCCGAGACCTCGTCCGAGGTCGAATGCCTCAGGCTCGGGGCGAGCGATTTCATATCGAAGCCGTACAACATGCCGGAGGTCATCCTGGCGCGGGTAAGGCGGACGATAGAGCTTTACGAGGACCGGTCGATCATCCGGGGCACCGAGCGCGATCCCGTCACCGGGCTTTACAACATCGAGTATTTCTACCGCTACGCCGAGCAGTTCGAGCTGCGCCATCCTGACGCTGTGACCGACGCCGCGGTGGTGGACATAAACCACTTCCACCTGATAAACGAGCGGTACGGCAAGGCGAAGGGCGACGCGATGCTGCGCCGGGTCGGCGAGAAGATACTGGCGGAGGTCTCCCCTTTGAAGGGCATGGTCTGCCGCAGAGGGTCCGACACCTTCCTAATCTATTCGCCGCACGGGCTCGATTTCGGCAGGATTATGGAGAATGCGGCGTCGACAGTCGAGGGGCGCGACGGCGGCGAGAGCGCCGAGACGGTGCATCTGAGGATGGGCGTCTACGCCTGCTGCGACAAAGACATGGACATCGAGCGCAGGTTCGACCGCGCCAAGCTCGCCGCCGACACGGTGCGCGGCAGCTACCGCAGAAGGCTGGCGTATTACGACGAAAGCCTTCACGACAGGGAGATGTACGAGCTCAGCCTGATAGATGACATGCCCCGCGCTCTCCGCGAAGGGCAGTTCAGGGTGAACTATCAGCCGAAATACAGGATCAGCGGCGATGAGCCGGTGCTGGCGAGCGCCGAGGCGCTGATAAGGTGGGAGCATCCCGATATGGGCATGATCCCTCCCGGCGTGTTCGTGCCGCTGTTCGAGAACAACGGCATGATATCGAGCCTCGACAGCTACGTCTGGCACGAGGCCGCCGCCCAGATGATGCGCTGGAAGCGCAGATACGGCTTTACGGTGCCGGTGTCGGTGAACGTGTCGAGGATAGACCTCTACGATCCGGGGCTTTACGGCGATCTCCGCGCCGTGCTCGATGAGAGCGGCGCCGATCCGTCCGATCTCATGCTCGAGGTGACCGAGTCGGCCTACGCCGACGATTCGGACCAGATAGTCCGCGCCGTCACCGCGCTGAGGGACATGGGCTTCAAGGTCGAGATGGACGACTTCGGCAGCGGCTATTCCTCCCTGAGCATGCTGTCGATACTGCCGGTCGACATCCTCAAGATGGATATGCGGTTCATTCAGGGAGGCAGAGGCGGCGAGCGGCTTCTGCGGCTTATAATCGACATCGCCGGACAGCTCGGCATACCGGCTGTCGCCGAGGGGGTCGAGACCGCCCAGCAGGTCTCGCTTCTGAAGTCGCTCGGATGCGACATCATACAGGGTTATTATTTCTCTAAGCCGGTTTCGGCGGATGAGTTTGAAGGATTTATAAAGGAAAGGATAAAGCAATGCTGAACACCGCCACACTCCGCGCCGCCGGCTGCGACGTAGACGCCGGTCTCGCCAGATGTGTCAACAATGAGGCGCTTTACATCCGCCTGGTAAACATGGCGCTCGACGATTCCAATTTCTCACGCCTGACGGACGCCGTCGCGTCGGGCGATCTCAAGGCCGGCTTCGAGGCGGCTCACGCTCTCAAGGGAGTCACGGCGAATCTCTCGCTCACCCCGCTTCTGACGCCGATAACCGAGATCACCGAGCTCCTCCGCCATCCGGAGCCGGACGCCGACTGCGGCGCGCTGATCGAAGCCATAACCGCCGCGAGGGACAAGCTCCTCGCGCTGAGGGACTGAGGACAACAGAATATCGCAGCTTCGGGAGAGACGATCTGCCGCCCTTCGGCGGGTCTCTCCCTTTGGTTTGCGTGAGGGGGAGGCATGACGGATGAAGGAAAGATATCTTGACCTTATGGAAAAGGTCCTCACGGCGTACACGCCGGAGCATATCGAAAGCTACACCCGGGACGTTGAAAGAAGGGGCATAACCGAGCATGGCTACGCCCGGCTGACGTCGAACATTGGCATCCTCATCGCTCACGGAAGGCTCGGGCATATGAAGGAGAGCTTCCGTCACATGATGGATCTCTGCTGCGAAGGCATCCCGACGGCGAGGGAGAAAAATGGCGGCGCGGCAGGGAACGACTTCGCCGTAAAGGAGATCGTCTTCTGCCTTCTCGAGCTCGAAAGGGCCGGGACTTTCGCAATGGACATAACGGACGGCTGGAGACGCGGGCTCGAAAGGATCGATCCTTACCGCACCTACACCGTCATAGCCGACGATCCGCCGAAGAGGATAGGGAACTGGGCGGCATTCGGCGCGGCGAGCGAGCAGGTAAGGCTTTATGCCGGGATAGGATGCGAAAAAGCCTTCATAGAAAGGCAGATTTCGTCCCAGATGCTGTCCATCGACGAAAACGGGATGTACCGCGACCCGAACGAGCCGATGGTCTACGATCTTGTCACCCGTCTGCAGCTCGCCGTCCTGTACCGCTTCGGCTACGACGGCTCATGCCGCGACGGGCTTACCGATATGTTCCTGCGCTCGGCCGATCTCACCCTTTCGATGCAGTCGGTGTCCGGCGAGATACCCTTCGGCGGGCGGAGCAACCAGTTCCTTCACAACGAGGCGTTTTATGCCGCTCTCTGTGAGTTTTACGCCTCGTTCTTCGCCGGAAGGGGCGACAACGACAGGGCCGGAGCCTTCAAAGGCGCCGCCGAAAAGGCCGCACGCGCCGTTATGCCGTGGCTCGAATATGAGCCGATGAGCCATGTGAAGAACCGGTATCCCCGGCAGAGCGGGTACGGCTGCGAGGATTACGCATATTTCGACAAATACATGGTGACGGCCGGTTCGTGGTTCTATCTCGCGTATCTGTTTTCGGACGACGCGGTGACGCCTGCCGGATGTCCCGCCGACGGGATGGCGCGCGCCGATGAGACGTCGGAGCATTTTCACAAGCTGTTCCTCGCCTGCGGGGATTATTTCGCCGAATACGAGATGCGCGCCGATCCGCATTACGACGCCTCCGGCCTCGGACGGATCCACAGGCGCGGAGCCCCGTCGGCGATATGCCTTTCCGTCCCCTTCGCCGCGAAGCCGAGCTACCGCATAGACACAGATGATCCGTCGCCGCTCTCGATCTGCGGCGGGATATATAAGGACGGCGGATGGGTCCGCGGCTGCGATATCGGCGTCGGGTACAGGGTTTCAGAGAAGCGAGCCTCGGAAGATGAGGCGGCGGCTCAGCTCGTCTGCGAAAAGGACGGGACCGAGCTTTTCAGGGAGACATGCCGCGTGTCGGATGAAGGCGTGAAGATCACGGTCTCCGGCGCAGGCGATACCGAAATATCCTTCCCGGCGTTTGATTTCGACGGATATGAGCATACCGATATCTCCGTTTCCGGGAGCTCGGTGCGGGTGCGGTATAACGGCTGGGTCTGCGTATATGAGACCGACGGGGATATCCGTCGGCATGACGCCGTCTGCGCCAACCGCAGCGGGCATTATATCGCCTTTTCGGCCGTCGGATGCGGGAAGGTCACTCTCACAGTGAGGATAGAGCAGGAAGGCTGACGGGAGACTTCCGGCGTTTCAGGGGATATTACGGGGATATATATGGAAGACAGGGTTTACAGCTATCACACCTTCATACTGCCGTTCATCCTTGACAACAACAGGCTCGACGCCAGGGCGGTGAACGCTCTCATCAAATGCTTTGATGAGAACACGATGTGGATTAACAGCGATATCTCGGACGAGTTCCGCATAGCGGAGAACGAGCGCATCAGAAGCAAGGACGACGAGTATCTTTTCTATCAGGAATATCACTATTTCCATCCGTACGTCAGAAAAGCGCTGTACGGCTTCGGCGACGGGATAGTCCATCTGTACACCTTGAAGCCGGAGATCGTGAAAAACAAGGCGCATTACTACATCCGCAAGGGCGGCGACGAATACGACCTGCTGCTCAGTTCGATGCAGATACGGATATTCAACTCCGAGGTGGGGCTGTTCATCATGGAGGGCGAGAACCGCGGTCTGCAGCGGGACGGCGTCAGGCGTCAGGACAGCGTCGAGGCGGTAAAGAACATAAACGATTACGGGCGCAGGATAGCCATGCCGCTGATCCCGAACTCCGGCAACGGCTTCACGAACCTGTGCGCCGACAGCCTTTCCGTCCTGCTCGGCAACGGCGTCGAATTCAGATCCGATTATATGGATTTCGCGCAGTATCTCGACTCAGAGGAGAGGATCGGCTCGAAGGTGCTGCTCACCCATATCGCCGGTTTCGTCAAGCGGCTGCTCGAATACGGGAACGATTACAAGTTCCTCACCTGCTCGACGACAAGCCCGGATTCGTTTTACATTCTCCCGGCGATAGACGACAGGATGTACGTCGACTGCTGGATATCCGACGGCGCCGCTGCCGCCGCCTTCTCCCGCTGGGAGGAGGACGAGAGCGTCAGGGACAGCCTGTACGAGCTTTTGTTCATAGATCACTCGGGCGGCATGTCGTGCGGCAGCGACTCGATGAGGGACAGGCTTCTTGAAAAGCACATCTACGACAGATGGAGCGAGGACGGGAATATCTATTCCGTCACGGCGCAGGGGCTGATCGGCATAGGCGATCCCGCCCGGCACCCGTATCTTGTGCCGAATTTCCTCACCATCTATGTCCAGATGAGCTGCCTCTGCCTCGTCCAGCGGGCGTCGCTGATACATTTCAATCAGCTCACCTCGATACTTTCGTCGTCGGAAAAGAGCCGGAACATAAAGATGCCGACGATATCGAAGATAATGAACCTGCAGGAGAGCTTCATCGCCTTTGAGAGCCAGCTCAGCTTCTCCGACGTGACTTCGCAGGAGCAGGGGACCGAGCTCTACGACATGATGCTCGAGCATATGATGATAACCCGCGACAGGGACAGCCTCAAGGAGACCCTCTCGGCGCTCTATGACGCCTCGTATATCAACCTCGATTACCGGCTGAGCAGATGGGGCGGCGTGTTCGCCGTAGTGACGTCGATATTCACCCTGCCGCAGATAGTCTATATGGAAGACGGCGCGCTGAGGCTGCGGCCGTGGTATCTTATGCTGTGGCTGCTCGCGGCGGCGGCCTTCGCCGTCATGGCCTGCCGCGGCAGGAGAAAGTGAGGGACGATCATGGATCATGAGATAATCCGTATAAACGAAAACAGCTGGAGGATAGAGGACGGCGGCGTCAGGATGTTCCTGCTCACCGGCAGTGAAAGGGCGCTTCTCATCGACTCCGGCATGAACATCCGCGATGCCAAAGACATAGCGCAGGGGCTTACCTCGCTTCCTCTCTCGCTGCTCAACACCCACGCCGACATCGACCATATCGGAAGCAACGGGCAGTTTGATGAATTTTACATGCATCCGGCGGACGAGCCGCAGTACCGTGGATCCGGCGGGACGGGAAAGCTCATCCCGGTCGGGGACGGCGACGTCATCGACCTCGGGAACAGGGAGATAAGGGTGATACATATCCCCGGCCATACCCCCGGCAGCATCGCCCTGCTCGACGTCGGGGGAAGGGTCCTCATCTCCGGCGACACCGTTCAGGAGCACGGACGGATATTCATGTTCGGCGGACGGCGGGATATGGACGCGTATATCAAAAGCCTTGATCGCCTCGAAGGGATGAATGATCTGTTCGGTGAGATATGGCCGTCTCACGCCGACATGCCCGTGTCACCGAACGTGATACCGAAGCTGCGTGCCGGCGCTTTGGACATACTCGCCGGGAGGATCGTGGGAAAGCCGGGGGAGATGCGCGGCAGGAGGTTCACGGTCTATGATCTCGGCTTCTGCGTCATTTTCGGCGAAGCCTCCGTCGGCGAAGCCTCCCTCGGCGAAGCCTCCGTCGGAGAGGGCTGAGAAATATCCCGAAATTCGATGAAAATTAAACAAAAACATTTGAATAATACGTAAAAAGATGATACAATAAAAAGAACCGCGGCGCATCATATGACGGCGCGGCGAAAACTACCGGCAATCGGGGGGCAGTACAATGGCTGAAGACAGCAATCTCAACACCGCGGAACAGCGGGTGAAGAAAAAGGTGCAGGGAACATACCGTCTGAAAAGGATCCTGTTCTGGGTCGGCTTCGCGCTGTTTCTTCTGATCCCGCTCCTTCTCAGCACGATAAGGATCGGCGAGATCAGCTTCCAGTTCATGCTGTGGACGACGCCGCTGTTCGTTCTGGTGGACGTCTTCATCATAAGGCAGCTGTTCAGATATCTCGATATCGAGTATGAGTATTCCGTCGTCTCGGGCGAGCTGCGCGTCGACATCATCTACGGCAACATGCGCCGCAAGGAATGGCTGCGCGTGCGCTTCGCCGACATGTCGGTGATCGCTCCCTACGAGGGCGATTACAAAAAGCAGGCCGACGACCCGTCAATCACGGCGAGATACGAGGCCGCGTCCTCGCTCGACGCTCCCGACTGCTATTTCGGCGTTTTTGTCGGCGAGGGCGACGTGAAGTCGGTCGTCTTCTTCGAGCCGACGAAGAAGATATTGAAGCAGGCAAAGCTTTTCAATCCCTCGACGGTGGTCCGCGAGGTCAGATACTGATTTATCATCGGAGATAAGACATAATGTCCGGACTTGGCGGATCGAATCCGCTGGCGTACACCCGCGCGTATATCGACCTCGGGCGTCTTCGGGCAAATTACGGGATAATAAGCCGCCTTTCCGGGGCGAAGCGCCTTCTCTGCGTCCTCAAGGCCGACGCCTACGGATGCGGCGCCGTCGCCTGCGCGAGGGCTCTCTACGAGTGCGGCGCCCGTGATTTCGCCGCGGCGCATATCGACGAGGCGATAGAGCTGCGCAACACCCTCGGCCGCGGCTGCGGCATAATCATCCTCGGCAGCACACAGCCGGAATACGCCGACTGGCTCGCCGAATACGACATTACACAGACCGTATATTCTCTTGCCTACGCCCGCGAGCTCGCCCGGCACCTCGGTCAGAGGAGGATAAAGGCCCATCTCAAGGCCGACACCGGGATGAACCGCATCGGCTTCGACTGCTCGGAGAGCGGCGCCGACGAGGCGGCGGAGGCGGCAGGGCTCGGCTGCTTTGACATCACCGGCACCTTCTCGCACCTCGCCTGCGCCGACGACCCGTCGAGCGCGCTTACCGACAGGCAGATCGGGCGCTTCAAATCGTTCGTCGAAAGCCTGAGACGCCGCGGCGTCGATCCCGGCACGGTGCACATCTGCGCCAGCAGCGGCATCATCCGCTGCCCGGAGGCGCATTTCGACATGACCCGCCCCGGCGTCATACTCTACGGCATGCAGCCGTCCGACACGATGGACGACATACGGAAGCTCGGATTTCTGCCCGTCATGCGGCTCGAGAGCCGCGTGGTCGCCCTTCACACCGTCAGAGCCGGGGAAAGCGTCAGCTACGGCGGCAGATGGACCGCCGAAAAGGACACCCTCGTCGCGACGCTGCCGATAGGCTACGGCGACGGCTTCGTCCGCGCCTATTCCGGCATGACCGTCGAGATCTGCGGCGAAAAGCGCCCGATCATCGGCCGGGTGTGCATGGATCAGTGCATGGTCGACGTCACCGGCCTTGACGTGAAGCTGTTCGATCCCGTCGGCATATTCACCGACGGCAACAGGGTCGAGGATTTCGCCGCGCACGCCGGGACGATAACGTACGAGTGCACCTGCCTACTCAACTCACGCATCCCGAGAATTTATATAGACCGCTGAAAAACAAGGATTTTCACAGATATGCTTGCAATTAGACCCACCAAGATCGCGTCCTTCGCGCTTTCCGCCGTTCTTCTCACATCGTCCCTGCTTTCCTGCGGGAGCACCGTCAAGGCCGAGGACATAGACACCGGCGACGGATCGGTCCTTTCCTACAATTTCGATCTTGAGCCCTTCATAAAGGTCGGGAAGTACATGGGCGTCGCCGTAGAACTCGAGCCCATCGAAGTCTCCGAGACCGAGATAGACGAGCGCGTCGATCTCTACCTGCAGCAGGCGACGTCGTACGAGACGGTGACTGAGGGCACGGTGAAGGACGGCGACACCGTCAATTTCGATTTCGTCGGGTACATGAACGGCGAACCGTTCGAGAACGGCTCGGGCGAGGGCGCGACCACCGTCATCGGCAAGGGCTATTACATCGAGGACCTTGAAAACGGCATGATCGGCCACAGCGTCGGCGAGACCTTCAACGTGCCGGTAACCTTCCCGAGCGACTATCACGCCGCCGAGCTCGCCGGAGCCGCGGCCGAGTTCGAGGTGAAGCTGAACTACATCCTTGTCGCCGACAAGCCGGAGGCGACAGACCAGTGGGTCGAGGAGAACACCGACGCGTCGACCCTCGCCGAGTGGCGAGAGCTCATCCGCATGCAGCTCGAGCAGGAGAAGGACTCACAGCATACGACAGACGCGAGGGACAAACTCTGGCAGACGATAATGGACGGCTCGGAGGTCCTCTACTGGCCGCAGGGACCGATAACCTACTATCACGACAACTACATCAAATACTTCACCGATCTCGCGGCAGAGGAGGGAAAGTCCCTCGAGGAATACCTCGATCAGTACGGCGTGACGAGCGAGCAGTTCTATGAGGACGCCGACACCTCGGCTTACGACAGCGTCAAGACCGACCTAGTGTTCAGATATATCTGCGAGAAGGAGGACATCGGCATCACCGACGAGGAATACTACACGATGGCGAACGAGTTCTACAACGGCTATTACTACCGCATGTTCGACACCTTCGAGGCCTTTGAGAGCGAGTACGGAGCCGAGACTCTGAGACTGTCCGTCATGTATGAGAAGATGATGGACTACCTCTATGACAACGCCGAAATAACCCAGAAGTGATTTTCGCGGGCGGAAAGCGGCCTGTCTCCTTCAAAGGAGGCCGGGCGCCGTATCCGTCCGCTTTCTTATCGGATCGGGTCATGACAACGAAGACATACAACGTAACCGGGATGAGCTGCGCCGCCTGCGTCGCTCATGTGGAGAACGCCGTGAAAAAGGTCGGCGGCGCCGACGAGGTGTCGGTAAACCTGCTCCGCGGCACGATGAAGGTCGGCGGATCGGCTAAGCCCGCCGCCGTGATAAAGGCCGTCGAAAAGGCGGGCTACGGAGCATCCCTCCAGGGAGACACGGCAGAGAGTTCAGAAAAATTTTCCGCTGCCGGGAGCTCCGGAAAGGATCGGGGAGCCGACAAGGCGCTCAGAAGGCTGATACTGTCGGCCGTGATATCGCTGATACTCATGTATCTCGCGATGGGGCATATGCTGCACCTGCCGATCCCGGCGATACTGCACGAGCGCCCCGACGTCATGGCGCTGACGCAGTTCCTTTTAGCTATGCCGGTCGTCATCATAAACTACGAGTACTTCACCACCGGCCTTTCGCAGCTTTTGCGGCTGACGCCGAACATGAACTCGCTCATCGCGGTCGGTTCGGGCGCGGCCATGGTGTGGGGCATTTACGCTCTCTACGCCTCGATGCTCGGCAAAAGCGTCGATCTTTATTTCGATTCGGCGGCGATGATCCTGACGCTTATCGACGTCGGTAAATACCTCGAGGCGAAGGCGAAGGGCAGGACCGGCGAGGCGATAGAGAAGCTGATGAAGCTGACGCCGGACACGGCGCTGGTAAGGAGGGACGGCACCGAGTCGGAGATCCCGACGTCTCAGCTCGTCGTCGGCGATACGGTGCTGGTGAAAAGCGGGGCTTCGGTGCCGATAGACGGCGAGATCATCCTCGGCGGCGCTTCGGTCGACGAATCGGCGATAACCGGCGAGAGCCTTCCGGTCGACAAGACGGTCGGCGATCAGGTCACCGGCGGCACGGTATCCGTCGGCGGCTACTTCGAGATGAAGGTCACGAAGACCGGCTCCGACACGACGCTGGCGAAGATCATAGCTGCCGTCGACGAGGCGATGAGCTCGAAGGCCCCGGTGCAGAAGCTGGCCGATAAGGTGAGCGGCATATTCGTCCCGGCCGTCATCGGGATATCGCTCCTTACCCTGATAATCTGGCTCGCCGTCACGAGGGACGTCGAAAAGGCGTTCACGGCGGCGGTGTCGGTGCTAGTCATATCATGCCCATGCGCTCTCGGGCTCGCGACGCCGACGGCGATAACGGTAGGCGTCGGACGCGGCGCTCAGGGCGGAGTGCTGATAAAGAGCGGCGAAGCCCTCGAGGCCATGAGCGGCGTCAAGACCGTCGCCTTCGACAAGACCGGCACGGTGACCGAGGGCAAAATGTCCGTCACCGACGTCATGACCTCCGGCGGCAAAGAGGACGAGCTGATATCGCTCGTCGCGTCGGCGGAGGCCGGAAGCGAGCATCCCATCGCCGGAGCCGTCATAGCCGAGGCCGAAAAAAGAGGGCTGTCGACAGTTCAGCCCGAGTCGTTCGTCCCGGTATCGGGAAGGGGTGTGAGATCGTCCGTCGGCGGCGAGGAGATCATCGTCGGGAACCTCGATTTCATGAAGGAGAGCGGCGCCGACGTCCCGGAAGACATCATATCCGAGGTTGTGCGGCTGTCGTGCGATGGAAAGACCGTCCTGTACGCGGCGAAGAACGGCGGCTTTGCCGGTATAATCGCCGTCGCCGACACGATAAAGCCGGACAGCGCGGCTGCGATATCCGACCTTAAGGCCCTCGGGCTGAATGTCGTGATGATCACCGGCGACAACGAGCGCACGGCGAAGGCTGTCGCGTCGCAGGCCGGGATAGACGACGTGGTGTCGGGAGTGCTCCCGACCGGGAAATCGGACGCCGTGAACTCGCTGCGCAAAGGCGGCTCCGTCGCCATGGTGGGAGACGGCGTGAACGACGCCCCGGCTCTCGCGGCGGCCGACGTCGGGATTGCGGTCGGAGCCGGGACGGATATAGCCGTCAGCTCGGCTGACATCGTGCTGATGAAGAACACCGTTGCCGACGTCACCAATTCTGTCCGCCTCAGCCGTGCGACGATGCGGATAATCAGGCAGAACCTGTTCTGGGCGCTGATATACAACGCGATATGCATCCCGATAGCCGCCGGAGCGCTCTATCCGGCCTTCGGACTGCTGCTCAACCCTATGTTCGGATCGGCGGCCATGAGCATCAGCTCGGTCACCGTCGTGACGAACGCTCTCCGGCTCAAGCGCTTCAGATTCAACGCGCCGGTGAAACCGTCAAAGAGAAACACACATAATAAAGGAGATCAGACAATGTTCGGAAAGACAGAGACCTATAAGCTTTCTGTAAAGGGAATGATGTGCGAGCACTGCGTCGCTCATGTCACGAACGCCTTAAAGGGCATCAAGGGCGTAGAGAGCGCCGAGGTGTCGCTCGATTCCGCCTCCGCCGTCGTGACGGCGAAGGGCGTGAAGGAGGACGATTTCAAAAAGGCCGTCAAGGCGGCTGGGTACGAGGTGACGGCTGTCGAGAAGGCGGGAGAGTGACAGATGGAAAGCTATAAGAGCGAATTTATCGACTTCATGATCGGCTGCGGCGTCCTCACCTTCGGCGATTTCGTAACGAAATCGGGACGAAAGACCCCGTATTTCATCAACACCGGCAACTACCGCACCGGAGGACAGCTCAGCCGCCTCGGCTCGTACTACGCGAAATGCCTTCACGGCGAGCTCGGCGACACCTTCGATATCCTCTTCGGCCCGGCATACAAGGGCATACCGCTCGCCGTCTCGGCGTCGGCGGCGCTGTACAATGATTTCGGCGTCGACGTCGGATGCTGCTTCAACCGCAAGGAGGCGAAGGATCACGGCGAGGGCGGCACTCTCATCGGCATGAAGCCGGCCGCCGGGAGCCGCGTGGTGATCATCGAGGACGTCATGACCGCCGGCACGTCGATACGCGAAACGGTGCCGCTGCTGAAAGCGGCCGCTCCCGACGTCGTCATCGGGCATGAGATCATATCGGTCGACCGCATGGAGATCGGCGTGAACGGACGGACGGCGAAATCCGAGATAAAGGACGAGTTCGGGATAGAGGTCCACGCCATCGTGACGGTGAAGGACATCATCGAGAAGATGCGCGGCACCATCGACGTAAAGCCGATAGAGGAATACATGGAGCGCTACTGCGAGAAATAAGATCAGGGCAAAATAAAAAACGAACGTCCCCCGAAGCACCGGCTTCGGGGGATGTTTTGCTATGCTGTTATTCGGTTATCGTACGCTTTGCGCTTATCTTCTCTTTGAGATCACGATGCCGGCGAGCGAGGCGGCAGCCGCGAGAGCGGCTATCGTGATGAAGTCGAAGGTCTGCGGAGCGGCGCTGGCGGCAGCGGGAGCGGCGGCAGCCACGGGAGCGGCAGCCTCAGCGGCGGGAGCCGGAGCTGCTTCAGCAGCCGGAGCGGCGGGAGCGGCCTCAACAGCCGGAGCGGCCTCGGCGGCAGGAGCAGCCTCAGCAGCCGGAGCGGTATCAGACGGCTCGGCGTACTTTACTTCCTTGTTGATAAGAGAGTCGGCGATGCCGATGGCTCCGTCCATGACTCTGATCTCGGAGATGGTTCCGGCGAACAGGCGGCGGATCATGCCCTCGGGAGAGTTCTCGTTCTTGGAATCGCTCTCATGGTCGGCACCGAGCTTGCGGCCGACGCCGACTTCCCATGAATAGGAGGGATCGGTGACGAAGATGCCGCCGTTCTCGGTGAGCTCGCCGATCTGGTTGCCGTCAAGCTAGGCGTAGGCGGCGGGGCCGTCGTTGGCTATCATGAAGTGATGCCATGCGGAGGCGTCGATGCGGTCGTCGCCAAACTCGTTGTTGGTCTTGTTCTCATCGGCGTCGATATGGACGTACTGCAGCCAGGTCTCCTCGGTATTGAGGGTGCCGGTCGAGTCGTCGTTGGTCCACTCGGCGAGAGCGAGAGAGATCGGAGGCTCGTTCTGGCTCTCGACGACGCCCTGACGCGAGAAGATGCCTGTGTAGCGGTTGTAGTTGTTGTCAAGATCGGGGGACAGCTTGAAGATGACCTCAATAGTGAAGCCGTTCTCGAAGGCCATCGAGTTTATCGGAGCGCCTGAGACAGTCTTGAGGTACTTGCCGGAGGTGTAGCCGCCGGTGTAGCTGGTCTCGTCCTCGTTGAAGCTGTCGACGGTCTGGGCCTTGGCCTTGGTGTTGTCGAACTTGAGGGCGGTGAAGGAGGCGGCCTTCTCGAAGGTGGGGCCGTCGTCCCAGATGAAGGTGTCGAGCTGGGCGCCGTTGCCGACGACGGCGGTGACAAGATCGTTGCCGTTGCCGGTGAGGTCGATGAAGGTCAGATCGTCGTTTTCGGCGGATCCGGTATAGTATCCCTCGACGTTCTGGAGGCGCCAGTGAGCGACCGTAGCGGGGCCGTCGGCGTAAACAGTCATAGCCGAGCAGGCCGCGATAAGAGCGGCCGCCGTCGCGAGCGAGGCCGCTTTTCTCAGATTGAACATGGGGAAAACTCCTTTGCTTATACACTTGGTGTTTATGGTGTGTATATTCTAACCTTTAAAATTATAACATAAATTGTACAAAAATAGGTGTTATGCGTGTAAACAAATGATTAACATTACATCATTTAAAACGATCTGCTCAGGCATGACTTTTTTACCTGTATTCATCCAGCATCTGTCTCAGTCTGAGCGCCACCTCGTCAGATCTCAGTCTGTCGGCGGCGTAGGCCTTGTGGAGCAGGGGATAGGGCAGGCAGTCGTCGAACTTCTCGAAGAGCGGGATGTCGCCTCCGGCGAGCTTTTCGCAGTCGACGCCCTCGGTCTCGGCGACCTCGCACAGATGTTCGATCAGCTCCTCCGGCTCGCCGTTTTCCATATGGAAGGTGATGTAGCAGCAGCCCTCGTACTCGATGTCGGACAGCCTGAACGGCGAGCCGTACATCGAGAGGAACTTGCGCATCGTGCGGAACGAGCGCGTCCCGAGCCACGGGAAAAGGACGTAGCTGTAGCCGCCGAGCGGCACGAGCGAATGCCGCAGCATGTCGGTCCCCCTCGCTATGCCGCGCGCCATCTCAAGGCGGTGGACGGCGTTCGGCTTGAGATACGGGTAGACGGTGTCCTCGGCCAGCACCTGCTTCATCCGCTCGAGGATGCGGGTGTGGATCTCGCCGTAGTCGCCCGGCCATGAGATCTCCATCTTGCCGGGTACCGATTTGACGAAGATCAGGCGGCGCGGGATGTCGAGCTCAAGCACCTCCCAAACCCTTCCGGCGAGGGCGAAGCGGTCGCCGACGGGAGGCGGCGTCGTGATCGTGCCTATCTCGTCCGACTCGCACCGCACCGTGAAATCGTCGGTGTCCTTGAAGACAGCGTAGAATTTGTAGGTGTTTATCAGCCGCTCGCCCTTGAGGCCGACTATAATCTCCTTTTCGTCCGTCATCTCAAGGAAATCCTTTTCCAGCATCGAGGCGAGAAGGGTCTTATAGTCCTCCTTCGGCACTCCGGCGAAGGGCGGCAGGCCCATGACCCTGTCGGCGAGCCGCTTTACCGGCAGCGCGCCGGACGACGCGACGGTCGACAGCGTCTGATGGAACATCAGGCTGAACGGCAGCTTTTTCACCCTCGGCGGCTCGATGAACCGCTCCTCGATGTAAAGCTGTATGATCGCTATTGCCTGTATCAGCTGCCACGGTATCAGCTGCGGTAGCGGAGTGTTCGGCAGCGGGTAGTCCTCGCGGAACACCTCCATCATCTCGGGAGGCGCGCCGCGCCTGCCGGAGCGCCCGAGCCGCTGCAGGAAGCTCGACACCGAATGAGGCGCTTCGAGCTGGACCACCCTCTCGAGCCGCCCGATGTCGATGCCGAGCTCGAGCGTGACGGTGGCGCAGGTGACGTTCTGTATGTCGTCGTCCTTGAGCTTCAGCTCCGCCTCCTCGCGTATCGACGAGGAGAGGAAGCCGTGATGGATGTTGAATATGTCCGGCTCGCCGCGGTTGTCGGCGATCTGGCGCAGGGTCTGGGTGATATACTCGGTCTCCTCGCGGGAATTGGAGAAGACGAGGCATTTCTTTCCCTTGACGCAGTCGTAGATATACTCGTACCCCGGGTCTATCGCTGCCGGCTGGGTGTCGTATATGACGGGAAGCCCGGTCTCGGGGTCGATCTCCTCCCCCTCCTCGCCGGGATAGCCCGGCTTCATCGCCTTTACCGGAGATATCTGGTCGTGCATTATCTCGCCCGACTGATCGGCGTTCGGGTTGTCGATGAAGAAATGCTCGAGCCCAAGCTTCCATGTGAGCTTTCCCGACGGTATTACCGGCACCTGAGTGACGCGCCCGCTTCCGGCGCCGAGCCATTTCGCCGCCTCGTCGACGTCGCCGACGGTCGCCGAGAGCCCGACGCGGCGGGGATGGTGCCCGATGAGCCGCCCTATCCGGCAGAGCTGGCAGATTATCTGCGAGCCTCTGTCCGAGCCGGTGAGGATGTGCATCTCGTCGATTATGACGAAGCGCAGGTCGCCGAATATCCTGACGATGTCGTTCGAGCGGTTCATCAGCATGCTTTCGAGCGATTCGGGGGTGATCTGCAGTATGCCGGACGGGTCTTTGAGCAGCTTCGCCTTCTGCGACTGCGCGACGTCGCCGTGCCAGTGCGTCACCTTTATGCCGCTCTCGTCGAGCAGCTCCTTCATGCGGTCGAACTGGTCGTTTATCAGGCTTTTGAGCGGCGCGACGTAGAGGCACCCGACCGTCTTCGGCGGATCCTGGGTCAGCATGCTGAGTATCGGGAAAAACGCCGCCTCTGTCTTGCCGGAGGCGGTGCCGGAGCTGAGCAGCAGGTTGTCGTCGCTCTCGAACAGAACGTGCGCCGCCTCGACCTGCACCGAGTGGAGGCTGTCCCATCCGCGCGAATAGATGTAATCCTGTATGAACGGTGCGTAATATGAGAAAATATCGTTTGACATGGCTGTTTATATGATGAAGACGATGACCGCCGCCGGGCTCATGATATCAATACGGGCATTTTTGTTAAAAAATGCCTGTTGACATCCATTAAAAAAAGTGATATACTGATAACGGTATATTTTGAATGTCCGACAGGGACAACGGCAGACAAGACGTATGATCGACAATCTTTCTCTTTACAAAATCTTTCTCGAGGTCGCAAAGAGCGGCAGCATCTCCGGCGCGGCGAGGCGGCTGTACGTGACTCAGCCGGCGGTATCGAGCGGCGTGTCGCAGCTTGAGTCGGCGCTGGGGACGAAGCTGTTCTTCCGCACCAGCCGGGGCATAAGCCTCACCCCCGAGGGCGAGCTGCTTTACGGCTACATCGGCGAGGCGCTGACCTACATCGAGGCGGGGGAGGACAAGCTGCGAGATATAAGCGGCCTTAACAGCGGCGTCCTCCGCGTCGGCGCGTCGGATATGACGCTGAAATATTTCCTGCTCGACTATATCGAGCGCTTCAACTCCGAATACCCGAACATAAAGCTGTCGGTGACGAACAATCCGACCCCGGTGACGCTCAAGGCCCTGCGAAGCGGGCTGATAGATTTCTGCGTCATCTCGGAGCCGGCCGAGCTCGATTCGGACGTCGAGGCGGTCCCGGTAAGGACGATCAACGATATCGTCGTCTGCTCGCGGGACAAAAAGTTCGACCCGCTCTTTTCCTCCGGCACAGCCGACATGCGC
The DNA here is from genome assembly GCA_946407735.1 of uncultured Clostridia bacterium. Lineage (GTDB taxonomy): Bacteria > Bacillota > Clostridia > Oscillospirales > CAG-272 > JAAZGC01. The sequence goes on from CAMJPL010000020.1 coordinate 41,090, forward strand.
GATCTTTCCGGGTATCAGCTGATAATGCTCGACCGCGGCACCAGCACGAGACAGTATATCGAGTCGCATATGCGCGCCTTCGACATGCCTGACAGCATGCTCGATCCGTCGATAGAGCTGGCCCAGAGCGATCTTATCCTGCAGTTCGCGCTGCGCGGCCTCGGAGCGGCGTTCATCGTCCGCGATTTCGCCGAGCCGTATCTTTCGAGCGGCGAGCTTCGCGAGGTGCGCCTGTCAACGCCGATCCCGCCGAGAAGGTTCCTCCTTACAAAGCTGAAAAAAATCCCTCTTTCGGCGGCGTCGAAGAAGTTCGTCGCGTCGATCATGGCCGACGTCAGACGCCAGAGCGACGACACCGTCCTCGCCGACTGATGGTATGTTAAAAAACAATTTTTCGGGGGCGGAAACCACCTTTTCGAGAAAAGGTGGTTTCCGCCCCCGAACCCCCACCTTCCGACAAAAGCTTTGCTACATGAAAGATAATAATTACAATATTTGTATTATTATCTTTTTTTGAAGCCTTCCCGTATCATGATCACGGCGAGAGCCGCCGTCACGGCGAAAATGAAGTAATACATGTCTTATCGCGCCTCGCTTCCCGCGTCGTTTCCTATGTCTGCCGGAGTTTTCAGGATGTCGTTTATGTAATCGGCGAAGTCCTTCGAGCATTCGATCACTATCGCGTCGGTGTCGCCGTTGAACTCGAAGACGAGAGCGTATTTTTTCGTCTCGGTCTCGGGCGACGATTTAAGCTGTCCCTTTTTTATCGGGAAGACGTTCGCCGTGTAGATGAAGCTCCGTGATATGTGCCCGTGGCTCTTTTCGAGCGCCGATATCCCCTCGTGCGCTGTCAGCGCCTTTACCGTCGTCATCGCTATGTTGGCGACGGTCTTTATCTTTTTCCCGCTGGTTTTGCTTACGGTGAAGTCGGCGCCGTCGGGGCCGAAGACGACGGTATATGTGTATTCTGTCAGTATGAACCGCGTCGTTATCTCGATCGCGGCGACGGCGGCTGCCATCGCGGCGAGCTGGAGAAGGGCCCGCCAGCCGATGCCGAGACCGCTCAGTATAAGGCATGCCGCCGCTATGGCAAGGCAGAGCCCCGACATTATCACGGCGGGAGCCTTTCTTTTCGGCGGCGTATAGCCCTGCAGCGTTTCGTTTCCTGTCATATCGTCCCATGCGACAGCAGTATGCCGCCGTCCTTTATCTCAAGCACTCCGTAGCTCGGATGACCCTCGTACGGCATGCCGATGCTGCCCGGGTTGAAGACGTAAATCCCGCCGTCCCCGGTCCTCTCGTATCTGTTGTACGGCTCGTGCGTATGCCCGTACAGCGCGATGGCGCAGCCCTTCTGCGACGCGTCATAGACGAGCTTTCCGATCCCGTATTTCACGCCGCAGGTGTGGCCGTGGCAGGCGTAGATGCGGACGCCATCAAAGCTGAAATCGTCAGTGAAGCCGATGTCGTATGTGTCGCGTACGACGGATGAGTCGCAGTTGCCGGCGACGGCGAAGAAGGCGAGCTGCGGGAACTCAGTCTTCATCGACAAGAGATCCGCCGCGCCGTCGCCTAAATGGATGACGGCGTCGGCGCGCCTGCCGTGGATCGTTATCGCCTGCCGCATATACCTCGTTACTCCGTGCGAGTCGGAGAAGATGAGCATCCTCATATCCCGAGGTTCTCCTTGAGCCACGAAGCCGAGTCTGACAGCGCCGGCTCGGCGGGGACTATCCCGCCGTTCTCGACCGAAACGCAGCCGTCATAGCCGATCTCCTTCAATTTATCGCAGATATGGCCGAGATCGGCCATCCCGCCGCCGACGCAGGGGTATGAATAGAATATCCCGCCGCTGAGATCGCGTCCGGCCGGGGATCGATTGTCGTTGTACCTCGTGCGCGAGTAGTTTTTCATGTGTACGTGGGAGAACGGCTGTCTTCTCAGGGCGGTGATCCTGTCCGCCGCCTCCGAAGGCGATTCGCCGACCCAGACGAAATTCCCGGTGTCGAGCGTCATCATCAGCTCCGGCACCTGAGTCAGAAGATATTCGAAGTCGGAAATCGTGGAGAACGGGCAGGGGAGCCGCGAGAAGTTCTCGACCGACAGCGTGACGCCTCTCTCGCGCGCGAAAAGGCAGAGCGGGGAAAGGTACGACGCCAGTATCGCCCTCAGATCATCGCGCTCTTTCCCCTCCGGGATCGGCGACGGCAGGAGCATGGCGCTTTTCGCCCCCATCTCGGCGGCGGCCTCGACGAACCTTCTGCAGATGTCATAATCGGCGTCGGAGTAGAGCGGCGCCATGCAGGAGCAAGCCGGGATATCGAGCCCGTGATCTTCGGCGAGGGTCCTGAGGGCCTTCACGTCGTCCCCCGTCTCGCCCCAGACGAGGGGATCTATCCCGGTATAGCCGATGCGGCGTATCATGTCGAAGGCCTCTCCGATCGTTTTTCCGCTTTCGGCGGCGAGCTGGAGGGCGACGTTGTAAAAGAGTATCAGACGCATTGTATTTGACGGATCAGTACATTATGTTCACGATGTTGCGCTCGGTGATGAGATAGACGACGAAATCGGCGCCGATCTCGTCGATGTACGACTTGTCGAAGCCGTATTCCCACATCTCGACCCACTTTATCTCCCTTCCGCAGTCGTTGAACATGCATTCGCTGCAGGAGGCGAAGGAGTCGCGGTGGAAGACTATGTTCGGAAGCTCTCGCGTCTCATCGCCGTTGTGGACGGTATGCTCGTCCTTGAACTCGGACGGATCGACCTCCACCTTTCCCGGATAGAGGAAATTCGGCTCGTACGGCGAGTCGAAAAGCAGCTCGCAGAGGGTGGCGTACTCGTGTATCGCCTCGTTCGGGATCTCAAGATGCGTCGCCATGTCCCCGGAGATCATGTCTTTATGATAGAATCTGAATTCGGACATGTCTCTCGGCGCGGCGTCAGGCCAGCCGTTCTCCGCGAGATACTCGGAGAAGGCCTTGTAGCCGAGATATGCGCCGTACTGCGTCCAGTGCGAGTCGGTCTTGAAGTAGAGCTTGTATTCGTCGTCCCTGTGCTCGAGGAAGATATCGGTGAGATCTATCACGTCGGAGCCGCAGGCTTCGGCGATCTCGGTGAACTGCCTTGTAAGCGAGGTGTCGGCCGCAGAGCGGACGTATTCCTCCGGCACCGTCTCGGGATAGATGTTCATCGGGTTCGGCACGAGCAGATAGACTATCTTCGCGCCCTTCTCAGCCGCCGCGTCGGCGCGCTTCTTCGCCGCCTTCGTCACGCCCTCATACTGCTTTTCGCCGAGGATATTGTCGCCGATATAGTCTGAGACGGCTCCGGCGAAATGTCCCTGCAGTGTGTCGCCGCATATGACGCCGCATACGCCGTGATCCTCAAGCAGCGTGATCCCACGCTCCGGCCTTACGGTGAAGGTTATCGGAGCCGACGGGGCCATGCCCTCGCGCTCGCAGGTGACGCTCAGCACCGTTGTGCCTTCGCCTATATACACGGCGGCCCAGAAATACCCGTCGGATATCCCGTCCGTCTTCTCGGGATGAAAATACATCTCATCCCGCCCGCCGGTGACGTGTATCACGGCGTCCGGCGGACAGCTGCCGCAGAAGAACACGAGATCGTCCTTTATGAACTTGTATTCGGTTATCTTCGGCTTTTCGGCGGCGTCGCCCGGCGCGTCGGCCGCCTTAGGCGCGCTGAGGCTGTCGATGTCGACGTTCACGACCGACTTCATGTCGATAAGGCGGACGGCGGGGGCTTCTGTTTCGGCGGCGGTATCGGACGCCGCGGTTTCGTCCGCTGTTTCAGTCGCCGTACCTTCCGACGTGCCGTCATCCGCGCTCCCGCACGATACTGACGACGCGAGAAGGAGCAGGGCAAGGATGACCGCCCCGGCTCTTCCGGTTATAACGGAGCTCATGTCAGCCGCCGAGGACGGCGTCTATCGCCGAGATCGCCCTCGCGTTGTCGGAGGTGCAGAGAAGACAGATGAAGCTGCCCTTTTCGATTATCTGCATGTTCTTCATCATCTCCTCCTCCTCGGGGACATAGGTGCCGAAATCGCCGCTGTTTTTCAGGCTGAACCTCGTCTCCATCAGCTTCTTCGCCTCGGCGGCGTCGCTCGCTTCGCCGAGCTTGAAAACGATCATCTCGAACGCCTTCTTGCTCGCCGGAGCGCAGATCGCGTACTCGGAAAGGGAGGTGAAGGCCGGCATTTCGGCGCCGAACTCGTTCAGGAAGAACTGCCCGGCGAAATCGGGATCGAGATATTCGTCGGAGTCGGGATCGGTCACCGAGCTGCGGTAGTATTTCACCTTCGGCAGCTCATCCTCGGAAAAAGCCGCCACAGCCGCGTCGAGGACGGCGTCGGCCGATACGTCGGCGTAGCTTTCAGAGCCGTCCGATCCGCCGTTTTCGGCGTCCGGAGCGTCAGGCGACTCCTCCCCGCACGAGACGAGGACGGCGGCTGCGGCCAAAACGACGGCCGCCGCGAGGCATACGGATTTTACGATTCCTGTGATCTTCATTTTCTCTCTCCTTTATTCAAGACCGCCGACGATCAGGTTGTCACCGAGATCGATGTAGCGGTAACCCTCGGGGAAGTTTATATTGCCGGAATAATCGAGATATTCGTAGGCGAAGATCTCGATCAGCCCTTCTGTCGAATGTGCCGAGCTGTCAAAGCAGAGCGAGCCGTCCGCCTCCTTTATGACGTACAGCCCCTTCGTCTCCGGTTTTTCGAAGCCGATTTTGAAGGCGGCGCCGTCATAGGCTCCCTCCTTCGTCTCGTGCCAGACGCCGGTCGCGTCGTAGAGAAGGCTCTGGAGGCGTTTCGCTTCGGTATGGAGGCTTGATATGGCGTAGACTATCGGCCAGTCGGCCGAGCTTTCGCCGCAGACGTAGATGCCCTTGAGGTCGTAATGCTGCGCCTCGATGTGCTCGAAGCCGTCCTCCACCTCAAAGGCTCCGTCCGATACCGGGAGGTTGTCGATGACCCACTGCACGGCTCTCTCGGTGCCCTCGGCGCTCCCGCCGCCGACGTAAAGCCTGCCGCCGACGCATTTCACGATGAAGCCGGTCCTTCCGACGGCTCTGAGGTCGATATCGTCGCCGAGCCGGGACGGACGCAGGGTGTCGCCGACGATGACCTCGTATCTGTAAACGGGATTCCTCTCCCAGTCGGTGGAGATCTTAAGCTGACATCCCGTGCCGTCGGAGAGGAACTGTTTCAGCCGGAGGGCGGACTTCGTCTCGGCGTCGCTTGACATGTCGCCCCTTATGACGCAGAACTCGTCCTCGGTGTCCTTCGATATTATGAGACCGGCGGACGTCTCGTCCTCCGGTGCGGCGGGAGGCGTTTCCTCCTTCGGGCTGCCGCAGCCGCACAATAGGGCGGCCGACAGCAGCGCCGCCGCGAGCAAAGCTGTGATTTTCACTTTCATCCCCAGTATTTCTTGTCCAGCGATCTGAACTGGAGCGCCTGCGCGATGTCGTCGGCCGAGATCTCCTCCCGACGGTCGAGATCGGCTATCGTCCTCGCGACGCGCAGGATCCTGTCGTGTCCCCTCGCCGACATGCCGAGCCGCTCGAAGGCGGCCGCCATGAGGGAGGACGCCTCATCGCCGAGCGCGCACCAGCGCCTTATCTGCATCGGGGTGAGGTCGGCGTTGGCGAGCACCTTTTCTCCCGCCGCGCCGTACCGCTCGGCGGCGAAGCGTCTGGCGGCTATCACTCGCCGCCTTATCTCGTCGGAGGACTCCTCCTCGCTCCTGCTCGTCATATCCTTGTACGTCACCGCCGGAACCTCGATCTGGATGTCGATCCTGTCGAGCAGAGGGCCAGAGAGCTTTGACAGGTATCTCTTTCTGTCTATCTCGGAGCAGGTGCACTGCCTCACGCTCGAGCCGAAATAGCCGCACCGGCAGGGGTTCATGGCGCAGACGAGCATGAAATCGGAAGGGAAGACGTACCGCCCGGTCGCGCGCGATATGGCGATCTGCCTGTCCTCGAGCGGCTGGCGCAGGATCTCGGTGACGTTCTTCGCGTACTCCGGCAGCTCGTCCATGAACAGCACGCCGTACTGGGCGAGCGATATCTCGCCCGGCATCGGAGTCGTCCCGCCGCCGGATAGAGCGGCCGCCGAAGCCGTGTGATGCGGCGAGCGGAAGGGACGGCGGGTTATCAGCGGAGTCTTTTCTGTCAGCAGCCCCGATATTGAGTATATCTTCGTTATCTCGATGCTCTCATCGAAGGTGAGCGGCGGCAGTATCGTCGGTATGCGGCGGGCGAGCATCGACTTGCCGCTCCCGGGAGGGCCGATCAGAAGCACATTGTGCGCCCCGGCGGCCGCTATCTCGAGCGCTCTTTTTACCGTCTGCTGCCCCTTCACGTCGGAAAAGTCTATGTCGTAGATAAGCGACTGCTCCTCAAAGAGCTTCTTGTCGAATATTTCGGGAGCTATCGGGCTTTCACCGCTCAGATGCCCGAGCAGCTGCCTCAGCGATGAGACGCCGTAGATCTCGACGCCGTCGACGGCCGCCGCCTCGGCGGCGTTCGCCTTCGGGACAAATATCCGCTTCTTCCCGGCATTCTTCGCCGCCATCGCCATGCACAGGGCGCCGCGCACCGGCTTTATCTCGCCGGACAGCGCCATCTCGCCGAAGAAGCACATGTCCTCCGCGACCGATGTCACACCCATCCCGCAGAGGATGCCGAGCGTCATCGGCAGATCGTACGCCGAGCCGCTCTTTTTCATGTCGGCGGGGGCGAGATTCACCGTGATGGAAGGATCGCCGAAGACAAGGCCGCTCGACTCGATCGACGAGCGGATCCTCTCCCTCGCCTCCTTCACCGAGGCGTCGGGCAGACCGACTATATCGAAGTGCGGGAGCTGGGAATTCACGCTGCACTCGACGGTGACAAGATACCCGTCTATACCGAGCAGTCCGGCGCTGTACAGTCTTGAGAGCAAATCGACACCACCCCTTGCATATCATTATTGAATATTATACCATAAACCGGAGGATATATCAAGGCGTTTTCTCTTAATCTGAGGATTTGTTTTGATGCGCGGCAAAGCAAATTAATTAAAATCAATATTAAAATTCACATTTTCAGCGCTTGACAAATCGGAAAATCGGTGATATAATATACAGCACATCAATCAAACGCGACGAGAGGGAATAAACCCGAAACGGATTCTCAAGAGAGCCGCCGGCAGGTGCAAGGCGGCGTTCCGTCAGGTCAATAACTCGCCCTTGAGCGGCCGGCTGAAAGATATCGAGTAGGCGCGGACGGGAGCACCCGTTACAGTACAGCGCATTATGACGATGAAGGCGTAAAGTTATGCTGTATGTCAGGTGATGCGTGCAGAGCGGGCGGCGGATGACGCCGTCAATATGAGTGGTACCGCGGAAGAATAATATCTCCGTCTCATACAGTATGGCTGTATGGGCGTTTTTTGTTTCCCTTCAGCCAAAAAACAGGAATTGACACTTTAGCAAAAGTCTTTGGGAAAAGAAGGGGTTCGGGGGAGGAAGACCCTTTCTTCAGAAAGGGTCTTCCTCCCCCGAGATAAAGGAAAAACTCAAATGAAACTCGCGTTTTCTACTTTGGGGTGTCCCGATTTCGACTGGTCGGACATCTATTCGATGGCGAAGGACTTCGGATTTGACGGCATCGAGCTGAGAGGTCTGGGAGACGAGATATTCTCGATACACGCCCGCCCGTTCAGGGAGGAGAACATCGACGGCACGGTAAAGCAGCTCAGAGCCATGAAGCTGGAGATAAGCTGCCTGTCGTCCGGATGCTTTGTCGGCGATCCCGGAAGGGCCGACGAAGCCTGCGCCGAGCTGAAAGAATACATCGACACCGCCGCACGGCTCGGCACGAAATATATCCGCGTCCTCGGCGACGACCACGCGCAGCCGACGAGGGAGATAGACGACAAGGCCGTCGCCGCCGTCATGGAAAGGCTGGCGCCTTATGCCGAGGAAAAGGGCGTCACGCTGCTCATCGAGACCAACGGCGTATACGCCGATACCGCCCGCCTCGCGTCGCTTCTCAACGACATAGCCTCCGACAGCGTCGCCGCGCTCTGGGACTTCCACCATCCGTACCGCTACTTCGGCGAGAGCGCCGAGACGACGGTGCAGAACCTCGGAGCGTATATAAAATACTGCCATATAAAGGACTCGGCGGTGGAAAACGGCGTCGAGACCTATAAGATGTGCGGCGAGGGGGATCTGCCGATTGAATCGTTCGTGTCGGCGCTCCGCTCGGTCAACTATGAGGGCTACATCTCGCTCGAATGGCTGAAAAAATACGCCCCGGAGCTCTCCGACGCCGGGATAGTCTTCCCGCAGTTCGCAAATTACATGAGCCGGTATATCGAGCCGTCCGACATGTCCGGGCATCTCATAGACAATATGCGCCATGACGGCGGAAAATACGTCTGGCCGAAGGAGCACTTAATCGACCTTACCTTCCCGCAGGTGCTCGACCGCATGTGCGACGAGTTCCCGGACCAGTACGCCTTCCGTTACACCACCTGCGACTATACCCGCACCTATCCGCAGTTCCGCGACGACGTCGACACCTTCGCCCGCGCCCTCATCTCTATGGGCGTGAAGCCGCAGGACAAGGTCGCCATCTGGGCGACGAACGTACCGGCGTGGTATATCACCTTCTGGGCAACGACGAAGATCGGCGCGGTGCTCGTCACCGTCAACACAGCGTATAAGGTGCACGAGGCCGAGTATCTGCTGCGCCAGTCCGACACCCATACCCTCGTCATGGTCGACGGCTTCAAGGACAGCGACTATGTCGCCATAATGAACGAGCTCGTGCCGGAGCTGAAGGATCACGACAAATACAAGCCGCTCCACTGCAAAAAGCTCCCGTTCCTGCGCAACGTCATAACATATGAGTCGACTCAGCCGGGATGCTACAACTGGGACGAGGCCATGGCAATGAGCGTCCATACCCCCGTCGAGGAGGTCTACCGCCGCGCCGCCGCCATCAACAAGAACGACGTCTGCAACATGCAGTACACCTCCGGCACCACCGGCTTCCCGAAGGGCGTCATGCTGAC
>CAMJPL010000021.1 GCA_946407735.1 uncultured Clostridia bacterium
ATGTGGAAGTTGTCCTCGCAGTTCATGACGAGGTCGGCGAGCTCGAGCGAGTTGATCCCGAGATCGTTGATGAGCTCGGCTTCCGGGGTGATGTCCTTCTCGTCTATCTGAAGGTCGTCGATGAGGATCTTCTTCACGGTGTCGAACATGGGGGAATTCATATTTTCTATACGCCTCCGTTGAATTTCTTTCGTGCCTGCGCCGCGGCGTTATGCCGCGCTTTCTGCTTTTGGCGGGGCTCTCTGCCCCGCCCCGCGTTATTTATATGTATTAATTATATCTTCTCCTCCCCCTTTTGTCAAGGCGAATAATGTTAAATGATGTTGAAAAGAAAACTCACCCGGGCGAACGGCACAATAAGTTAATTATAATCGACATAATCTTCAATATTTTTATCAGAAGGTTTACAAACGCCGCGCGATGTGGTATAATTATATGTAACTGTTACGGCCTGAAAGCCGTGGGATTTCAAAAACAACATATGCGGGTCGGAATCGACCGTGAGGTGACAAAATGAAAACAAGTGTCTCAAGCTACAGCTTCGGCGGATATCTCGACAAGCTCGGAATGAAGGGGCTCATCGACAAGGCGGCCGAAATGGGATTCGAAGGCTTCGAGTTCGTTTACGGCGGATGGACGAACGATTTCGATCTCGATCTCGCCAGGGAGCTGAAGGAATACACCCTCTCGAAGGGTCTTGTCCCGGTCGCCGCCTGCACCGGCGCGAACTTCCTCGGCGATCTTGACGCCGAGATCGCCCGCCTCAAGAAGGAGGTCGACTTCGCCGCCGCTCTCGGAGTCATGAACATGCGCCACGACACCGCCTACGGCTTCGGCGGCGTCCGCAAGTACTCCATCGGCTTTGACGACGCTCTCCCGCTGATCGTCAAGGGCACTCTCGAGGTCACCAAGTACGCCGAGCAGAAGGGCGTCGGCACGATGACCGAGAACCACGGCTATTTCGCTCAGGACTGCGCCCGCGTCGAGAAGATAATAAACGGCGTCGCGCATCCGAACTTCGGCGCTCTCGTCGACATCGGCAACTTCATGTGCGCCGACGAGGATCCGGTCAAGTCTGTCGGAGTCATGGCTCCCTACGCAAAGCACGTCCACGCCAAGGACTTCCACTGGAAGTCGGGCATGGAGACCGATCCCGGAGCCGGATGGTTCCGCACCCGCGCCGGCAACTACATCCGCGGCGCCATCGTCGGCCACGGCAACGCCAAATCGGCCCAGTCCCTCGGCATCCTCAAGCGCTCCGGCTACGACGGCTTCGTCTCCATCGAGTTCGAGGGCATGGAGGACAACCTGAAGGGCATCCAGATCGGACTTGACAACATCAGGAGATTCATAGCCTGATTCCGACGCGAGGAATCGGCATGACGAGCCCCGCCCGCGCCGCGGGGCTCGGTCTTTCGGCCGGGTATCATCCTTTTATCGCGGATGCCGGGCCGATGCGGCGCGTTCTTTCTTCTCACAGGTTTCCGGGGGATACGAAATAATGAAGAAACAGCGGATTCCGGACGCGGATGCCCCCGCCGTATCGGACGATAAACGCAGGAACAAAAAGAGAGCCGCGATCATCCTCATCTGCGCCGTGGCGCTGATGCTGGTGCTTCTGGCTCTGAACGCGATAGACTGGCAGGCGGCCGCCGCGAGAGCCGTGTCGCCGTCAAAGCAGGAGCAGAGGGAGTTTTATTTCTGGCCGGTGAATTATGACGCCGACATCTTCCTCGACAGCCAGTACATGGACAAGAACCGGTACATCTCCTACACCGACGGCGCCGAGACGACTCTCATCACCGACGGCTCGTACAGCCTGTACGGTCCGGCCGTCGTCGTGCTAGCCGAATACATCGACGCCGCGATAAACGGCGACGCCGAGCGGCTGAACTCCCTTTTCACCGACGAGTACTGGGAGTCCCACGAAAAATACGGCAGGATCACGATGCAGCGCATCTACAACGCGAATCTGCAGCTCATCTCAAGAAACGTGATCACCGAAGGCAGGTACAAGGGAGCCACCCGCTGGACCTTCGACGTTCGGTACATGATAATGAAAAACGACGGCACCTTCCGCCGGGACATGGAAAGCGACAGCTCTGTGCCGCTTGTATTCGAGGTTCTTTCGGACGGAGTCAACACCCTCATCAACAGCGTCAGCGAATATAACTATATAGTACTTGACTGACACACGTCTCCCTTATGAAAGGAGGACGCAACAATGAATATACCGGCCTTTATGCCGTATATCTGGCTGACTGTACTTGTTCTCTCGGTCGTCACCGAAGCCATAACATCGAGCTTCATCGCGATCTGCCTCTTCCCTGCGGCTCTCGCCGCCATCGCGGTATCGCTTTTCAGCCTCCCGCTCGGCGTTCAGATCGCGGTCTTCGCCGCCGTCGCCGCCGCGGCCGTCGTCCTGAGGTTCACCTTAGGCGAGAAGAGACTGAAGGAGCGCGCCGACAAAGCGAAGATGCTCGAAAGCTATATCGGGCGCAGCGCCCTCGTCACCGATATGGTGACCGGATCGCACGCCGGGCATATAGAGATGGACGGAAGACTCTGGCCGGCGGTCGCCGGCGAGGGCAAGGAATTCAAAAAGGGCGATACGGTCTACATCTGCGAATACTCCGCCAACAGGTTCATCTGCAAATAACAAAAAGTCTTTCATCAAGAGGTCATCCACATGGAAAATCATTCCACCGGCGCGACGCCCGTCGCCGTAATCCTCGGCTCGAAGAGCGATCTCGAAACGGTAAAGCCCTGCTTTGATACGCTGAAGCGCTTCGGCGTGCCGTTCGAGGCGCATATCATGAGCGCCCACCGCACTCCCGGAGCCGTGTCGTCCTTCGCGTCGTCGGCAAAGGAAAACGGCGTCAGGGTGATAATCGCCGCCGCCGGAAAGGCCGCTCATTTAGGCGGCTTCATCGCGGCTCACACCACCCTGCCGGTCATCGGCCTGCCGATAAAATCGTCGACTCTCGACGGTCTCGACTCGCTGCTTTCGATCGTTCAGATGCCGTCCGGCATACCGGTCGCGACTGTCGCGATAGACGGCTCGGCAAACGCCGCGCTCCTCGCGATAGAGATGCTCGCCCTGTCGGACAATGAGCTCGCCGATAAGCTTACCGCCGACAGGAAGGCCATGGAGGAAGGCGTCATGAAGAAGGATGCCGAGCTTCAGTCGGAGCTCTGTCTATGACGGAAAAAAAGCGGATCGCCGTCCTCGTCTCGGGAGGCGGCACGAATCTCCAGGCGCTGATCGACGCCGAAAAGAGCGGGATCATTAAAAGCGGGACGATATCTCTCGTCCTTTCGAGCTCGAAGGACGCCTATGCCCTCACCCGTGCGTCCGACGCCGGGATAAAGACGCTCGTCGTCGAAAAATCGCTCCATCCCGACCGCGACGAATACAGCGCGGCGATAAAGGACGCCCTCATAGAGGCGAAGATCGACCTCGTCATACTCGCCGGGTTCATGTACATACTGACGCCGTCCCTCATCTCGGCGTTCGAGAACAGGATCATCAACGTACACCCCGCCCTCATCCCGAGCTTCTGCGGCGACGGTTACTACGGGCTTCACGTCCACGAGGCGGCGCTGTCCTACGGCGTCAAGGTCACCGGCGCGACGGTGCATTTCGTCTCGGCCGTGACGGACGGCGGCCCCGTCATCCTGCAGAAGGCGGTGGAGATACATGAGGACGACACGCCGAAGACGCTCCAGCGCCGCGTGATGGAGCAGGCCGAATGGAAGATCCTTCCGCTTGCCGCCGAGCTTTTCTGCGCCGGACGCCTCAGGATCGAGGGCAGGATCGTCCGCATACTTGAAGAAACCGATACCCAATCAATATAACAGCGTGACCGGAGGACCAGAAACACCATGAAAAAAAGAGCCTTGATCAGCCTTTCCGACAAGAGCGGGATCCTTGATTTCGCCAAAGCCCTCGTCGATCTCGACTACGAGATCCTTTCCACCGGAGGCACGGCGAAGATGCTCGCCGAAAACGGACTGCCGGTCACCAACGTCTCGGACGTGACCGGTTTCCCGGAATGCCTCGACGGCCGCGTGAAGACCCTTCACCCGATGATCCACGCCGGGATCCTCGCCATGCGCGGCAATCCCGAGCATATGGCTCAGCTCGAGAAGCTGGGCGTCGCCCCTATCGACATCATCGCCGTGAATCTCTACCCCTTCAAGAAGACCGTCCTGAAGCCGGGCGTCTCCCGCGAAGAGGTGATTGAGAACATCGACATCGGCGGCCCGACCATGATCCGCGCCGCGGCGAAGAACTGGCAGGACGTCGCCGTCATCGTCGACCCGGCCGATTACGAGATCGTCATCTCCCAGCTGAGGGAAAAGGGCGAGGTTGACAGGGACGTCAAGCTTAAGCTGGCTTACAAGGTCTTCAACATGACCTCGGCCTACGACACGATGATCGCCTCCTATCTGCGCGCCGAGACAAATTCCGACATCTTCCCGGATTCCTTCACCGTCACATTCGACAAGGTTCAGTCGATGCGCTACGGCGAGAACCCGCATCAGAAGGCGGCCTTCTACAAGGAGATCGGAAACGGCTTCACCGGCACCCTCGCCGCCGCGAAGCAGCTCCACGGCAAGGAGCTTTCCTACAACAACATCGGCGACGCCGACGGCGCCATCGCGATGATAAAGGAATTCGGTCCCGACCGTCCCTGCGCCGTGGCCGTCAAGCACGCGAATCCCTGCGGCATAGGCATCGCCGACACCCTCTACGACGCCTACATGAAGGCTTATGAGTCCGATCCCGTTTCGATCTTCGGCGGCATCATAGCCCTGAACCGTCCGCTCGACGGCAAGACCGCCGCCGAGATCGCGAAGATCTTCACCGAGATCATCATCGCCCCGTCCTTCACGCAGGAAGCGCTCGACATACTGACTCAGAAGAAGAACCTTCGCCTGCTGGAGCTCCCGGACGTCGCGAAGCCGGACACGAAGGACATGCTGATGTACAAGAAGGTCTCCGGCGGTCTGCTGGTTCAGGAGCCGGATCTCGAGCTCTGGAATGAGGACGAGCTGGAAGTCGTCACCGAGTGCAAGCCGACCGAAGAGCAGATGAAGGACATGCGCTTCGGCATGAAGGCGGTCAAGTACACGAAATCGAACGCCATCCTGCTCTGCAGAGACGAAGCTACCGTCGGCGTCGGCCCCGGTCAGACGAACCGCATCACCGCCCTCGAGCTGGCGGTCAAGTACGCCGGCGACAAAGCGAAGGGCTCCGTCCTCGCCTCCGACGCCTTCTTCCCGTTCGACGACTGCGTGAAGTTCGCCGCCGAGCACGGCATCGCCGCCATCGTCCAGCCGGGCGGCTCGGTCCGCGACGAGGATTCCATCAAAGCCGCCAACGAAGCCGGCATCCCGATGCTCTTCACTCACATGAGGCATTTCAGACACTGAGAACAACATATTGCAGGGAGGGGAAGACCCTTTCTGAAGAAAGGGTCTTACCCCTCCCTGCACCCACCCCTGTCCCAAAGACTTTTGCTGCATAGTATTTTTTAATATTTTACGGGGGAAGTTATGGCAAAAAGAGAATACTACGAATGGTGCAACTTCTGGTGGGAGAACGCGCCTGACCTCTCGTCGCCCCGAATCCTCATGATCGGCGACTCGATCACCAACCAGTACCGCGGCGAGGTCCAGAAGATATTGAAGGAGAGATCCCTTCCCTATCTTGTCGATATGACCATCGGCTCGCGCGGCTCGACAGATCCGGCGTGGACGGCCGAGCTCGATTACATGATGAGCGCGGTGAACGGGTACGATTACGCCCTCGTCCATCTCAACAACGGGCTCCACGCCATGCATCTGACGCCGGAGGAATACGAATCCGGCATGCGGCGCTATATCGAAAAGCTCTGCGCCTATCTCCCGAACGCGAAAAAGGCGCTCGTCACATCGACTCCGACGAGGGATGAGAAATCTCTCGAAACCGTCAGAAAGCGCAACGAGATCATCTTCAAGCTTTCCGCCGAATACGGCATGCCGGTCGACGATCTGTTTTCGGCTGTCGACATCGCATCCGACCCGTGGTCAGACGGCGTGCATTTCAAGCCGGAGGCCGTGATGGCTCTCGCCGAAGCGGTGTCGGGATTCATTATTAAACAGCTCGACAGTTGAGTTTTAATGATACCACGTATATAATATATTTTTTTAATAAAATACTCATTGTAGCAAAACTTTTGTCGGAAGGTGGGGGTCTGGGGGAGGAAACCACCTTTTCTTGAAAAGGTGGTTTCCTCCCCCAGATAAATAACCTTTTGACTATAACACACAGCACACACAGCGGCACGACATGAAAATCGGTCTTGACGTCGGATCGACTACGCTGAAATGCGTCGTCATCGACGAAGCGAAAAACAATCAGATATTATTCAGCTCCTACGAAAGACATTTTTCCCAGATAAAGGAAAAGACTCTCGCGCTTCTTGAAAAGATACGCGAAAGCGGCATCGTCGGAGAGGACGAGCGAGTAACGTTTTCCATCTCCGGCTCGGCAGGCATGGGCTTTTCCGAGAACATCGGCATCCCCTTCGTTCAGGAGGTCTACGCCACGAGAGCGGCGGTGAACGCGCTCCTTCCCGGCTCCGACTGCGTCATCGAGCTCGGCGGCGAGGACGCCAAGATACTCTTCCTCACCGGGGCCGGAGGGCTCGAGGTCAGGATGAACGGAAGCTGCGCCGGAGGCACCGGCGCCTTTATCGACCAGATGGCCACCCTGCTCGGCGTCACCGCCGACGACATGGACGAGCTCGCCAAGGGCAGCGAGAAGATCTACACCATCGCCTCCCGCTGCGGCGTCTTCGCGAAATCCGACGTACAGCCTCTGATAAATCAGGGCGCGAGGATCGAGGACATCTGCGCCAGCATCCTCAACGCCGTGGTCAACCAGACCGTCGGCGGGCTCAGCCAGGGGCGCGAGATAAAGGGCAAGGTCGTCTATCTCGGCGGTCCACTCACCTTCATGAGCCAGCTCCGCCGCCAGTTCGACGAGACGCTGAAGCTCACCGGCGTCTGCCCGGAGAACTCCCTTTATTTTGTCGCCGTCGGAGCGGCAATGACTCCTCAGCCGAAGACATATACCGTCGCCGAGGTCATCGAAGCGGTAAACAGCAGCCGCGCGTCAAACAACTACGCCTCCCTCCCTCCGCTGTTCAGATCGCAGCGGGATTACGACGATTTCAAGGCGCGTCACGACGCCGACAAGGTCGAGTCGGTAAACCGCGGCCAGGATTTTGACGGCCGCGTCTTCCTCGGCGTCGACGCCGGATCGACCACCGTCAAATGCGCTGCGATCGACGAAGACGGCGTTATAATCTATTCCGATTACCGCCCGAACAGCGGCAACCCCGTGCCGATAGTGAAGGAATTCCTCGAGAATTTCTATTCCTCGTACCCGAAGGCGAAGATAGCCTCCGGTGCCGTCACCGGCTACGGCGAGGACATAATCCGCAACGCGTTCAGGATAGATCACGGCATAGTCGAGACGATAGCCCATTTCACCGCCGCCAAGCGCTTCCGCCCCGACGTCGACTTCATCATCGACATCGGCGGGCAGGACATAAAGTGCTTCAAGATAAGGAACGGCGCGATAGACAACATCTTCCTCAACGAGGCCTGCAGCTCGGGATGCGGCTCCTTCCTCCAGACCTTCGCCGGAGCTCTTAACATGTCGATCGTCGACTTCGCGAAGCTCGGACTTTTCGCCGAAAATCCCGTCGACCTCGGCTCCCGCTGCACCGTTTTCATGAACTCGTCGGTAAAGCAGGCGCAGAAGGACGGCGCCTCCATCGAGAGCATCTCCGCCGGTCTTTCGATCAGCGTCGTCAAGAACGCCCTCTACAAGGTCATCCGCGCTCCGCTCACCAACGTCGAGTCGGCGCTCGGCAGGCACATCGTCGTGCAGGGCGGCACCTTCCTCAACGACGCCGTGCTCCGGGCCTTCGAGACCGAGATAGGCGAAAACGTCGTCCGCCCGAACATAGCCGGGCTCATGGGAGCCTACGGAGCCGCGCTCTACGCCATGCAGATGTCGGGAGAGGACTCGGTCAGCGGCATAATCACGCCGGAAGAGCTCAAGACCTTCACCCACACCGTCAAGGCCGTCACCTGCGGTCTCTGCAACAACCACTGCCGCCTGACCGTCAACACCTTCGAGGGAGGCCGCCGCTACATCGGCGGCAACCGCTGCGAGCGCCCGGTGATGAAGAAGGGTCAGAGCGAGAAAAAGCGCTATAATCTCTACGAATACAAATTAGAGCTTCTCGACGCCTGCCGCTCGCCCGAAAACGGCAGCTATCCGCGCGGCGATATCGGTCTGCCGCTCGGGCTCAACATCTACGAGATGCTTCCCTTCTGGCACGCTATATTCAGCGGGCTTGGCTTCAGGGTGGTAGTTTCCCCGATGTCGAACCGTTCGCTGTTCATATCGGGTCAGCACACGATACCGTCGGACACCGTATGCTTCCCGGCGAAGCTGATCCACGGCCACATCGAGGCGCTGATGGACATGGGTGTGAAGAACATCTTCTACCCGTGCCTCACCTACAACTTCAACGAGGAAAAGGGCGAGAACCACTACAACTGCCCGGTCGTCGCCTATTATCCTGAGGTAATAGCCGCCAACGTCACAAGGCTTGCCGACTTCAACTTCATAAACCCGTATCTCGGCATACACCGCCCGAAGGATTTCGCCGTGAAATTCTGGCAGGCGATGAATGAGTATTACCCCGACCTCACACAGAAGGAGGTCAAAACGGCCGTCGACAGCGGATACAAGGCCTATTACGCCTACATGGACGCGATCAGGGCCAAAGGGAAGGAATACATCGAGGCGGCGCGCGCCGAGGGACGCGAGATCATCGTCCTCTCCGGCCGCCCCTACCACGTCGACACCGAGATCAACCACGGCATCGACCGTCTGATCTGCGATCTCGGAGCCGTGGTGATAACCGAGGACTCGATAGCCTATCTCGAGGACAGATTCCCGACAAACGTGCTGAATCAGTGGACGTATCACGCGCGTCTCTACTCGGCGGCGAAATACTGCACGACGCAGCCGGACATGAACCTCGTCCAGCTCGTATCGTTCGGCTGCGGCGTCGACGCCATCACGACAGACGAGGTACGCTCGATCCTCGAGTACGGAAAAAAGATATACACTCAGATAAAGATAGACGAGATCACGAACCTCGGCGCTGTCAAGATAAGGATCCGCTCGCTGTTCGCTGTCCTCGACATGGAAAAGCGCAAAAACGCCGCGAAGAAGGGAGAGATGGCGGACAATGGCTGAAACTGAGAACGACATCATAACCGCCGTCCGGTCCGACGGCGGCGAGGGAGATCAGTACGAGATACACCATCTGCCCTTCACCGACGAGATGAGGAAGGAGTACACCATCCTCGTCCCCAACATGCTCGAGATCCACTTCCGGATGCTTATAAGGGTCTTAAAGCAGGCCGGCTACAACGTGGAGCTTCTGACGAACACCGGTCCCTCCGTCGTGACCGAGGGGCTGAAATACGTACACAACGACGCCTGCTACCCCGCTCTGCTCGTCATCGGGCAGATGATCGACGCGCTGAACAGCGGAAAGTACGATCTTTCAAAGACAGCGCTGATGATCACCCAGACTGGCGGCGGCTGCCGAGCGTCGAACTACATCCACATGCTGCGCAAGGCCCTCGCGAAGGCGGGCTACGGCTACATCCCGGTGCTTTCGATGAACCTCTCCGGCCTCGAGAAGGAGAGCAGCTTCAAGTGGTCGCTCCCGACTCTCCGCAAGGCGATAGCCGTCCTGGCGTACGGCGATCTGCTCATGCTGATGGACAATCAGGTGCGGCCGTACGAGATAAGCTCCGGCGACAGCGCGAACGTCGTCACCAAATGGGTTGATCGTCTCTGCTCCGACTTCGACGCCGGGAAATCTCTCTCCACGCGCGAGGTGAGGGAGAACATGGCGAAGATCGCCTCCGATTTCGCCGCCGTGAAGATCAACAGGGTGCCGAAGGTTAAGGCGGGCATAGTCGGCGAGATATACGTCAAGTATTCGCCGCTGGCGAACAACGATCTCGCCGAGTTCCTGTACTGTCAGGGCTGCGAGGTGATGTCTCCCGGCATCATGGGCTTCATGCTCTTCAAGGTGGACAACCGCATGGAGGACATCAACCTCTACGGCGGAAGCAAGCTGAAATTCAGCGTCGTGAAAATCCTGTTCGACTATCTGAACCGCATCGAGCAGATCCTGATCGACTCGGTCTCATCCCATCCCGGCTTCATCGCGCCCATGCCCTACGCCGAGCTCAAGCAGCTGGTGAAAGGCATCATCGGCTGGGGAAGCAAGATGGGCGAGGGATGGCTCCTTACCGCCGAGATGATCGAGCTCATAAAGGAAGGCTATTCGAACATCATCTGCGCCCAGCCCTTCGGCTGCCTGCCGAACCACATCGTGGGCAAGGGCATGGTGCGCAAGGTGCGCACCATCTACCCCGACGCGAACATCGTGCCCATCGACTACGATCCGGGCGCGACAAGGGTAAACCAGGAAAACCGCATCAAGCTGATGCTCGCGATAGGCCGCGAGAGGCTTGAGGAAAACGGGAAGTAACGGACCTTTTTTACCCGGGGGAAGGAAGAAACTTTCTGAAGAAAGTTTCTTCCTCTCCCCCGGACCCCCATCTATTTTCAAAGACTTTTGCTACATTTTATATAGTAAGAGTGTAATTCAACAGAGTAGAAGATCACGCGTGAAGTGCCCGCGGAACGGGGAGTTGACCTCGGGACGAAAAACCAATGGTTTGCGGTGTGATCTTCGCATCCCGCTGTCGCGTACCGAACGCAGATATCAGACCGTCAGTCTGTATCCGATCCAGCGCCTCCGATATGTGACAATGAGGAATATCTTTTTTCAGTCACATGATACGGAGGTGTTTTTCATTGAACGCAAGCGAAAACAAAAAAAAGCAGGCGTCACCGGCATCAAAGCTCATCATGAGGATCACCGTTTCGGCGATGTTCCTCGCTCTCGCGCTCGCCGTCAAGCTGATCGGCGGATTCTACATCCCGATCTTCGGCGGCAACGGCATGAGGGTCGGCTTTGCCGGAGTATTCTCGTTCTTCCCCGCCATCCTGTTCGGCCCGATATACGGAGCCGCGGTGTCCGGCCTGCTCGACTTTCTCGGCTATCTGCTCAAGCCCGACGGGGCTTATCTGCCGCTCCTGACGCTGACGGCCGCTCTCGGCGGAGCCTTGAAGGGGCTTATCTGGAAGTTCATCCACTCCGATTCGTCCGTCCGCTCAAAGATACGCGCCGTCGTCGCCGTCTGCTTCGCGCTGATATGCGGCTTCGGCGTCTTCTGCCACGTCTCGCTCGCAGGTGACGGCGTCATAAGCGGATATGTCACCACCCTCGACGAGCTTCCGTCGAGAGGAAAGACCGAAGCGATGGAGCTTTCCCCGACGTCCGACTTCATCGTCTCCCTCGCACAGTACAACAACGAGACCATCACACTGAAAGCCGCGCGCGGATCGGGAAAGATCGTGCTGCCGTCGTCGGCGACAATAGACGGCAGAAGCTACAAGCTCACCCGCCTCGGCGCCGGAGCGTTTGAGGACGCGTCCGAATTCTCAAGCCTTTATATCCCGGCGTCGTACACCAAATTCGACGACGGAGCCTTCGACGGCATCCCGAGCGGGCTTCCGATCATCTGCGAGACGGGAGCCGCGGCTCACAAGACGCTGACGGAGCTCGGGTATTCCGTCTCTGAGGACGATTTCGATCAGGCGTCCGTCGACGTCACTTCCGACACGATGAGCGCCGACGGGTTCGATCTCAAGACTTCCGACACATGGCGCAAGTACCTCGCCGGCTACATCAACTTCATCACCGTCGGGCTCGAGCTGATCGGAGCCGCCGGGCTGCTCTTCGCCGTGATAGATCTCATTGCCGCGCTCTCGTCGAAGAAGAAAAAGGACGGTGGAAAATCCTCCGTTCTCTCCGATTCGCTCAAGGTGTTCATCACGATCATCATACCCGGCCTCATCGTAACGACGGTGAACACCGAGATCCTCCGCCGCTTCCTCGCCGCGTGGAACGGGCGCAGCTTCGTCATTCTCTGGATACCGAGGATGATAGAGGAGATGCTCGTCTGCATGGTGCAGGCGTATATCATAGCCGTCCTCTACGGCGTGTTCTCAAAGAGGATCGGCGGCAGGCTGTTCAGGGAAAACAGATAGTGTCTTAAATCTCATAAACAAAGCGCTGTCCCGGATCATGCATTTCGCATGTCCGGGACAGATGATTTTCATCTTTAATTGATTCCCGATTGTCAAATTCTTTTTGCAGCAAAGCTTTTGGGAAAAGGGTGGGGTGCAGGGGAGGGGAATCCCCTTTTCTCGAAAAGGGGGTTCCCCTCCCCTGCTTTTTTAATACCGATCTGAGATCGATTTTCCCTCACTGCCCGATCTCGCTGAAGGTGTCGACTACCTTGCTGAGCTGCTTCTGCGTGCTCTTTTCGATCTTTGCGTAGTTCGAGGCGAAATCCGTGCTCTGAGCGACGAGCGGGGTCTGGAAGGCCGCGCTGATGAAGGCGTTGTTCACCTTGTTCGCGTAGGCGAGGACGAACGAGCCGCCGATGTTGGCGCGGATAAGGTCGATCATCTGGCCGGACAGATCGTCTCTGGTGTACTTTACCTTGAGACCGGTCTCATAGTACGCCGGAAGGACGAAATTCTTCGTCTCCCTGTTCAGCACCTCGATGACGGCGCAGAGGGTGTCGAATTTGGTGCAGGTGATCGGAATGACGCCGATCTCGGTGGTGTCGTGGGTGGAGGTCATGTATTTTTCCTGATTCTCATCGAGCTTCGGGTACGGCAGGACGCCGATCTCGTCCTCCATGTCGCGGAGCACCTCCGCGGTGCCGAGACGCTGATAGCCGAGTATGAGCGCGCGGCCCTCCTTGAACATGTTGAGCGAATCCTTGACGACGTCGCTCGCTCCCAGCACCTCGGAGCAGTCGGTCGCACCCGAATAGAATATCCTGTTCATCATCTCGAGCGTCTTTACCGAGCGCTCGTTGTTCATGGCGAGGTTAAGGCCTCCCGCGCCGTCGGGCTCGACGTATGTCAGATCGCAGGCGATGATCCACGGGATGAGCCCGCCCCATCTGGTGCAGACGGTGAAGCCGAACTGATCCTCCCTGTCGATCGCGCTGTTGCCGTTGAGATCGAGATAGCACTTCTCGATATACGAAAGGAAGGTCTCGCAGGTCCATTTGTTGTCGAGGACGGCCTTATAGAAGACGTCCGGGTCCTCGAAGTAATTCTGCGCGAGGCGGCGGTTGAAGTAGAGGGCATGGCTGGAGCGGAGGACGTCGATGAAGTAGTCGCCCGCCATCTGATATCTGTGCACGCCGTCGAGCGACAGCTCGGACATATAGCCCTCGTACCAGTAATCCTTGGTCCAGTCGAAATACGGGGCCTCGGACAGGTCGAGGAAATATCCCTGCAGCACCAGGTTCGTCACCGGGAAGAGATCGTTTATGAACAGATCGTATGCGTCCTCGCCCGCGCCGACGATCTTCTTTATCGCGACGGGCGCGTCGTTGAAGTTGGCGTCAAGGGCGGTGTATTCGAGCTTTACATTAAGCAGCTCCTCGACCTTGCGGTTGCGGAAGAAGACCGAGTCGTTTACCACGTCGCCCGTCTCCTCGCCGACGCCGGCTAAAAGGAAGTCGGCCGCTCCGAAGCCGGTGGCGTCGTTCGACGAGATATGTATGCGGATGCTCTCGCCGCCGTAGTCAAAGCTCTCGAAGGGATCGGGTTCGGTCTCGGCGGCCGTCGTGTTCTCCGGCTGTGCCGATTCCTGAAGCGCCGTGGTCGAGACCGCCGCCGTCTGGGCCGCTTCCCCGCAGGACGAAAGAATGACCGCTGCGAGAATTAAAACACTGATGATATTTTTCTTCATAATTAGCCTCACATTCCGTCATTATTGGTTTATTATATCACACTCATACTCCGATGTCAACTTTTTCAGACGAAAAAAGCCTCTTTCGAGGCTTTTTTTCATCTCCACTGAGCCGGAGATTCGTCGAGGAAGAAGCTCTCGGGCTCGGGATGCCACTCGCACCAGTAGATCCCCCGCTCGGTAAGCTCGGTGAGGAAATCCTTCGCCAGCGCCGTGTCGGGATGGAGCATCAGCTTGATGCACCGCCACTGGAGACGCGAGCGCTTCACGTCGTCGAGACGGTCCCCCGCCAGCCGCTCGGCCTCGTCCCAGTAACCGTCGAAGGTCTCCTCCATCGAGAGATAATCGGCGTACGGTATCGTCGAGAAGGGCGGGTTCCATATGTTCATATCGCGCCCGGCGGCATGCTCGGTCGTCCAGTCGATATATTTCCTTATACCCTGCCAGCCTTCGCCGTAGTAGGCCTTGAGGAACTCGTCCATATGGCCGTAATATTCCTCCTCGCTCATCATCGGGTCCCACATCAGCTTCGAGAGCAGATAGCATCTGAGCTCACCGAACTCGCCGGACTTCGGGGAGTTGTAGTTGCCCTCCGGGTACATGCCCTTGACGCCGTGCTCGGCGAAGAAGCGCATATTCTGTCTCAGCACGCCGAAATTCGGGAAGGTCGGGACATAGTACGAGAAGCAGGTGACGTAATCCCATACGTATATCCTGTCGCAGATCTCGCCCCACGCCTTGATGTCGGAGGCGAAGTCCCTGTTTACCGAGCAGTCGGGATCGTCGAGCGGATGGCTGAAGCAGCATTCGATTGAGCAGAGGCGTATGCAGACGTTATCGCGCGGCTTCGTTATCTTCGGCGCCTTGCGGGTATGCTGATAGGCGAGGGTGTCGATGATGACGTCGGGATAGTCCTTCTCTATATCCTCGGCGACGGCGTTGACGAAGCGGAGCAGCGAGCCCATATGGCTGCCTTCCTCCTTGTCGATCGCCGCGCATTTCTCGCACCGGCAGTAGTTCTGGTTGTCGTTCTGCGACACCGACACGATGGTTATGTTGGGATCGGCCTGCAGCATGGCGCGGACGTTCCCGATAACGGTCTCGAGCACCTCGGGATCGGAGAAGCAGGGCTGCTCATCTCCCGGCACTCCGGCGAGCGACGTCATTGTGTGGACAAAGCCGCCGTATTTTATATGACCGCCCATCGAGTCGGGTATCTCGCGCTGGTTCACGCCGCGCTTGAGGCACCAGTCGACCGAGCTGTTCCCGCACTGCCAGTCGGACTGACGCATCTCGAATATAGGGGTGAAGGAATAATCCTCCGTCACGGCGATATCGCCCTCGCCGAGAGACTCTATCCCCGGCATGAAGAATCTGACGCCGCAGTATCTCTCAAGGAAGCCGTAAACGCCGTATATGACGCCGCGCCCGTTGCCTCCGCGGATCGAGATGACGCCGTCATCCGCCTTTATCTCATACCCGTCCCGCGAAAGAGACTTATCGACGCTGACGGTGATCCTGGCTCCGTCGCCATCCCAGATGCCTATGTCTTTCAGATATTTCCTCAGCTCATCCCCAGCGTAGTTTTCCGGCGCCGATGTGCCGGTCTCGACTGTTGCCGTGAAATACTCCGAGCCGCCGAGAAGCAGCTTTCTCTCGAAGACATGCTTTCTTTCCATCTCTTTATCCTCCGTCGCCCCGTCCGATATCCTTCTTAAATATTCCCCGCCGAACAGCCGTACCGCCTCCATCACGCTCTCGTCCGTCGCCGCGATATAATCGGAGTTTCCGAAGGTGATGAGATAATCATCCATCGCCTCCGTCAGGCGCGCGTAAAGACTCTCCGACTCCGGGCGGTTGGTCTTTCCGACTGTGATCTCGTTGTCGAATTTCACTATTTTCTCGCCGCGCTTCACCCAGTCCGTCGTGATGGTCACGTCGATCCCGGCGCCGATAAGGATCCTTCTCAGCTCGACGGCAGCGTCGGTGACGGCCTGAGTCGAGGTATCACCGCGCACGATGGTGCAGGAAAATCCCTCCGGGATATCGTATTCCGGCTCATCCGTCACGGTTTCATCGCCGCCCTCATTCGACGTGCAGGCGGCGGCAAAGACAATAAGGAAGGTGATAATGGCAAGGAGCGTCAGTCTCTTTTTCATGATCGAACAGTCATATCCTCCATGAAGCGACACGGCGGAAAGCGCTTTGCCGTAATGCACGCGCTTTCCGCCTTAAAATATTCCTTTATCTCTGCTCGCTGACGTATGTCTGAACTCTGTTCTGGATCAGCTTCGCGCATTCCTCGGCAGTCTTGGCGCCGTTGAAGAAGGCGTCGGTCTCCTCGGTGATGATGGTCTCGATTCCGGTGTCTGGACGGTAGAATCTCGTTATCGACGCTATATAGCTGTCAACGTAGTCGATGCCGGCCTTATCTATCGTGCCGATCTTGACATCCTGACCGCCGATCCAGTAGGTATCCTGACCGTAGTACCAGTCCTCGTCGCCCTCCTTCGGGGGATTGAGCGCCTTGTCGGCGAGCTTGCTCATGACGCTCTTTTTCAGCGGGAACTGCCACTGGATGCTCTCCTGATACTCGTCCTTTAAGAAGTACTTGATGAACTCCCACGCCTGATCCTTATACTTAGAGGTGCCGCCGACGGCGAGCTCAAGACCGGCGCTGATTATCGCGCCCTGCCTCGACTCGCACGGGAAGCCGACATATATCATATCGCCGCCGAAATGCCCCATCTTCTCGGTCCAGTAGCCGGAATAATTCGAGATATAGGCGGGATTGAATATAGCCTCGTCGTTTATGTACATCATTTCGATGTCGTTCCAGACGCTCTCGTCGTAATCATCGTAGTCGATATCGTCATAGACCGATTTTTCCGGCATCGCCTTGATGAATTCGAGCAGCGCGATGAAGTCGGGGGAATCGAAGGTGCACTTGCCGGTCTCCTGATCGACGTACATCTCGGTGAGCGAAGACGTGATCCTGTTAAGGAAATCGGCGCGGCCGAAGGTGGCGAAGACTCTGGCGTCCGGGAGGGCGGCGATTATCTTGTTGAACTCCTCCATGTTGATGCCGGTGATGTCTTCGGTGCCGAGGGCCTTCTTCACGAGCGACGACTTGCAGGCGAGGGTCTGGATGCTGAAGCTGGGGACCACGCTGTACAGCTTGCCGCCGAGGGAGGTCACGTTGAGGATGTTCTCGAGGTAATCCTCTCGCTTTATCTCCTCATCCTTGTCGAAATAGGGGTTGAGATCGGCGAATATGCCCTTCGCGGCGTAGCTCGAGTAGGGCATCTGCTCGGTGACGGTGATGATGTCGGGGGAATTGCCGGATATGATGTCCTGATTCAGGCGGGTATAGCTCGCCTGCCAGTCCTCCTCGGTCGAATAGATCGAGTAATCCTTGATGGTGATGCGGTATTCGTCGCTCTGGCGGTTGAACTGGCTCACGGCAGTTCTCACGTTGTTGTCGAGGTAGACGCAGCCGAGCGTGAGGATGTATTTCTCGACGTTCTTTTCGTCCGGGCGCTTGGTCATGAAGTAGAACGCCTCGACAGAGCCGCCGGCGACGTTCTGCATCTGGCTCCAGATGTCCGGCGCGACGAACAGCCTGCCGTCGCTGAGGACGTTGACGGTGTTGATGTAGCTGGCGCTGATGTCGGAGTTGAGCCAGTTGCATACCTCTGTCGGCTCGGTGTCGCCGATGCTGTAGCCGTAAAGCGAGGTGGACGTCGGATAGTAGACGTCGTAATCGGGACCCTGGCAGGAACTGTACAGATTGTTTACGACGACGGAGGGGAGGTTCGCGTCGTCCGTCAGAGCGCCGGTATTCTCATCGAATTTCTTGCACTTGGTGCCGTTCGAGCCTTCCTCATAATAGCTGACCCAGATATTGCCGCTCCTGTCGGCGAACATCGTGTTGAGCCAGCCGTTAATCTGGACGTCGACCGCCTTGTCGACCTTTCCGTCCTTGAAGACGAGCACCCTCTTGCCGGTGATGCCGTATGTCGCGCTGCCGGACGAGACGAGCGCGGTTATGCCGTTGAATTCGCCTTCGGGCGACATCGTGTATTTGCTGATGTCCTCTGCCGAGTGATTGCCGCCGTCGAGATCCATCTTATGCACCCATGACTGGGCGGTCGAGGTCTGAGTCGATTCGTCAAAGTTCCATTTCGTCTCGAGATACCAGATCTGATCGTCGACGAAATATATCTGGCCTATGTACGAATCCTGCCCTTCGGTCTGGAGGACTATCTTCTGTACGTCCTGACCGCTTTCGTCGACGGAGGTGAAGCTCTGGCCCCAGACGCCGTCCTCATTTTCGCCGTAAGTTGAAAAATAGATGCGTCCGTCGTGATACTTCACGCTCTCATAGCCGTTCTCGACGAGCTTCGAGTCGAGCTTGACCGCCGTATAGTCGTAGACGTGCTCGAGCTTCTCCTTCTTCGGGGCGGCACCGCCGCACGATACGAGAGACGCGCTCCCGAGCGCCGACGCCGCGGCGAGCAGGACGGCTGATATCCTTGTTTTAAGTCTCATGTTGTTCTCCTTGTATGTTATCGGTGTGGTCTCTTATATCACGGCTTCGGGCCAGCCGGCCTGAAGCTCATCTCCTCTATGCGGTCGACCGCCTTGTCCTTTATCTTCACCGCCCTCGGAACGAGGCGGACGATAATGATTATCGCGATCACGACGGCGATGATGATCGCCGAGGCGAAGAGTATCGTCTGCAGAAGCAGCAGCACGGCGCAGATATCGGCCGTCACGGCTGCGGTGTTCTCCCAGTAGGGGTAAGTCACCCTGTCGGTCTTGAGCGAGCGGCTGAAAAACTCCGACAGCCTGCCGTACAGCTTCATAGCCGAATAGCGCCCGGTGTTTTCGACGTAAGCCGCCTGCGGAGGCTTTCTGCCGAACGTGTCCGAGACGAAGCTGTAAGCGAAGTTCGTCACCGGCGACGGCATTACCAGCTCATACGATATGATATCGGCTCCGGCTCCGTCATAGCCGTTTATCCGGCTGTACATGCCGTAGCTCATATAGATGTGCGGGCTCGTGCCGTAGGCCTGATCGTAGCCGCTTCCCTCCTCGGCGCCGACGACGCCGGAGACGGTATAAGGGATGCTGTTTATCGTCAGCGTCATGCCCGAGACGTACGAGCCGCCGAAAAGCTGCCATGCGGCCGTCTCGTCGATGACGACGGAGTTCTCTCCGCTCTCGTCGTCATTAAAATACCATCCGTCGACGATCGGGAGCTGATGGAAGTAGAAGAAATCGCCTCCGACGCCGAACGCCTCGAGCTCGACCGAGCCTCTCGTCGTCTCGGCGTAGACGGTGCCGTGCGCCGCCCAGCAGTCGATGTAGAGCCGAGTGTCGGGGAGCTCGTTCGTTATCGATGCCTCGTCGAGCTTGCGGCCGATCGACTCGCGGAAGGAATATATGTCCTGCACCGTGACCTTCGCGTCGGTGCCGAAGAAGGCGGATATCATCGACATGCGGTCGTCCGATCCCGCCTGCCACTCACGCGCCGTCGCCTGAGGCGAGAGCGCCGAGCGCGACTGCAGCGACAGCGAAAACAGCAGCACCGCCGATCCTGCCGCCGACAGCAGCACGGCCGCGATCAGCCATACCGCCATCGTTTTTGTGAATAGCTGCTTCATCAGTTGTTTACCAGCCGCACGAGATCGCCGGCGTTGATCGGCTTCGTCGACGCCGTGATGATAAACTCGTTTCCGTAGAGCGAGGTAGAGAGGGCCGACTGCGTCTCGTCGCTGGCGGCGACCTGAACGTCGACTCTCACCGCGGTGTATCTCGTGCCGAGCGGAGTCGATCTGCTCTCGACGACGAGGACGTATTTGCCGTTGCGGTCCTCGCGGATGGCGCTGTTCGGCACCACCGTGTCATATTCGGCGCTCCTGTCGCCGAGCGTGAAGGTCATCGTCTGACCGACGGTGACGTCGCCCGAGACGTTGAGATCGACGATGCGCTGCTGGGCGTTCGACGGATCGGGCTTTATCGCCGCGACCGACGCCTGGCACTCGCCGCCCCAGAAATACTGGGCCCTCGCCTCGTCGCCGACGTGTATGCGGTTCGCCTGCTCGCGGGTGACGGTGAAGGTGACCTTGTAGCCCTGATCGGAGACGAAGATGGTGCACATCGTCTGAGCCGCCTCGGTCTTTGATCCGGCGGTGACGCTGACGTTGGATATCGTTCCGGCTATCGGAGCCTTTACCGTCGTGTCGGTCGAGTCGGCGACGGCCTTGTCGAGCTCCTTCTGACGGTCGGCGAGAGCGGCCTCCTTGTCGGCGAGGTTGTCTTTGGCGTCATCGAGGGCGTCGCTCGCGTCGTCGATGGCGGCCTTCTTCTCGCTTACCTCCTGATTTTCATTGTAGAGCGCCTGCTGAGCCGAGAGATAGGCCTGCTGAGCGGTGTTGTAATTCGATCTCGCCTGCTCCTCTGTGATGTTCTCGCTCTTGAGAGTCGTCAAAGCCTCCTGCTTTTTCGAGACGTCGTCGTTCGCGGCGTCGAGCTTCGCGGCGTAACCGTCTATCTTTATGTCGAGAGCGTCGATCTGCGCCTGAACGGTCTCGTTGTTCGTGAGGCCGCGCATGTCCTTCAGCTTCTGCTCGGCTTCGGTGAGCTTTGTTTTGGCTTCGGCGTGTTTTTCGGTGGCTCTCGTGAGCTCGTTCTGAGCCTGAGTCTGAGCCTTGACAGCCGCCTTCTGCGCGGCTTCGGCCTGTTTGACGGAATCGGTGATCTGTTTTACGACAGGATCGGCGATCTTGTTGTTTTCGAGTTTTTCGTAATCCTGTTTTTTCTGATCCAGCTCGATCTCTTTATCTTCGAGAGCTCTAAGCTGTGCGATATTATCCTTTTCAAGCTGTGACAGCGCTGAAATGTATGAGTTGACGGCTCTCTCAAAAGTAATCCTTGCCGTCAGAGCTTTGGAATAGTCTGTATTGCTGAAAGAATCCGACGTTGTCGAACCTGTGCTTGAACCGGTTGTCCCGCCTCCCGTACTCGGAGTAGGCATAGTAGGTTCTGGAGAAGTCGTTTCAGCCGCAGTTGTCTCTGAATCTGAATGCGTTATTACATCAACGATAACCTGTATTTTATTGTAATTTGCATCCCATTGTGCGGTCAACGACTGCAGTTCTGATGCCAGACTCGAAAGTTTGGAAGATATACTTGAAAGCTGACTGTCAATATTATCAAGCTTTGTCTGATATTCCTGTCTCGTAAGGTAGCTTAAATCATAAGCGGTAAGAACTGTATTATAATAACCTTTCTGACCAGTCAGAATATCATTCTGCATATTAGCCAGATAGTAATTTAGAAAACACTCCGCGTACAGTTGATCGATATTTGAGACGTTGCTGCTGAGATATGTATTCCTCGCTTCCACCAATGTCATTTCGGTATTGTTTCTTGAAAGCTGCTGACCCTGAACGAAATAGTTATAATCCTCAAGAGCACGCTGATAGGCGAGTTCGAGAGCTTCAATATTGCGCTTCGCCGCGAGAAGTTCATCATCGGTCGGAGCTGTTATCTTCCCGTGCTCCGCTTCATACTCCGTTTTTCTGTCATTCGCCGCCGCGAGCGCGTCGTCGGCGTTCTCCTTGTCGATATCCGACTGATCCTTCTGCTGCTTCGCCGCCTCGAGAAGGAATTCGGCGTCCTCGAAAGCCTGTTTTGCCTCGCTGAAATCGGCTTCGGCCTTCGCGAGGCGCTGCTCGAGCGTAAGATCGGTGAGTTCGCTGTCCGATACCGCGCTCAGCTTCTCCTGCAGCTTCTGCTTCTGCTTTGTCAGATCGTTCTGCTCTCTCGTGAGCTGTCTCACATATGCCTGCGCCGAGTCGAGGGCGGCTTCGGCGGCGGCTATCTGCGCGTCATAGTTTCCGACGGAATTCAGCTTCTTTTTGGCCGCGTCAAGGTCCTGCTTCGCCTTTTCCACGACGAGCACAGCCGTCGATGTGGCGGGGTTGACATCTCTGAGCGACGATTCATACGCGGCCTGAGCCGACGCGACACCCTTCTCGGCGTCCCTTATCGCCTTCTCGGCGTCCTTTATCGCCTTTTCAGCTTCCTTCACGGCGTTCTGGGCTGTCTTTACCTCCTCGCTCTCGACATCCTCGAGCCTGAAAAGCGGGTCTCCGACGCTGACCGTATCGCCCTGACGGATCAGCACCTCGCGTATCGTGCGGGTGGAGCCGGAGCGGACCTCGTAATTCTGATTCGCCTCTACCGTACCCGACGCGCGGACGCGGGTGGTGATGGTTCCGGCGGACGCGTACTGAGCCGAGACCTCCGGCAGAGAATAGTTCATTATCGTCTGCGAGAAGAAGGTCAGGACCAGCAGCACCGCCAGAAAGACGATGGCGACTGTCTTTATTATCGACTTCCGCCGATACGATCTCATATCGACATTTGAATCCATGATATATTCCTCGGTAAATTTGCTGTGTGTGATCAAAAGTTCAGAGTGTCAGGGTTCAGCCCTTGATGCCGCCCGAATACGATATGCCCTCTATCAGGTAATCCTCGCTGTAAAGGAAGACGAGCAGGGTCGGCACCATGTAGAACGTCGCCACCGCGAAGGCGAGACCGACGTCGCCGCTGTTTATCTTCGACAGGAAGACCGACAGCGGGTATTTTTCCTGGTCGTCGAACATGATCAGCGGCTGCTCGACCATGTTCCAGTAGTCGATGAAGACCAGCACCGCGACGCTCCATATGACGCTCCGGCAGAGCGGCACGCATATGCGGGTGAATATCTTCCACTCGCCGCATCCGTCGAGCTTCGCCGCCTCGATTATCGCCGACGGTATGCGCTTCATGAACTTCGTCAGAAGGAAGACGGCGTAAGGCGAGAAGACTCCGGGCAGGATTATCGACCATCTCGTGTTGAGGATATGCAGCCATCCGGCGACGAGATAGTTCGGCACCAGCGTCACCTGATACGGCATCAGCATGAGTATGACGTACGCGAAAAAGACGAAGGACCGGAATTTGCTGTCGAACCTCGCGAGCGCGTACGACGCGCAGAGCGCCACGGCGATCTGGAACAGCGTTATCGGCACCACCAGAAGCACCGAGTTCCAGAATTTCAGAAGATAATCGGGCGATTTTATCAGCGCCGTCGAATACTGGCTGAAAGAAACCATGTCGGGTATCAGCTTGAGATGCACGACTTCGGCGACGAACACCCTTTTCCCGGTGAGAGACGAGAAGATCTTGCCGTAGCTGGCGGCGATCTCGGTCTGGCTCATGAACGAGTTGGTTATCGTCAGAACTATCGGGAAGAGGAATATCAGCGAAACGATCAGAAGGAAGGTGCAGACGACGGCGACGTATATGCCGTGCTTTATCCTGCGCTTCCTGTGTATCATGCGGCTGCGCCTGCGTTTCTCCTCGAGCTCTTCAGCCGCCGAGCGGTACCTTTTGTTGTCCGTTCCCGTCATTCCTCGGTACCTCCCCCGAACCTCTTGTCAATCGCGAAGAGGGCGCCGATAATGAATATCATCACGATGGCGATGATGACGGCGGCGGCCGACAGCTTCTGGTAGTCGAGCGAGTTGAAGGTGTTGTTCATGAAGTGCTGGAGCATATACACCGTATCGACCGGATGGTCGCCGGTGAGAAGATAGACCTCGCGGAAGACCTTGAAGCTGTTGATGAGCGACAGTATCGAGACGAATATGATCGTCGGCATGATATAGCGGAGCTTGATGTAGAGGAATTTCCTCACCGAGCCGCAGCCCTCAAGTGTGGCGACCTCGAGCACGTCGGTCGGTATGTTTGACAGCGCGCTCATGAAAAGGATCATGTTGTACCCGAGGTTTTTCCAGAGATACAGCAGCACGATGACGAACTGGGCGTACCCGCTCTTCATCCAGTCGACGGGGAGCGAGCCGAAGGAGACGAGCATCGTGTTTATCGCGCCGTTGTAGTCGAAAAGCACCTGGCATATGAGCACGACGGAGGCTATCGGCACCATCAGCGGGGTGATGAACACGGTGCGGAACTGCGTCTTGAACGGGATGTCGGTGTCAAGCAGCACCGCGAGAAGGAGAGAGAACAAAACCACCAGAGGCACGGCGGCGAGCGAGAATGTCAGCGTGTTCCGGGCGGCCTGCCTGAAAGCGCTGTTGTTGAATACCTGTATGAAATTCCTCAGGCCGACGAAATTCTTCTGGATGGGATTGTCGATGAGAGAGTAGTATATCACGACGGCGAAGGGCGCGATATAGAACAGCAGAACGCCGATGAGCGACGGAAGCAGAAAATAAAAGGTCCTCCGTCTCTCCTTCGTCTCGTTTATGCTGTATCGTCTCTCTTTTTTCCGTTTTGTGTTGTTCTGTAGAGTCTGGTTCATGCGATAGCTGCTTTCAAAGGATGTTTTTCGGGCGCGCCGCCGCCCGCTTTATCTGGGACGCCGGAAACCGGGATATTGTTCCGCCTTTCGGGAGTTTACATAAAAGAATTTTTAAAAATGACCGCGTATCTTATGATCCACAGAAGGGCGAGATGGGCCGGGTAGAAGATATAGAAGAAATATCTCGGGAGCTTCATCCCCCTGTCGCCGCGGTAAAGCGCGATAAGCGGCAGAGAGGCGAGGGAGAAGATCTGGTACGCGTAGCCGTCCCTCGCGCAGACTGCCGAATAGACGGTGAGTACGACGAGCATGGCGGCGAGCCTGAGCTCCGGGCGGGGGATAAAATACGCCGCCGAAATGACGAGCACCGCCCATACGCCGTAGCTGAAATCGAGTAGGCAGAGAAGCGCGGCCGCAGCCGCGACGGCGATGACGGCGGCAATGATATCTCCCCTTCCCCTCCGTCCTTTAAGGAGCGGATCTGCGGCGGAGATAAACGCGCAGGCGAGGGCGTAGGTGAGGAGGATGTTCATATACAGCGGATTTCCCCCGGCGATGAGATACGCCGCCTGACACACGGCGCCGACGGCCGTGATGCGGAGGATATATCTTCCCCTGTCCGACGTGCGGCGCATGCCCTCGGCGATGAAAAAGGCGAATATCGGCATCGAGAGGCGGCCGATGTATCTCAGCCAGAGCTGTCCGGGGAGAAGGATCACGCAGAGATGATCGCAGAGCATCGCGGCGGCGCCGATAAGCTTCAGCGCCGAGGCGGAAAGCCGGAGACGGCGTGTCATCCGCGCTCACCCCCTATGCCGAGAAAAGGCGTTTGATCGACCGATCCAACGCCTTTTCACACTCTTTTTTCATTTATCAGAAATTATTGAGCTTTCTTACCTTGTCCTTCTTCACGGTGACAAGGCAGGAATCGGAGCCGGCATATCCGTCGGTGACGGTGATGACGGCGACGCCGGGACCGACGAGGGTGATGAGGCCTTCGTCGTCGACGGTGGCTACCGACTCGTCGCTCGACGTCCAGACGGTATTGACGGTGTAGGGAGTGTTGACGCTGGCGTTGACCTTCTTCGTGTCGCCGACATAACCGGTATAGTTATGGATGTCGAGGGTGCATCTGATGTTGTTCATATACAGCCATACGAGATAGTTCGAACCGGGATATGCCGCGAAGGAAGGATCGTAGGCGGCGAGGGTGCCGATGGTGAAGCCTGTGGAGGTGTAGTTGAGATAGGCGCTCCTGCCGTATTCGGAGCTGACGGCAGCAGTGCTCTTGGGATCGGCGACGGCCTGGACGAGCATGGTGTATCCGCCGTAGCTGCCGGCCTTGATCTTGTCCATCACGCTGAGGGTATAGTTCACGTTCTGCCCGTTTACGGCGGAGATATAGCCGCTGTCGACGAGGGTGAGGTCGCTGTACCAGAGCTGCCAGTTATAGCCGACGGCGCCGGACACGGTGTTCCAGCTGGCGGTGGTGGGGCTTAGGACGCTCCATGTGACTGTCGGGGCTGTGAGGGCTGGAACCTTCTGACCGGCGGCGAAAGAGGACACCGGGACCACCGCGAGGGCAAGCATGAGCGCCGCGGCGAAAATACATAATACGCGTCTGATTTTCATGATGATCGAAGCTCCTTCGGATTAGATAGTTTAGACGTATAATATTATACACTCTTTGCCGCGATAATGCAAGAGAAAACTCAAATTTTCAGATTTTTAATATATCGGACGTGACAGAGCACATCAATACGTCAAAATGACCGAATGACACAAAAACTGCCCATATGGGTAATAAAAAACTCTTGACAACAACGAAAGTTTATTGTATAATTGATACAGCAGACAGAAGCCTTTTTACATACAAGCAAGGAGACCAGAACCATGGGACTTATAAGTGCAGCGCTCGGCGCCGCTTCCGGCGCTCTCGCCGATTCTTGGCGCGATTATTTTTACTGTGACTCCCTTCCGACAGACGTCCTTCTGAAGAAGGCGGATCACCGTCAGGGACGCCGCTCCTCCAACAACAAGGGCGACCCGGACATCATCTCCAACGGCTCCATCGTGGCCGTAGCCGACGGTCAGTGCATGATCATCGTCGACCAGGGCAAGGTCGTCGAGTTCTGCGCCGAGCCGGGCGAATTCGTCTACGACACCTCGTCCGAGCCCTCGCTGTTCTACGGCAACCTCGGACAGAACATCCTTGAGACCTTCAAACAGATAGGCAAGCGCATCACCTTCGGCGGCGATACCGCCCGCGTACAGCGCGTCTACTACTTCAACACCAAGGAGATCATCGGCAACAAGTACGGCACCGCCAACCCGATCCCCTTCAAGATCGTCGATCCCGACATCAACTTCAAGTTCACCGTCCGCATCCGCTGCCACGGCGAATATTCCTACAAGATTGTCAACCCGCTCCTCTTCTATCAGTCCCTCGCCGGGAACGTCGCTGACATCTACAAGCGCGACCAGATCGACAGCACCCTCAAGAGCGAGCTTCTGACCGCCCTGCAGCCCGCCATGGGCAAGCTGACCCGCATCAGCTACGAAGAGCTCCCGATGCACACGATGGAGCTCTCTCAGGCGCTGAACGAGGTCCTTTCGAGCAGCTGGACCGATACCCGCGGTATCGCCATCGCCGCCTTCGGCGTAAGCTCGGTCACCGCCGATCCCGAGGATGAGAAGAAGCTGCAGCAGGCTCAGATGGCCGCCTTCAACAGCAACGCTGCCATCGCCGCCGGCACCCTCACCACCGCTCAGGCTCAGGCCATGCAGGACGCCGCCAACAACAGCGCCGGCGCCATGACCGGCTTCATGGGTCTCGGCATGGCCCAGAACTCCGGCGGAGTCAACGCCGCTCAGCTGTTCCAGGTCGCCGCTCAGCAGCAGGCCGCCCAGCAGCAGGCTGCCGCACCCGCTCCCGCGGCTCCTGCCGCCGACGGCTGGACCTGCCCGAAGTGCGGCAAGGTCAACACCGGCAAGTTCTGCGCCGACTGCGGCGAGAAGAAGCCCGAGCCGAAGCCGGCCGAGGGCGAATGGGTCTGCCCGCAGTGCGGGAAGAAGAACACCGGCAAATTCTGCGCCGACTGCGGCACGAAGAAGCCGGAGGACAAGAACTCCTGGACCTGCCCGTCCTGCGGCACCGAGAACAAGGGCAAATTCTGCGCCAACTGCGGCACGAAGAAGCCCTCCGGCGTCCCCCAGTACAAGTGCGACAAGTGCGGATGGGAGCCCGAGGATCCGACCAACCCGCCGAAATTCTGCCCCGAGTGCGGAGATCCCTTCGGCGACGAGGATGTAACGAACAAGTAAACGTTTATAATTTGCAGGGGGAAAACCACCTTTCTGAAGAAAGGTGGTTTTCCCCCTGAGCCCCCTTTCCGACAAAGACTTTTTATACAGATAATACAATTTTAAGGCGTTGTCACACTATGAACAAAAAAGTCCTGCTCATCCTATCTGACGGAGTCCGTCCCGATTCCTTCGGCAGGATCGCCGGTATCAGCGACTATTCCGACGTCCTTCTCCGCCATGCGCTGTACTCGATGAAGACAAAGACCGTGATGCCGAGCGTCACGCTTCCCTGCCACATGTCGCTCTTCCACTCGGTGCCGCCGGACAGGCACGGGATCCTGTCGAACACCTACATGCCTCAGGTCAGACCGATAAAGGGCCTGTTCGAGGTGCTCCGCGCCGCCGGAAAGAAGACCGGCATCGTCTACGACTGGGAGGAGCTGCGCGATCTCTCCCGTCCCGACTCGCTGGCGAACGCCATATTCATGTCGGGGCATATCTACGATTACTGGAACACCTGCGAGAAGCTGACCGAGCGCGCGATAGACTACATAAACTCCGACGCCCCGGATTTCGTCTTCTATTATTACGGCCTCACCGACGCCGTCGGGCACGGCAGCGGCTGGATGAGCGAAGATTACATGAAGGCCGTGAGCAAGGTATGGACGCTGATCGAAAAGCTGGTGTCCTCGATCGGCGATTACACCGTCATCTTCACCGCCGATCACGGCGGGCACGACCGCACTCACGGCACCGACAAGCCCGAGGACATGACGATCCCGCTTATCATCTCCGATCCCTCCCTCGAGACGAGGGAGCTTGAATCGGCCTCCATCCTCGACATCGCGCCCACCGTCGCCGCTATACTCGGCGCGCAGCCCGATCCCGAGTGGGAAGGCAGGAATCTGCTGGCGTAAAGCAAAAAATATAAAACTCCCCTTTCCGCGGATCATCCCGAATGATTTCACACACCGGGATCCCGCGAAGGGGAGATTTCTGTTTTATCGGTTATTTATCGTAAATTCAAGCCCAGATCATTTGACCGCCGCGGCGCCGTTTACATATACCTTCACGGCTCTCGCCTGTATCGAATGCAGCGGATCGCTGTCGAACACCGAAATATCGGCGTCCTTGCCGACCTCGAGCGAGCCGACGCGGTCCTCGATCCCGGCGACCTTCGCCGGGTTTATGGTGATAGCCCTCCACGCGGCGTCCTCGGGGAGCCCTTCCCTGACGGCGAGACCGGCGACGAGCGGCAGATAATACAGCGGGATGACCGGCGCGTCGGTGATGAGGCAGACCTCCATACCGGCCTTATATAGTATCGCCGGGGTCTCGAAGGTCTTGTTTTTCAGCTCGAACTTGCTCTTGTTGCCGAGCGACGGCCCGACGAGGACGGGATACCCCTTCTCGGCGAGCTTCTGAGCTATCAGATGCCCGTCGGTGCAGTGATCCAGCGTGATGCGGATGTTGAATTCCTCGGCTATCCTGATTGCGGTCAGCATATCGTCGGCGCGGTGGGCGTGGCATTTCAGCGGGATCTCGCGGCGGATAACCGGGAGCAGCGCCTCCAGCTTCATGTCGTATGGCTTCGGCTTGTCGGGATCGGCCTTCTCAAGGCTTTCCTCATAATCCTTCGCCTTGCGGAGCTCGTCGCGGAGCAGGGCGGCTATGCCCATCCTCGTGACGGGAGCCTTGCGCCCCTGCTGCCCGTAGCAGCCCTTCGGGTTCTCGCCGAAGGCCGCCTTCATCGCGACGGGATCGCGGATGACCATATCGTCGACGCAGTCGCCGTACAGCTTGATAGCGAGGAAGGTGCCGCCGAGCACGTTTGCCGAGCCGGGGCCCGTCACGGCCGCCGTGACGCCGCCGCAAAGAGCGCAGCGGAAGGCCTCGTCCTGCGGGTTTATGCCGTCTATGCCGCGCATGTTCGGCGTCAGAGCGTCGGACGTCTCATTGTAGTCGGCGCCCTCCCATCTTATCGCCTCCTCGTCGAGACCGATATGGGTATGCCCGTCAATAAGTCCCGGCGTCACGAGGCATCCGCTCACGTCGACGATCTCAGTCCCCTCCGGCGGCGTGATATCCGTCCCTATCGCGGCTATCTTCCCGTCATCGCCGATAAGGATGTCCCCGCATGGGATATCAGGCGACGTTATCGGCTTTATACGGCCGTTTCGCAAAAGAATCATAATGCGTCCTCATCTGTCTGAATGTGATTTATGCGTTATATAGATTATATCACAAAAGCGAAGCGGATACAACCGTCTTACGGCAATTCTAAATTATTTTATATAATTATAAACTTCTCCGGCTTGACTTTGAGCCGACTCGTATGTATAATATAAGCATAACAGGAGAATCCGACAAGCGATACCGCCCCGGCGGGCGATAAATCTGAAAAAGCCATGAATAAAGCCAGAATCTGCGTAACAGCGCTTCTCACCCTGTCGATCCTCGCCTCCTTTTCATCCTGCGGCGGCGGATCGTCGAAGGACGACGCCGAGACATCGACCTCGTCTACGGTCGCTCTGCCCGACGAGGACTCCAAATCGACGACATCCGACGGGATATTCACATACAATATCTATAAATCATTCGCCGAGGTTTCCGGTTATCTCGGCGGCGATCAGGTCGTGCTGATACCGTCCGAGGCTGAGGGGCTCCCGGTGATGAGCATAGCAAGGAACGCCTTTGATTTCAACAAGACGATTACCACCGTCGTCCTTCCCGACACCGTCACCAATATCGGCAACTACAGCTTCCGCGGCTGCGAGAACCTGACGTCGATAAACTTCCCCGAAGGGCTGGTGGCGATAGGCAACTACGCCTTCGTCGACACGGGTCTCACCGATCTTATCTTCCCCGAGTCGCTAACAGTGCTCGGCAAGTACAGCTTCGGCAACGTGAAGATAACGAACCTGATGATGCCGAGATACATCGCGAAGACGAACGATTACATGTTCGCGAACTGCGAAAAGCTCACATCTTTCGATCTTCCGTCCTGCATGACGAAGATCCCGAACCACATGTTCTACAACTGCGATTCTCTGACCGTCATAAAGATCCCCGATTTCGTCACCGAGATCGACGATTACGCCTTCTCGGCCTGCGACTCGCTGACCGACATATACATCCCCGCATCTGTGACAAAGCTCGGCGAGGGCGTCTTCATCGGAAGCGAGAGCATCGTGATCCATACCCCGGCGGGCTCGACGGCCGAAAAGTACGCTGTGAATTACAAGATGAACTATGACAACGCGGAGCCGTGACGGAGTATTTTACCGCGTTTTTCCGGGATTAATCGACAAACAGCTTGACTTTGCCTCATCGAAGGTTTATAATAATACAAAAACAATATATTGCTGAAAGGACACTCTTATGGAATTCAAGCCCGTAACATGCGAGACCATCGGTCAATTTTCGGAAGAATACAACGGCTGCAAGCTGAACCGCATAATGACCGACATCTTCTCAAGGAACGATTTCGGAACCTTCGGCTTTGACCCCAATGCCAACAAAGGCAAGAACTTCCGGTTCTCCTACGAGATACCGACGATGAAGTCCACCAACCAGAAGAGCTCCGGGCGCTGCTGGCTGTTCGCCGCGACGAACGTGCTCCGCGAGATCATCGGCAAGAAGCTGAACGTCGACTATTTCGAGCTTTCTCAGGCCTATCTCGCCTTCTGGGACAAATTCGAGCGCTGCAACTACTATCTGAACTGCATCGTCGACACCGCGAAGGACCCGATCGACGACCGCACCGTCCAGTACATAATCGGCAACACCTTCGGCGGCGACGGCGGACAGTGGGATATGTTCGCCAACATCGTGAAGAAGTACGGCATCGTCCCGAAGGACGCCATGCCCGAGACCTTCCAGACGAGCGCCACCGGCAGGCTCAACGGCTATCTGACCGAATACATGCGCGTCTGCGCCTTCCGTCTCCGCAACATGATTGCCGGCGGGGCCTCCGAGACCGAGGTCGACGCCGCCATCAAGGAGATCCTCGGCCGCGTTTACAGCTTCCTCTGCCGTTGCTACACCGAGCCGCCGAAGAAATTCGATCTCGAGTACACCGACAAGGACAAGAAGTACCACATGGAGCGGGACTACACTCCCGAATCCTTCAAGGACAAATTCATCGGCGACTTCCTCGACAACTACATCTCGGTCATCCACGCCCCGACGGCCGACAAGCCGTTCGGCAAGTTCTACACCGTGAAATACCTCGGCAACATCGTCGGCGGTGACAAGATCCTTTACTACAACGTGCCGATGGATGAGTTCAAGGCCCTCGCCCTTCAGCAGCTGAAGGACGGCGAGGTCGTCTGGTTCGGCTCCGACTGCGGCAAGTTCCGCGACGCCGACAAGCGCCTCTGGGACGACAAGAGCTTCAACAACGAGCTGTTCACCGGTCTCGACATCGACTACACCAAGTCCGAATCTCTCGATTACCGCATCAGCGCGATGAACCACGCCATGGTGCTCACCGGCTTCAACATCGACGAGCGCTCCGGCAAGCCCGACCGCTGGAAGATCGAGAACAGCTGGGGACCCGAGGGCGTGAACGAGGGCTATTACTTCTGCACCGACACATGGTTCGAGCGCTTCGTGTATCAGCTTGTCATCAACAAGAAGTATCTCAAGGGCAAGCTCGACAACATCGGCGAAGTGACCGAGCTCGCTCCGTGGGACCCGATGGGAACTCTGGCGGACTGATAATGTTGATTTGATCTTAAGTCAGTGTGAGTCATAGCTAAACACATATACAAAGCATCGGCGGAACGCTTGTTCCGCCGATGTTTTTGCCTTTTATCCTCCGTCCGCTTTGCCGTCACATGACGGGGGTGTCGGTCATATGAAATTCCAGCCTTCCTCCCGATAGAAGCTCCTTCGCAGATATCCTGTAATCCGATACCGGACTGCCGTTGAAGGAAACGGAGCTTACATAGATATCGCCGCCGCTCACCTTATCGACCGATATATCGAGCCGTCGGCAGTTGTACAGCTTTACAGACGCCTCTTTCACGAACGGCGAACCGATGAGGAACAGATCCTGTCCCGCGACCGGGAACAGCCCGAGAGCCATGAAAACGTAATACGACGACAGCGCGCCGGAGTCGTTGTTTCCCGGTATGCCGCCCCTCCCGTCGGTGAACATGTATCTCATCCCGGCGCGTATGACCTCGCAGACGCGGTCGTGACGTCCGGCGTATATGTACGAGAACGGAGCTTCGGTGTCGGACTCGTTGTTGAAGCCCTCGAACCTGCCGAGCTTCATGCCCTCGGCGACGACAGCTCCGTTATGCGGGTCTGTCGGAAGGACCACGTCGGGAGCGCCGTAGCCGAAGAAATCGTCGAGAAGCTTTACGAATCTCTCCTTTCCTCCGGCGAGGGCGATCCTCGAGTCCATGTCGGCCATCTGTCTGAACGAGTAATTATAAAGCGTCCCCTCATAATACTCCGAATCGCCGCGGAGAAGGCCGGTCTCGTCGGAAAACACGCTTCTCCAAAGCGCTGCGTACGGTCTGAGCAGTTTCTCCGTTTCGGTGTCTCCGGTTTCCGACGCTATATCGGCGGCGAGAGCGCAGGCCTCGGCCATATCGAGAAGGAATGTATGCGAGACGCATCTGCCGTTTTCGGTGAAATCGCGCTTCCCTTCGTCGAACAGGTCGCGCCTGAAATCGTCGAGCAGTCTCTTCGGGTCGATATCATAGCCGTATCTGTACGCCGTGAACAGGCAGTAGAAACCGAGCATCCTCGCCTGGATAGATTTCATGGCGTAATTGCGCGAAAGGCCGAGCTCAACGGGCATGACGCTGGTCGCCTCGCATACCCTCAGAAGCGTCTCATTCACCTTCGAGCCTATATCGCCGCTGAGCATGTATATCAGCGGCATCGCCGTCTTGTACATGTCCCACAGCGTCGCGAAATCGGCGGTGAACGGTCCGCCGTCATAGATAAAGCTCTCGCCCGACCAGTCGGCAGGCTTGACAAGCGAATGATAGAGATTCGAGTAAAATATGCCGCGGAGCCTTTCGTCGTCGGTCTCTATCGCGATCTTTGAAAGCTCGGCCTCCCACAGCCGGCGCGCCTCGCTCCTCGCCTCATCGAAGTCCGCTTCGGCTCCGGCGTGTCTCATCGCCGAATCCATATCGCGCGGCGAGATGCCGACGCGGAGATTCACGACGCGTCCCGACGGGACAGAGACGCGCGCCTTCGCGCCGTCGATTTCGATATCGCTGTCGGCGCGGACGGCCATGTATATCCTGACGCCTTCGATGTCGCCCTCAGCCGTCACCGTATCGCCGGAGACTTTTTTCACTGTGAGATCCCCGGCATATACCCTTCTGAGTCCGGGGCAGCACAGTCCGGTGCCCTCGAAATCTATATCCACCCTGCCGCCGTCATGACCGAAGGTGTAGCGGTGGAGCGCCGTCCTGCCCGAGACGGTGAGCTCGCATTTTATGTCTTCGAGGCAGACGGTATAATACCCCGGCTCCGCCGCCTCGCGCGACATCGGGCGGCGCTCGGGAGAATCATCGTAGCGCGGGGTCGTCACGGCGTAGTTGTAGTAGAATCCTATCGCGCCGGTGCCGCTCTGATGAAGGTGGGCGAAGCCGAGCAGCTCCTTCCCGCCCTCGAAATGATCGGGCCTCGCGAAGCTGTTCGGCTGATGATCGCCGTATCCTGAGGGATATCCTCCCGAATACGGGCCGACCGACATGGCGGAAAACGGCAGGCAGGCCGCCGGACTGGTGTTCCCGCAGCACGCCTTGATGAAATACCACTTCGCGGCGAGACCCTCCGGCTTCGGAAGGTCTATCTCGCCGCATCCGTGGAACACGTTTACATAACCGCAGCAATCCTTCACTTCAGACCGCCTTTCAATCCGCTTACTTCGACGGCCATTCCATGTCGGCGAGCTCCTGATAGGCCGCTATGACCTTGTCGAAGCTCTTTATCATCTTCGGCGCGTTCTTCTCGAGAGAGGAAGCTATCGAGCCGTCGGACTTTTTCAGCCAGTTGTATATCGCCCATGTGTACGAGTCGGTGCCTGTCATCGTGTAGCCGATGTCCCAGACCCTTCCCTTCGCGATATAATCCATCATCTCGACGCTTTCCTCGTCGCGGCTGTACTTCGTCTCGGTGACGGAGGTGATGTAGGCGGGGATGAGATCGTTGTAGCTGGCGCAGCTCATCGCCTCGACAACGAGTCCGACGTTCGATATAACGTCGGCGGGGGCGTCCATCGGTATCGCGACGGCGCCGCTGCGCGCGTCGGTATAGGTGTGATACATATCCTGAGCCTCGTCGTACTTCGGGTAGGGTATCACGCCGTAGTCGATCGTGAGCTCGCGGAATTTCTCGAGATCGGCGAGCCACATCGCCTCGAAGAGCAGACGGTTCTCATCCCATTTGATCTCGCTTTCAAGGTCCCAGCCTATCTGGAAAGCCTGATTCGAGACATAGAGAAGGTTGTAAAGCCACTCGCAGAGGTTGATGAATTTCTCGTTGTTGTAGCCGAGCTCGACCGTGCCGTCGTCCTTTAGGCGGACGCTCATATCGCCTATGGCGTAGCCCCAGGTGATGGCGTGATAGCCGTAGTTGGTGGCTATGCCGTACTGGTCGTTTACGTCGAACTTGCCGTCGCCGTTTATATCCTCGGTGACGGTCTCGGTCATGCCGCTGAACTTGTCGATGGTCCATGTGCCGCCTCTTATGAGGGAATAGATGTCCTCAAGCTGATAATTCGCGGCCATGACCTTATTGAATATGAGGATATTCGAATACTGATACGAGCTGAGAAGGTAATCGGACGAGACGAATGGCAGATAGCCGTGATAGGTGTAAAGATCGTTGATATTCGTGTGCCACCACGGCTGATCGAAGTTCAGGTGCGGCACCGAGTTCATATTGTACAGCACCTGATCCTTAA
This sequence comes from uncultured Clostridia bacterium, assembly GCA_946407735.1. GTDB lineage: Bacteria > Bacillota > Clostridia > Oscillospirales > CAG-272 > JAAZGC01. The sequence goes on from CAMJPL010000021.1 coordinate 35,639, forward strand.
CACAGGCGCCGCTGGTCGAGAACGGCAGGATAAAGATCATGTCGTAGTCCCTCGAGCCGGCCATGACGCTGTTTTTCAGCTTCACATAGCAGTCGTTCCAGCCGTCGGCGGGATAGACGGTGTACTTGAAGTTGAAGCGATCCTCGAGAGAATGGTTCCTCTCGTAGATGATGTCGTTGATGATCTCGCCGTTCATCTCGGCGGCGTAGATCGTCCTCTCGTCGCTGAGCCCGTCGTGATGGGCGATGACGCGCATCTCCCAGCCCTTGAGATCGGTGTCAGGCAGCCCGTCGACGGCTTTTTCAGGCTCTGTCTCGGCGGCCTCCGCGGCGTCGCCTCCCGGCTGCGCCGCCGCCGTATCGGCCGGTTTCCCCGCTCCGGCGTCAGACGCGGTCTCGCCGCACGCGGCGGCGAGGAATGAGAAGGCAAGCAGCGCCGAAAGCATCAGCGCCTTCAAAGAAGCATGGTGACTCATATGATGATCCTCCTTAAACGGTCAGTATATTTCTCAGATGATCTGTCTCGCTGACGGCAAGGCCGCAGTCGAGCATGAATTTTTCGCATGCCTCCCCCGGCGTATCGCCGTATTTCATGAGACCGGCCTTGAAAGCTTTGAAGTAATCGCTGTTTCTGGATCGGTCACCCCAGTTTGCGAAGGATGATATCTCGTAGTCGAGGCAAAGATCGCCGTCTTGCACGCCGAGCATACCGTTCAGGATGTACACCCATGTCCCGGTGCGGTCTATGCCTCCCCAGCAGTGAATGAAAAGCGGATAATTGCCATCGTCGAGCAGCAGGCGGTAGGTCTCAAGATACCTGTCCTTCTGCTCGCATGTAAATATGTCATCGTAGGCGGCGAGCTTGATATTATGGTATCTTATCCCGCTGCCCTTCATCGTCTCCGTCGCCGTGTCGCCGAAGCCGCGGACGTCTATCTCGCATTTCACGCCGAGATCTTTGAGCTGTTTTCTGCCCCTGTCTGTGATGACGAGATGGGTGTCGAGCTCGGACGTCCTGTATATCATCCCCTGTCTGACCCTTCGGCCGCCGTCTGTCTTCCAGCCGCCGATATCGCGGCAGTTGTTGCAGCCGTCGATGTATATCCATCTCGGCGGCTGATCCGATACCGAGAAGCGGACGGCGTCAGAGCTCTCCCCGTCCGTCTCAATGACGGCGGTGTAATCGTATCCGACCATGAGATCGTATATCTCTGCCCTGCCGCCGACGGCTGGGACGTATTCCGGCTGTGCGCCCGCTTCGCACCGCGTGAGGACGAGCCTTCCGTTTATTTCCGGCTCGTACCGGACGATCGCGGGAGACGGTACCGTGCGGTCTATCCCCTGCGATTTGAGATCGCTCCAGTTTATCCTTCCGGCGGCCTCGATCTCCGGCTTTTCAATGAAATCGAGCATCTCACGGCTGAGCGGAGCAAGCGTTTCCCCCTGTGCGGGGGAGAGAATCCTTATCATAATCCACCTGTCATTTTACTGTCATATGAGACTTATCCCAAGCCCCTCGAGAAGGATCCTCAGACCGACGAGAAACAGCACGATACCTCCCGCGAGCTCGGCCTTCGACTTGTATCTCGCCCCGAACCTGAACCCGATGAGCACTCCGGCGAGGCAGATCGCGAAGGTGACGGCGCCTATCGTCAGCGCCGACAGGATTATGTTCACCCTGAGGAAGGCAAGCGAGATCCCGACCGCGAGAGCGTCTATCGACGTCGCGACGGCGAGGACGACAAGCTCCTTTATATCGAGCTTCGCGTCGCCCCTCTCGGCTGTTTCCTCATCGTTCCGGAGCAGGTCACGTATGGCCTCTATCGCCATCTTCGCGCCTATCACGGCGAGCAGTATGAACGCCGCCCAGTGATCGTATCTGTCGATCACCGACGAGAAGCCGGAGCCGAGCAGCCATCCGATCACCGGCATCACCGCCTGCGCGAGGCCGAAGGCGCCGCCGATTATCAGCGCCTGCCTCCAGTTGATCCTCCGCATGGCGAGACCCTTGCAGACCGAGACGGCGAACGCGTCCATCGAAAGCCCGATCCCGATAAGAATGATTTCAATTATACTCATATAAATACGTTCATTCCGGCTGTCTTAAGAAAACGGGACAGCCGCTGTTTTTTTCAGCCGAGGTCGGCGTATTTTGCCACGACCTTGTCTATCGCCTTGGCGACCTTGGATTCGCTCTTGGCCGTCATCGACGCGATGTCGTTCTTCTTGCCGGAGCCCATATTCTGATACTGATTCGCGAAATCTCCGAACGAATAGATGCATCCGAGATCATATACCCTGTTCGCCATGATCAGCTCGAGCATCTCCCCGGATTCAGTGTCTCTGGTGTATTTCGTGGTCATATTGATCTCATAGTACGCCGGCTGGACGAGGTTCTTCGATTCAGCCGCGAGGGCTTCGAGTATCAGGCCGTCACGCTCCATGTCCGATACCGTGATCGGGATGGACATGAGCCCGGTCGTATGCTGCGAGACGGTGGAGTAATAGTCGCTCTGGGTCTCGTCATATTTGGTTATCGGAAGCACTCCGAAATCGGTGTCCGAGCTTCTCATGAATTCTATATCGTCGAGCCTGAGCAGGAAGAAGAGGCCCTGACCGTTCGCGAACATCTGCGTGTACATCGCGTCGGTGACGACCGAGGTGTCCCAGACGTGCTGGTTGAAGAAATTGTTCTCATCCGAGAACATGTCGAAGAGCTTCTGCGTAACGGTGAAGTTCTTCTCGCCGGGGAAGCTGAAATACGGGATATCCTCGCTGTCCTTCGATATGAACCGCCCGCCCGAGCCGTGGAAGAAGAAGGTCATCGCGTCGTTTTTGGACAGGAAGCCGTATATGTCGTCGAGCCCCATTTTGCCGTCTCCGTCGATGTCCCTCGAGGCGTTCTGATAGAGGCTCATCATATAGTCCATCGTCCATTTGCCGTCGCGTACCGTCTGGTAAAGATCGGGGAGGCTGTAATCGACCGCCATCTGCTTGTTGAAGGCGAGTCCGGCGGTGGCGTTCTTGTCGATGATGTTGATATCCGAAGCGACGAGGAAAAGCTTATGGTCGATGGAAAGCTGGTCGACCGAATTGTGATCCCACCACGGATTCTCAAAATCTATCGTCGGGATATTGAAGTAGTTCATGAATATCCCGCTCGAAAGGCTTGACGGGACCTCATAAAGCCTGATATAGACCGCGTCCCACGCGTCCTCTCCGGCGCTCACCGCCTTGTTCACCGCGGTCGCTATCTCGCCGAGCCCCATGAGCTCCGACGTGATATTTATGTTCAGCGCCTCGGAAACGTTCATATTGCGGGTATAGACCGCGTCGTTCAATGTCTCTCCGTTCATCTCCTCGGCGACGAGGTCCTTGTTGATCCTCTCCTGCCAGCTGTCATGATACCAGTGAAGGAAACGGAAGTTATATCCGCCGAAATCGGTCCCCTCGGGGATATCGGCGGCGTAAACGAGCTTGGTCTCTTCGGCTTCGGTCTCGGCGGCGGTAATTTCAGCCGAGGAGGCGGTCTGAGCCGGAGAACCGGGATTCTGTCCTCCCTCTTCGCCGCAGGCGGCAAGCGCGGAGCAGATCACGGCGGTAAGGGCTATCCATGTCAGAAGATGCTTTTTTGTGTTCATGTTTTTTATTTCCTTTAGGATAAATTCACCCGAAGATCGGGCAGCAGGTCATATACGTGTCGCTGTCTGTCATGAAATAGGGAACGAGACTGCGGTCGGGATGCATGGCTATATCGAAGCAGAGCGGCTTCTCGGACGGGATCAGCCATCTCTTATAATCGTCTGCCGTCCAGCCGATCATCCTCGCCTTTTTGAGATCGGGAGCCGTCACGGCGTAGAGGATCGGCCCGCGCTCGATATAGTATCTGTCAAAGCCTTCGATCTCGTCGGCGCCGCGGTACTTGGTCAGCCTGAACGACTGCCTCAGTGTGTACTCGATGGTGTCGCCGTCTCTGAAAGTGCGGGTGATCACATGGAAGGTGCCGGGCTTTCCGACACCGGCCTTTTCGCCGTTTATATAAATATCTGCGTCACCGTCAGCCCATGACGGGATCCTTAGCCTTACGGTGAATTCGGCGTCCGAATCCATGCCGAATCTGAGCTTCACGTCGTCGGAATACGGGATGTCGGCATCCATCTCGACCCTGACATCACCGCTCTCGCGCTCCCATACTATCTCCGACGGGGTGTAGAGATTAACCGAGAGCTCGCTGTCCGAGACCGAATAGATATACTCCGGCAGAGAGCCGAATATCCTCGTCCCGACGCCGCAGCAGCAGTGGACGAGACCGCTCTCCTGCTTTTTGCCGTCGAGATAGGCAAAATAGCGTATGCCGTTGCCGCCGTCCTGATTCGCTATCGCGATGTTGAACAGCGATTTCTCGATCTCAGAGACGTATTTTTCCTCATCAGGGAACAGCCTGTGAAGGCGCTGGTTGAGATACAGCCAGAAGCTCGTGCAGCAGAGCTCGTTGTAGTTGTTCTTCGGATCGAGCCAGTAGCAGCCGGGATAATTCGTCGGCATGCCCTCGCACATCACGATGCCGCCTCCCGGGTGCTCCCAGTCGCGGCTGTAAAGCTCCCAAGCGCCGAGGACGGCCTGCAGGTAATAGTTCTTCCCTGTCGCCCTGTACAGATCGAGGTAGCCCTCGAAGCCCTCGAGCTCGGAGCCGTGAGCGTGCGGCTCGTCGCCGTGCTGACGGCGTATATGGACGGCGTCGCGCTCCCGTCTCATGAACTGACCGAGCCGCCACGGCTCCTCATAATACTTCACCGTGGTCTCGATGTCCTCCGGCGCGCCGACCGGTGTGTTGATATATTCGTATGTCGACGCGACGACGCCCTGGAACGCGAGGCAGAGATACTTTATCACCGGCAGATCGGAGCATGAGTTGAACCAGTCCTGCCAGCTTCTGAGGAATTCGTAGGCCCCCTCCCCGCACGACAGGCCGACGGCGCAGAGGGCGTATGTCAGCCATATACGGGTATAATGCGGGTACTCCTTCGACGGGAAATCGAGCCTGCTTATCGGCATGGCGAAGCCGTCCGGCTCGGCGGCGGTCCTCAGCCGCTCCATCGCCTCGGCTATACGCGATCTCAGCTCGTCGTCGACGCACCATCTGAGGGCGTTGGCGGCTCCCATCATGAACATCGACAGGGTCGAGCCCTTGAGGTTGTCCTCGAAATGCCCTCTGTAAGGCTCGGAATCGGTGAAGGTGCCGGTCTTTTTGTCAAACCAGTACTTCATCTTTCCCATATCGAGCTTTTTCAGGAACTCACGGTTGTTGTCGAAGACGGTTTTAAACAGTCCGTCCTTCAGAGCGACGCCCGACTGCGGCGTGAACAGCCGGTCCTTCACGGCGAGCTTGCCGTTGTAGTCATATACCTGCGGTATCTTCATTTCCGCCCTTCCCTTTCTTTATATCAGACGTCGAGCCCGGTATTGTCGAACGCCGGGACAAAGGATTCTCCGACAGAGGTCCTTTCCTGCGCCCAGCCGATGATGCCGAGATCGGCCGCGAGAGACGTCACGCTCTCGTACTCGAACGACGTCACCCGCCTGTCGAGCTCAAAAAAGCCTCCGTTGTTCCCGGTCGGGGTGTACTGCGACATTATAGACACCCTTATATCGCCGGGATCGAAATTATCGGCTATCCAGCGGATTATGTCCTCGCTGTCGCGGCGATGCGACGGCATCACCATATGTCGTATTATAAGTCCGGATCTTACCATGCCCCCGCCGTCGAAGGATATCGGCCCGCACAGCCCGAACATGCGCTTTACCGCCTTCGAGGCGTAGTCGAAATAATCGGCGGCGCGGCTGTATCTCCGGGATATCTCCGGCGACATGTATTTTATGTCGGGCAGCCAGACGTCGACGAGCCCGGCGAGGCTGTCGACAGTCTCAGTAAGCTCGTATCCGCCGGTGTTCCATATCACCGGGACGGAAAGCCGGGGTTTTGCGTATTCGAGGGCCTTCCTTATCTGCGGGGCGTACTGCGTCGGGGTAACGAGGTTGATGTTGTACGCTCCCTCGCCTTCAAGCCGCAGCATTATGTCGGCGAGCTGAGACGGGGTGACGGTCTTGCCTTCGATACCGCGCTTTCCCGCCGAAATGTCGTGATTCTGGCAGAAGACGCAGCCGAGAGGACAGCCGCAGAAAAATATCGTCCCGCTGCCTCTTTCGCCGTCCTTTCCGCCGGAGGGATGGACGCCGCTGATGCACGGCTCCTCCCAGTAATGCATCGCCGCGCGTGCGGCCTTCATTTCGGCTCCGGCCCCGCATACGCCGGGCTGACCGTTTTCCCGGTCAGCCCGGCATCTTCTCGGGCATATCTCACATTCCATTCCAGAACCTGATCATGTCGACGCAGCGGTTGAGCGCGTAGTCATAGACGTAGATGTAAAGCTTCGATATATCGCCGACGTCGCCGATGTCAAGCTCCACGGTGATGCTTCCGTCCTCGTTCACGGTATAGCCTTCTGCGTCAGAGGACGGATAGCCGCTCTCGTCGTGCAGGATGACGGAATCGTAGTAATTCAGCGTATATTCCGGCTCGTCCGATTCCTCCTCGTACTCGTCGAGCTCCTCGAGCCATTCGGCAAGCAGGTCGTCTTCCTCAGGAGTCTCTTCCTCCTCCGTCAGGCTGTCGTCATAATCGTCTTCGGAGGTCTCGCCGGGCACAAGGCAGTATATGTCGATGAAATCGAGCGCGAAATCGTCGCTTACCGTGAGCCTGAGCTTCCTGTCGCCGCCTTCGCCGATGATCTCCCTTTCGAGGATGACCGGCGCTTCGGTGTCGATGCGAAGATTCAGGGTCTCGGTCTGGACGCTGCCGTCGTACATGAAGAACTCGAACACCACCGTGTAAAGGCCGTCGGGATAGATGTAATACTCGTTGTCCTCGGCGCTGCCGTCCCAGAGATAGAAATCATACGAGATGAGCTCGCCGATATCGCTGAGGTGCGTTTTGTACAGCATCTCCTCGTTCGTCACCGAGTATATCGCTTTGCCGTCGGGATTGTATATCGTGTATCTGCAGTCCTTTGCGCAGCGGAGCATGTCGAGGTGCATCATGACGTAGTCCATGTTCTCGTCGGCGTTCGGCGAGAATACGCAGAGCTCCGGGATATAATCCGTCTCTGAGACGGCGCTGCCGCCGATGACGGCGCTGTCGTAGACACCGTCATAATAGATGTCGCCGTACATGTAGCTGCCGTAATAGGCCGACGGAGCTTCGCCGTAGACGAAGCCGTCGAACGCCGGGGCGTCGGACCAGCTTCCCATATATCCCATGAAGGGGACGGAATAGACCTTCAGCGGCGCGCCGCCGGAGGGACCGAGATCGTCGAGGCAGATATATCCGTCGATGAAGCGTCCGTACGGCATCTCAGCCATCAGATCGTCATAGAGCTCGCCGGGAAGCTTAACGTTCACGGTCAGGGTCATCGACGCTCCCGCCTTTATCTTGACGACCGAGCCGTCATTTTTTTCCGACTGGATATTGAGCTCGCTGGTGTCGCCGCCGAGACGCACCGAGGCGGGGATCCCGAAGGCGCGGGGATCGAGGAACATCGGCAGATCCTCGTCGGGATCATCGGTTTCGGCTGTGTAGGGATGATCGGTGAGCACCTCGGCGGTTACGAGATACCGCTTGTCGGTATCCGAGTCGTTCGTGACGGTGATCTCCATCTCGAACTGGCGTCCGAGACCGTCGCCGAGCGACAGCGAGTACGGCGTGATGAGAGTGTCGGCGGTAAGCGCCTGAAGTATCACGGCCGAATCGACCATTCCGGCTCCCTGCGCGCGCGGCGAGAAGGACGCCGGCGAGTAGGACGACTCTCTGTCTCCCGTCATCGTGACGGCGCTGTTCATGAGAATGGTCTTTTTCAGCTCCGCGGAATCTATGCCCTCAGCCGACAGCTTCTCGCCGAGCAGGGCGTAGTATCCCGACACGAAGGCCGCCGAGATCGAGGTGCCGTCGAGATATTCGGCCTCTCCGCCGAGTCCGAGCGTCCCGATATGATATCCGGGGGCGATGACGTCGGGCTTGAGCCCCAGCTCGGGGGTCGGGCCCCACGAGGAAGCGGGGTTGTACTCGATGTCGGTCCTCTCTCCGGCCGACGAGAAGGTGCCGAGCGCGATATAGACCGCCTTCTTGTCGGAGCTCATCAGCAGCTCGCCGCCCTCTCCGGTGACCGAGATCGCCGGGATCGGGGAATCGGAGAGGTCCATTCTGACCATCTCGTAATAATCCGTGTTGATGATTATGACGCCGACGGCTCCGGCGGCGGCCGCGTTCGCGCACTTTTCGGAGAAGGTGATCTCCCCGCGCATGATCACGGCGAGCTTTCCTTCAAGATCGCCGGCGGCGGCGATATCATCCTCGGTGCCTATGCCGTCGATAATGACATACTCAAGGGCCTGACCGTCGAAATGCCTGATGAACGACTCCCTGAAGTAATCGCCGCTGGTGTCGCTGTATTCGAGCTCGGAGCCGTCGCCCAGCTTTATGACCGGGACGAAATACCCGACGGCCGCGTACGATCCTACGGCGGTGACTCCGGGAAGCGACGCCGGGGAGGCGATCGTGCCGTTGTCCGGCATGAACACGGTCGGATCGTTTATCCCGTACACGTCGTCATATATCGTCAGATCGCCGCTGCGGCCGCTGTTGCCGGCCGAGCAGACGACCGACACGCTGTTTTCGCACAGCATCTTCACGGCGTCGACGACGTCGATGCCTATCGGCGCGCCGGTCTCGTCGCCGCAGGCGCTGCCGAAGCTGAGGTTCACTATGTCGGCTCCGAGGGCGTACGCGTCCTCGAGAGCGGCGAGGATGGATTCCTCATAGGCAAAATCGCCGGTATCGTCGAACACCTTCATAAGCAGAAGCTGGCAGTCGGGGGCTATGCCGACATATCCGTCGTCGAGCTCCCTGCCGTCGGCGCCTATCAGTGCCGCCACGTTCATGCCGTGAGACGACGTCGGCATGAGATCGGTGTCCTCATCAAAATAATCGTAGGCGAAGGGGATCTTTTCGCTTACATAATTCGCCTTCGGCGCGTTCAGCTCAGCCTCCTTCACGTCGGATTCGGATATCTTCGCGGCGGTCTTTCCGGCGTCGGAGAGCGCGAAGTGCGGATCCGAGACATTGAAGCCGCAGTCGAGCACGGCTATGACCTGCCCGGCTCCGGTATATCCGGTGTCGGCGGGCGTGATGTCTTCTCCGCCGTCGGATTCAAACTCGATCTCGGTGCCGGATTCAGATTCAGTGTCAGCTTCGGATTCGGTATCGTTTTCGACGTCGGATCCTGTTTCTGATCCGGCTTCGGAGCCATCCTCCGCCCCTGTCACGGGTTCTTTTTCATCCTCCATGAGATACACGGCCGAGCGTCTGACGGACGAAACGCCGTAAAGAGCTTCGACCTTATCGGCGTCATCCTCGGACATCCTTACGGCGAGACCCTTTATGAGCCTTTCGTATCTGTAAGTGATCTCAGCGTCCGGCACGGTCTCGGAGATCGCCCCGGCGACAGCTCCGACATCGGCTCCCGACACTCTTACTATATATCTTTCATAGCTCTTTGAAGCGTATGAGCCGCCCGTCAGAACGGACAGCGATACGGCCGCGCCGAGCAGCGCGGATAAAAATCTGATCTTCATATCGGTCCTCCCTTGCGTCAGCTGAGTTCGATAAGCTCTGTCTTTTCGTTGAGAGCCTCGTCGTAGATGTCTATATAGAGATGATCGGCGTCAAGGCCGGTGATGTCGAACACTGCCTCGCATTCGCTTCCCATCTCGCCTTGATCGAAGACATAGGTCTCATAATACGGCTCATATTCCTCGTCGTCGCCTGTGTAGCTCTCATAAAGCTCGACGGCGTGGACAAAGCGGTCGTCCGAGAGATTCACGGTAAGATAGACCTTCCCGTCCTCCTCCGACACGCTGTAATCCGTCATCTTCGGAGCCCTCGTGTCGACTATGAAGGAGAGGGCGATATCCTGATAGCTTTCCCTGTCATACTCGGGGGAAACCAGCACGTTCACATAATACTGCCCGTCCGGGTAGACATAATCCTCGTTGTCGGTGTCGGTGCCGAAATATATCTCGATCTGATCGTATACGAGAGAGCCGTCCTCATCGTCCTGATACACCTTCGGGATGTGGTCGTAGCTGCCCTCGTAGACGCAGTCGCCGCCCTCGGCGTATATATAGATCATGCAGCTGACGGCGTTCCTCAGCAGCTTGAAATCGATCCAGAGATTGTCGTTGAAGCCGTCGTTGTTCGGGGATATGGCGATGAGCCTCTCGTCGTACATCTCCTCGTCCAGGATGCTCCAGCCGAGCTCATAGGGCGAGCCCATGATGTCGGAATAAAGGAGCGAGTCGAGATATCTGTTCGAATGGTCGAACATCGGGAGCGCCGACCAGTCGCCGACAAATCCGAGATAGGGTATAGACGATATCTCGCCGCTGTCGTCGGCCGTGGCGTAGATATAACCCTCGATGAAATAGCCGTTGTAGTAGACGCGCTTGAAATCGGCCATCTCGGAGGCGCTGAGGCGGATATCGAGAGTAATGGCAACGGACGAGCGCGCCGGGACCGTCACCGAAGGAGCGTCATAAGATTTATCGTAGATATTATAGGAAGCCTTGTCGTCGCCGCAGGTTATCTTCGCCTTCCCGAGCGGGTACTCATATCCCATGCAGAAGGAAAGCCCGGCGTCCTCGTCATAATAGAAGTCCTCAGTCAGGGCCGAAGCCGCGAGAGTGTACGTCCTTTCCTCATCCGAGAGGTTGATCAGCTCGAAATCGACGGAGAAGCTGTTTTTCAGCTTGTCGCCGAGAGATATCTTCGCCTTTTTCGTCGAAGAATCGAGCATCTCGGTCGAAGCGCTGAGCGCCTTGTCGGCTATGGCAAGCCCTGCGCCCTGAAGTCTCGGCGAATACTCGACGCCGATATCGTCAAAGATGACCTCAGCCGAGCTCATGATGAGATTGTCGATGGTGTCGGCGGGATTCGTGACACCGTCCGTTTCGGAGACTTCATAGCCGGTCTCGTTTATCATCTGGTGCATGAGAAGCGACAGTCCGGTGAGATAGGGAGACGCCATCGACGTGCCGCTCATGCTGCCGGTCTCGCCGCCGACGAGGGCGGAATAGATGTCGGAGCCGTAGCCGGTGACGTCGGGCTTCAGCTCAAGCATGCCGTTCGGGCCCCACGAGGTGAAGTCCGATACCATTCCGGCCAGCTTTTCTTCCTTAAGATAATGTCCGTGGGTTATCGTTATCTTCCCGGGATTTTCGGCGAGGTATTCGCCGTCCTCCATGAGGATGAAGGCGGCGGGGATCTGTCCCTCCTCCACCTGCATGCCGACATAGATGCCGTCGTCGGTATTGCCGTATATCACCGCTCCGACGGCTCCCGCCGCCTCGGCGTTGTACAGCTTATCGACGAAGGTGATCTCGCCTCGCTGTATGAGGGCTATCTTCCCCTCGGCGTCTATCCCTTCGAAATCCTCCTCGGAGCCGATGCCGGGGATGACGGCTATCTCATACTGCCCGCCGAGGAAGGCGTCCTTGAAGGTATCGTTTGTGTCGGCGGTGTAGTCGATGACCGTCCCGTCCTTCGTCACGATATGATCGGCGGTGCTGTGATAATCGGGTATGGCGGAGGCTACGGCGACGACGTCGGAATATGTGGCGTTGGAGCCGACCGTCGAGCGGTCGGGGGCGTAGGTCGGGTTGTCGTCTATGCCGAAGTAGTAGGAGAACAGGGAGTTCGGACCCATCGAGCTCTCATTTCCGGCGGAATAATATACGCTTATGCCGGACGATCTGAGCTTTCCGAGCACCTCGCTGTAAGCCGGCTCGAAATCGGCCTCCTCGGCGAATCCCGATACCGCGCCGAGGCTGAGGTTGACGCAGTCGACCTTGAGAGTGAGGGCGTCGTCGAGCGCGGCGAATATCGCCGTGTCGGAAAGATAGCCGTCGCCATCGGTCTCGAGCACCTTCATCAGCACGAGCTGAGCCTCGGGAGCGATGCCCCAGAAGCCGTTGTCTCGGCCCGATTTATTGTTCCCGGCGATTATTCCGGCCACATGAGTGCCGTGATCCTCACCCTCCTTGAAAACGTCGGGATCCATATCGCCGTAATCGAACGCCATCGGTATCTTCGCGCTCCGGTAGAGATCCATGACCGAATCAGAGCCCTCGGAGGCATTCAGCTCGCCGAACAGCTCCCCGACATAATCGAGGTCGAATTTCGCCGTCGAGTCGTCGGAAAGGACGAACGCGAAATGATCGACGTCGAACGCCGAATCTATGACGGCGGCGACGGTGCCTTCGCCGTTGTACCCGCTCTCAATCGTCTGTCTTACCGTCCAGATGCCGTCGGAATACGGGCCTTCTTCCTCTGTTTCGGCCTCTTCCGCTTCGGCTGCTGCGTCTTCGGAAGCTTCCGGCACTGCGGCTTCATCGGCGGGCTCTTCCTCCGAAGCGATATCGGATTCCGCGTCGTCTTCGATTTCCTCGTTCTCAGCCGTTTCATATCGGAGCGCCGGCTGGACGCCCTTGACGCCAAGATAGCCCGAAAGCCTCGAAGCCTTCGACACCGGCGTCCTTACGCTGATGAGATCGAAATTCTTATATGCGAACAGCACCTCGACGCCGCTGTTTTCAAGTCTCTGCGCAAGAGACAGCTTGTCTTTTCCGTTTACCGAGAGTATGTACTCGCCCTCCGCCTCCGGTCCCGCGGCTGCGTGCGACGCCATGGCCATTGACGGCATGAGCAGCGCGGCGCAGGTCAGAGCCGTGATCAATCTGACGTTCTTCATATAGTGTTTCCTCGCTTTGATATGTATTCTGTCCTTTTGTCATCCGCCGCCCTTCCCCCGCCGTCGCGCGGCGCGGCGGCGGATAACGATGGAGCGGCTTTCTCAACAAATCCGGCCGCGGTACAGCACCCCGCGGCCGGACTGTAATGATATCAGTTGTTTTCGGTCTGTTCCGGCTTGTCGCCTGTGATGGAGCTGCGCTTGATCTTCTGCGCCGCCGTCTTCTCGAACGGCTCGCGGCGGATAATGACCTTGGCCACCTGCTTATAGAACGGGAGCGGCTTGCATACCTCCGTCACGTCGCTCTTAAGCTTCGCGACGGGATCCGAGACATCCATCTCCTGGAGCTTTTCCTCGTTCAGATATGTCTCGGCGATGAGGGCGACTTCTCCGCCGGACGCGTCCTTCTTCGAGTAGACGACGACCTCCTGAACATACGGGATGCTCATTATGTAGTTCTCGATCTCCTCGGGATAGATGTTCTTGCCGTTGTTCAGGACGATCATGTTCTTCTTGCGCCCGGTGATCGAGAGCTGTCCCTTGTCGTTCACGTTGCCGTAATCGCCGGTGTGGAACCATCCGTCGATGATGACGGCGGAGGTGGCTTCCTCGTTCTTGTAGTAGCCGAGCATGACGGTGTCGCCCTTTACGCAGATCTCGCCGTTTCCGTCCTCGTCCGGATCCTCTATCTTCACCTCAAGGCAGGGCAGCAGGCATCCGACGGTGCGGTAATCGTTGAACTTCGGGCGGTTGACCGACACGAGAGGCGTGCATTCGGTGATGCCGTAGCCGTTGAGCAGGTCTATGCCGATGGCGTCGAAGAACTCGCCTATCTCGGGGCGGATCGGTGCTCCGCCGCAGACGATCTGGATGAGATTTCCGCCGAAGCCGTCGATGATCTGCTTGAACATCTTCCTTCTGACGTCGATGCCGATGTTCCTCAGGCCGTTAGATATGCCGATCATGCGCTTTACGAGCTTGTCCTTGCCCTTCTCCTGGAGATTGGCCTGGATCTTCTTGTAGAACGCCTCGGCGAAGGCGGGGACGACGTAGATATACTGCGGCTTGAACAGATTCATGTTCTTCGCGACGTTGCGGATCTTGTCGTTTATGCACAGGCAGGCGTGGTAATGTATCGCGACGAGGATACCGGCGACCGCCTCGTAGGTGTGGTTGTACGGGAGGACCGAGAGACCGACGGGGTAGATCGAGGCGACTCTCATGCCGTGATAGACCATGGCGCTGAGGTTCTTGTCGGTCAGCATGACGCCCTTCGCGATGCCGGTGGTGCCGGACGTATAAACGAGCAGCTTGAGGGCGCCGAGATCGTAGGTCTGGTCGAGATACTCGCGCGAACCGGCGTCGAGCGCCTTTCTTCCGGCTTCGACGAGTGCCTTGTAGCTTATGAATCTCTGATCGCCGCCGTCGTCCTCT
>CAMJPL010000022.1 GCA_946407735.1 uncultured Clostridia bacterium
CTATTTCCGCGTATCTTTTCACCGGCGGCTCGCCGAAGAGATCGAAGTAATCCTTTCCCATGAAGCTGCCGAACGATCTTATGCAGCCGAAGCCGGCATCGCGGTACAGCTTGGCGTCCGCCTCGCAGACCGACTCGCTGAACGGCACCTTCACAGGCGGGCGCTTGTAGCCGCTGTAAAGGGCGTCGTCGAGCCAGTATTCGAGCACCTCGGACTTTTCGGCGTCGAATATCTTCAATAGCTCGTTCATCAGCCTGATATATCCCTCGCCCTGACTGTGGCCCGGGGCGTTCATCGGCAGGTTGTGATCGCGGTCCATCGGCGCGAATTCGAGGAAGATCCCCTCCTCCGGCTTCACGGTCGGCACGTCGAGGACGGTGCCGTAGCTGAGGAAGGATATCTCCGCCTTCGCGTCGTAGGCGCGGAGGCCCTTCAGCATCGCCGACAGGATGACGAGATACTGATCCGAGCTGTTCCTTTTCATGCACTCGGGGCAGCGGCAGGAGCCGCCGACGGCGTCGTCGAGCCAGAGATGATACCTGCTTGACGGCTGACGGAGCCGCTTCGCCAGGGTGTAGGTGTTTTCCGACAGCTCGTCGAGAGCGTCCTTCGACGAGCAGCAGAGGTTCAGATAGGCGGTGCGCTCACGCCTGTCGTTCATTCGGAACCATGTGGGATGCTTGTTGAACAGCCCGCGCGGAAGCAGATGATCGAGCGCGTGCAGCTCATACGGCGCGTCTATCCCGTTTTCGGCGAGCGCCTCTATCACATCCCTCCCGCCCGGCGCGTCGAGCTCGGAGAGCAGCACAGACAGGCTGTCCTCGCCGGGACGCGCCAGCTTGTGGACGCAGAGCGAGTCTATCCCCGCCTCGCGGCAGAGGGTCACCCACTCGGGGCAGAGATCCTCGTAAAGTATCGTAAGTCCGACGTTCATTTGCTTTACCTCATGTCTCGATGTACTCATCACGGCCGATATACAGGCGGTTCATGACGAAAAACGGACGGAAATTATTTTCGGCTGCGGCGCAGAAATACACGGCCTCGCCGTCTTCAAGATGATATACCGCGTCCGCCGTGCTGAAAAACAGCCGGTCGCCGCGGGTGAAAACGGCGGTTATCCTGTCGGATGTCTCGTATATAAGCTCGTTTTCGGGATGCTGCCTCTCTTTTCTTTTCACCCGGAAGATACCGTACAAGCCGGGAGAATGAGCCGCGGTGAAATATATCGCTCCGTCCGGCGCGGCAGCCGCGCTGATTATCCCTCCGCCGTCGTGATCCTCTGTCAGGCTGTCGCTCGCCATTTCGCTGGCACGCTTTCCGCCTGCCAGCCCGTGGACGTCATATGAGCGGAGATATATCTGACCGGGCTGTGAGTCCACGCAGATAGCTTCTGAACCGATATACAGGATGAACGGCTCGACATACTCCGGCGAAGAAGTGCCGAATATGCTTCCTCTGCCCGTCGATATCTCAATCGCAGCGCAGGGGGAGGCGTAATTGTCGCCGGAGATCAGCAGCACGCCGTCGACGACCCTTATGAGACCCAGATTGTTCGGCAGACCTCCGGGAGTAAATCCCGCAGCCGCCGCGTAGGCGAGAACGGACTTGAAGAGATTGAGCCGCGGCTTTTTTCCCGGTTTTACGCTTCCGATCCGGCATGAAAAATGATTCCCGGCTTCATTATCGGAATAGAGAAAATACAGCCTGTCCCTCCATCCGGTGATCCCCGTAACGTACAGTCCGTACTCGACGCCGTCGAGGATAGTCTCCTCTCCCCGATATATGCTGCCGTCGATGATCTCGTATATCCCGCCGTCAAGGACGGTGATGTAAGGCACGGGGATCCTCTGCGCCGCGATGTCCGAATAGCTTTCCTCATACGCGCATGACGTCAGCAGCACCGCCGAAATCACAAGGATCAGGATGATCCCCCTCATCGCTCTCCCCCTATCCTTTCATCCCCTCGATGATGTCGCTTATCGTCGCCATCTGCTCGATCGACAGACGCTCGCCGCGGATGTCGGGCGGAAGCCCGGCTTTTTCGATGACCTCGGCTATGCCGCTCCTGCCGAGCTCGGCAAAGACTCCCGACATCGAGTTCGCGAGGGTCTTGCGCCGCTGGGCGAAGGCGCCCTTTATCACCCTGTCGAGCGTTTTCTCGTTTTTCACAGTGAACGGCGGCGAATCGTACATGTCGATGCGTATCACCGCCGAATCGACCTTCGGGGCGGGCATGAAATCCCCCGCCGGGACGCCGAAGAGCTTTGTGACCGTCCCGTATCTCGCCACGGAAGCCGTTATCGCGCCGTATTCCGGGCTTCCCGGGGCGGCGGTCAGCCGCTGGGCGACCTCCTTCTGCACCATGATGACGATGCGCTTCGGGCGGCATCCGCTCTCGAGCAGATACATGAGTATCGGCGACGTGATGTAGTACGGCAGATTCGCGCATACCGAGTAATCCCCTCCGCCGAAATGCTCTTTACAGAGAGCGGACAGGTCGGTTTTCAGTATGTCGGCGTTTATCACCGTCACGTTGTCAAAGCCGGCGAGCGTCTTTTCCAGCACCGGGATAAGGCTGCGGTCGAGCTCGACCGCGACGACTTTGTCGGCTGCCCCGCACAGCTCGGCCGTCAGCGTCCCGATGCCGGGACCGATCTCGAGCACGTTCCCCGGCTCTGCGCCGAGAGCCTCAGCCGTCTGGCGCGGGACGGCGGGATTGATCAGGAAATTCTGCCCCAGGCCCTTTTTGAAGCCGGTCCCGGCGCCGCCCATCAGCGAGCGGATCACGGATATGTCTGTAAGGTTCATTTAACACAGATAAAAACAGCCTCCGCGTCTGCTGCCGCGGAGGCTCTGCCGATTACTCTTCTTCGCTGCCGTCGATGTTCTGCAGCAGCTTGTACAGCAGCTTGTACAGTGTGGCCGCCTCGTTCGAGTCGAGACGTATGCAGCCGCCGACGCCGGCCGGAATGGAAAGCGCCTGTTCCTTAAGCGCCTCGCCCTTTTCGGTGAGGGTGACGACAAGGACCCTCTCGTCCTCCTTCGAGCGCTCGCGGGTGACGTAGCCCTTGCTCTCAAGACTTTTGAGCACCGGAGTAAGGGTGCCGGAGTCGAGATAGAGCTTCTGGCCCAGCTCCTTGACGTTCATGGTCTTGTTCTCCCAGAAGACCATCATCGCGATATACTGGGTATATGTCAGCTCAAGATTGTCGAGAAAAGGTCTGTAAAGCCGTATGACTTCGCGCGATGCCGCATAAAGCGGGAAGCAGAGCTGATTTTCCAGCTTCAGCGGCGAGTACTTGTCTTTATCCATTTATGACCTCCGAATATCTTTAAAAATGTCATGCTCGGCCGAGCTTTCAGATCGGCCGGCTCCGTAAATGATGTCAGCGCATACAGCGGCAGATGGGGGATTTCGCCGGGACAGAGCGCGGCAGCCCGCGGCAGAGTCCTGCGAACCGCGCGCGATCGCTGTCCGGGCGGCCCATGAAGCCGCCGGTGGCGAAGATCGAAGCGGTGTCCGGCCCTGCGTACCTTGCCGCGATACTTGCTGAAGGACGGTGTCCCGTCTTCTGTGCTTATTGATTCGAAATCATAAGCGTTCACAAATAATAGCCGTCTTTCGGATATTTTGAATCGAACGCGATATAATATACCATAATATCATGCCGCCGTCAAGCGGATGAGGGCAGATTTAACGAATAATTCGCATTTAAGCTGGCGGGATCGTCCCTGCCGATATTATTCGATTACATTATATCACATTTGTTTTGCTTAATCAAGCCCCATAAAATACAAAATTAGCGTAAATGAGTTAAAATTTGATTAAGTATCCTAATTATTGAAGAAATTAATAAATTCACCGATATAAGTTATACCCTTCTCACCCTGAAATCTGGGGAAAGCTCCCTGCGCCAGGCGTCGAGCAGCGCCGTAACCTCGCCCGGAGTCTCGTCGGTGAATATGAAATGCAGGGCGGAGATACCGTTCTTTTTCAGCTCCTGCTGCCGGTCGCCCATATAGGTGATCCCGGAGTTCAGTATTATGTCCCTGCCGTCGATCCTGATCACCGGGAAGCGGGCTCCGACACGGTCGACCAGCGTTTTCGCCCCGACCGGCTTCTCGCAGATCATCAGCGGTATCCTGCCGCAGACGGTCAGCCGCTTCGGACCCTTTATGTCCCTCGCCTGCGGCAGAGTAAGCTCCGGCGAGAGCAGGCAGTCGGCAAGACCGCACGATATCAGCTCGGAAAGCGACGCCGAGTTGAAGACGTTCAGCCGCCAGCCGCCGTGAAGGGTGATGTCATCGCTCATGAGCGGACGGATCAGCTCGATCTGCCCGGCGTTCGTTATCATGACGTGCTTTATCCCGGAGCCGAGGGCTTCTTTCAGCCTTCTCAGCACCTCATCCGCCTCACGGTCGTAGATGACGGGAGGGAGTATAACGCAGTTCGCCTTTCCGGCGTCGGAGACCCTGAACGCCGACAGCGGCAGGCAGACGAGGCCGAACGGATGCTTTTTCGGTATCTGCGCGGCGGATGTGAATTCGGCGCTCATGCCGCGCGGCTGCGAAAGCTCGGACGCCGGGACGCCGATCTTCTCCGGCAGGGCGGACGGCTCGCGAACGACGGTGACGGGCTTCTTCTTTTTCGGGATGTAGTCGGGGATGACGGCGGCGCTTTTCCCAGCCTTCACGGCGCCGGTGGCTGCCTTGTCGCCCTCCGAGCGGACGCCGAGCATCGAGGGCCCGGTCTTCCCCGCGTAATATCCGTCGGTGAAGCCGCCGCGCGAAAACAGCGCCGCGAGATATTCCGTCTCGGCTTCGTCGGCGTCGCGCTGCTCGTCGAGCAGACGGCGGTAGACCGATGTGACGCCCCGCACGTAGTCCGGCGATTTCATCCGTCCCTCGATCTTGAGCGAGGCGACTCCGATGCCGCAGAGCTCGCTTATATGCCCGGCGAGGCACATGTCCTTCAGGCTGAGCGGATATCCGCCGTTGTATGCCATGCGGCAGGGCTGGGCGCACTCGCCGCGGTTGCCGCTCCTTCTGCCGACCATCGCCGAGAACTCGCACTGCCCGGACACCGAGACGCAGTGCGCCCCGTGGGCGAACATCTCGATCTCTATCGGCGACGAGGCGCAGAGCCTTTCAATGTCCTTCCTCGACAGCTCCCGCGCGCATACCATGCGGGTGAAGCCGCGCTCGGACAGCCAGACGGCCTGAGCGGTGTTCGCGCCGGACATCTGCGTCGAGGCGTGCAGCGGCAGCTGGGGGATGTATCTGTGTATCATCGAGCAGAGCCCGATATCGGCGGCGATCACGCCGTCGACCGATATCCCGCAGAGGAAGTCGGCGAATCTCAGGGCTTTTATAAGCTCCCTGTCGTACAGCTGGGTGTTCAGCGTGACGTACAGCCTCGCCCCGGCCGAATGGCAGGCCTCGGCAGCGTATCTCAGCTCGTCGTCGCCGAAATTGTGCGCGTTCATGCGCGCGTTGAAAAGCGTCCCGCCGCAGTAGACGGCGTCGGCCCCGGCCTCGAGCGCCGCCTCGAGCGCCGCCGGCGATCCGGCCGGCGAAAGCAGCTCGGGAATCCGGGCTTCTTCTCGGCAATGTTCTTTTGTTTCTGCGCTTATATCGTTTTCAGCCATCGGCAATTATCTCCCGCGGGCGCCTTTGCGTATTTTTTTCCCGGCGCCGTTCATGATATAAGATTATATAATACCCGCGGGCATAAGTCAATGATTTATTTGCTTTGCTTTGTTAAAAATATGACATCGTATCAGGCGCGGCGCGCGCGTCATCTCCGATGTAACTTTTTTATGAACCGCACATCTTCCGCTTCCGGGATATTGACAATCAAAGACGTTTGTGATATAATATAGCCAACAATGAAGAGGAGCGAAGATATGCTCCCACCCCGGCGGATCATCCGGCCGAGGGTCCGATATCACGCGTGCCGCGTTTTCATGCGGCATCGCTGCGTCCGGCTTCATTGTCGGCGTTTTTTGTTTTATCATGTTTTCGCCCGGCGACACAAGCCGACGGAGGTGTTATCCATTAAGAACAGTAATTCCAAGGACCTGCCCATCAACGAGGAGATAAAATTCCCGCCCACGAAAACCGTGAGAGTGGTCGGTCCCGATTCCGAGCAGCTCGGACTGATGCAGTATTCAAACGCGCGCAAGAGCGCGTTCGACCAGGGCTATGACCTCGTGCTCATCGCGGCGCAGGCTGACCCGCCGGTATGCCGCATCATGGATTACGGCAAATTCTGCTTCGAGCGCGACAAGCGCGAGAAGGAAGCGAAAAAGAAACAGCAGATATCAGAGCTGAAAGAGATCCAGCTCACCTGCCATATCGACGTCAACGATTTCAACACCAAGGTCAATCACGCCCGCCGCTTCCTCGAGAACGGCGACAAGGTGCGCGTCGTGGTGAAATTCAAGGGACGTCAGGTCACGCACGTCGATATCGGGCGCGATCTGCTCGACAGGTTCCTCGAAGCCGTGTCTGAGCTCGGCTCGACAGACCGCAAGCCGACTATGGAAGGACGCTTCATGAGCGTCACGGTCTCGCCGCTCAGGAGCGGAGTGAAAAAGCAGACTCAGAAGACCGAGAAGACGCCGGAAAACACCGAGAAGAAGGCTGACGCGGCGAAAACCGAAATAAAGCCCCAGGCCGAAAACAGCGCGCCGGAGGAGTCCGGCGAAAGCGGGAAAGACTGATCCCGCCGCACAGACAGGCGCGGGAGCCGACGCTCCCTTTCATATGCGCCGTCACTTAGGTTAAAAAACCGAGAGGAGTCAGATACCAATGCCCAAGATCAAGACACACAAGGCCGCGGCGAAGCGCTTCAGCTTCACCTCCACCGGCAAAATCAAGCTCAAGCACACCAATCTCCGCCATAAGCTCGGCGGCAAGACTACCAAGCGCAAGCGCGGACTCCGCCAGACCGGTTATCTTTCCGATTCGATGGCCGCTCAGATGAAGAAGCAGCTGCCCTACGGCAACGCGAAGTGAGTCTGAAAACAGGCGTAAACAACAGGATTTAAAGAAGAAAGTACGGAGGATAACATAAAATGGCAAGAGTAAAGGGCGCGCTCATGACCCGCAAGCGCCGCAACAAGGTTTTAAAGGCCGCCAAGGGCTACTGGGGTTCCAAGTCAAAGCACTTCAAGATGGCGAAACAGGCCGTCATGAAGAGCGGCAACTACGCTTATATCGGACGCAAACAGAAGAAGCGCGATTTCCGCCGTCTCTGGATCGCCCGCATCAACGCTCAGGCGAAGTGCAACGGCATGAACTATTCCACCCTTATGCACGGCCTCAAGCTCGCCGGCATCGATCTCAACCGCAAGATGCTCTCCGAGATCGCCATCGCCGATAAGGAAGCCTTCAAGGCTATCTGCGACAAGGCGAAGGCCGCTCTGTAATATATTACGGGCTGTAATGACTTTATCCCCGCTTCCGGAATACCGGAGGCGGGGACGTTTTTTTGTTTCTTCCGCTGTTTGCAACCCAAAACTTTTTGTATCAAAAGTCTTTGAAAGTCTTTGAAAGATAGGGAGGGGTTTGGGGAGGGGAAGGAAACTTTCTTCAGAAAGTTTCCTTCCCCTCCCCAAAATAATCGTACTCTGATTCAAATTATCTCGTATTCCCTCACCCCGGCGCGCTGTGTGCCGCGGACGGTTCTGCCGGTCTCGGTCGGGAGGCGGAATTCGACGTCCCAGTCCTTCGGCCAGCAGGGGAAGACGTTTTCGCCCTGGACGAGCATCGAGGCGGCTGTGATGCAGATAACGCTGCCGTGGTCCTGATCCGGCGTCTCGTCGAAATTCGGCCCCCACATCGCCGGGAAGAGCGCCGATCTGTCCGTCATCGCGCTCTCGCGCACGAGATGCCGCACCGCTTCGCTTTCCAGCCCCAGCATCGCCGCGTCGATCGGATCCTGACTCCAGCCGCCGTCGTGGCGGAAAAGCCGCTCGTCGTAGGCTCTGACCGCCAGATCGAGCCCGGGCTTCCCGATCCCGCACAGATCGAAGGGGAAGACGGGGTAGAGCTCGGCGTTTTCCACGTTTTTATTCACCGTTTCTATCTTCACGCGGCAGGGAAGCAGCTTTTTGCCGTCGCTCGGAAGATCCGGGATCTTCTTTTCCATGTACGCCGCGTAGTCGCGAAGCCCGGCGGGGACGTCCTTCATCTCGCCGATGTACCGGCATACCGCCGTCAGCCCCGATATGTCGGGCATGTCGTCCGCGCAGTACTGCCACGTCTCGACAGCCGAGACCGGGCAGAGTAGCAGCTTTCCGTCGAGCGTGCTGAAATGGCAGTCGAAGAAGCGCAGCGTCTCAAGACAGAACGAGAATATCCCGTCACGGCGCGAGCTGTCGCCCGTCACGGCGAGATATTTAAGCATCATGTAGGACAGCTCGAGCATCCCCTCGTAATGATACCTGATGTACCTGTTCTTCATCTCGCCGAGGCGCGCCTCGCCGCTCTCCGAATGGTCGCCGTAATCGACGTCGCGCGCGAGTCCGAAGAAGGTCGCCGTCTCCCAGATGTGGATACCGCCGTGGCCGTAATGACGCTTGACGTGCTCCGACGACATCGGCATCATCGAAAGATACATGTCGATGAGCGGAGTCATGCCGTAATAGTCGCCCATCTTCAGCATGTGCCAGTATATCAGACGGGTGTTCTGGATCCAGTACGGCCCTCCCCAGTTCCGGTAGTCGTAGTTGCCCGGGCGGCCTTCCGTCTGCTTCGCCACGAATATCGAGCCGTTGAACTTGATCGGCATAGCGCCTCTGTCGGCGCAGCGGACCATGTACCGCTGATACAAAATTGCCCGCGTCACCGTTTCCGCCTCGTCCGAGCCGGAGATCAGTATGTACGATCTCTCCCAGAACCGCCGCCACGACGCCTTCGACGCTTCCAGCGTCTCTTCGCTCCAGCCGCCGCGCCCGGAGTATATCTCGTCGAGCCGCGATGCCATGTCTGACGCCGAGTCGGCGAAGCCCGCCGCCGAGCATATCGTCAGATTGAAGGACGATATCTTCTCGCCTGAGACGAGCGCGCTGCCGTCGAAGGAGAGCTCGGGCGAATATACGGCCGCGCCGAAGCTCCATCCCAGCAGCGGATCGCGCTGCCTGCCGATCCAGAAGTCCATCTCCTGACGCTTAAGCATGAACTCGTAGCAGCTTTCGGCGTTGCGGTGGATCTGAGCCGCGCCGCCATGCGACACCGGAAGGATCACGTCGGCGCTCTCGTATATTTTCGCTGAAGTCGCGCAGTTCGAGCTGTCGGTCGGATATATCGGCTCGAAGCGGTAGTTTTCGAGCTTTACCGACGGCGCGGCAGGGGCGCTGAGCTCGGCTTTAAGACGGATGCACGGCGCGCCGTCCTCGGCGTATACGATGTATCTCCCAGCGTCGGAGGTTATATAAAGCACCCCGTTTTCGATGTCGAGCTCAAACTCCGCGTCATGGGAAAATCCGGCGCCGACGGTGATGTGGGCGGTCTTTAAGAGCCGCCCGAGCTCGCTCCAGCAGTCGGTGCGGGAGACGAGCAGATGCAGCGTCCCGCCGCCGTCGAGCCAGACGTTGGCTCCAGTCTCGCCGCCGCCGATGGGAAGCGACTCCATCGAATCCGACATGTGTCCTTTGAATCTGAAGCCGTAATCTGAGATCTTTTTCATGATGACGATGTTCTCCCTTATGATGTCATGCGTTTTCGAGCTGATCCCAGTCGAACTGGACGACCGGGAAGCTCCTTTCCGCCGCGAGGCGGGCATAGACCTCCGGCGCCTCGAGCGGCGAGCGCGTCTCCTCGACCATCCCCTCGAGATCCAGCCTGCCGCCTGCGGCGAGGCGCAGGACGGCGCGGATGTCGTCCCTCGTCGTCCAGAGGCCGCGCGATGACTCGAATGACGGCCGCGCGTTCGTGTGTGCGCCTATAAGCGATATCCCCGGCCCGTGCACCTTGCGGTAGTAGTCGATGGTGAAGTCCGAGTTCCTCGTGCAGCCGAGAAGCCCGACCCTGCCGAACCTCGCCATGCAGTCGAGGACCTGATCGAGCGCCTTGCCGCTGCCCGTCACCTCTATCGCCGTGTTAACGCCTCCCGGAGCGATGGCGCGCACCTTTTCCTCGAAATCGGGCGAGAACGGATCGACCGCGGCGTCGGCGCCGAGCGAGAGCGCCTTTTCCCGCTTTTCCGGCGTCGGATCGGCGGCTATGACTGGGCAGCCTCCCGCCGCTCTCAGCTCCTGAACGGCGAGAAGCCCCAGCACCCCGAGCCCCATCACTATCGCTGACTCGCCTATCTCGAGCCCGCATTTGCGTATCGCCGCCATCGGGAAGGTGGCGATCATCGAAAGAGCCGCGTCCCGCATCGAGTTTTTCGGCTCGAGCGGATGCACGTTCTCCTCGCTCAGCAGCTGATACATGCTGTGCTTTCCCCATGAGCAGGCGACCCTGTCGCCCGGCTTTACCGACTTTACGCCCTCCCCGGCTTCGATGACGACGCCGGAGGAGCTGTAGCCGAGTGAGCGCGGGAAGACGGCCGGGCCGCTGCCGGAGCCGCGCGCCGGGCTTATGTTGGTGTCGCCGACGAGATTCGCGCGCTCGGTGCCGCTGCTTATCGTCGAGAAGGCGGTCTTTATCAGCGCCTGTCCCCGTCCCGGTCTGCCGATCTCATTCGTGACCAGCTCCGCCTTGCCGGGAGAGGTGAATATTATCTGTCTGTTTTCCATAACGTGTCACCGTGGCTGTGTGTTACTGACTGACTTTCTTATCGGGGGCAAGCGATATTATCCTCCCCTCGTATCTTTTCCCGCATCTCACCTTTATTCCGTATGAGATGATGTCTTCTCCCGGCATCACATCCGGCCTCCCGCCGTCATCAGATACGAGATACGAGGCATTCGGATCTATCCCCTCCGGGAAGACGATGTATTCATCTGTGTCGTCGATGAGCCGGAAGACGAATATCAGACTGCCCTCGCCGTCGATGTTCTCATACTGCGCCGCGCACCAGCCGGTAAAGTCGCTCACGCCCTTCGGCGGCGTCAGCAGACGGCAGACGCTCCGCGCCATGAAGCGCCGGTGACGCTCGTAGAACCCGGCTCCCGCCCGCACGGCGGCGCGGGTGGCATCGCCGTAGCTCAGAAGATCGCCGCTCAGCCCCCATTCGCCCATGAGGCCGGTCTTTACCGCGAGGTCGGCCGATATATCGAAGGTGTGATCCCACCACGGGTCTCCTGCGGCGAGCACCTTCCTGCGGTTTTTCGCGTCCCGGTCGAAATATGATACGATGTCGAAGGACGCCTCGTGGATGACGCTCCACGCGCCGAGATACGACGGCGGCACGCGGGACGCCGCTCCCTGCCGGATCCTGAGGCATTCGAGCGGATGAACGGTGTCGCTGAGGAAGAAGCCGTGATAAAAGCCGAGGCAGCTCGTGAAATCGGACCGCATACCGCCGCTCGAGCAGCCCTCGAAGGAGACGCCGGGATTCCTCTCCCGTATCATTGAAAGAAGCTCCTCCTCGGCTCTGTAATACCGGTAATAATTGCTCCCGGTGAGATCGCGGAGCATGTTGCTGTTGAAATCGAGCTTCATCCAGCACAGCCCGTAGGTTTTGACCAGCCTCGTCAGCTCGGAGCACAGATGCTCCCTAACGTCGGGATTCGTAAGATCGTAGACGATGGTGTCTTCTTTGAGGAACCAGTCGGGATGATCGTCATACACCGGTGTGCCGGGGCAGGCGCGCTCCGGCTCCATCCACAGCCCGAAGCCCATGCCTAGACTCCGTATATGATCGGCGAAATCCTTCATGCCGCCTCTGAAGGCGCGCTCTCTGCATTCCCGCCAGTCGCCGACCTGATTTCCCCAGTCCTCGCCCCTGCCGAACCATCCGGCGTCGACGACGAAGACCTTACAGCCGAGCTCTGCCGCCCTTTCCGCCTGAGCCTTGAGCGCGCCGGTGTCGAGGACGTCGAAGCGGTAAAACCATGTGTTGTATATCAGCGGCGGCAGCTCGGCGCGGCCGAAGTAGTCGATCAGATATCTCTGGAAATCGGCGCTGCCGCGCTCCGGCTCGCCGTCCGTCCCGTACATGACGAGGCGCGGCAGGCGTATCGTCTCACCGGCTCCGACCGTCATGTGAAGGTCCCTGTCGGACAGCCCGGCCTCGACAACGACGCAGGACGCGCGGCTGTCCGATATCCTCGACGCGCGTATCACCCAGTCGCCGACCGGCACAACGTGTATCGCCGCCGATATCCGGCTCTCGGTGTGCCGGATGAAAACGAACGGAGTGCAGCTGTCGCAGGAGCGGCCGGACGAGTTCGAGAACGATATCGTCCCGGCGGACAGCGGACGCCAGACGCCGCGGTTTTCAGCCGACCAGTTAGACGCCTGACCGTATATCTCATAGCTGTCGCCGGAGAGGACTATCCTCGGAAGACACGCGAAGAATACGGACGCATCGCCGGTCTCGTTCGTGACGCTGTCCTCGCGCGTGACGACGCCGGTCTTGCCGTCGACGCTCCATACCGTCTCGAGGCGGTACTCGCCGCCCGGCGTGCGGTATGTCGTTTTAAGCCGATCTTCCGACGTTTCACGGGATTCCGGGACGAATCTGCTTCCCTCAAATCTCCCTCTGTCGGTGACAAGATAAAAGCCGCCGTCGCACTCCGGCATTCCCGAGCCGAGGCGGCACAGAAGCCCGAACAGCCTCTCGGGCCTTATATCCCCGCCCTTTTCGCCGAACATTATCCCGCGCCTTAATGGCGCGCCGAGTCTGAATCCGCCCATATAAGCGATCCTCCGTCAGTTTCAGGTCAGCCGGATGTCTCCTCCGGTTCCATACTCTACTGATTATACCATAAAAAAACGCCCGGCGCAATAAGGGAATCGAAATTCGGGGCTCAAAATGCGGGACGGGCAAATGTAAATCTTCTTATTTATATTGACAACCGTCGGTTGAGTGTGATAGAATATTTACAGAAGATATTTTATTTATAAAAAACGGCACCTGATGCCGTAGAGGGGAATACATCCTATGAATCTCAAAAAAGCAGCCGCGCTTTCTCTGGCAGCTCTCATATCGTCGCTCTCAGTCGCCGCCTGCGGCGCCGCGCCGACCGACTCTCCGGCCTCGACCACCGCCGCCGATGCCGGCGACGCCGTCACGATAGCCGAGGACACCACCACGGTAATGCAGAACGATCTGCCGGACGATCTCCGCTTTGACGGCGAGACGATAAACATCTGGTACTTCACAAAGAACAGCGACGTCTCCGAGTCGTTCATCGACATGGCCGGCGAGCAGTCGGGCGACATCGTCGAGGACGCCATCTACAACCGCAACCTCAAGACCGAGGAGCGTCTCGGCGTCAAGCTTAACTTCGTCGACAACGGCGTCGGCTCCTCCGACACCGGCACCGAGATCCGCAAGCTGATCATGGCCGGATCGACCGATTACGACTTCTACAACGTCGTTCAGTGGAACACCGCGAAATACGTCACCGAGGGCCTGTTCATGAACATGATGAACGCCCCGTATATCGACATCGAGAAGCCGTGGTGGGCGACCGAGTACATGAAGGAATTCACGGTCGGCAACACCAGCCTCTACTTCCTCTGCGGCGACATCGACATCGACATGATCCGCTGCATCGGGTGCATGTACTTCAACAAGCAGCTGTACGCGAACTATTTCGGCGATCCCGACGAGCAGTATCAGCTCGTGCTCGACGGAAAATGGACGATAGACGCCCTCTACGAGAAAGTGGCCGCCTCCTACGCCGATCTTAACGGCGACAACAGCCCCGACGTCCTCGATCAGTACGGGCTGCTTCTCAACAACTACAACAACTGCGACATAATCTTCTACGGCCTCGGCATGAGAGCCACCGGCCGCGACGAAGAGGGCATGCCGGTCATCGTCCTCAACACCGAGCGCAACGCCGGCGCGATGGAGGCGATGTTCCACCTGATATGGGAGAACGACGGGACCCGCGTCGGAGACCCGCTGCCGAACACTCAGGACTTCAACAACGGCCTTTCGATGTACCTGATGGGCTTCCTCTACTCGTCCGAATTCCTGCGCGACATGACGCAGGACTACGGAATCATCCCGACCGTCAAGCTGAATGAGGAGCAGAGCCAGTATTATTCGGTCGTTCACGACATCGCCACCCTGCAGTGCGTCCCGACCACCTGCACAAAGCTCGAGGCCGTCAGCGCCGTGCTCGAGGAGATGGCCTACGAGAGCTATCTGTCGGTCACCCCGTCCTATTATGAGACGGCTCTCAAGACCAAGTACACCCGCGACAATCTGTCGTCGCAGATAATCGACCTGCTCCACGACACCGCCATGACCGACATGGCCTATATCTATCAGGACGCCTTCAGCTCTGTCGGCTACGCCGGGCGCAACCTGATAGCGTCGAAGAAGTCCGACCTCGCGTCATGGTACGCGAAGAAGGAAAAGTCAGCTCTCAAGAACATGCAGAAGCTGATAGACAAGTACAACGAGATGGGCTGAGATAAAACGATATAAAATAAGCTTTTTCCCGCCGTCGGCGGGAAAAAGCTTGATCTGTTTGTTCGGTCCTTAATTATTTCATCTCACCTGTCCGTCGCCGTCGACGTAATACTTTATCGTCGTCATCGCCTCGGCGGCCATCGGGCCTCTCACGTGCAGCTTCTGTGTCGATATGCCGATCTCGGCCCCGAGGCCGAACTCTCCGCCGTCGGTGAAGCGCGTCGAGGCGTTCACGTAGACGCAGGCGGCGTCGATCTCCCGGCGGAAGCGCTCAGCTGAAGCGATGGACTCGGTCATTATGCACTCGCTGTGCATCGTCGAGTATCGGGAGATGTGGCTTATCGCCTCATCGAGCGACGGCACCACCCTGACGGCCATGATGTAGTCGTCGAACTCCGTCTCGTAGTCCTCTTCGGTGACGTCCTTTATTTCGGCGTTTGGATGCGCCGCCTTTATCGCCGCCTTCGACGCGGCGTCGCAGCGCAGCTCGAGACCGTATTGCCTCGTCCGCTCAAAGAAGCGGGGGAGGAAGGCGTCCTTCACCTTTTCGTGCACGAGAAGCGTCTCGGCGGCGTTGCAGACGGCCGGGCGAGAGCATTTCGCGTTCACGGCGACATTCAGCGACTTCTCGATGTCGGCGCTGTCGTCGATGTAGATGTGGCAGTTTCCGGCTCCCGTCTCAATGGCTGGGACGGACGAATTTTCTACGACGCTCTTTATCAGCCCTCTGCCGCCGCGCGGTATCAGCACGTCGACGAGCCCGCGCATCCGCATCAGGGCCTCGGAGCTTTCCCGCGTCACGTCGTCGATGAGGCAGACGAGATCGGCGGGATATCCCTTGTCCGCTATCGCGCCGCGGATCAGCCTTACCGTCTCGCGGTTCGTGCGGACGGCCTCCTTGCCGCCGCGCAGGACGACGGCGTTGCCGGTCTTCAGCGTTATCGCGGCGGCGTCCGCCGTTACGTTCGGGCGCGCCTCGTATATCATCGCGACGACGCCGAGCGGCACGCGGACCTTCGTTATCACCAGCCCGTTCGGCCGTGTCACGCGCTCGCCTGCCCCGCACGGATCGGGGAGCGCCGCCACCTCGCGCATCCCGGCGGCGGCCGATTCGATGCGCTTTCTGTCGAATCTCAGCCTGTCGATCATCGGCTCGGGATAGCCGTTTTCCCTCGCGGCGGCTATATCCTCGGCGTTCGCCTTTTCGATGTCGGCGGCTCCCGAGACTATCGCGTCGGCCGCGGCGGCGATGAGCGAGTTCTTTTCCCCCGATGACGCCGCGCACAGCGAGCGGGAGGCCGTCTTCGCCGAGGAGCAGAGCTCCCTTACGGCGGATTCAATATTTCCGTTCATCTGCGATACCCCTTTTTTCTGCTTCATGCTTACAGGCGCCTTTCGCCTGAGTGTAAAACGCGTTCAGCGTCTGAGATATTCGAGCGCCTTTTCGACCAGCTCGCGGTCTCCCCTGAAGGTGAGTGCGTTCCTCGCCCCCTGAGGCGTAGCCCATTCGTAGCCGACGACCTCCTCCGGCTGTATCTTCACCTTCGGCGTCTCGCCGTCTTTCACGTGAGCGACGAAATATACGACGTCCTTCATTACTCCGGGGCACGGCGAGTATCTCGTCACCTCGCGGAAGCCGGTGTCGATGTCGACGTCGAGGCCGACCTCCTCCTTTATCTCGCGCCGGGCCGTCATCTCCTCGGTCTCGCCGCTCTCGGTGTGTCCCTTCGGAAATCCCCAATGTCCCTTCTGCTGATGTATGAGCAGGATCCTGCCCGCGCCGTTGAATATAAGCGCACCGCAGGACTTCTCATGCTTCATGTCCGTTCCTGTCCCGATCATCTGGATGAATCCCTGCCTTTTTATAATTCATATACTATAATACACCTTTTTGTATAATAATTCAATCGTCATTTTGTTAAAAACGTCTATCCTCGGAGGCCAGCCATGCCGGAAAACAAAAACAAGATCACTCTGAACATCCAGGACACCGCCATCACCATCGTCTCGGGCGAATCGCCGGAGTACATCCGCGCTCTCGAAAAGCAGCTGAACGACCGCATGTCGGAGCTCACCCGCTCATCCCGCCGCGTCTCGCGCACCGAGGCCGCCATGCTCGTCGCGCTCGACTGCCTCGACGAGAGGGTAAAGGCCGAGATGAGATACCGCGAGCTCAACGCCCGCTTCGACGAGTACGGCCGCGTCCTCGACGACGTGAAGCGCGAGAACGACGAGCTGAGAAAGCTGCTCGGCAAGTGAGGAAAGCGGGCAGACACTCATGCCGGAATACATAACGAGCCGCCAGAACCCGTCGGTCAGGCTGGCGGCGTCTCTTTCCGACCGAAAGGAGCGCGAAAGTAAGGGACGCTTCGCGTTCGAGGGAGAAAAGCTGTTTCACGAGGCGGTATCGTCAAAAGCCCCGCTTCTCGAGGTGTACGCCGTAGGGGAGCTCGCCGGGATGGCTGAAAGGGAAGCGCCGCCCTCCTGCCGCGTCTTTTCGGTGACGGAGCAGGTGTATGACCGCCTGTCGATGGACAGGTCGCCGGACGGCATCTTCTGCGTCTGCGGCAGGCTCGATGATCTGCATACCTTCGGCGGATATCCGCCGAGTGGAGGGATGGCCTCAGGATCGAAGCTCGCCTGCGTCTCGGTGCGCGATCCCGGGAACATAGGCACCATAATCCGCTCGGCGAGAGCCTTCGGCATAGGGGAGCTTATTCTTTCCTCCGACTGCGCCGATATCTACAATCCGAAGACCGTCCGCGCCGCGATGGGCGCCCTTTTCTCGGTCAGGATCCACGTGTCGGACGATATAATATCCGCCCTTGCGTCTCTTTCGGACGCCGGGTACGACACCTGCGCCGCCGTGCTCCGCGAGGGAGCGTCGAGGCTCGGCACGATGCCGCGGAGCGAAAAGCGCGTCTATGTCGTCGGCAACGAGGGCCACGGCCTGCCGGACGATGTGATAGACGCCTGCCGGTCGACGGTCTTCATTCCGATGGAGCCGGGAAGCGAGTCGCTGAACGCCGCCATGGCCGCCACCGTGCTGATGTGGGACGGATATGCGGGACAAAGGTGAGTATTGACAAAAAAGCGACGCGGTGGTATAATTACGTATGGATATAGTCTTCAATATGATCCGCTTTGAGTGGGACGACGAAAAGGAAAAGCTGAGCAGGGAAAAGCACGGTATCGGCTTCGGAACCGCCGCGAGGGTGTTTTTCGACGATTCGAGGATCGAATTATGGGATGAAAGGCACAGCGGCGAGGAGGACAGAAATATAACGATCGGTATGGTGCATGACGTTCTGTTTGTCGTTTATACCGAGCGCGGCGATTCCCTGAGACTTATTTCCGCCCGGCTTGCAAATGAGAAGGAAAGGAGAATCTATTTTGGCGATAGTATCTGAAACGATAACGCGTGATCAGAAGCTCACGGCAGATCAGATAAAAGAAATCGAAGAAGCCGCGAAGCGTCCGGCGGTTTATGACGACGACTGCCCGGAGCTGACCGAGGATCAGTACGCGGAGCTTGCCCGCGTGGCGCGTCGGCGCGACGAGGATAAGAGGAAGAAGCTGATCTCGATCCGGGTATCGCCTGAGACTCTGGAAAAAGTCAGAGCGGCGGGAGGCATGCATACCGGCTTCCTCAGCCGGCTGCTCGACAACGCCATTAACGATCCCGATCTTGTGAGAAAAAGTCTCTGACATAAACCGGATAATATTCTGATATCATGAACGACAATACGATTCTGTGGCTGTGGCTGTCGCTTTCGGCGGTGACCGGCAGCAGGCAGACCGACCGGCTGCTCGAGGCCCATGGCGGCGATATCGAGCGCGTCTACTCGCTCTCCGGCGCCGAGTACGCCGACATCACCGGATCGGGGCGGCTCGCCGACAGGCTGGCCGACAAATCGCTCGACAAGGCGAAGGAGATACTCGGCTGGTGCGAAGAAAACGATGTCGGCATCCTCACTCCCGACGACGAGCTCTATCCCGAAAGGCTGAGATCGGTCATGAGCCGTCCGCTGACGCTCTACTGTCTCGGCGAGCCGCGCGAGCTCGGAAGGTGCATGACGCTCGCCGCCGTCGGCACGAGGCGGATGACGAATTACGGCAGCCAGTCGGCGTACACGATATCGCTCGAGGCGGCGCGGTGCGGAGCCGTCATCGTCTCTGGCATGGCCGCCGGGATAGACGGCGTCTGCCACAGGGGAGCGATGGACGGCGGCGGCTACACCGTAGCCGTGCTCGGCTGCGGCATCGACAGGCCGTACCCGGAGTTCCACCGGGAGCTTATGCGCGAGATCTCGGAGAAGGGGCTGGTGCTGACCGAATTCCCGCCGTTCACGCCGCCGACCGGATATAATTTCCCGATACGGAACCGCATAATCAGCGGCATATCGCTGTGCACCCTCGTCGTAGAGGGCGACGTGAAAAGCGGAGCCATGATAACGGCGAGATCGGCGCTGTATCAGGGGCGCGATCTCTGTGCCCTGCCCGGAAAGGTCGGCGAGTCCTCGAGCGAGGGGACGAATCTGCTGATAAAGGAAGGCGCGAGGATCGTCACCTGCGCGATGGATATCCTCGAGCCGTACCGCTACGTCTGCGAGGGGCTCGATCTCACCCGCCTGTCATACCCGGCGCACAGGGCCAATACCTCGCCGAGGGTGCAGACGCCGCCGGAAAAGGCGATACCGCAGAGAAGGCGTCTTCTGCCGGGCGAAAACCAGCCTCCCATGGAGAAAAAGAAGCGCGCATACGCGGGATCCGAGCAAAAGAGAGCCGAGCCCGCGGCATCCGCGCCGCAGGCCGCGCGGGATGTGAAAAACGCTCCGTCAGCCACGGCCGCGTCGGCGGGCGATCCCCCGGCTCCCGATCTGTCGCTTCTTACGGCCGACGAGAGAAAGCTGTACGACGCCATCGGCGACGATATCGTCTCGCCGGACAGATTCTTCGACGAGCTCGGCGGCAGCCGTGTGCTGACGATGTTCTCGCTGATGGAGATAAAGGGCTTTGTAAAGAGCCTCCCCGGCGGGATGTACAGGAAGATAAAATGATGCGTATATGATTTGATCAGCCTGTAAGGAAAGCTCATTCGCGGGCGGGCAGTGCCCGCCCCTGCATATGATCGATGATACCGGCGATTAATAATACCGGCCGGATAGAATCGGGACGGCATCGCTCATATACAGCCGAAAATCATATACACCGTAGGGGCGGGCATTGCCCGCCCGCCGGGTGATATCATAAAACATGAGATAAGCTTATCTGATTGCGGCGATAAACCGGCGGATCGATAGTTATTCATTTTAGATACGGAATGATAAAGCAAGAGAGACCCATGATTCAAAGGTCTCTCTTGTTTCTTTTTATAAAATCGCAGTAAAATCCGCCGGAAAACGGCTTTTCCGTTTACCCCTCTCCACCGGTGCCTGCCCATTTGTTCAGGGCGTTGACGTAGGCGCGGATGCAGGACTCGATGATATCGGGCGAGACCGAGCGGCCGGTATAGACGCCGCCGTCGACCGTCAGCTTCACGCGCGCCTCGCCGAGAGCGTCGGTGCCTTCGGTCACGGCCTTTATCTCGAACTCGTCGAGGCTGATGTCGGTCGCGCCGGACAGGCGGTGCACGGCGTTGAAGGCGGCGTCGATAGGCCCGTCGCCGATGGCCGCCTCGCTCATCTCCCCGTCCCCGGCGGCGAGGGTCACCATCGCCATAGCGCGGCCGCTGCTGCCCGACTGGATCTGGAAATTCACGAGACGGTAGATCTGCGTCTGGCTGTCGAGGTATTCGTTCACGATGGCCATGATGTCGTCGTCGGTCACGTTCTTCTTGTCGGCGTAGCTCTTGAACCGTGCGAAGCACTGCGTCACGGCGTCGGCGGACAGGGTGGTGTAGCCGAGCTCGGTCAGGCGCTTCGCGAAGGCGTGACGTCCCGACAGCTTGCCCATGACGAAGTTCTCGGCGGTGAGACCGACCGATTCCGGCGTCATGATCTCGTACGTCCGCCTGTCCATCATCATGCCGTGCTGATGGATGCCAGACTCATGCGCGAAGCAGTTCGCGCCGACGATGGGCTTGTTCACCGGCACCGTCACGCCGTAGAGCGACGACACCAGACGCGATATCCTCGTCAGCACCGTGGTGTCAAGACCGATCTCGCATCCGTAATGATCGGCGCGCGTCCTCAGCGCCATGGCGATCTCCTCGAGGGCCGCGTTCCCGGCGCGCTCGCCGACGCCGTTTATCGTGCATTCGACCTGATCGGCGCCGTTTTCTATCGCGGCGAGGGCGTTCGCAGCGGCCATGCCGAGATCGTTGTGGCAGTGGGAGCTGACGGCGACGCTGTCGGCACCCTTCACGTTCCTGCGGATGTATCTTACAAGCTCGCCGAACTCGGCGGGGCTGGCGTAGCCGACGGTGTCGGGGATGTTGATCGTCTTCGCCCCGGCGGCGACGGCGATATCGAATATTTTCACGAGGAAATCTGGATCGGAGCGGGTGGCGTCCTCGCATGAGAACTCCACGTCATCGAAAAGCCGGCAGGCGAGGGAAAGGCAGTCGCCCGCCCTTTTCAGCACCTGCTCCGGCGTCATGCGCAGCTTGTGCTCCATGTGTATCGGCGACGTCGCTATGAACAGGTTCAGGCGCTTCTTTTCGGCGTCTTTCAGCGCCTCGGCGGCGGCCTTCACGTCGTCCTCGACGCAGCGGGCGAGGGCGCAGATGACCGGCTTTCTTACGTTCCGGGATATCTCCTCCACGCAGCGGAAGTCGCCCTGCGAGGCCGCCGGGAAGCCGGCCTCGATTATGTCGACGCCGAGCTTTTCAAGGACGCGGGCGATCTCGAGCTTTCCGCCGCGGTTTATGTGGACTCCGGGAGTCTGTTCCCCGTCCCGGAGCGTGGTGTCAAGAAATACTATATGTCTCATTTTGTCCTGATATCGGGTCCTGACCGACGGTATGCCCCGGCGTCATGAAACCTTCATTTCCGGGGACATGATCATGTCCCGCATATCTTCCTTATCCAGTCTTCTTCGAATCTCAGCTGTTCGTCGGTGTGAAACCAGTGCTCCCCGCCCTTCATGACGGTGATCCCGGCGTCCGCCCTCAGCGCGTAGGACTCGACGTCGCCATACGGCACCATGGCGTCGTTTTCGCCGTACAGGATCTCGGTCGGGGCGATCCTGCCCGGAGGATGCCGGCGCGCATAGGAGAGATATTCCCACGACAGCGTCTCGCCGAAGGATGTCGGTATCTCTTTCTTTCGCCGAAGGCTCTCCTCGTCCTCTCCCGCCGCTTTCAGCATCGAGAGGATGAGCCGCTCCATGTCGGTTACGGGGGATATCAGCAGCGCTTTTCCGATTTTGCACCCATTAAGCGAGAGAATCGAGAAATACGCCCCGATGCTTTCGGCGATCAGGATGACGGGGCCGTATCTGTCCGACAGCGAATCGAAGAACGGCGGGAATTCCCTTTCGGCGTCCCACGGCGTACCGGATGAGTAATCGAAGCCGGTGACGAGCAAACCGGGGAAGATATGCGCGAATCTCTCAGCGTCGTCCGCTCTGCCGCCCCTTCCGTGCACATACACGACGGCTTTTTCACCTGTCATCCCCTGTCCTCCTTTTCATCGCTTCCATTTTCGCCGTCCGGCGCTTTCAGTATGAACGGCGATAGCTCGATAACGAAATGCTCCTCATTTATCCCGGTCATCGGGTGAGAGGCGGCGATACCGGCGCTGACGCCGGATATCTCCGCAGGCGTGAAATCTTTCGCCTTGCCGATTATTACATACTGGACGTCGGGATAGAGTATCCTGCCGTCCTCGAGCTCAACCGACCAGCTTTCAAGCGGCTTTTCGATATCGGCGCCGAGCGACCCGAGGTATTTTGAAACAAGCGGGTATGCCGCCTTCACTCGGGCGCGGAAATTCCGGCATTCGGCGCAGGAGCAGAGGTCGTCCGGGGAAAGGGAGGCGTAATAACTTTTTGTTTTCTCAAAATCCATGATGTGCCGTCCCTCAGTCGGTCTGACCGCTTCCTGCCGCTTCGCCGAGCCGCCGCCTGAGATCGTAAAAGCCCTTCGGGAAGTTCTGCGAGCCGGAGGCCGTTATCCTGCGCCCTCCGTTCACCGACGCCTCCATGACGAACATCTCCCCGTCAGTCACTGTGCGCGGATGAGGCCCGAAGAAGCCGTCCCATTCGAGTACCCGGCATTCATTCAGCATGGATATCACGTCCGGAAGCGGAAGCCCGGCGGCGGCGGAAAGCCGCCTTTCCTCGGCGCCTCCGCCGTAGATTATCTCATACCGCGATATCACGGCAGCGCCGTCTTCCCGCCCGGACGCGGCGATCTCGAATTCCTCGGTCAGCCGCATGCCGGATATGCGGAGCGTGAGATATGAGATATCACTGATCGTTTTTTTCGCGAAAAAGGCTTTGAGCATGATATATCCTCCGGCGGAGACGGCGGGAAAGAGAGCTGAACGTCAGATTGCGCGTCACAGCAGCTTTTCCAGCTTCTCCCATATGGCGTCGGCGTAGACGGCGTAGCCGTTCTCGTTCGGATGCCAGTTGTCGTGATAGAAGCGCATCGCCTTCTCCCAGTCGGCAAGGCCTTCCATCCGCTGCTTCGCGAGAGCCGAGACGTCGGCGAAGGCGTCCTCATGCCCGCTCCCTATCGCGGCGGCCCGAACGCGCTTGTTTATCGTCGTGAAGTCGTACTCCGAGAAGGGATCGGCCTCAAGGCCCATGATCGGGAAGACGTTGTGGATGACGACCCTGTCGGTCAGAGCGTACGCCGCGTCGATAAGATCGCGGACGTACTCGGCGTAGCTCTCCGGCGGCTTTCCCCTCAGCCAGTCGTTTACGGCGTTGCACTCGAGGACAATGATGTCCGGCTCGAAAGCCTTCACGTCGCTATCCCAGTATGAGGCGAGATATTCCTTTATCGACCTCGAGCCGAAACCGGAGGATATCACGGCGTAGCTGCCCGAATGGAGCTCTATCCGGCGAAGGAGCGGCTCGCCGGAGACGGCCTCGACAGAGATCTCGTGCTCCCCGTTTCTGCAGCGGATCGGGAGGCGGACATAGTCGTCGTCGTAGCCGTCGCGCTCCTCGCCCCTGAGATCTATCTCGGCGGCGGCGCGTCCGTCGATCATGACGCGCGCCGAGACTTCCGACGCCGAATGGCGGAAGTCGCAGAGGATGAACCCGGCCTCGGCCTTGACGGTGAACGGCTTTCCCGGCTTTACCGCCGTGCAGCCGCGCCTTATCTGCTTAAACGACGGATCGCCGTCGTACATGAGCGAGATGTCCCGCCAGTCGAGATCGAAGGCCTTCGAGCCCGTCTTTTCGCAGACGCGGCGGCGGAGAAGGTTTGCGTAGCAGGGAACGGCGAAGCACAGCTTCCGCACGTCGGCGGCCTGCGACGGCGTGCCGAGCAGGAACTCACCGCCGACGCCCTCGCCCCAGGTGTGTGAATCGCCCTGAAGGACGATGGTCTTTATCTTTCCGCCCTCGGCGGGATTTTCGTATGTTATCATCGTTCGTGTTCCTCTGGTTTATTTTCCGGCGCGGCGGAGAGTCAGCGTCTCGCCCGCCGTCGTTTCAATCACCGTGATCTGCTCGGTGAGCGGTATCGTCTCGTCTCCCCGGACGACGCAGTAGCCGTCGCCCGGCTTCTCTATGCGGAGGACGCGTCCCTTCTCGCTTCTTATCACGGCTGAGATCTCGCCGCCGATGACACTTCCGTCGACGACGAACGCCCCGAACGCCCTGAGGCCCTTGAACGACGCGTCGCGGCTGACGTCCCAGCAGGGGAAGAGGCGGATTATGTCCTCATAGCTCTGCAGCAGCATCTCGCAGACGGTCGCCGGTATCGCCGCGCTGTTCTCGAGGCCTCCGCCGCCGTAGCGGAACATGCCGTTCGGAAGAGAACGCTTTTCGATGACCTCGCGGATGTGCGATATAAGCTCGGCGGGATCGTATTCCAGCCTCGCCGCCATCGGGTAGTATGAGCAGAAGCGGTTGTGGCTGTCCCAGATCGAAAGCCGCCTGTGCGTGTTCTTCGTCACGCTGAAGAGCCACGGGGAAGTGTATTTCCCGACACGGCCGGAAAGATAGGCGTACTCGATGGTAAGCTCGTTCAGCGCCTCGCAGCCGTCCTTGCTTCTCAGCATCTCTTTACCGTCGAGCAGGAATGCGTCGGCGTCGGGAGTGTGATCGAGTATGTGCCGCCATTTCGGGATCCTGTCCTCGTTTTCCCCGAGTTCGGACGATATGTCGATCATCAGCTTCATCAGCATCTTGACCAGGCCCCGCGAGATTATCGGGTTCTTGTCGTCGTGCCCCTCCGGCATAGCGTCCGGCCCGGCGTACCAGCAGACCTCGTTCAGCGCGTCGTTGTATATCTGGTACTCGCCGTCCTCGAAGACGAGATAATTCTCCCAGAACTCGGCGACGGAGAGCAGGAAATCGTAGTATTCGCGCCGGGCGAAGTCTTTGTCTCTCGTCGAGTACCAGTGCATCATCGGTATGACGGCGGCGTAGGCGCCGTTGCTCTTCTGACCGTGGAAGAGATGCCCGTGCTCCTTCGTGTCGGGGCGAAGGTCAGTCTCGAGTCCGAGCGGGCCGAGCCCGACCGGGAACAGCGAGCCCTTTATGCCGAGAAATTCCTCCGACCAGCGCTTCGCGAGCGGCAGATAGTCGTTTATCGGCGACGAGTAGCATTCGATGAGCTCGGGATGGTTCGCCGCCGAGAGGGCGTAGAATGGAGCCTGATAGTTGTAGTTCAGATGGTAGTCGCCGAACCAGCCCATGCCGTCCGATGTGCAGTAGGCGCCCCAGAGGCCGGGCGGGAACTTCTTGTTACGCGCGGTGCAGGCGACGGCGTAGATCCCGGCGTACCAGTAAAGCTCGAGGTCGCTGTCGGGAAGATTGACGGCGCTCTTCGACCAGAAATCACGCCACCACTCCGCGTGATCGGAAAGGAGCCTTACGGCGTCTTCTTCCGTCATCGCCGATATCTTCTCTGTCGTCTGCGCCTTCCACGCGGCGGTGTCGTGACTTGTCGCGACGCATACCGCCCACAGCGACTTCTCGCGCCCGGCGGCGCGGGAGCGGGAGATCCGGCGCAGGGCGCATATGCCGTATGACGGGAAGCGTAGCTGAGGCGAGTCGAAGCCGCGCACGGTATAGCATACGTCCCCCTCCGAGCCGAGCTCGGTAACGGCGTCCGAGCCTTCGAGCGGAAGGAGCGACACCGACGCCGACGACTGGACAGGGCGGTCGAGCTCGAGCAGGATCGTGTTGTCCGTCGCGCAGACGGTTATCTTAAGCGATACCGACAGCTTTCCCGCCGTCAGGCAGAGGGATATCCGACATTCGTCTATATCCTGCTCGGCGAGATAATCGGCGTAGGCCATCTGCGGCAGCAGCAGCTCGATAAGGCCGAGAGGGGCTATGCCGCCACGGTTTTCGGTGTACACCCGCCCGTCGGCCTTCCAGAAATCGGCCTTACCGATATATATCCTTACCCTGTCCGGCCCTCCGGCGAGCGTCGCGGTGACGTCGCCGTTGCCTGTCACCGCGCCGTCCGGCAGAGCCGTCGACGGCGTTTTCTTCGCCGGATGGGTCATCCTGAATATGTGTTTTCCCATGTCGCTTTCCTCATGCGGTTATGCCCATCGTTTTCCCCCTAAGAGACGGGGAGCCATCATTAATTATACCAGACGCCGGGCGTTTTGTCAACTCCGGAAGCCAAAAAGACGTCGGACCACATCTTCGCTCCGAAATTCTTCATACTTTTTTCACTATTCGCTTGACAAAGGAGGTAAAATAATGTATAATTGTCTTAGAAATTGCCCCGGTATGCGGGGCTTAGCGAACGAAAGGATGATTCATCGATGAAAAAGAAGATCTCTGTTCTTCTCGGCGCGCTGATGATAATATCTCTTATCGGCACGCTGAGCGTCGGCAGCTTCGCCGCCGACCCGTCAATGCTGTGGGATTTCGGCGACGCCGAATACAAGCTCACAAGCGAAAACGTGCTGTCCTGGGAAGCCAAGGACGGCTACATGACATTTACCGCGTCCGGTCCCGACCCGTACGTCAGAGTGGTCCAGGACGTTGAGGACGTGAACGTCCTGCAGTGGTGCAAGGTCCGCTGCAAGAACAACTCCAAGGTGGCGGCGATCGAGCTGTTCGCCTCAACCGACGGCGACGGCCACTCCCTCGCCGGACCGGAGTGCACGCACATCAACCTCTATCCCGACGCCGACAACTGGCGCACCTACGTCGTATATCTGCCGAACGCCAACATCTTCACCTCGACCAACATAAAGGGCAGTGAGATCGACGCCTGGAACTGGCAGGGCAAGTCCGACTTCATCCGCCTCGACCCGATGTGGAACGAAGGTGACGGCGCCACCGAGGACGGCGACAATATCGACATCGACTATATCGCTTTCTTCCCGGACAAGGCTTCCGCCGTGTCCTTCCGCGCCGATCAGGACTATAAGATCACTCCCGTCGAGTTCGAGTACAGCACTATGGAACCCGACATGAACGCCAGCCTGGTATGGGACTTCGGCAAGAACACCGGCGACGAGGTCACCGCCGCCATGAACGCCCAGAACGCCTTCTCCAACTGCGATTACGACGTCAATGAGAAGGATTCCGCCGCCTTCATCGCCCGCGGCCTCGACCCGAACATCATGATCCCGGTCTCCGTCGGCGACGTTTCCGCCATCCAGTGGGCTAAGGTCCGCGTGAAGAACACCTCGCCGGCTACCGCCATCGAGCTCTTCGCCAAGACCGACGGCGACGGACACGGACTCTCCGGCCCGGAGTGCACGCACATCTACATGGTCCCGAACACCGAGGAATGGATGACCTACATCGTCTATCTGCCGAACGCCAACATCTACACCTCCACCAACATCAAGGGCACGGCTCTTGACGCCTGGAACTGGCAGGGCATGTGCGACGGCATCCGTCTCGATCCGATGTGGCAGGGAGCCGACGGCGACATGGCCGACGGCGACACCATCCAGATCGACTACATAGCCTTCTTTGAGACCAAGGAGGCCGCCGAGAACTTCCGCAAGCGTCAGGATTCCGCCGTCGTTCCGGTAGAGTTCGAGAACGGCACCGATCTGCCCGATCTGTCCGCCGCCGCTGCGTCTCTTACCGCGGCCGCCGAAGAGGTCGTCGAGGACGTCAAGGAAGCCGCAGAGAACGCCGCGGAAGCCGTCGGGGACGCCGCCGAGGCAGTCGGCGAGGCCGCCGAGGGAGCCGTCGAGGCTGTCGGCGAAGCCGCGGCGAACACCGCCGAGACCGTTAAGGAAGCCGCTTCCGGCGCCAACACGGGCCTCATCATCGGCATCGTCATCGCCTGCGTCGTCGTGATCGCCGCCGTCGTGGCCTTCATCGTCAGCAAGAATAAGAAGAAAGAATAATCATTTCCGATGATCGGCAGCAGGGAGGGGCGATCCCCTCCCTGCCGTTTTTCGTAAAACAAACCGATATAAAAGCAAAGCAGGAGAAAACCTCAATGGAATTCACAAAGGATCATCCCGAAAAGCGATGGGTGATAGTCTCGCCCGATTACATAAGGGACAAGGCGGCGGTGCACGCCGTCTCGGCGGCGCTGAGAGCCCTTCTGCCGTATATCCCGCCGGTGCTCGGCGCCGAGCCGGAAGATGACTGCGCCATTGTAAGCGTCTTCACCGATCCGTCGCTCGAAGAAGACAGGATAAGCGTCGACGTGTCGGGCGACAGGGTGAAGATATCCGGCGGCTCGCCGGTGTCCGTCATGTATGCCGCCTTCGATTTCTGCGACGGCTGGCTTCTGCCGCTCGTCTCGCGGCGCGCAAGCTCAAGGCTCCTTATCGACGCGAAGCTGCCGGAGCATCACCTGTCGTCCCGACCCGCGATATCCTCGCGCGGCGTCTGGACGTGGGGACACGTGATATACGATTACAGGAGCTATCTCTATGCCATGGCGCGGCTCAAGCTGAACCGGATAACGATCTGGAACGACTTCGCGCCGGTGAACGGACGCGACGTCGTCGATTACGCCCGCTCGCTCGGCATATCGGTGATCTGGGGCTATTCGTGGGGCTGGGGCGAGGATATCGACATCTCCGACCCTGAGTCGCTGGAGCGGATGCGCCGCACCGTCATGGAGCGCACCGAGCGGTATCTTTCCCTTGGCGGCGACGGGATATATTTCCAGCTATTCACCGAGACGACCGACGAGTACAAAAACGGACTGCTCATCGCCGCCGAGGCGGTGAGATGGGTGAACACGATATCCGACGATCTCCTGAAAAGGTGGCCGGAGCTCAAAATAGAGTTCGGCCTGCAC
Organism: uncultured Clostridia bacterium; assembly: GCA_946407735.1. GTDB lineage: Bacteria > Bacillota > Clostridia > Oscillospirales > CAG-272 > JAAZGC01. Next base: position 28,923 of record CAMJPL010000022.1, read on the forward strand.
GCGATATCTGTAAATAAGCATCTCGACATCATCTCCGGCGTCGATCCCCGCGTGACGATATACTGGGAGGACTGCGGCGGCTTCCCGTGGTGGTACGACGTCGCCGATCTCGACGATAAGACCGCCGAGTTCACACGCGATATCTGCCGCCTGCGCGGCGGGAAGGGCTACGGCGGGGTTCTCAAGGGGCAGACGAACCTCGACTGGTCGCTGTTCGAGCATCAGACCGGGCCGTGCGTCCTCGGCGAGAGCCGTGCGGAGGAGACGGAGTCGAAAAAGCTCCTTCGCGATACATGGCGGAGGGACGATCAGAGCCGCTGGGCGCAGTTCGGCGGCAGCCTGCTGAAAACGGTGTCGATAATCGCGCGGGAATGCCCCGGCGCGTCGCTCGAGACGCTTACCGAGGACAACCTGATAGAGAACGGCATCCCTCTGCCGCTCGCCCTGTTCGCCGCCGCCTGCTGGGATCCCGGCCGCGATTTCCCGGCTCTGCTCGCCGAGACGATGCGCCGCGGCGGCGTGAGGCTGGCGTAGCGCAATTTACAAAAACCGCCTTTCATTTTACGTCCGCCGGTGATATAATATAAGCGTAAGACGACATGTCTCCCCGGCGCGGGGAACGAGAGAAAGACAGGAGCGATACGTCATGGCATTCTTTCCGCCGATACCGCTGATACGCAGGAATCATATCGTGAAGAAGCTGAAAGCCTGCGGCGCCGTCTCAGAGGAGACCGCGAAGACCCTCGCCGAGGCCGGGATAGTGAATCCCGACGGATTCAGAAGGATAACCGATCGCCTCATCTCAAGCGGCGTCATACACAGGACGGCGGACGGCAGGTATTATATCTGAGCGCCGTCATCCGATCCGATTATCGCGGCGAATACGAAAAAGCGTCCGGACAAAGGGCGCTTTTTCTCGTGCGGCCGGAATATATATTTACAAATTCATCTTTCAATTCACGGCCGTGGGTGATATAATATACAATAGAGAAAATATGCCCGCATGAGGCGGGAAAATAAACGAAAAGACAAGGGAAAGCATATTTAAATGGGCAAGACATTATTCGAATCGGTCTTCGGCACATACAGCGAGCGTCAGATAAAGAAGCTGACGCCGACTGTCGACGCCATAGAAGCCCTGGCAGATAAATACAAGGCAGCGTCGGACGACGAGCTGAGAAGCGGCATAGCGGCTCTCAGGGACAGGGTGCAGAACGAAGGCGCGTCGCTCGACGACGTGCTCGTCGATACCTTCGCCATCGTGCGCGAGGCAGCCGACCGCGTCCTCGGCAAGCGCCCCTTCCGCGTGCAGCTGATGGGCGGCATCGTCCTGCATCAGGGACGCATCGCCGAGATGAAGACGGGCGAAGGAAAGACGCTCGTCGCGACCCTCCCGGCGGTGCTCAACGCCCTGTCCGGCAACGGCGTCCACATCGTCACGGTGAACGAATATCTGGCGCGCATGGGCGCCGAGGAGATGGGAAGGGTCTACAACTTCCTCGGTCTCACCTGCGGCCTCGTCATCCACGCACAGACGAAGCCCGAGAAGCAGGCGGCGTACAACGCCGACATCACCTACGGCACGAACAACGAGTTCGGCTTCGACTATCTGCGCGACAACATGGTGATATACAAGGAGCAGATGGTCCAGCGCGGGCACAACTTCGCCATCGTGGACGAGGTCGACTCGATCCTCATCGACGAGGCGAGAACGCCTCTGATCATCTCCGGCGAGGGCGACGAGTCGACCGATCTTTACGAGAAGGCCGACAAATTCGTCCGCACCCTGCGCGAGTACCGCATCAAGGAGGTCGACGTCAAGGAGGAGACCGACGACATCGACGCCGACTACATCGTCGACGAGAAGCAGCGCTCCACCATGCTGACCGCCTCCGGCATCGCCAAGGCCGAGAAGTTCTTCGGCGTGGAGAACCTCTCCGATCCCGAGAACTCGACGCTCCAGCACCACATCCAGCAGGCCGTCCGCGCTCACGGCATCATGCACAACGAGATCGACTACGTCGTGAAGGACAACGAGGTCTTCATCGTCGACGCCTTCACCGGCCGAATCATGCCCGGACGCCGCTACAACGACGGGCTCCATCAGGCCATCGAGGCGAAGGAGCATGTCACCGTCCAGAAGGAGAACAAGACCCTCGCGACGATCACCTTCCAGAACTACTTCCGCTTCTACACCAAGCTCTCCGGCATGACCGGCACGGCGAAGACGGAGGAGGACGAGTTCCGCGAGATCTACAAGCTGGACGTTGTCGAGATCCCGACGAACAAGCCGATGATCCGCGTCGACCATCCCGACGTGGTATACAAGAACAAGAAGGGCAAATACAAGGCCATAATCGAGCAGATAAAGGCATGTCACGCGAAGGGCCAGCCGGTGCTCGTCGGCACCGTCTCCATCGAGAAATCTGAGGAGCTGTCCCACATGCTCAAGCTCGAGGGCATCGAGCACACCGTCCTCAACGCCAAGTATCACGAGCGCGAGGCCGAGATCGTCGCCGGAGCCGGCAAGATCGGCACCGTTACCATCTCGACGAACATGGCCGGCCGCGGAACCGACATCATGCTGGGCGGCAACCCCGAGTTCATGGCGAAGCAGGAGATGAAGCAGCTGGAATACGACGAGGAGATGATCGCCTCCGCCGTATCGGCCGCCGAGACGAAGGACGAGGAGATCCTCGCCGCCCGCAAGGTCTACAAGGACCTTTACAACAAATACAAGGAGGAAATCGCCCCGCTCGCGAAGCAGGTGTGCGACGCCGGAGGCCTGTTCATAATCGGCACCGAGCGCCACGAGGCGCGCCGCATCGACAATCAGCTGCGCGGACGCTCGGGACGTCAGGGCGACCCCGGAGAGTCGAGGTTCTTCCTCTCTCTTGACGACGATCTGATGCGTCTGTTCGGCTCGGAGAGGATACTCGGCATGGTCGAGCGTCTGGGCCTCGGCGACGACGATCCGATCGAGGCGAAGATACTCTCGAACTCGATAGAGAACGCGCAGAAGCAGCTCGAGGGTCAGAACTTCGCCCGCCGCCGCAACGTGCTCGAGTACGACGACGTGATGAACCAGCAGCGCACGATCATCTACAAGCAGCGCATGGAGGTCCTCGACGGCGCCGACATCAAGGACATCGTGGTGAGCTACATCGGCGCCTTCATCGACGACACGGTCGACCGCATCTGCTCTGACGACGATCCGTCCGACTGGGCTCTGGGCGAGCTGAAATCGGAGATGCCGTCGGTGCTGATAGTCGAGGACGACTGGAAGTTCGACGCCGAGCAGAAGAAGGGCCTTACAAGGGAATATCTGAAGCAGATGCTCCACGAGCGCGCCGACGACGCCTACGCCGAGAAGGAAAAGCTGTTCGGCGACAAGATGCGCGAGGTCGAGCGCGTGATCCTGCTGCGCTCGGTGGACTCCGAGTGGATGGATCACATCGACGCGATGGAGGATCTGAAGGACAGCGTCGGTCTGAACAGCTACGCTCAGCGCAAGCCTATCGACGAATACCGTCTCCAGGGCGCCGACATGTTCGACGAGATGGTGCAGAACATCCGCTTCAAGACGGCGCGCGGCATACTCTCCGCCGTCCCGCGCCAGCAGATAGAGCGCGAGCAGGTGGCCCGCATCACCGGCGAGGGCATGGAGGGCGGCCAGATGCAGCGTCCGGCCTCGTCCTCGTCCATGCCGCGCTCGGCGGCGGGAAGACCGACCCGCATCCCGATGCCTCAGGCGGGGCAGAAGATCAGGGTGCGCAAGCCGGACGGCACCGAGGAGGTCGTGACACTGACCGAGGAGCAGGCGGCTCAGCTGCGCGAGCAGCTTAAGCAGCAGATGGCGGCTCAGGCGCAGAAGGCTGCCGCCGCCCGTCAGCTATCGGCGATGAACGCGGCCGTTAAGGCTGGCGTTCCGGTGGACAAGGCCGCGAAAGCCGCCGCCGAGGCCGCGGCGAAGGCCGGAGTCCCGGTGAACAACGTGCTGTCGGATACCCCCGGCTTCGATCCTGTCGCCGGTACCCTGAACGGCAAAAAGATCGGCCGCAACGACCCCTGTCCCTGCGGCTCCGGCAAGAAATTCAAAAAATGCCACGGAGCGGTGAACAACGGGGAGGAAGACTGAGAGATCATAGTCATAAGCAGGGGGCGGGGAACCACCTTCTGAAGAAGGTGGTTCCCCGCCCCCTGCACCCCCACCCTTCCGACAAGACTTTTTATACTTTTTTAATATTCAAAAGCAAAAACTATTTGCGACCGAAATCACTGATATGGGCTTCGGCATACTGTTTATCTCCCACATCCTGCTCTTCTTCTTCAAGGGCGTCGACGTCTTCCCGGACGTCATCGCCTACGCGCTGATGGCTTACGCGCTGAAAAAGCTGTCGCCGTACGCGCCCGGCTTCAATATGGCTTTCAGAGCCATGTACGCCGTGATCCCGCTGTCGCTCATAAGCGACGGTCTGCAGATCGCGTCCGCCGCAGGAGCGAACCTGCCGTCTCCCGTCGTCATGGCGGCGGGGATTTTGACGTCGCTTTCGATGGTGACGGTCTACTGGCTGACTCTTCTCGGCGCCGAGTATCTTTCGAAGGACGTGGGCAGGAATGAGCTGGCGGCGAGGGCGGGACGGTGCCGCGTTTACACCGCCGTATATATCGCCGTCATGGCCTTTTACAGCCTTCATCTCCCGTTCATGGAGGAATTCGACCATTACATGGGGATAATCTACCTCATGCTCGGTCTCGGCTGGGTGATATCGCTCGGCGTGATGTTTTATTCCTGCTATATGTGGATCTGCCTTGAGGGCGACGAGGACATGCCGGAGGAGAACGGCGGCTTCCTTGACAATCTGCTTCGCAAAAAAGGCGGGAAGGACGGCATGTCGAGGGACGAGATGGTCGGGATCATCCGAGGCCCGAAAGCCGACAAGGCTGATAAGAAGAAAAGAAAATGACATCTAACGTTCGGAAAAACGGCGGGCTGTTCAAATACATGGGCTTTGACCTCATCCTCGCGGGGGCGCTGTTCATGTTCAATCCGGATATCGGCGTCGCCGATTTTCTGCCCGACCTGATAGGCTGGGCGCTTATCGCCGCGGGGATGTACCGTCTGCGCGACATGGGCGACGATCTCGCGGCGGCGTACGACAGGGTGAGGAAGCTGCTGATCGTTTCGGCGGCGAGGTTTGTGATGATGATCCTCGTCCCCGGCATGGAGGACAAGGGCTACTCTCTCGTCTTCACCTTCATATTCTGCGCGGCCGAAGCCGGGCTTATGATCAGCTTCTTCAAGCACTTCTATACCGGCGTCGAGTCGCTCGCCCTGCGCGAGGGAGCGGGAGAGACTGTCAGCCGGGGATATTCCGATCTTCGGATCACGACGGCGGTCTTCGCCGTCGTGCGCGCGGCGTTCAATCTGCTGCCCGAGCTGAAATACCTGTCGATGTCCGATTACGAGGGCGAGATAACGGCGTTCGGTACCTTCGATCTGGCGAACTACCCGACCGCCCTGCTGGTGATCAACATATTCTTCGCCGGGATCGCCGGTCTTGTCTGGCTTCTGCTGCTTGTACCGTGGATGCGCCGGATCATCGCCGACAAAAGCTTCATCGAGGCGCTGAGATCGAGATACGAGACGGGCGTCGGCTCCGACTCGCTGCTTCTTGAGCACCGCCGGCTGAGACTGCTGCTTGTCACGCTCGGCATCGGCTTCGGCATGTACGCCGATGTCTTCCTTGACGGCATAAACTACGTTCCCGACTTCATCGGCACCATAGTCATACTGATCGGCCTCATCGCCGCCGGACGCGAACTCGAAAATGCGAAGCGGGTGAAAACGGCGGCTCTGATACTGCTGCCGATAAACGTCGCGGTGTGGATAATCGGCCTTGTCACGGCTAAATTTTACACCTACAACGTCTTCCGCGTCTTCGATGCGCTGTACGGCGTGATAGGTCTTACCGCCGCAGCAGCAGCCGAGGCCGCCGTCACGGTGTGGATGGCGTATGAGGTGTCGAAAGGGATGCGCGTCGTCATCCGCGACAGGTGCGGAGAGCTCGACGACCCGCGCTTCACCAAGCTCACCGAGCGCAAAAAGGCGATGCAGAGCGGTCTTTACCGCGCGGCCATCTTCTTCGTCGTCATGTCGGCGATATCGGCGCTGTCGTCGGTGATAAACTGCTTCGGGATGTACGCGCTGGAATTCTACTGGATGCTGAACACCGCTATCGGCGTCGTTTACGTCGTCTCCGTCGTCTGGCTCTTCTCCGGGATCTACACTCAGATCAACGTGAGATGGAGGTCGCTGAGAGGCGAGTGACGGATGCGCGATCACGTCTCCGTCTTTTCCGAAAATGGCTTCTTACGCTTAATATATTTCAATGCCAAGAATATCCGAATCACAGATACAGGCGCAGTATGACTTCATGAGCCGCGTCCGGGAGATCAACTCGCACAGGGGACGGCTCGCGGCGTATATAAAGACCTTCGGCTGCCAGCAGAACGAGGCCGACAGCGAGGAGCTCGCCGGGATGCTCACCCTCATGGGCTACGACATCGAAAACGACGCCGAAAACGCCGATATCATCCTTATAAACACCTGCGCCGTCCGCGAGCACGCCGAGAGCAAGGCGATGTCCATCGCCGGGCGCTTCAAGCTGCTCAAGGCGAAAAAGCCCGACATGATCATCGGCGTATGCGGCTGCATGGTCACGCAGGAGGGCGTATCCGCCAATTTAAAGGAAAAATACCCTTACGTCGATATCCTGTTCGGCACGTCGGAGCTGTGGCGGATGCCGGAGATACTGTACACTAGGCTGTCGACGGGAAAGCGCGTCTTCGAGCCGGGGAAGGGGCGGTATTCCGATATCGCCGAGGGCCTGCCGTCCGTCCGCTCGGACAGGTACAGGGCCTATATCTCGGTGATGTACGGCTGCGACAACTTCTGTACCTACTGCGTCGTGCCGCATGTCCGCGGCCGGGAGCGCAGCCGGGAGAGGGAAGCCGTCCTCGCCGACGTCCGGAAGGCCGTATCGGAAGGCGCGAGGGAGATCACTCTGCTCGGGCAGAACGTCAACTCCTACGGCCACGGCCTGTACGAAGACTATGACTTCGCCGATCTTCTGCGGGACGTCTGCGCCGCAGACGGCGACTTCACCGTCCGCTTCATGACGAGCCATCCGAAGGACATGACCGACCGCCTGATATCCGTCATGGCGGCAGAGCCGAAGGTGTCAAAGGCCCTCCATCTTCCGCTGCAGAGCGGCTCGGACCGCGTGCTCAGGGCGATGAACCGTGTCTATAAACGGGATGATTATCTCGCGCTCGTCTCGCGGATACGCGCGGCGATGCCGGATATCGCCCTGACGACTGATATAATCGTCGGCTTCCCCGGCGAGACCGAGGAGGACTTCCTCGATACCGTCGACATCGTGAAGCGGGTGAAATACGACAATATCTACAGCTTCATCTACTCGCCGCGCAGAGGGACGCCGGCGGCCGATATGGAGCAGCTGCCGTATGAGATCAAGGTCGACAGATATCAGCGGCTGATCGCCGTCCAGTCGGAGATGGAGCTCGCCTTCAACCGCGGCCTCGAGGGCAGCACTATTGAGGTGCTGGTCGAGGGCAGATCAAAGACCGATACGGATAAGCTGACCGGCCGCACCGAGCGCGGGAAGCTGGTCCATTTCTCCGGTCCCGACTGCCTCATCGGACAGCGGATCGGCGTCAGGATAACGCACGCCGAGACCTTCGCTTTGTACGGCGAGCTGCTTGACACAAGCCTGAATGGATCCGCGCTTTAAACCAAAAAACTCATAAACAACAAAAAACCAACAGTACCAAAAGTCTTTGTCGGAAAGGGGGTGCAGGGGGAGAACCACCTTTCTTCAGGAAGGTGGTTCTCCCCCTGTATAACAGATAAAAAGGGAAAAAACTATGGAAATCATGGAAATGGCCGCCGAGCTGGGGCGGATGATAAAGGGATCGCAGGTTTACGCCGACTTCAAGGCGGCGGACGACGCCTTCGAGAGAGACCCGGAGCTGCAGGCGCTGATAAGCAGGTACAACACCTTCCGCGCCGCGCAGGATCAGGAGGAGAACAAGCCTCAGCCCGATCCCGACCTGCTCTCGTCGATAGAGAACGGTATCGACGAGGCGTATCAGAAGATCGTCGAGAACGACACCTATCTCAGGTACAGCGACGCCAAGGACGCGCTCGACAAACTCATGAACGATGTCAACGGCGAGATCACCTTCCAGATAACCGGAAAGCGCCCGTGCAGCCATGACTGCGCCTCGTGCGGGGGATGCGGGGGCTGACGTGTATAAGGGGGAGACGCTGTCTCTCCTTTTTCCGTCTCTTGTAATTGTAAATTTTTATCAATACCCATCCCTTCACTTGACACATTAACCGGAATTATGATATAATATCCCTTGCCGCTTGCAACACGGGCTTTGTAAGCTGTGCGTAAGGAACCTTCCGCTCCATTATCCTGTACAAAAAGTCTTTTGAAAAAGGATAGGGGTGCAGGGGGAAGGAAAAAACTTTTCTTCAGAAAAGTTTTTCCCTTCCCCCTGCAATAAAAGCGCCGTTCCCCCCGCACTCCCCGTCAGGCAGCGAGTCTATATGAAAAGTGAGGTGCTGTTTATGTTCGCAGTAGTGGAAACCGGCGGCAAGCAGTACAAAGTTGAGGAAGGCGACGTCATTTTCGTTGAGAAGCTCGACGTAAACGACGGCGATGAGTACACGTTCGACAAGGTCCTCGCCGTAGGCGAAGGCGACAAGCTGACGATCGGAGCTCCGACCGTAGCCGCCACCGTAAAGGGCAAGATCGTGAAGAACGGCAAGGCCAAGAAGATCTACGTCATGACGTATAAGGCGAAGAAGAACGAGAAGAGAAAGCTCGGTCACCGTCAGCCCTATACCAAGATCCAGATCGAAAGTATCGCCATCTGAGTTTTATCCGACAAGGTAAGATCAGATGACCAAGGTCACATTCTTCAAGCGCGGCGGCGTATATTACGGCTTCCATGAGTCGGGTCACACCGGCTGGGGAGAGAGCGGGAACGATGTTCTCTGCGCGGCGCTGTCGGCGATGACGATGCTGATCATCAACTGCATCGAGGTGTCGTACTGCTCGGACGTCGAGTACAATATCGACGAGGAGACGACCGACATCACGGTGAAGGCTTACGGCGCGGTGAATGATCCCGACGACCGCAAGCGCTACGCGATATCGGGGCTGATAGAGGGTTACTTCCTTCAGCTCAACGATATGCTCGAGGATTATTACGATTATCTGGATGTCGATGAGATATCTGAGGACGCGAATGTCCGAAACGATTCCATCAATGAGAAGTAGAGGTGCCTTAAATGCTCAGATTAAGCTTACAGTTCTTCGCCCATAAAAAGGGCGTGGGCTCGACCAAGAACGGCCGTGATTCCCAGTCCAAGCGCCTCGGCGTAAAGATCGCCGACGGTCAGCCCATCGCGGCGGGCAACATCATCATCCGTCAGCGCGGAACGCACATCCATCCCGGCAAGAACGTCGGCATGGGCGTCGACAACACCCTGTACGCCAAGATCGACGGCAAGGTGAAGTTCGAGTACGTTCGCCGCGACCGCCGCTGCGCCAGCGTTTACCCGGTCGAGGCTCCGGCCGCCGAGTAATACAGCGCGCGAAAAGAACAAAAGTCGATACCGACTTCAAAACCGGCTTTGTAAGCCGGTTTTGCTTTTTCTTCACGAGCCGGAGCTTGAAAACGCGGAAGATATGTGATATAATATTCAAAACGCCGTTTCAGGCAGTGAAAAGCCATCGCCCATGACCCACAGGAGTCCTTATCATGCCTATCTCCCCGATGATGCAGCAGTACCTCGACGTGAAATCGCGGTACAGCGACGCCATACTCATGTTCCGCATCGGAGACTTTTTCGAGATGTTCTACGACGACGCGAGGACGGTATCGGCGGAGCTCGAGCTGACGCTCACGGGCAAGGACTGCGGCGAGGAGGAGCGGGCGCCGATGTGCGGCGTGCCGTATCACGCCGCCGACAGCTATATAAACCGCCTCGTCGAGCGCGGGCACAAGGTCGTCGTCTGCGATCAGGTCGAGGACCCGGCGCTGGCGAAGGGGCTGGTTAAGCGCGAGATAACACGCATCGTCACGCCGGGGACGCTGATCGATCCCGACGCGATAAACGGCGGGAAGAACAACTACCTCGCCGCCGTCGCGGTCGACGGCGACGGATGCGCCGCCGCCTTCATCGACATCTCCACCGGCGATATATCCGCCGTCTCGCTTAAAGGCATGCCGGGGATAAGGGCCGACCGCAGGCGGCTGATAAACGAGCTCGACACCTATAAGCCGAGCGAGCTGCTGCTCGATTTCGCCCTGTCTGACGAGCCGGAGATATCCGACTACATCAAAGGCAGGCTCCGCTCCCTCACATGGGAGAACCAGACGTCCCGCTTCGATATCGAAAAGGCGAGACAGGCATCTGACGCCGCCTTCGCCGGACAGCTCACCGAGGAGCAGAAGGCCGACGACACCCTGATACGCTCGGTCGGAGCGCTGCTCGACTATATAAAGGAGACGCAGAAGCTCGACGTGTCGTATCTCAAGACCCTGTCGGTCTACACCGAGGGCGTCTTCATGCAGATCGACGCCGCCACGAGGCGCAACCTCGAGCTGACCGAGACGATGCGGTCGAGGGAGAAGAAGGGCTCGCTGCTCTGGGTGCTCGACGAGACCGAGACCAGCATGGGGGCGCGGCTGCTGCGCAAATGGGTCGAGCTGCCGCTGATGAGCGTGTCGGACATAAACACCCGTCAGTCGGCCGTCGCCGAGCTTTACGGCGACACGGTGATGAGGGGCGATCTCGGCGAGGAGCTGAAATCGGTGCTCGACATCGAGCGGCTTATGTCGAAGGTGGTGTACAAGACCGCCTCGGCGAGGGACCTCAGGGCCGTTTCGTCGACGATAGCCGCCATACCGAGGATAAAGGCGGTGCTGAAAGACGCCGACAGCCGGGAGCTGAGCCAGATACGGGACGAGCTCGACGAGCTGTCCGACGTGCGGGGTCTTATCGACTCGGCGATAGTCGACGAGCCGCCCTTCCTCATCCGCGAGGGCGGCATGATCCGCGCCGGATACAGCGAGGAGGTCGACCGGCTGAGGGACATAATGAACGGCGGCCGCGGGCTGATCGACGGCATCGAGGCGAGGGAGCGCGAGCGCACCGGGATCCCGAAGCTCAAGGTCGGCTATAACCACGTCTTCGGCTACTACATAGAGATAAGCCGGATAAACTCGGACAAGGTGCCGCAGGATTATATCCGCAAGCAGACGCTCGTCAATTCCGAGCGGTATATCACGCCGGAGCTAAAGGAGGCCGAGAACACCATCCTCGGCGCCTCCGACCGCGTCACGGCGCTCGAGTATGAGCTTTTCTGCGATGTCCGCGACAGGGTCGCCGCCGAGGTGAAGCGCATCCAGCGCTCGGCGGCGCTGCTCGCCCTGCTCGACGTCTACCGCTCGCTCGCGAAGGTGGCGTCCGACAACAGCTATACCCGCCCGTACGTCTCGTATGAGGACGGCATCCGCATCCGCGACGGGCGTCACCCGGTGGTGGAAAAGTTCGTGCCGGACAGCTATTTCGTGCCGAACGACACCGACCTCGACACCGGGCACAGCCGCCTGCTGCTGATCACCGGCCCGAACATGGCGGGAAAATCGACTTATATGCGTCAGGTCGCGCTGATTACCGTCATGGCGCAGATCGGCTCCTTCGTCCCGGCGACCGACGCCGAGATAGGCGTCGTCGACAAGGTATTCACCCGCGTCGGCGCGTCGGACGATCTCGCGGCGGGGCAGTCGACCTTCATGCTCGAGATGACCGAGGTGGCGAACATACTCTCGTCGGCGACGAGGCGAAGTCTGATCATATACGACGAGATCGGGCGCGGCACGTCGACCTACGACGGCATGAGCATCGCCCGCGCCGTCGCCGAGTACACCCTCGGGCGGAGGATCGGCGCGAAGACGCTGTTCGCCACGCATTATCACGAGCTGACGTCGATGGAGGACGAGCTCGACGGCGTCGTGAATTACAGCATCGCCGCGCGAAAGAAGGGGGAAGACATCGTCTTCCTGCGCAAGATCGTGCGCGGCGGCTCGGACGACAGCTACGGCATCGAGGTCGCTCGGCTGGCGGGAGTCCCCGCCGAGGTGACGCGCCGGGCGAAGGCGATCCTCGCCGAGCTCGAGAAAAGCGGTCACGCCGCCCCCACCGCGTCGAAAAAGCCGGGCAGGGAGGACAACGCCGGAACTATCAGCCTCGAGGACATGGCGGCCCGACAGATAGTCGAAAAGCTGAAGCTGGTGGATATAAACACCATCTCGCCGATAGAGGCGATAAATATACTGTTCGATCTGAAAAATGAGATAAAGGCGGCGGGAGGGATATGACAATTAGCAATTAGCAATTAGCAATGAGCAATTAATGGATACGCGATAGCTGTATTTATCGTGAATTTACAGATATGTCATAAATCATATATATATATATATATATATATATTTCATTGATCGTTCATAGTATAATATTTCAGACGGTAAACGACCGTTTGTCATATCATAATTTGGAGGACGACAATGAAAAAACTGCTTTGTCTCTTTGTCACGGCGGTCATGCTGGCGGCCGTGATGTCTCTCGGCGTTCACGCCGAGCTTTACAAGGACTACGCCTCAGCCGCCGACGGCGATCTGCTGTTCATCGCCGATTTCAGGGGCGAAGACGTCTGCACTCCGGTACCGAGCATAGACGCAGCCGAGGCTGTGACCTACACCCCCGGTGACGACGGGCGCTCGCTTCATATCCAGGGGATCGAGGGATATGACAAAAACACATGGTATTACGGAGGGGCGATCAAGGGGTTGACCGCCGACCGTACCACAAAGTACACGCTTGTCTATAAGATCAGGATGAACGGTGAGCTCGGAAAGGACAATTCGGCGGGAGTCGGCGGACTTTCGTGGAATATCATCGAGGATCAGCCGCATGACTGGAGATTCTTCAGCAACTACGGCAACTACAACTCGGTCTATCCCTCAGGTGAGGACGAGCCGAACCGCACGGCGCTGTCTTCGGCTCAGCAGAAGATCGACTCCAGCTACACGAACGGCATAGAGGACGCCGTGGCAGACGCGGACGGATTCCTCACATGCCGTATCGACTTCGACGGTCCTTCCAATGTTTTCAAAGCCTACGCCGTTACAGCAAACGGCTGGACGCTTCTCGAAGAGCAGGATATGGACGAGCCGAACGCGAACTACGCGGACGTGTATGTCGAGACACAGGATGTCGGCGTTTGGATCTATACATATTATGAGATAGTCGACTGCACTTTAAAGGATGTCAAATGGTTCAAGGGGATCAATCTGTCGGACGAGCAGCTTTCGGCCGTCGATCCGCGCCTCGTGTCAAGCGAGCCCGAACCCGCACCCGCCGAGACTGCCGCACCTGCTCCCGCACCTGCTCCCGCGCCCGCTCCGGCTGAAACAGCCGCTCCGGCTCCCGCGCCCGCACCCGCTCCCGCTGCCGCCCCTGTCGCCGCTCCCGCGCCAGCGGCCGCCGCTCCGGCTCCGCAGACAGGCGACACCACCTTCGTTTCCATCGCCGCCCTGCTCGCCGCCGCGGGCTGCGCCGTGATCGCGCTGAAAAGAAGATAATAAGACCGGATGATCCGAAAAACGCCCCGAATGGGGCGCTTTTTTGTCGGATAAAATTCCCTTTTCCCCCTTGCATTCCGCCCGATTTTGTGATATAGTATTACCAGCAAAATAAATCCTGTATAAAAAGTCTTGGGAAGAAGGGGTGCGGGGAGGAAACCTTTCTTCAGAAAGGTTTCCTCCCCGCGAAAGAAAGGATAACACCATGTCCAAGATCAAGATCGGCCTTATCGGGTGCGGCATCATCGGCGAGAGCCATCTTTCGGAGTACCAGAGGATCCCCGACGCCGAGGTCACGGCGATATGCGAGATACTGCCCGACCGTCTGAAAGACGTAGGCGACAGATACGGGATAAAGGACCGCTACACCAACATCGGCAACATGCTCCGCGACGCCGATATCGACGCCGTAGACGTCTGCCTGCACAACAACTGGCATATGCCGGTGTCCGTCGCCGTCATGGAGGCCGGGAAGGACTGCTACTGCGAAAAGCCGATGGCAGGCTCCTACGCCGACGCGAAAACCATGTACGACGCCGCCGCGCGCACCGGCAGGAAGCTGCATATCCAGCTCGGCCTCCTTTACAATAACGAAGCCAAGGCCGCGAAGCGCTTCATCGACGCAGGCATGCTCGGCGATATCTACCATATGCGCAGCTACGGCTTCCGCCGCCGCGGACGCCCGTACGTCGACGGCTACGCGAGGAAGGAATTCGTCAATTCCAAGACCTCCGGAGGCGGCGCCCTGTTCGATATGGGCGTCTACCATATCAGCCAGCTTCTTTGGCTCGCCGGACTGCCGAAGCTCGAAAGGGTCACCGGACACACATATTCCGAGCTTCCGATGGACGAGAAGCGCCGTGAGATCGCCGGATGGGACGTCGAGGAGCTCGGCACAGGTTTCGCCACCTTCGAGGGCGGACTCACGATGGACGTGCTCGAGAGCTGGGCGATATACGCCAAGCCCTTCCCCGGTTCCATCATCTGCGGCTCCAAGGGCGGACTCACCATCGACCCGCTCGCCTTCCACAGCGCCATGGCCGATATACAGATGGACGCCACCTTCGACCTCGGCAACTTCGATTATCTCAACCATACCGTCTATCCCGAGAACGCCGTCTACGACAGCTCCCAGAAGCACTGGATCGCCGCTCTCAAGGGCGACTGCGAGCTCCTTCCCACCAAGGATATCGCGCTCCAGACGCAGCTGCTCCAGGAGGGCATCTACATCTCGACCAGGCTCGGCCGCGAGGTCACGGCTGACGAGATCGCGGAATACAGCGTGAGCAAGGCGATAGACGTCCCGAACCTGATCGCCGAATAAACATCTTTCCTTATAGTTTCATGCGTCCCGCGCCTTTATAGGCGCGGGATGTTTTTTAGCACACTCGCCCGCCGAGTGCAAAGCGCGTCGTCTTCGTCACACTTTAAATCAGTCTGAAATCATTGTTAAAAAAGTGTAAAGAAACGAAAAAACACTTGATTTCAGACGGCAATATGAGTATAATAATAATCAGAAATCAGCACTCGACAACATCGAGTGCCAAAGCTGAAAAGCAATCAAGAATTTTCGGAGGAAATATATCATGACACTCAAACCTCTCGCTGACAGAGTAGTGATCAAGCTCGTAGAAGCCGAGGATAAAACCGCTTCCGGCATCATCCTCGCCGGTTCCGCGAAGGAAAAGCCGCAGGTAGCCGAAGTCATCGCTGTCGGCCCCGGCGGAGTCGTAGACGGCAAGGAAATCCAGATGACCGTCAAGGTCGGCCAGAAGGTCATCACCAGCAAGTACGCCGGCACCGAAGTGAAGGACGGCGATCAGGAATACAGCATCGTCCGCATGAGCGACATCCTCGCCGTAGTCGAAGAGTGATTCCGACCGGCAGTCTGCTGTAAAACAAAGTAAAAATTTTAAAGATATCCCCCATTCATAACCCCCGGGCTTTGGTATAAAAGTCTTGGGGAAAAGGGGTGGGTCAAGGGAGGGGGAAAACCCCTTCTTCAGAAGGAGGTTTCCCCCTCCCTTGCTTAATAACTCAGGAGGAATTAAACCATGGCAAAGATTCTTAAGTACGGCGAAGACGCCCGCTCGGCTCTGCTCGCCGGTGTCGATAAGCTGGCTGATACCGTAAAGATCACGCTCGGCCCGAAGGGACGCAACGTAGTGCTCGACAAGAAGTACGGCGCTCCGCTCATCGTCAACGACGGCGTCACCATCGCCAAGGAGATCGAGCTTGAGGACGCCTTCGAGAACATGGGCGCTCAGCTCGTGAAGGAAGTCGCCACCAAGACCAACGACGCGGCCGGCGACGGCACCACCACCGCCACCGTTCTCGTTCAGGCGCTCGTCCATGAGGGCATGAAGAACGTCACCGCCGGCGCTTCGCCGATCGGCATCCGCGCCGGTATCCAGAAGGCCGCCGAGTGCGCCGTAGAGGCCATGAAGAAGGAATCCAAGGCCGTCAACGGCTCGAAGGACATCGCCCGCGTAGGCGCCATCTCCTCCGGCGACGACGCCATAGGCGCCCAGATCGCCGACGCTATGGAGAAGGTTTCCTCCGACGGCGTCATCACCGTCGAGGAGTCCAAGTCCGCCGAGACCACCTGCGAGGTAGTCGAGGGCATGCAGTTCGACCGCGGCTACTGCTCGCCGTACATGGCCACCGACACCGAGAAGATGGAAGCCGTCCTTGACGACCCGTTCATCCTCATCACCGACAAGAAGATCTCCAATATCCAGGACATCCTTCCGCTGCTTGAGAAGATCGTCCAGTCCGGACGCAAGCTCCTCATCATCGCCGAGGACGTCGAGGGCGAGGCTCTCACCACTCTCGTGCTCAACAAGCTCCGCGGCACCTTCACCTGCGTAGCCGTCAAGGCTCCGGGCTTCGGCGACCGCCGCAAGGAGATGCTTAAGGACATCGCCATCCTCACCGGCGGCGAAGTCATCTCCGACGAGCTCGGACTCGACCTCAAGGAGACCGACATCGCTCAGCTCGGCCGCGCCTCTCAGGTCAAGGTCAACAAGGAAAACACCATCATCGTCGGCGGCAAGGGCGATCCGGAAGAGATCCACAACCGCGTGGCTCAGATCAAGACCGCTATCACCACCACCACCTCCGACTTCGACCGCGAGAAGCTCCAGGAGCGTCTTGCCAAGCTGTCCGGCGGCGTAGCCGTCATCAAGGTCGGCGCCGCTACCGAGACCGAGATGAAGGAGAAGAAGTTCCGCGTAGAGGACGCTCTGAACGCCACCAAGGCTGCTGTTCAGGAAGGTATCGTCCCCGGCGGCGGAACCGCGTTCCTCAACGCCATCCCGGCTGTCTGCAAGCTGATCGAGACCCTCGACGGCGACGAGAAGACCGGCGCCAAGATCGTTGCCCGCGCCCTCGAGGAGCCCGTTCGTCAGATCGCTGCCAACGCCGGCGCCGAAGGCTCCGTCGTCGTGAACGCCATCTGCGCTTCCGGCAAGACCGGCTACGGCTACAACGCCGCAAACGGCGAGTACGTCGACATGATCGAGGCCGGCATCGTCGACCCGACCAAGGTCAGCCGCTCCGCTCTCGAGAACGCCGCTTCCATCGCCTCCACGCTTCTCACCACCGAAGCTCTGGTCGCCGATAAGAAGGAGCCGGCTCCTGCCGCTCCGGCTGCCAACCCCGACATGGGCGGCGGCATGTATTGAGATAGATAAGATACGTGATATTAATCTGGGGGGAAGGAAAACTTCTGAAGAAGTTTTCCTTCCCCCCAGACCCCCTTTCTTTTCAAGACTTTTTATAAGGAAAGGGGGATATTTTATATATTGCAGGACCGATAAAAACAGGAAGACCGGTTATGGCCTTCCTGTTTGATTTTTTTTTCAATTACGGTGCGACGGGCATGTTTCCGGGGAAACCTCCTCCCGGGAATCCGCCGTTCTGACCGCCGGGGGCCATGCCTCCCATGCCGTTCTGACCGCCGGGGGCC
>CAMJPL010000023.1 GCA_946407735.1 uncultured Clostridia bacterium
TCTTCCCCCAAAGGGGGAAGAACTT
This sequence comes from uncultured Clostridia bacterium, assembly GCA_946407735.1. Lineage (GTDB taxonomy): Bacteria > Bacillota > Clostridia > Oscillospirales > CAG-272 > JAAZGC01. Next base: position 26 of record CAMJPL010000023.1, read on the forward strand.
AATTTGAAAGTTGCTCCGCAACTTTCAATTAAGTATTCCGACGCTGTCGCGTCGGGGGGGCTCAGTCGGATATACGACAGCATTCTGACAAACTACGCGCCGAAGGCGTAATGGTAGAAAAGATCAGCCTTCGGTAATACCCTCATCTGTCAAGCACCGCAGGTGCTTGACATCTTCCCCCAAAGGGGGAAGAACTTAATTTGAAAGTTGCTCCGCAACTTTCAATTGAGTATTCCGACGCTTCGCGTCGGGGGGACTCAGTCGGATATACGACAGCCGTCTGACAAACCACGCGCCGAAGGCGCATAAATTGAAGATCGCGGAGCGATCTTCCTATTAGGTCCTTCCCCCTCCGGGGGAAGGTGTCAAGCGGCTTCGCCGCTTGACAGATGAGGCCTTCCTACGGCGCCAGACAAACCTCCCCCCGCGCCTCCCCCCACACGCCTCCCATCTGCCGCCTGCCCTGCCATTCACCGACTTTTTACACAAATATTACGACATCCGCTTGCAAAAACACGCCGTTTATGGTATAATATATACGACCGAAACAGTATCTCCCCTCCGCCGGATGCGCCGCTCATTTTCCCCCCATTAAATTCATGCGTGACATCCACGAGGCACCCCGAGGGTACCCTGACCCACCCTTAAGGCACCCTGAGGGTACCCCGAGGCACCCTGAGGGTACCCCCCACTACATATACTAATACTTATACTGATACAAATACTTATACTTATACTTATACACACACACTCTCTCTTACTCCCTCTCTCTGGCGGGAGCAATTGAATTTGATGCGGTGTCGCTCCCCGTTAATCCGCCGGGGGATGTGTGCGCGCGTGTATGACGGATTTTTCGGCTTACTTACAGCGCCCATATCAGCGCGGGACCAAAAATTAAGCGCTCGTTAAGCGCTGTAAAACACTTTGCGCATGATGTTGACTTTTCAGCCCGGATGTGATAAAATATAATCGCGGTATTGTTACCGTCTGACATTGAAAGGAGACGCCGCATGAGATACTGCGAATACTGCGGGAAAGAAATACCTGACGACGCCATGCTCTGTCCCTACTGCGGAAAGCCCGTTTCCAAAGGCCCGGGAGACGGGAGCGCAAGGAGCGGGAATAGCGGAAGCAGCGGCAGCGCCGCCGGATTCGACGCATTTTTCGACACCGAGGACGTCACGTCTTCCATCGACGCCGTCGACATCCAGAACAACACCCTCGTGTCGGTGCTCGCCTATCTCGACATCCTGGTGCTGATACCCCTTATCTTCTCGAGGGACTCGAGATACGCGAGGTTCCATACGAATCAGGGGCTTGTGCTACTTATATTCACCGTCGCCGCCTTCGCCGTCAGGAGGATCCTCACCGCCATCATCGGATGGATCCCGATATTCGGCTGGCTCGGCGCATGGATCGTCAACATCGTCTTCGGGCTCGCCGGGATCGGCATACTTATACTGGCAATAATCGGCATAATCAACGCGCTGTCGGGCAGGGCGAAGCGCCTTCCCGTCATCGGCGGAATAGACATACTCAAATGATTTATCGCGATATGAAAAAGATCCGCAAATCTCTCGCTCTCGCCGTCACGCTCGCGCTGACGCTCGTCTTCGCCTCCTGCACGGCGAGGATAGACGGCGCTCCCGACGGCATGAAGCTGATATCGACCGAGGACGTCGAATACGATCTCTACGTCCCGCAGGAGTGGGTCGAGGACGTCTCGACCGGTGTCGTCACCGCCTACGTCAGCGAGAGCGACCGCTCGAACATCAACATGGCCGCCTTCGACCTCGACGACCCGAACATGACGGCCGCCGCGTTCTGGGAGAAATACGAGGGCGATCTTCTCGCCACATTCCCCGACGCCGTATTCGGCGAGACGGCGAACACCGTCGTTGACGGATCGGTCGCCGCCGAGCAGCACACCTTCACCGCGACGGTGACGGGGTACGAATACGAGTTCATGGAGACCGTTTTCGTCCGCGGCGGTACGGCTTATATACTCACCTACACATCGACGCCGGATGTCTTCGAGTCGCATCTCGACGACGTCCAGAGCATCGTCAACAGCCTTAAATTCAGATAAGACCGCATGGTATATCTCGACAACAGCGCCACGACGCCGGTATCCGCCGCCGTGATCTCGCGCATGGAGGACGTCATGCGCCACACCTGGGGCAATCCCTCGTCGGCGCACGGGCTCGGGCTTCGGGCGTCCGACCTCATGAACATATCGAGAAGGCAGATACTCGCCTCTCTCGGCGTCCGCAATCCCGCCCCCGGCGACCATCCCCGCCTCATCTTCACCGGCAGCGGCACCGAGGCGAACAACCTCGCCCTCTTCGGCACCGCATATACCCGCCGCGACGCCCGCTTCACGCCGAGGATGGTCATCTCAGCCGACCAGCATCCCTCCGTCCTCGAGGCGGCGAAGCGCCTTGAAAAGAACGGCGTCGAGATCGTGTATCTCCCGACGAAGGGCGGCGACATCTCCCCCGCCGACGTCGCGAACGCCGTCGACAAAAACACCATCCTCATCTCGGTCATGCTCGTCAACAACGAGACCGGCGCCGTCTACGACGTCAAAAAGCTGTTCGGCATAGCCAGAGCGAAGAACCCGAACATCGTCTGCCACTGCGACGCCGTTCAGGGCTTCATGCACGTCAGGGGCTTTTCCCCCGACGCCTGCGGCTGCGGCATGACGACGATATCGGCGCATAAGCTCGGCGGTCCGAAGGGGATCGGCGCGCTCTACCTGTCAAAGGACGTCTATACCTCGAGAAAGCTGTCGCCGTATATCCTCGGCGGCGGTCAGGAGGGGACGATGCGCTCGGGAACGGAAAACCTCCCGGCGATAGCGGGCTTCGCCGAGGCGCTGAAAGAGGGCGTCGACATCGACAGGCTCGAGACGCTCAGGGCGCGGCTCGTATCAGGCCTGCCGGACGAGATAACCGTCAAGCAGACGAAGATCCCGGCGCCGCATATAGTCAATATCACCCTCCCCGGCATAAAGAGCGAGACGATGGTGCATTATCTGTCGTCGAAGGAGATATACGTCTCCGCCGGATCGGCCTGCTCGACGCACGCGAGGAACATATCCAACTCCCTCCTCTGCTGGGGAGCGTCCGAGCGCGACGCCGACTGCTCGATCAGGATCTCGCTGTCCGACAAGGTCACCGAGAGCGGCATAGACGAAGCCCTCGCCGCGCTGAAGGAAGGCCTGTCGACCCTCGCGAGGACCGAGTGAGATCGGATCCGGAGTTAATTGTTTATAGCATAATTCTTCTGTACAAAAAGTCTTTGAAAGATAGGATGGGGTCTTCCCCAGTCAGAAAAGTCGTACTACATGGAACAGGAAGAAGAGAAGACTGTCGTCAGGATCAGGGACATCAATTTCCTTTCGACGGACAAGAGGAACACCATCTGCGGCACGATGTACGAGCCGCGCTCACCGAGGGCCGTACTGCACATAGTGCACGGCATGAGCGAGCATTTCGGCAGGTACGAGCCTGTCGCGCGGTATCTCGCCGACAACGGCGTCGTGGTCGTCGGCTGCGATCTCATAGGGCACGGACGCACCGCGCCGAATGAAAAGGAATACGGGTATTTCGACGACTACAACGTCCTCGTAGAGGATCAGGCGCTGCTCGTCTCGAAGGTGAAAAAGAGATACCGCAGCCTCCCGTATATCATATTCGGACACAGCATGGGCAGCTTCGTCGTAAGGTCGTACATAATGCGCCACGGCTCGGACGTCGACGGAGCCGTCATCTGCGGCACCGCGGGGAAGAACAGGAGCGTAGGGCTCGGAATAAAGCTGTCGTCGCTCATATCGAAGATACGCGGGCCGTATTACGTCTCCGGCATGCTCAATAAAATGGTCCTCGGCGGCTACGCCAAGGCGTTCAGCGGCAAAACCGGCTTTGAATGGCTCACCAAGGACAGCGCCGTCGTCGACGCCTATATGAAGGACAGACGGTGCGGCTTCCCGTTCAAGGCGAAGGCCTATAACGAGATGTTCAAGCTGCTGAAAGAGGTCACAAGCGACGGCTGGGCCGACAGCGTGCCTCAGGCCCTGCCGATACTCGTCATGGCCGGCACAGAGGATCCCGTCGGAAACAGCGGCAAGGGCCCGTCCGAGTGCTACGGAAATCTCGAGGATCACGAGTGCTCCGATCTCTCAATCAAGCTCTATCCCGGCGACCGGCATGAGATACTCAACGAAACAGACAGACAGACTGTCTGGGAGGATCTGCTCGCCTGGATAAACGAGGTCAGGGACGGCAAGAACGAGGCCGCCATGTACGGAATGCTCGCCTTCCCGCCCGCCGGGGGAGACAGCGAATGAGAGTCATAGGCGTCGATTTCGGCGACGTAAGGACCGGCATCGCCGTATCGGACGAAAGCATGTTCCTCGCGTCGGGCGTCGGCACCGTCACGGCGAAGGGACTTTCTGCCCTCGCCGACAGGATAGGCGAATACTGCAGGATGTACGGCGCGTCGAAGATCGTCATGGGACGCCCCCTCAATATGGACGACACCGCCGGACCGAGGGCCGAGAAGGCCGACCGCTTCGCCGCAATCCTCAGAGAGAGGACCGGGCTCGAGGTCATCCTCACGGACGAGCGGCTCACCACCGTCGAGGCGCACGAATTCCTCGACATGACGGACACAAGGGGCAGAAAAAGAAAAAAGGTCATAGATACGCTGTCGGCCGAGATAATTTTGCAGAACTGGCTCGACGGCGAGAGAAAGAAAAGATCAGAAAACGATAACAGGCCGATATGAAACTCACACCAGTAAAAGGAACGAACGATTACCTGCCCGATGAGGTCGCTCTCCGCGACAGGCTCCAGGACATCATACTGCGCGACTACCGCGCCGCCGGATTCAGACGCATCTCGACGCCGATCCTCGAGGATATCGAAAACCTCGACCATTCGGACGGCGGCGAAAACCTCGCCCTCATCTTCAAGGTGCTAAAGCGCGGCGAAAAGCTCACTTCGGCTCTTTCAGAGGCGTCCGACGTCTCCGCCGTGAAGGAGAACGACCTCGCCGATATGGGCCTCAGATACGATCTCACCCTGCCGCTGTCGAGATATTACGCCAACAACCGCGCCAAGCTCCCGCTCCCGATGAAGGTCATACAGCTCGACCGCGTCTACCGCGCCGAGCGCCCGCAGAAGGGAAGGCTCCGCGAGTTCGTCCAGTGCGATATCGACATCATCGGCACGTCGTCATATACCGCCGAGGTCGAGCTGATACTCACCACAGCGAAGGCGCTGTCCGATATCGGCCTCGACGACTTCACCGTCCGCATAAACGACCGCTCGCTGCTGAAAGCCATGATCGCCTCCTGCGGCATCGCCGAGGAGCAGAGCGACTCCGTCTGCATAGAGCTCGACAAGCTCGATAAGATCGGCTGGGACGGCGTCTCATCCGAGCTTTACGAAAAGGGCATATACGGCGAAGCCACGGAGAAGCTGAAAGCCCTGATGAGCCGGACGCCGTTCACCATAGACGACGCCGAGAGCGCCGTCCCCGGCTCTCCCGCGGCGCAGAACCTGCGCATGATAATGTCCGCCGTGGCCGAGCTCGACCCGTCGCTAAGAGTTGTCTACGATCCCACCCTCGTCCGCGGGCAGGGCTACTATACCGGCACCGTCTTCGAGGTGTCGAGCGGCAGCTTCGGCTCGTCGGTCGCCGGAGGCGGAAGATACGACGGCCTCATCGGCAAGTTCACAGGCGAGAACATCCCCGCCGTCGGCTTCTCGATCGGCTTCGAGCGGATCTTCTCGATCCTTTCGGCGAAGGGCGACGCCGTTCCCGGCGCGAGAAAGGGAGTCGTCGTCTTCTACGACGGCGGCGATCCCGACGCCTTCATTTCCGCCGAGAGGACGGCCGTGACGCTCAGGGACGAATACGACGTGACGCTCATGACCGAGCCGCCGCAGAAGAAATTCGGCAAAACCCTCGGCTCTCTCAGACAGTCCGGATACTTCGGATATTTCAGGGACGGCGGGATAAAGCCGCTGTGATATTGCAATACTGAGATCATTCAGACAAAACAAAAGCATTATTATATATTTAATTATTTAATTATCTGTTATTGTAGTAAAAGCTTTTGAGGATAGGATAGGGGTTCGGGGAAAGGGAAGGAACTTTTCTCGAAAAGTTCCTTCCCTTTCCCCGAGTAAAGTTACTATAAACACACCATATGCAGCGAAAAAACAATTTTCCGGCGAAAGCGGCGGCCTTTGCCGCCGCGTCGCTCATACTTGCCGCGTCGTCGTCGTGCGCGCTGCAGCTGAGCGATTTCATAACGGTCAACCGAACGCTTGACGGCACTCCGATAACCACCGCCGAGACGACCTCGCCTCCGGTAACGACCGATCCGCCGACCACGGCCTTCCCCGAACAGACGTCGGCCCCCGAAACGGCTCCCGAGACGCTGCCTGACGGCGACGTCATAGTCACCGCCGAGATCCCGAAGCCGCTCGGCGATATCGTCCCGGTCGAGCAGCAGGACAACTTCGCTCTCGCGAAGGCGTATCTCTCGGCGCTCCCGGACAGGGACTTCAAGGACGTGGCCGTCAATATAATGACCTCCTCCGCCTCGCTGTTCATGCCGGAGAACGTCGGCGACACCATCGACAACGCCCGCATCGAGCGCAACGAGATGATCGAGGAGAAGTACAACACCCGCATCATCTGCTTCGACATCCCGACGAGCGAGATCTATCAGAGCTCACGCGACGCCGTCATGAGCGGCGAGTATTACACCGACCTCATAGCTGTCCCGCAGAACTGGCTCGGCTCCTTCGCGATGTCGAACCTGCTCATGAACCTCCGCTCGCTCCCCTTCACCGATTACAGCGCGCCGTATTTCGACCAGACCGCCATGCAGCAGTCGACGACCCAGTTCAACGTCTGGGGGGCTTACGGCTGCTACAACGAGGTGCCAGACTACTTCTGGTGCCTGTTCTGGAACAAGAGCCTCGTCGCGCGCCTCGGGCTCACGTCGCCCTACGATTACGTCTATAAGGGCGAGTGGACGCTCGATAGGATGGAGGAATACGCGAAGGCCGCGAAGGTGCAGAATATCGACGGCTGGGGCAGCGCCGGGGATGAGGATATCACCCTCGACATGCTCTTCGCCGCCTCCGGCGAGCATTATTTCAACACAAGGATCGGCATGGTGCCGCAGCAGAAGTCGGTGCAGGCGTCGGTGACGGCGCTGACGAAGCGGATAAGGTCGCTCATGTACGGCTCGCAGACCGTCTATAAGGGCGGCAGCTTCAGCTCCGACTATGAGGGCGGCAGATCCGCCTTCTACAACGGACAGATCATGTTCTACGCCGATCACCCCTACGTCATCACATGGTTCACCGACATGAAGGACGACTGGGGAGTCCTGCCGCTGCCGAAGGCGACGGCTGAGCAGGAGTATTACAGCACCTATACCGACCGCGCCATGCCCGTCGTCGCCGTCATAAAGAACTCGGCGACGACCGAGAACGCCGGTCTCTTCCTGCAGGCCGCCAACGCCGCGTCATACCGCTTCATCGAGGACGTATGGTACGACCGCCTCGCGAGGGACGTGATACGCGACGGCGACACGCTGAATATGCTCGACACCGTCTTCGGAAGGGGCGACACCGGCCGCGCGTGGGTCGACTTCGCCGTCAATTTCGGCGAGAGCCTGCCGTATGTCGGCGACTCGAGCTATAAGCTGATGCGCTCCTGCGTCAAGAGCGGGCGTGATTACGCCTCCGCCGTAAAGTCCACGATGGTCTCGGTAAGGGAAGGCAACAACGAAAAGTTCCATATCTCGCCGTCAAAGGACTGAGCGCCTGACGCCGGGATAAAAAAAGTTCCGCGCCTTCGCTGTGCGAAGACGCGGAATACGGTATTGTACGGCCGTGATTTTTCCCCCGGATGAAGGTCATCCTTGATCCGGGACGCTCCCGGCCGCTTTCGCGAGCTCGATTATCCTCACTTCCGCGCGTCTGGCGTAATTCACGGCGTTCGCCGTCCCGCCGCCCGGCCGTGTCTGCCATGACACGCAGTATGCGCTGCGGTCGGCCATGTAGATGTTCCTCGCCTGATAGCAGTCGGGCGAGTACGCCGGGCGCAGATAGACGATCTCGTCGCAGATGCCGGTGATCGCCTCGAAGCGCGCCTTCATGATCCTGTCCGATACGTGGCGGTAGCCGTCGAAGGGAAGGGCGAGCGTGAGCGTCAGGGACGGGTTTTTGAGACGCCTGTTGAGGACGGTGATCTCGGCGAAGGTGTCGAAGCCTCTCGCCCCTCCGGCGTAGAAATGCGTCACCCCGAGGCGGATGAGAGAATCCACCGTCTCAGACAGCAGCGCCGACGAGGCGTCGTCCGGCGCGAAATCACGGTGCCCGGTAAAAAAGCAGGATACGCGCCGCGTGTCGGCGGATATCACGGGCGCCTCGCCGAGATAATCGCGGAAGATCCGCGGTCTTTCCGACATCATCCGTCTCCCTTCATAAAAAATATTTCCGGACCGCGCGGGTTCGGACGCGGCGTTCCCGGACAGTAATATTATATCCGATGAAAGCCGCCGTGTCAAGATGATTTTTCGCATAAATGGAGCAAAATGCCGCTTACAGACAATAAGATCAGGACCTTCCTCTCCCTCGCCGACACCCGCAGCTATACGCAGACGGCAAAAAAGCTGGGACTGACGCAGCCGGCGGTCAGCCATCAGATCCAGCAGCTCGAATACGAGTACGGCTCGAAGATGTTCAGCCGCGTCAAGGGAAAGCTCAAGCTCACCCCGCAGGGCGAGATAATCCGCAGATACGCCCTTCAGGTCGATTCCCTCTCCGAGAGGGCGGCCATGGCGCTCGGCGACTCGGTCTCCGGCGTGTCGAGGCTTTCCGTCGGCGTGACGCAGACGGCGGGCGAGACCTTTGTGCCGAAGATACTCCCCCTGTATCTCGAGCAGCATCCGAGCGCGAGGGTCACGGTGACGAGCGACAGCCTTAAAAAGCTGTGCGACAGACTGCTTCATTACGAGCTCGATTTCGCCGTCGTCGACGGCAGCCCGGTGATCGAGGAGCTGGACACCGCTCTCCTCGCCCGCGACCGCGTCGCCGCGATCCTGCCGCCCGATCACCCGCTCGCCTCGCGCGATTCCGTCACGCCGGATGATCTGAGGGGCGAGAGGTTCATCACGCGCCCGAAAAAATCTGGCACGAGGGCGATCTTCTCCGACTATCTCGCCTCCCTCGGCGAGAGCGAGGACATGCTCACCGCCTCGGTCGAGATCGACAGCGCGTATATGATAAAGCGCCTCGTCGCGGACGGCGTCGGCGTCTCGGTCATGGGAATGTCTGCCTGCCGCCGCGAGGCGGAAAGCGGTCTCATCGCCGCCGTGCCGTTCGCCGGAGAGGGCATGACGCGCGAGATAAGCGCGCTCTGCCGCCGTGATTACGCCGGCAGGAACATCCTCGGCGAGCTGATCTCGCTGTACGACTCGATGCCGGAGGAATGATGCCGGGGCGGCTGTGATGCCGGACGCTCCATGACTTAATAATAATTTCAAAATAATTCAACATATATTTGTAGTAAAGCTTTTGGGAAAGGTGGGGGTCTGGGGGCGGAAAACCCTTTTCTCGAACCTTTGCGGCTCTGCCGCAAAGGAGAAGGGTCTTTCCGCCCCCAGATAATGGTTGAGCTTTATATTTGAAATTAGTATAAAAAGCCGGTGGGAAAAGAAAAACCGTCCGCCGGATTTGGCGGACGCGGGATGATCTTTAGTCTGATCAGACGCTGAGTACTGTTTCCTCGGGCCGCTCCTCGGCGGCGGTGCCGGCGGCGAGCTCCTCCTCGAATATCTCGAGCGCTTTCCTGTAAGCCTCGATGACCGACGTTTCGAGTTCGCTGCGGAAATCGGCGGTTATCGGATGGACGATGTCTCTGAAGGTGCCGTCCGGGTTCTTGCGGCTGGGCATCACGATGAAAAGCCTGTTCTTGGCGTTTATGACCTTGATGTCGTGAAGAGCGAGCTGGCCGTCGAAGGTGACGGAGACCACGGCCCTCATAGGCCCGGCGTCCTGGAAGAGCTTGCGGACCTTTATATCGGTGATTTTCATTGCCGAATCCTCTGTGTGTGGTAAACCAACAGCCGCGTCATCCGTTTGACGCAGCCGGATACCTGATTATTATACTAAAATATTGTGTACGATTTAACAGCATTGTGCAAAATATTCTTTAATTTCAAATTAAAAAGCCGCCAAAGAGCGGATTCAGACGCGGAAACGCGCGATTTGAGCGCGGGAGAATGAGAAATGAGCTATGACGGAAGGCGCGATATAGAGCGCCTGATAGACGGGATCGCGAAGACGAGAGCGCCGAGGGTGTATTTCATCGGTCTCGGAGGAGTGTCGGTGTCGAGCCTCGCGCTCGAGTCGCTTGAAAGGGGATACGCCGTCTCCGGCTCCGACCGGAGCGAAAGCGAGCTGACCGACAAGGTCGCCGCCGCCGGCGGAGAGGTGCATATCGGCCACGACGCCGCGAACGTAAGGGCGTTTCGCCCCGATCTTCTGGTCTATTCGGCGGCGATACACGACGACAACCCCGAGATGATGGCGGCGAGGGAGGACAGCATCCCGGTGTTCAGACGCGCTGAGTATCTCGGCTATATCATGTCGGAGAGCCGGGTGCGCGTCGGCGTATGCGGCATGCACGGCAAGAGCACCACGACTGGCCTTGTCTCGCATCTTCTGATCGACGGCGGGCTCGACCCGACGGTCGAGGTCGGCGCTCCGGTGGCCGAGCTCGGCGGCTGCTGCCGCGACGGCGAGGGCGGCATCTTCGTCTACGAGGCCTGCGAGTACACCGACTCCTTCCTTTATACGGCTCCGACCGACGTCATCGTTACGAACATCGACCTCGAGCATCTCGACTGGTTCAGCGGCCTCGACGCGATAATAGCCTCGTTCAGGCGCTTCATCTCGATGTCGCGCCGCGCCGTCCTCAACGCCGCCGACGAAAACGTCATGCGCGCCGCCGAAGGGTACGAAGGCGAGATCATTACATACTCGGCCGATCCGTCGGTCAAAGCCGACTACACCTGCGGGGAGATAGTCTACGATCACGGCCATCCGTCGTTTGACGTCTACGAGCGCGGCAGTCTTCTGCTTCACGCGTCACTCGGACTCGCCGGGGCGCACAACGCGATGAACGCTCTCGCCGCCATAGCCGAGGCGAGGGCCCTCGGCGTCGCCGCCTCGTCAATCGAGCGCTCGCTCCCGGTATTCACCGGCTGTCAGAGGCGCTTCGAGCGGATCGGCGTCACGAAGAACGGAGCCCTGCTTTACGACGACTACGCCCATCATCCGACCGAGATCGCGGCGATACTGAAGACTGTCAAGACCCTCGGCTGCCGCCGCTCGGTCATAATCCATCAGCCGCACACCTACTCGCGCCTTCAGGGGCTTTACGACAGCTACACCGAGCTGTTCAGGCCCGGCGAGATCCTGTCCGACACCGATGTTGTGATCTTCGCCGACATCTACGCCGCGAGGGAGAAGGCGGAGGACTATCACGTATCGTCCGAGCGCCTTGCCGCCGACACCGGCCGCATGTATCTCGGAAGCTTTGAGAACATCGCCAGATGGATAGACGAAAACACCGGCGAGGGAGACGTCGTGATGACGGTCGGCGCCGGCGATGTGGTGAAGCTGACGAAGATGGTGGCGATGAGGTGAGGAAAGGATCGCCTTTTTAGCCCTCATCTGTCAGGAGGCTGCGCCTCCTGACACCTTCCCCCGGAGGGGGAAGGACCTGAAAGGAAAGCTGCTCCGCAGCTTTCAATCAGTGTTCCGCTTCGCGGAATAAAATGCGTGTGGGGAATATCGCGTTGCACAGCGGAGAGGTGGCCTGACATAACGAGAATGGGCGAAGTCCGACTCATCTTTTATAGAGAAAAAACCGATCCGCGAACGGCTCAGGAACGCCGGGCGCGGATCAATGTTCGGCTCGGTCGCTTCCGGACTCCGCGCCCTCCCGCATTCGCGGCGATGCCGCGAATGCCTGCGTCCATCGCGGTGAAAGACCCGATCCAAATAAAAATGACACGCCACGGCGTGTCATTTTTATTTGGCAGGGGTAGAACGGCTCGAACGCTCGACACGCGGTTTTGGAGACCGCTGCTCTACCAACTGAGCTATGCCCCTAAATCAATTAGCAATGAGCAATGAGCAATTAGCAATTACTATAATCGTTCATTCCGTTGTTGACCTTAATATTATACCATATTATTTCGAAAAAATCAAGATGACATTATGCACAAAAAGACGGCGCGGATTTACCGCGTTGATGTGCTTGTCTACAATTCACAGAATGAACATCAAATTCCGATGAATGGAGCGGCTCGATGATGTATAATAATCCGGATCGCAATCGGATTGGTTTATTCATATGGAAAATACGGCTGAGAGGACGCTTTCGCGCTATGTGCGCGATCCGGCGTTCTATAAGAAATTCGCCATGCTGGCGGGACCGATAATCCTGCAGAACATCATCACCCAGACCGTCAACCTCGCCGACAATGTCATGGTCTCCGATCTCGGCGAGATCACGCTCGACGGCGTCTACGCGACGAACGTCGTATCGACCTTCGTCGGGCAGGTGGTGCACGGCATCGCCCCCGCCATGACGGTGCTGGCGGCGCAGTACTGGGGCAAAAGGGACGGCGAGAGCGTAAAGAAGATCGTCTCGATCGGGATGAAGATATGCTTCCTCTGCTCGGCCATGATATCGCTGCTCATGATCGCCGTCCCGCAGCTGATGCTCCGTCTGTTCACGTCGAACGCCGAGGTCATAGCGTCGGCGCTGACCTACGCGCGGATAATGGGCGTCGGATATCTTTTCTTCTGCATCTCCGACGTGCTCGTCTCGGCCATGAGGTGCGTCGAGATCGTCAGGATAGGGCTCATCGACTCGATAGTCGCGCTGGTGTTCAACATCTCGCTCAACTGGCTGCTCATATACGGCAATCTCGGCTTCCCGGCGCTCGGGGCGACCGGCGCGGCTCTCGCCACCGTGATATCCCGCCTCGCCGAGTGCGCGCTGATGGTGTGGTTCGTATTCTTCCGCGACAAACGGCTCGGCATGAAGCTGAAGGACGTCTTCACAAGGTCGGAAGAGGCGCTTTACCGCGATTTCCTGAGATACGGTCTGCCGGTGTTCATCGGCTCGATCACATGGGGCATCAACCTCAGCGTGCAGGGGATGATCGTCGGCCGCTTCGACGTATATTCCACCGCCGCCTATTCCATCGCCGGGACGGTGTTCAGCATCCTGACTGTCGCCGCCTACGGCTCGGCGACGACGTCGAGCATCATCATCGGCAAGACCGTCGGCTCGGGCGACGTGCCGCTCGTCAAGCAGTACGCGCGGACGCTGCAGCTGATATTCCTCGGCGTCGGCGCCGTCACCGGGCTGCTGATATGGTTCTCGCGCCCGATAGTGCTGGATATCTACGGCGACCTCGAGGCTGAGACGCTTGCCTTCGCCGATCAGTTTTTAAAGGTCCTCGCCGTCTGCTCTGTCGGCACGTCGTATCAGATGTCGGTCAACACCGGCATAGTTCGCGCCGGAGGCGACACGAAGTTCGTCCTCATAAACGATCTCTGCTTCGTCTGGCTGATAGTCCTGCCGTCCTCCGCCCTCACTGCCTTCGTCCTCCATACCCCGACATGGATCACCGTCGCCTGCCTTAAATGCGACCAGATCCTGAAATGCATAGTCGCGGTCATAAAGGTCAACCGGTGGAGGTGGATGAAGAAGCTGACCCGGTAGCAGGCGGCATCCAATTAGCAATTAGCAATGAGTAATTAGCAATGAAGGTGGGCTTTTTCGCGTGCGCGAAAAAGCCTTTTTTATTATTCAGATTTTATATAAGTCGTTTCTGCTGCAATGATTTATAGAAAATAAAAAATGACATGTTTCGCCAAAGGCGAAACATGTCTTCCTTCATTGCTAATTACTAATTGCTAATTGCTAATTCTTATCCTATCTCGCTGTACAGATCAATGGTCTTCTGCAGCGCGGTCTCGGCTTTCGCCTGATTCTTGGTCCAGAGGGAGGCGAAGTCGGGGGTCTCCTTGTTCCATGCGGGGATCATCTTTTCCATCAGGCCGCCCCAGTTCATGATGTCGCCGATGTCGTAGGTCATCGTCGAGAAGATGATGTCGAGCATCTCGAGCGATTCCTCGTCGCGCATGTACTTGCCCTGAAGGGTGAGATCGTAGTAGGCGGGGGTGAGCAGTTCGGCACTCTTGGCGGCGAAGGCCTCGATGATCATGCCGGCGCGGTCGGTGTCGGCGCAGGAGATCGGGACGCAGACAAAGCCTGTGCCGTAGGGGTCGTTCTGGGTGAAGTACCCGGTCTGTGTCTCGTCGTATTTCGGGTTCGGGATGACGCCGAAATCGGTCTCGACGGCGCGCAGACGCGCGATGTTCTTCATGTGGCACCATGTGAAGAGGGTGTTTTTGCCCTCGATCATGTGCACGATGACGTCGTAGTCGCCCTGTCCCTTGTATACGGTGAGCTCGGTCGACATCGACATCGTCGAGTCGGTGGCGATGAAGTCGATGAGGCGCTGCCAGCTGTTGACCGAATGGTCGTTGTAGAAGGACAGCTCGGGCATGCCCTCGGCATTTTTTATGCCGAAGAAGTTGCCGAGGCCGGTCCACATGGTCGCGCAGGAGTCGGCGAAGTGGAGCCATCCGACGCGGTCGTTCTCGGTCATCTTGCCGTCGCCGTCGACGTCGGAGGTGACGGCGTTCGAGAGCTCGATCAGCTTGTCGAGCGTCCAGCTGCCGTTCTTTACCAGATCGTACGGGCTCTCGAGGCCGAAATCGCTCACGATGGGCTTGACGAAGGCGATAATGTTGACGGCATCGTTGTCGGCGGTCGTGATCTCGCCGGCGGCGTAGAAGACGCGGTCGAACAGGGAGCAGGACTCGACCGAGTTCCTGTCCCACCACGGCTTCGTGAGGTCGATGTAGTTTATCTGACCGAGCTCGTCGAGCATGCCGTTCACGGCAAAGCTGCCGACGGCGTAGCCGGAGCCTATGAGGGCGTCGATCGGCTCGCCCGCCTGTATCAGCTTCTTCACCTTCGACTGGTAGTCGCCGGAGGAGCGCCCCGCGTCCCCGTCATACGACTGCTCGATCTTTACGTTGTATTTTTCCTCGATGAAGGAATTGCGGCTGTAGATGGCGTCGTTCAGCGCCTCGCCGTTAAGGTCCTCGGCCCAGACGTCGGCGACGTCCCAGAAGCCGGGCTCGCCGGTGCCGCGGATGTGGAAGGTGAAGGTCTCCCCGCCGTAATCGGCCTCGGGCAGACCGGGATCGTAGATGTCGACCGGTTCGGTCTCGGTGCTCTCGGAGAGCTGGCCGTCCTGCGCGGCGGTGGCGGAAGGCTGGCCCGCGTCGGCGGCCTCGCCGCACGACATGAAGGCTGCGCACGACAAAAGCGCCGCGAGACAGAACGCCGCGGCGCGCGCTGAAAATCTGCTTGCTTGCATCGGAATATGCTCCTTGATGTGATCTGAATACATCCCGGGGCATTTTTGCCCCGGCGCTGATATCTTCTAGATTATATCACAAAAATGAGCCATGTTCAAAGCAAAAGAGTTAATTTTCGTTAAATATAATTTTTCACCCGGTTGAGCTCGTCCCGCCACACCCGCCAGTCGGGCATCAGGCGGTCCATCATGGCGTGGAAATCGGGTCCGTGGTTCGGCACGGCGGTGTGTATCAGCTCGTGGACGATCACCTGATCGAGGCAACGCGGCGGGTACATGGCGAGGCGGAGGCTGAGCGATATGTGCTTTGTCCTGACGTTGCAGCTGCCCCAGCGGGAGCGCATGTCCTTCACCGACAGGCCGGAGGAATAAAGCCCCGTCACCGTCTCGAGCGCCGGGATCCGCAGGGCGGCGGCGCTTTTCACCTCCCGGCGGTACAGCTCGATCAGCGCCTTCTTCCGGTCGTCCGGCGAGGAATCGGGCGGGGCTGTTATCGTCACCGTCTTCGAGCCGTCGTCCTTTTTCGCCGAGCGGCGGCTGCCGGGGGATATGAGCAGGGTATAGCTCTCCCCCCACATCCGGACGGTCTCGCCTGTCTCACAGCGGCGCTCCGACGCCCCGATCTCGGAAAGGCGCCTTGAGATGTACCCGGTGTTCGCCGATACGAAGCGGGAGATGAACTCCTTTGACGTCCCGACCGGCGCCGATACCGTGACGGCGCCGTCGTCCTTCACGCGGAGGTAGAGCTTTTTTATCCTTTTGTATGTGACGTGCGCCTTCACGCCGCCGGCTTCGATGACGGCGGTCTTCGGCGGGCTTTTTCTCGGGCTCACCGTCACAGCGCCTCGAAATCCATGCGCTTTATGTACGAGCCGCCGAAATCCTCGCCCTCGGCGAGGGTCTGCATATGAAGATACATTATCCCCATCGGCGCTTTCCCGGTCATGCGGACTCGGAACAGCAGCCTTTCGCCGTCATAGACTGCGGCGCGCCCGGCCTCGCAGTCGAACTCGACGGCGATGTCGAGCCAGATGTCCTTATCGACGCACCGGCTGTCGATGTCGAAGTGGAAGGGCGAATGCTCCGAGGCGTATTCCTCGCTCGGGTTCAGCCATACGCCGGCAAGGCAGAATCGCAGCCCGGCGCCTTTCACCATCATCCGGACGGAGAGCCGCCCCTTTTCCGCCGCCGGGAAGGCCCAGACCGCACCCTGCTTTTCGTAGACGAGCCGCTCGTCATGGACGCGGCAGATATGCAGGACCTCGGTGTGATCCCGGTCGGGGGAGGGCATCAGCAGCGCGCCGGGGACGCGGTTCCAGGCGCAGTGTCCGGGAGCCTTGTCGAGGAAGCTGCCCGATACGCTCTTTACGTACATCTGCGAGCTTATATGCTCGAGACCGAGCTCGAAGTCCTCGCTCCGCTTCTTCTCGTACAGCCAGTTTATGTCGAATATGATTATCTTTCTCGCGATCTGATGCTGGCCGCACTCGACGAGTATCTTGTTATACAGCAGCTCTATGGCCTGGAACTGATGGACGCTCTTGTCGGCCGACGAGAAGCGCCCGCCCTTCGCGCGGAAGTCGGCTGCGTCGCGGATGGCATTCAGATACATCTCCCTCACGCCGATCCAGCCTCTGCCGTCCTCGGTTATCGCGCAGTGGTTTACGTCGCGGTTTGTGAAGGCGTCCTCGTTCGTCCCGGCGAGATCCGACGCCGTGAGCGGCGGATCGGCCTTGTCGTGCCGCTTTTCGGACAGCGGGCGGGAGTTGTTCCAGAACATCACCGTCCTGCCGTCGTCGAGCGGGAGAAGGAAGGGCGTCGTCAGCGTGCAGCAGATGTCAGACTCCTCCATGTCAGTCCAGCTTTCGCCGCCGTCGGAGGAATATGTGACGTACAGATGGTCGAGCGACGTCCTTATGAGCATCATCAGGCGTCCGTCGGGAAGCTCGGCGGCGTACGGCTCGGCGCCGTTGTTCTGCCAGCGTATGTCGAGATCCGGCCACACCGGCTCGTGCCTCGGTGTTGACGGGAAGACGATCGTCCTCCAGCTCTCGCCGACGTCGTCGGAGTACATGAACACCGGGTGCATGTCGAGAGTGCCGGGATCTATGTGATGCGCCGTGCAGTACCACCGCCCCGACTTCATCCTCACCGGCTGGAACTCGTCGCTTACGCTGATATCGGTGATCTTCACCCTGCGGTAGGCCGTGTCGTCGGGGCCTATGTCGGAGATAAGGCACCACGCGCCGTCCTTTCCGCATCTCACGGTGAGATATCTCCCCGTCTCCGGGTCCCTTGCCGCGGCGCCCATCGAGCCGGGGACGGCAAAGCAAAAGCGCCAGTCGAGCCCGCCGTTTTGCGACGACATATAGCACGCCCTCGCGCCCTCGCTGTCCCAGAGATGCCTTTTGCCGTAGACGCCGTATGAGCGGAGCTCGCCGTCCGGCATGACGCACAGCCCTCGCCGGGCGTCCTCCGGCATCACGCCGACGACAGTCGGCTCGTATATCGCTTTGAGTCTTTCCGTGTCGCCCGCGCCGAGAAGCGAGGCGATAATGTCCTTATACCATGCCGCGCTCATTATCTTTTCCTTTCGGTCATTGACTTTTCATCCGGATTCGTGTATAATAGTTCCGTATCATATATCGCGCTCGAGCACGAGAGAAAATTCCGGCTTCGTTTTGTACTCTGCGAAGATCACGCCGCCGCCGGGATCGAAGAATTTCCTCAGGCGGCAGACGTATGCCGGAGCCGTGACGTATTCGAGCAGCTTTTCCTTCGGCGCGAACATCGCCTTTGTCGTCTCGTCCGAGCCCCGCAGCTCTCCGCCGATATATCTCCCGGCGAAGGTGAGGATGACCTTTTCCGGCACCATGCCGTAGCCGCCGTAGCCCATATAGGTCGACGTGTTGCTCGACACGCATATCAGCCTGTCTATTTCGACCTCGGCTCCCGATTCCTCGAGCGCCTCCCGCTTCGCGGCGTCTATCGGGTTCTCGCCGTTCTCGACGATGCCGCCCGGCCATGTCCAGCCGCGGCGCGGGTCATATACGAGAAGTATCTCGCCTTTGTCGTTCTCGGCGATTATATCCGCCGCGACTATGTGGGTGGGAAAGCTCTTTTCCATGAAAACAATATCTCCGTGAGGTCAGATCATATGAAAAACAATGAAATACGCGGCGCCTTCCCGACGATGGTGACTCCGTACAACAGGGACAACACAGTCGATTACGGCGCCGTGAGAGCGCTCGTCCGCTGGTACCACGAGCAGGGCTGCGCCGGGATATTCGCCTCCTGCCAGTCGAGCGAGATAGCCTATCTCGGCCTGGCCGACCGTGTCGGTCTCGCGAGGACGGTAAAGGACGAGGCCGACATCATCGCCGCCGAGGGCGGACGCAGGATGACCGTCGTCGCGTCGGGGCACGTCTCGGACGATTTCGGCGAGCAGGTATATGAGCTTTCGTCCGTTGCCGATACCGGCGTCGACGCCGTGATACTGATATCCAACCGCATCGACATACAGAACGTATCCGACGACATGTGGATAAGCGGCTGCGAGAGGCTGATATCCCGCCTCCCCGACAGCGCCGCTCTCGGCGTCTACGAATGCCCGATGCCGTACAAGCGGCTGATGACCGAAAAGACGCTCGGATGGTGCGCCGGGACGGGACGCTTCCGCTTCATGAAGGACACCTGCTGCGACGCCGACATGATAGAGAAGCGCTGCCGTGTCCTCGACGGCAGCCCGATGATGCTCTACAACGCCAACGCCCAGACCCTGCTCTCGTCGCTGCGCTCCGGCGCGGCCGGCTACTGCGGCGTCATGTGCAACTTCCACCCGAGGCTGTACGCCTGGCTGTGCGAAAACTTCGACAAAGAGCCGGATAAGGCGGAAAAGGTGCAGTCGTTCCTCTGCCTGTCGGCCTTCACCGAGTCGCTCGCCTATCCCTGCACGGCGAAGTGGCATCTTCGTCAGTACGAAGGGATAGATATCTCCACCTTCGCGAGATCGAGGGACGACAGACTGCTCAGGCGCTATGACAGGGACTGCGTTTCGTATATGAACGCCGCGGCAAACTCCCTTATGAAAGAGCTCGGGATAAACTGAAAAAGTACCGGAGTTCCCCCGAAAAAGGGAGGGGGCCGGGGAGGGGAAGTCTCTTCTTTCGGGAAGGACATCCCCCTCCCCGGATTTTTTATCGGTCAGTATATCTTCCACTCGTCTGTGTCGAAGTTGACCTCCACCGCCGTGCCGTCGGCGAAGACAGAGCGCTGATGCCTGATGTCGCCGCCGATGAACTCATGCGACAGCATCTCCTGATCGGCGACGCGCGCCTGCAGGCGGGTGACCGTCTGCATCTGCGAGATCTCTGCGGCGTCGGCGTTCTCCGAGATGTAGCAGGTGCCGCCGTTGAGTATCGCGTGCAAAAAGCCCCAGTCGGCTCCCGGGATGCCCCAGTCGCCCTTGTGCGTCTGAGCCGACCACGGGATCACCATGCAGTCGTGCCATACCAGATTGAACAGCGGCACGGCTATGCCGAAGCAGACGGAATCGGAGGCGCCGAGCGCCTCGGTGAAGTAGGGCGAGTGATGGCAGAGGGCGAGCGACGGCACGACGCAGTCGATGGTCTCCTCGCTCGACGGGATGATGCCGCGCGAGGTCAGGATGTCGAGGCATTCGCGCCTTCTCTCGGCCGATTCGCGGCGCGTCATCGGGTGATCCTTATGGAAGCAGCGGTCGAGCCCGACGACCGAGAAGACGTCGAGATACGAGCCGTCTATCTTGATCCCGAGGCGCTCGAACTCGTCGTAGTTGCGGCGTACATAGGCCGGGGCGAGCTGCTGACAGAGCACGGTCTGCTCGCCGCCGTACCATACCGAGCAGTAGGGATGCGAGCCGTCCTCATTTTCGCAGGCGTTGTCCATGTCGAAGCTCGGCGCGTCGTAATAGTAGTCGCGGTACTGGTCGTGGATGCCGAACCGGTAGCCCAGCTCACGGCAGGTGTCGGACAGCTCCTTCATCGCCGCGGCGCCGCCCGCCGCCTCGTTTACCGGGAACGGATCGGGATGCAGATTGTCGTAGCCGTGGGCTCCCCAGCCGTCGAGGTGCATGTATATCTTCTTCACGCCCATATCAGAGAGACGCCTCACCGACGCCGATCTCTCGGCGAAGGGCACCGCCCAGTCGTTCTTCGACGGATCGTCTTTGTTGTAATAGTGCGATTTCTCGCTTATATGCCCGGCGATCCCGGTGTGCAGCACCGGCGCGCCGAGAAGATAGCCGACGTTCGGGTTCTCGGCGATCTTCATCCTGAGGGTCTTGAGCATCCCTCTCTCTTTAAGATAGGCGCGGTAGTTCTTCATCATGCCGACGTAGCCCGAGCCGTCGCAGTCGAACCACAAAATGACGCGGCGGCGGTAGCGGAAGGTGCGCAGCTCCGGCAGCCACTTCGGGCGCAAAAGCGTGTCGCCGCCCGCCTCGTGCCTTATGTGATATAAGGCGTCGTACGGCGTGTCGTAGACGAGGGTGTAGGACGCCTTTCCGACGCACTGGCCGTAGACCGGCATGTAGGAGTCGCGCTCGAAGATGATGCCGTCCCACTCGCCGCCGTGGATGGTGCGGCCGAATCTGGCCGGGATGATGCAGCCCTGCATGCGCGAGAGGACTGTATATCCCTCCCCCTCCGACGCGCCGAAGGCGAAGCCGAGCGGCCAGTTGACCGCCTTTACAGCGCTCTCCGGCTCGTTCTCGACGGAGAACTCGAAGCTGAGCCGCCCGGTCGACAGCTCGTACGATATCATGGTCGAGACGGTGAAGCCGTAATCGCCGAAGCCCGAATAGTCGGCCCTGAATTCCACCGCAACGCCGGTGTCCCTGCGGCCCGACGATATCAGCTTTCCCTTCATCGGAATCACGCCCGAAGCCGTCTCTACCGTCCCTTCTCCCGTCCAGCTCCAGACGCGCTCCGGCGATGACACCGAGAGGGTCATTTCCGCCGGATCGTAGCGCAGACCGAGCCTGTCGCCGTCAAATATATACTGAGACATCCGTATTTCCTCTGTTTGCCGTATATGGTACGTTTTTTATAATTATATAATAATTTTTTGACACTGTCAAGCGGATTATCTCATAATATACTTGATTTTTGTTCCGGAATTGTGTATAATATATTCAATATTGCATCGCCTCTCTCCTGCGGCGTCGGAGCGGCGATCATGCATGGCGCCGGACGGGGAGGATCGTATGAGATGCGGGATATGCACGACTGACATGAAGCCGGACAAGGCCGACAGGCTTTTTTCCAAGATAGCCGGATGGGGGTTCGAGTGCGTGCAGCTCAGCTTCACCTCGGTGAAGGAATGCAACTATAAAGAGGACGGATGCTTCGAGATACCGTGGGCGGTGACGGACTCCGCATGCCGCGCGATAACGAATGCCTCGGAAAAGTACGGCATACCGATCGAGGCGGTCAACGGCACCTTCAATATGGCGCACCCGAATCCCGACGTCCGCGCCGAGGGGCTGGCCCGCTTCGGCGGCTTCGCGAAGGCCGTTAAAAACATCGGCGCCGGGATGATAACTCTCTGCAGCGGCACGAGGAACGAATCGCATCTCTGGTCGCCGTCGGATCAGAACGACACCGAGCAGGCGTGGAAGGACATGGAGCAGACGATGCGCCGCGCCGTCGAGATCTCGGAAAAGCTCAGCCTTACGCTCGCCATCGAGACCGAGGCGTCGAACGTCGTATCGTCGCCGGAGAAGGCGAGAAGGATCATGGACGACATCGGATCGCCGCGCCTTAAGATGATACTCGACATGGCGAACCTTTTCCCCGCCGGAACGGCGAAGAAGGAGAACGTCCGCGCGACGATAAAGCGCGCCGTCGATTTCTTCGGCGGGGACATCGTCATCCTCCACGGCAAGGACATAAGGGAGGGCGACGGCATCGACTTCTGCGGCACCGGCGACGGCATCATCGACTTCACCTACGCCGCGGCGCTTATGCGGAAGATCGGCTATAAGGGTGACATGTTCCTCCACGGCATATACGACGAGGACAAATTCATGACTGCCGCCGGATACTGGCGGGATTGCTGGGAAAGATCGAAGGACAGCGAGGACGCGAAATGAAAAAAGCGACGATCATCACCGACAGATACTACAAAAAGGGCGAAGTCGACAAGAACATCTTCGGCTCGTTCACCGAGCACCTCGGGCGCTGCATTTATGAGGGCATATACGAGCCGGGAAGCCGCTTCGCCGACGAACAGGGCTTCCGCACCGACGTCATCGGCCTCGTGAAGGAGCTGAACGTCCCGATAGTCCGCTGGCCGGGAGGGAATTTCGTCTCCGGCTACAACTGGGAGGACGGCATCGGCCCGCGCGATAACCGCAAAGCCCGTCCCGAGCTCGCATGGGGAGTCATCGAGGACAACACCTTCGGAATAGACGAGTTCGCCGACTGGTGCAGAAAGATAGGAGCCGATCCGCTCGTCGCCGTCAACCTCGGCACCCGCGGCCCGGAGGAGGCGAGACAGCTCGTCGAGTACTGCAACTTCAAGGGCGGGACGTATCTCAGCGACCTCAGGGCGAAATACGGCCACAAGGAGCCTCACAACATAAAATACTGGTGCCTCGGCAACGAGATGGACGGCCCGTGGCAGATAGGTCACAAGACGGCCGCCGAGTACGCGAGGACGGCTCATGAGACCGCGAAGGTCATGAAGTGGGTCGATCCCGACATAAAGCTCGTCGCCTGCGGCTCGTCCGGGCTCGGCATGCCGACCTTCGGCGACTGGGAGACAGCCGTCCTCGACGAGTGCTACGACTCGGTGGACTACATCTCGCTGCACACCTACTACGGCAACCCGTCCCGCGACACGCCGTCGTTCCTCGCCAACACCGTCGGCTTCAACTCGTTCATCGACGGCGTCGTGTCGATATGCGACTATATCAAGGCGAAGAAGCACGGCAAAAAGGACATCATGCTCAGCTTCGACGAGTGGAACGTATGGTTCCATTCATCGGCGGACAAGATAGAGAAGTGGTCGAAGCACCCGCATCAGCTCGAGGATCACTACGACTTCGAGGACGCCCTTCTCGTCGGCGGCATGCTGATAAGCCTGATAAATCACGCCGACCGCGTGAAGATCGGCTGCCTCGCCCAGCTCATCAACGTCATCGCGCCGATCATGACGACGCCCGACGGTTCGTGGCGGCAGACGATATACTTCCCGTTCATGCAGGCGTCGAACCTCGCCCGCGGCACGGCGATGGACATCCGCATCGACTGCCCGAAATACGACTGCAAGGCCTATACCGACGTGCCGGTCATCGACGCGGCTCTCGTCGAAAATGAGGAAAAACAGACCGTCACGCTGCTCCTGCTCAATAAGGACCTTGAGGACTGCGTCGAGACGACGGTCGACCTCAGGCAGTACGAGGATTATAAGGTGATATCGTCCACCGAGATGGTATCCTGCGGCGATCTCTGCGCCGGACACAGCTTCGGAAGCGAGCCGTATCAGCCGAAGGCGGCCGACAACGCCGTTATCGACGGCGGAAAACTGACAGTCACGCTGAAGCCGGCGAGCTGGAACGCCGTCGTGATAGGAAAGTGAGAAGCCGGTATCTGAATCTGATAATCATAAACCGAAAGGATAAAACAACATGCAGTACTTCCCCAACATTCCCAAGATCGAATACGCCGGGAAAAATTCCCGCCGCGAGCTCGCCTTCAAGCACTATGATCCCGACAAGGTGGTCGCCGGCAAGCCGATGAAGGATCACCTCAAGTTCGCCATGTCCTGGTGGCACACCATGACCGCCGACGGCACCGACATGTTCGGCGTCGGCACTATGGACAAGAAGTTCGGCGGCGTCTCCGACATGAAGGTGTCGAAGAACCGCGTCGGTGCCGCCTTCGAGTTCATGGAGAAGCTCGGTATCGGCTACTTCTGCTTCCACGACAAGGATCTGGCTCCCGAGGGAAAGGATCTCAAGACCTTCCATGAGAATCTCGACGTGATCACCCCGATGGTGAAGGCCGAGATGGACCGCACCGGCATCAAGTGCCTGTGGGGCACCTCGAACGTCTTCGGCAACCCGCGCTACGTCCACGGTGCCGGTACCTCCTGCGACGCGAACATCTTCGCCTACGCGGCGGCTCAGATAAAGAAGGCCATCGACATCACCATCGAATTCGGCGGCGACGGCTACGTCTTCTGGGGCGGAAGAGAAGGCTACGAGACCCTGCTGAACACCGACATGGGCTTTGAGATCGACAATCTCGCCCGCCTGCTCACCCTCGCCCGCGACTACGGACGCGCTCAGGGCTTCAAGGGCTGCTTCTACATCGAGCCGAAGCCGAAGGAGCCGACGAAGCATCAGTACGACTTCGACGCCTCCACGGTGCTTGCCTTCCTTCGCAAGTACGACCTTATGGGCGACTTCAAGCTGAACATCGAGGCGAACCACGCCACTCTGGCGCAGCACACCTTCCAGCACGAGCTTGCCGTCGCCCGCGTGAACGACGCTCTCGGCTCTATCGACGCAAACCAGGGCGACCCGAACCTCGGCTGGGACACCGACCAGTTCCCGACCAACCTCTACGACACCACCCTCGCGATGCTTGAGGTCCTCCGCATGGGCGGCTTCACGACCGGCGGACTCAACTTCGACGCGAAGTGCCGCAGACCGTCGATGACGCATGAGGACATGTTCCTCGCCTATATCGCCGGCATGGACAGCTTCGCCTTCGGTCTCAAGGCGGCCGACGCCCTGATGAAGGACGGCCGCATCGACAAGTTCGTCTCCGACCGCTACTCCTCCTACAAGAAGGGCATCGGCAAGAAGATCGTGGACGGCAAGGTGGGTCTCGAGGACCTCTACAAGTACGCCCTCGGCCTCGGCGAGTACACCGTCGGCACGAGCGGCCGTCAGGAATACCTCGAGGAAGTCCTGAACCAGGTCATGCTCGAGTCTGACTGAGATACGGTTTTATTATTGCGGGGGAAGGAAAACCTTTCTGAAGAAAGGTTTTCCTTCCCCCGCGCCCCCATCTTTTCCAAAGACTTTTGCTACTTTACGGCAGTTTTCTTCGTGATTTTGCGGGGGCTTTTTCTTTCTTCCGAAAGTTAATCCAATGTTCATATATTCTGCTTGCAAAAAAGACGAAAATATGATATAAATTTATAGTATGTCCGCTTGCGGGTCGGTATCCTCGGGCGGATGTGACTTATATTGATAATAATTATCTCGAAAGGAAATATCCCCAGATGAAGAAGCTCCTTGCCGCCGCGTGCGCGGCCGCGCTTATCCTGTCTCTCGTCTCCTGCGGGCAGGCGTATAACTACGATCTTTCAAAGTATATCACCCTCGGCCAGTACAAGGGCGTCAGCGTCTCGGCTGCTGATATAGAAACGCAGGTACAGAACCAGCTCGACTCGCTCCTTGAGCAGAACGCCTCGACGACCGATATCACCGACCGTGCCGCCAAGGACGGGGACGAGGTCAACATCGACTACACCGGCACGATAGACGGCGTCGCCTTCGACGGCGGCACCGCCTCCTCCGACACCCTCACCCTCGGCTCCGGCCAGATGATAGACGGCTTCGAGAGCGGCATCGTCGGCATGAGCATCGGCGAGACAAAGACCGTCACCTGCACCTTCCCGGACGATTACAAAGCCGCCGATCTCGCCGGCAAGACCGCCGACTTCGCCATCACCCTCAACTCGATCAAGGAAAAGACCCTCCCGACGCTCGACGACGCCTTCATCGCGGGTCTCGACAACGGCTATACCACCGTCGACGACTACAAGGCTCATCTGTACGACGTTTTGAAGAGCAACAACGCCTGGGCGGCTGTATCCTCCGCCTCGACCGTGAGCGAGTACCCGAAGAAGGAGCTCAAGGACTACTACGACAGGATGGTCGACTCCTATAAGAGCCAGGCTGCCGCCTACGGCGTCTCCTTCGACACCTACGCGCGCAACTACCTCGGCTCCGAGCCCGAGTCCCTGCTGCAGATGATCTACGCGTACGCCCAGAGCTACGTGAAGAACCAGCTCATCCTCTATTCCATCGCCCGCGCCGAGAACATCTCGGCGGACGACGCGACATACAAGTCCGAGGGCGCGAAGATCGCCGCCGACTACGGATATGACACGCTCAAGGAATACGAGAACGCCGCCGGCAAGGAAACGGTAAAGGAATCCGTTCTCGCCTCGCTTGTCCAGAAGTTCGTCGCTGACAACGCGGTGGTGGAATAAACCGCAGATCATACGGGAGCGTCCACGCTGAGCGTGCCGCTCCTTTATTCATTATAATGCAGGGGTATATCATCATGAAAAAAACGCTGGCTATACTGCTGTCCGCCATTCTGCTCGCGGCGGCCGCCGGATGCGGCTCGGAGGGCGATGCCGTGACAGGCTCAGAGGCTCCGTCCGGCGGCGACGTTACGACGGAGGAAGCTCCCGCTCAGACGACCGAGTACGCTCCGTCGTTCCCCGATAACGCCGATTTCGGCGGCGCGGAGTTTAAATTCCTTATCACCGGGAATACCGAGAACAACTGGAAAAAGGACGACTTCTCAGCGGACGAGATGACCGGCGAGGTCTTGAATGACTCCCGCTTCGAGCGAAACAGCCGCGTCGAGGAGAGATTCAATATCGACATAACGGTCGACGAGCAGTACGGCTCGGCGAAGGGCTCCGGCTCCGGCTTCACGCTGCTGTCGAAGTCGGTCATGGCGGGAGACGACGCCTACGCCGCGGCCATGATAAACGGGTACGACATCTGCAATCTCGCCTGCTCGGGCTATCTGTACGATCTGGCGGCTTTGCCGTACGTCGACCTGAGTCAGAGATACTGGGATCAGAAGGCGAACGAGGATCTGATGATCCTCGGGCATATGTACTACACGACCGGCGACATCAGCACCTCCGACAACGACGCCACCTGCTGCTATTTCTTCAACAAAAAGCTCGTCGCCGACTATTCCCTCGACGATCCGTACGCGCTCGTGAACGACGGGAAGTGGGTCTACGATAAGATGGCGTCCATGGCCGGGACGGTAACCGGCGACCTTAACGGCGACGGGAAGATGACAAGCGACGACAGCTTCGGCGCCATCGTCTGGGACGACTCGATAATGGCAGCCGTAAACGGCACTCTCGGCAAGTGCGGCACGGTCGGCGCGGACGGAACTATCTCGCTCACCATAAACACCGACCGCATCGTCTCGATGATAGACAAATACTGCGCCTTCGTCTTCTCCGACGACTGCTACCGCTATCAGCGCGTCAGCTACGACATCACGACTCCCGTCAACATGTTCTCCGGCGATCAGGCGCTCTTCTTCATACAGATGCTAGATCTCGCCTCCTACCTGCGCGATATGCAGACCGATTTCGGCATCCTGCCGGTGCCAAAATACGACGAGGCGCAGAGCAGCTACGGGCATACGATAGGCTCGTGGCACAGCCAGTTCCTCTGCGTCCCCGCGACGCTGACGGATCCCGACCGCACCGGCATGGTGCTCGAGGCTCTCGCGTATGAGTCGCTGAATATCGTCACGCCGGGGTATTACGAAAAGACTCTCGTCGGCAAGTACATGCGCGACGAAGAGTCGAGGGATATGCTCGACATAATCCTCTCGACCCGCGTCTTCGATCTCGGCTGGTACTATCAGCTGGGTCTCTACAACGACGAGATACTTTACATGGTCTACGCCGAGAAGAACGACTGGGCGTCCCGGTACGCCAAATACGAGAGCAAGGCTCTGGAGGACGCCGCGAGGATAAACGCCCTCTTCGCCGAAACGATTGGCTGACATACACCGCCGCACGGAGAAAACATCATGGATAAGAAAAAGATAGTCATAGCCGGGCACATCTGCCTTGACATAACTCCGAAATTCGAGAGCGGGGGAGCTCTGTCCGACGTGTTCACGCCCGGCAGGCTCACCATCGTCGGTGCCGCCGATATCCATACCGGCGGAGCCGTCGCCAATACCGGCCTCGCCGTGAAGAAGCTGGCCGAGGACAATCTTGAGACGGTGCTCTGCGGCAAGGTCGGGGACGACGAGCTCGGCGGCATGATAATGTCGATCGTAAGGAGCTTCGGAGCCGAGAAGGGCATGATCGTCTCCGGTGACTGCTCCACCTCATACACCGTCGCCCTCGCCGTCCCCGGCAGCGACAGGATGTTCCTTCACTGCCCCGGCGCGAACGACACCTTCACGGCCGACGATATCCCGGACGGGACGCTCGAAGGCGCGGCCCTCACACATTTCGGCTATCCGACGCTCATGAGAAGGATGTATCTCGACGGCGGAGCCGAGACTGTCCGGGTGCTGAAAAAGATAAAGGACGCCGGATCGGCGGTGTCGCTCGATCTCGCGAACGTCAATCCCGAGAGCGAGGCCGGAGGCAAGGACTGGGCGGCGATACTCGAAGCGGCCCTGCCTTATGTCGACGTCTTCACGCCGTCGGCCGAGGAGCTCTGCTTCATGCTCGATAAGCCGCTGCTCGCGAAGTGGCGCGAGAGGGCCGGGGGCGGCGACGTCACCCGCGTGCTCGATATAGAAAACGACATAAAGCCGCTCGCCGAAAGATGCCTTGAAATGGGAGCCGGGATCGTGCTGCTCAAGTGCGGAAAACCCGGCATGTATCTTCTCACCGCCGGGAAGGACAGGATATCGGCGATATCGAAGCGCGCCGGTCTCGATCCCGATGTGTGGGCCGGAGTCTCGATATTTGAGCAGAGCTACACGCCGTCGCGCATCCGCTCCGGCACCGGAGCCGGGGACACCTCGATAGCGGCGCTGCTCGTGTCGATGCTCGAGGGCTGCGCGCCGGACGAGTGCATGCGCCTCGCCGCCGGGACGGGATGCTCCTGCCTTGAGGAATACGACTCACTCAGCGGCCTGAGATCGTTTGATCAGCTGAGGGAAAAGATAAAGGCCGGATGGAAGAAGTCCGGCGAGGGCGATCTGTGAGATATTCCGATTTGATTTGTACATAAATATCCTTCTGCAGCAAAAGTCTTTGCGGAAGGTGGGGGTTCAGGGGGCGGAAAACACTTTCTTCAGAAAGGGGTTTCCGCCTCCTGCATATAATAAAGAGTATAAAGGATCAACACCATGAAAACAGCAGTTATTACGGGCGCAGGGAATATAGGGCGCGGGTTCATCGGACAGATCATGCATGAGGGAGGATATAAGCCGGTCTTCCTCGACGTCGCGGCTCCCGTCGTCGACGCGCTCAACGCCGAGGGAGGATATCCGCTCGACATCGTCTCGCGCGACGGGGCAGAGAGACGTATCATATCCCCCGTCTCGGCCGTCAACGGCAACGATCATGAAGCCGCCGCGAGAGCCATCGCCGACTGCGATATAGCCGTCACCTGCGTCGGAGCGAAGGCCCTGAAATACACGATACCAAACCTCGCCGCCGGTATCAGGCTCAGATACAAAGAGAACAAAGGCCCGCTCGATCTTCTCATCTGCGAAAACCTCATGGACGCCGACGAATATATCCGCTCGCTTTTAAGGCCCGAGCTCACCGATGAAGAGCTCGGCTCGGTCGGCCTCGTCGAGACATCGGTCGGGCGGATGGTGCCGCTGCCCGACCCGAAGCTGCTCGAAAAGGAGCCGCTGCTCGTAAGAGCCGAGAGCTACGGCGTCCTTCCGTGCGACAGGGACGCCTTCAAGGGAGAGATACCCGACATCCCGGCGCTTTATCCCGTCTCGCCGTTCAGATTCATCATCGAGCGGAAGCTGTATATCCACAATATGGGACACGCCGTCTGCGCCTATCTCGGCATGGCGAAGGGATATGACCGCATAGCGCAGGCGATAGGCGATCCCGAGATACGCCTTGTCGTTTCGGAAGCCATGAAGGAGTCCGCCGCCGCTCTCGCGAAACGGCACGGCATGCCGCTCGACGCCCTGCTCCTTCACTGCGGCGACCTGATCCGCCGCTTCGGCAACACGGCCCTCGGCGACACCTGCGCCAGAGTAGGGAATGATATCCCCCGCAAGCTCGCGAAGTCCGACCGCCTCACCGGCGCGGCTTTGTCGTGCGCCGAGGCCGGGTATCACCCCACATTCATAGCCGTCGGCGCCGCCGCCGCGCTCCGCGCGTACGAAACGGACGATCCGGTGAAGGATCTCGAGGCGCTCACCTCGGTCACGGAGGGAGAATACCATGATGACGCGCTCGGCTTTTATAAGATGATGGCATCCGGCGCGCCGCTGTCGGACATCATCGCCCGCGCCGATCTGCTCAAGACCGAAAGATACGGCAGGATCGTGTGAGACATACATAACAAAACACCCGCGGGGACGGCCGTCTCCGCGGGCTTTTCATGCCATGCGGCATGATCATTTTTTCCCTTCCGGGATATAGGATTTTGACAGGAAGAGCGCCGCCTTCGCGCTGGCGGGACCTATCAGCTCGTACAGCACGCTCGACGACAGGATTATCGTCTGCAGGGCGTTCCCCGTTTCGCCGCCGAGGATCCTCGCACCGAGCGCCGCGAGGCCTATCGCGACTCCGGCCTGCGGGATCAGCGCGAGTCCGAGATAATTGCGCACGTTTTTGTCCTTTCTCACCGCAAGGCAGCCGAGCCAGGCGCCGGAATACTTGCCGACGATGCGGACGATGAAATATATCACGCCGATGACGATGAGAGGCGAGCTTCCGACGCTGCCGCCTGCGCCGAAAAGCGCTCCGAGATCGAACGACACGCCGGATCTTACGAAGAACATCAGAAGCAGCGGCGGGCTGAACCGCCCGAGCGAGTCGAACAGCTCCTCGTCGCCGGAGACGTTTACATATACCATGCCCATCGACATGCAGCCGAGCAGCGGCGAGATGTCGAAGACCGAGCAGACTCCGCAGAAGACGAACAGCGCAGTTACGGCGAGTATCAGCCTGTCGTCGGCGTGACGCTTCGGGATCGTCAGCTTTATAAGCCAGCCCATCGCCCCTCCGAGCGCCATGACGCCGATATTCGTGACGAGGGGGATGACGACAGACAGCGCACTTATCCTCCCGCCCGATATCATTGTCTCGGCCGCCGTTATCGCCGCCGAATAGGCGGCGAGGCCGACTATGTCGTCGAGCGCCACGACCTGGAGCAGGGTGTCTACGAAGTCGCCCATCGCCCCCGTCTGCCTTATCGTCATCATCGTCGACGCCGGAGCCGTCGCCGCCGCCAGCGAGGCGAGGACGAGAGAGAAGGGAAGGCTCAGCCGGAGAATGAAGAACATGGCGCAGAACACCAGCGCCGACGCCGTAAGCGACTCGGCGAGGGTCACGATGATGACCTTCGCGCCGTTTTTCCTAAGGACGCTGAGCCTGAAAAACCGCCCGCTCGAGAAGGCGATGAAGGCGAGGGCGATGTCCGGCAGAAATTCGGTGCCGTGAAGCACGCAGTCGGGGACAAGGTCGAGCAGATACGGACCTATGATTATCCCGGCGAGGATGTATCCCGTCACGTCGGGCAGCTTCGCCGGCCTCGTCAGCCGCGTCATGAGATACCCGGCGGTCAGCATCGCGGCGAGCGAGATTATGACGATCGGAGCCTTCGATGTAAGCGAAAGACGCTCATAAAGCAGATCCAGCACCGCTGTCCCCCCTTCCCGAAAATAATCACGCCCGGCGCTGTCTACCGGGCGTGATTATATTATACAACAAATGCCGTGATCCGTCAATATAAAACGGATTGATCGTTTATGAAAGATTGCGGGGGTGGGATAAATAAAATTTATAATGCTTACTCTATCTTCATCTGGCTCATCTCGGCGTCGAGCAGGGCTATCTTTGACAGCGGCGCCGGGATCCTGTCGCGGCGGTTGGCCTTGAGATCGCCGAAGCGGGACAGATCGTCCGACGCCTCGGTCAGCGTCTGCCCAGCCTTCAGGTTGACGAGCTTGTTTCCGGCGGAGGTCCTTGTCGACATCTTCGGCAGGAGCGCGCTCGATATCACGGCTCCGCGGCTGTTCGACGCGATCAGGATCATATCCTTCGGCTCGGCGTCGGAGTCGGTCATGACGCCGATGAGCGGCGACACGCCGGAATAGGCCCCGGTGAGACGGCGGCGGTTTCCCTTCGTCTCGTAAGCCGAGAGCGGGATCCTCGCGCCCTTGCCGTTTTCGAAGATATACACGAGGCAGATGTCGTCCGCGTATTTCTTCACCGGGATCATCAGCAGCGCCTTCTCGCCGTCGTCCATCGACAGCTTCGCCGGGACATAATCGCCCATGTCGGACGCCTTGCAGCCGGAGAAGTCGGACACCTTCGCCTTGTACGCCTGCTGACGGTCGGTTATGAACAGCAGCTCGGTCGATCCCGAAAGCTCGCCCGACCAGATTATCCGGTCGCCGTCCTTCAGCTTCTGCTCGGCGTTCATGCGCAGCGAGGCGGCGGAGATCGATTTCAGGTATCCCTCGGCGGTGAAGAAGACGTTCGCGCTCGTGTCCTCCGGCTCGTCGTCGGAGCCGTCGTAGAATTCGACGTCCTCGGCGTACATGATCTGGGTGAGGCGGGGCTTTGAGTACTTCTTCTTTATCTCCTTCAGCTCCGCGATGATGTGGCGGCGCAGCTTTTTCTCGTCGCCGATCTTGTCGGAGAGCTCGGATGTCTCCTTCTTGAGATCGTCGATGTTCTGCATCTGCTTCATTATGTACTCGCGGTTGATGTTGCGCAGACGGATGTCGGCGACGAACTCGGCCTGAGGCTGGTCGATGTCGAAGCCCTTCATCAGGTTCGGCACGACGTCGCGGTCGAGCTTTGTCTCGCGGATGATCTTTATCGCCTTGTCGA
This sequence comes from uncultured Clostridia bacterium, assembly GCA_946407735.1. GTDB lineage: Bacteria > Bacillota > Clostridia > Oscillospirales > CAG-272 > JAAZGC01. Next base: position 33,435 of record CAMJPL010000023.1, read on the forward strand.
TGTCGAGCAGGATCTTCCCGAGCCCTATCAGCAGATGCAGGCGCTCGGTCTTCTTCTGCAGCTGGAAGGTGAGCTGCCGCCTGACGCAGCCGATGCGGAAGCGGATCCATTCCTCGAGGATCGCCCTCACCCCGAGCACCTTCGGCGAGCCGTCGATCAGCACGTTGAAGTTGCAGTCGAAGCTGTCCTCGAGCGTCGTCAGCTTGAAGAGCTTGAGCATCAGCTTGTCGGGATCGGTGCCGCGCCTCAGATCCAGGGTCAGCTTGAAGCCGGAAAGGTCGATCTCGTCGCGGAAATCGCTTATCTCGCGCAGCTTGTTCTCCTTCACGAGGTCGGAGATACGCTTGAGTATGAGCTCTATCGAGGTGGAGTAGGGTATCTCTAGGATGTCGATGCAGTTTTCCTTCGGGTCGTATCTGTATTTCGCCCTGACGCGGAAGCTGCCGCGGCCGGTGCGGTAGATCTCCGACATCTGCTCGCGGTCGTACAGCAGTATGCCGCCGCAGGGGAAATCGGGGGCGCGGAGGATGTCGAGCAGCTGCTCCGTCGTCGTGTCGGGATCGTAGAGCATCTGTATCGCCGCGTCGCAGGTCTCGGCCAGATTGAAGGGGCAGATGCTGCTCGCCATGCCGACGGCGATGCCGACGGACGGCGTCACGAGGATGTTCGGGAATGTGGTCGGCAGCAGCGTCGGCTCGGTGGTGGTGTTGTCGTAGTTCGGGATGAAATCGACGGCGTCCTCCGATATCCCGGCGAAGATCTCGGCGCAGAAGGGATCGAGCTTGCACTCGGTGTACCTCTGCGCGGCGTAAGCCATGTCGGAGGAGTAATGCTTGCCGAAGCTGCCCTTCGAGTCGATGAACGGGTGCAGAAGCGACTCGTTGCCCCGTGTGAGGCGGACGAGGGTGTCGTATATCGCGTCGCCGCCGTGGGGATTCAGGTGCATGGTCTGCCCGACGACGTTGGCGCATTTGGTGCGCGGCCCGGTCATGAGGCCCATCGTGTACATCGTGTAGAGCAGCTTGCGGTGGGCCGGCTTGAAGCCGTCTATCTCGGGTATCGCCCTCGCCACGATGACGCTCATGGCGTAGGGCATGAAGTTTTTCTCTATGGTGTCGGTGATCGGCTGCTGCGTCACTACGGCGGCGGGGCCGGACGATACGCGCCCGGCGTCACCGGATTTGCGTTTTGGCATGTGCTACCTTGCTTTTTTTGATCAATGCTCGTATATTACTCGTCCACACGGTAAAACACGTCGTCGAGCCTGATGATAAGATCGTCGTACAGGCTGCATCGGAACCCGGTAACGACTTCGGCTTTTTCCTCGTCGGTCATCTTTTCGAGCATCCAGTCGGGATATACGGTGAAGACGTCGCTCAGCGTGAATCTGCCGTTTTCCGACAGATACTGCTCGATCGATTTTGCGGCCGGATCGACGATCCAGTATTCACGGACGCCGCAGGCCTCGTAGACGTCTTTTTTTATCTTTTTGTCGTATTTCGCGGTGCGCGGGGAGAGTATCTCGACGACGAGATCCGGCGCTCCGTGGACGCCGTCGGGCTTGACTTTGTCCGGGTCACAGACCACCATGCCGCCAGGTATGTACTGTTCGGTATCGGAGAGATAGAGATCCACGCCGTCGGGAAAAGCTTCGCATTTTTTTCCGTTAAGGAAAGATCTGAATATGGAGTAGATGTTGGACGAGATACGGCTGTGATTTACGGACGGTCTCGGCGACATGGCGACGAGTCTTCCGCCTATCAGCTCCTCCCATATTTCTTCTTTATATGCGAGATTGGTGTCCATATCGCACTCCTCCTGTTTTCGTGATCCGTTTTATAGTTTTACGATATCGAACCCCGCCGCCTTGACGAGGCGGTTGAAGACGGCGAGCCCCAGACCCTCCGATTTCGGCAGGCGTCCGTAGACCACGTCGACTCCGCTGAAGGATCGGAGCAAGGTGAAAAGACGGTGAGCCGCGGCGCTCTCGTCCGACTTCGGTCCGAGGGACAGCATCTCGCGGACGGCGGGCGTGATATGCGGAAGATCCTCGTCATAGCACAGCACACCGCACGCCTTGTTCTCGGCGGCGAGCGCGGCGCATCTTTCGGCGACGCAGGCGAAGAAGGCCTCGTCCGAGCCGTCGAGAAGCACCACCGGCATATCGGGGGCGTAGTGGCGGTATTTCATGCCGGGGGCGATGGCCCTGCCGTCGTATTTTTCCTTCACGGCGCCGCCGATCTTTATGTCCGGGATGACGGAGCGCAGCTGCTCTAAGGTTATCCCGCCGGGGCGCAGGAGCGTCGGCTCCCCCGCGAGGGAGATTATCGTCGACTCGAGGCCGATGTCGCTCTCGCCGCCGTCGATTATCATGTCGGCGCGGCCGTCCATGTCCTCTATCGCGGCCTTCAGCGTCGTCACGCTCGGTCTGCCGGACAGATTGGCGCTCGGCGCAGCTATCGGTACCGCGGCGAGGCGGCAGAGGCGTGACGCTGTCGGATGGCTCGGCACCCTTACGGCGACGGTCGGAAGACCGGCTGACACCGTGTCGGGGATGACGTCCTTTTTCGGCATCACGACGGTGAGGGGACCTGGAAGGAAACGCTTCGCGAGCTCGAAATATATGTCCGGCGGGCAGGCGTATTTTTTCACCTCATCGACCGACGGGAGATGGATTATCAGGGGATTGTCCGACGGGCGGCCCTTCGCCTCGTATATCCGTCGGGCGGCGTCGGGATCGAGGGCGTTCGCCCCGAGGCCGTAGACTGTTTCGGTCGGGAAAACCACAAGACCGCCGACTTTGATGATCTCGGCGGCGTCTTTAAGGTCCGATTCTGTCGGAGAATGTATTACGCGGGTTGTCATTTATGTCCTGTATGAAGGAAAATATCAGAATTCGCTGTTTTTCAGCTTTTCGGCGGTGTCGGCGGCGGTCAGGGCGTCTATCATCGGATCGAGCTCGCCGTTCAGAAACGCTTCGAGTGAATGTATCGTGTAGCCGATGCGGTGATCGGTGACGCGGCTCTGCGGATAGTTGTATGTCCTTATCCTCTCGCTGCGGTCGCCGGTGCCGACCTGAGAGCGGCGCTCCACGGCGATCCGGTCGTGCTGCTCCCGGCGCTTCTCGTCGAGCAGGCGGGTCTTCAGAAGCCGCATGGCCTTGTCGCGGTTCTTGTACTGGCTGCGTTCCTCCTGACACTCTACCACCATCCCGGTCGGGAGGTATATCAGTCTAACCGCCGATTCGGTCTTGTTGATGTGCTGTCCGCCGGCGCCGGAGCTCTTGATCGTCTCCATCCTGATGTCCTCGGGGCGGATGTCGATCTCGATGTCCTCGGCCTCGGGCAGGACGGCGACCGTCGCCGTCGATGTCTGGATGCGCCCCTGCGCCTCGGTGACGGGGATCCTCTGCACACGGTGGACGCCCGACTCGAATTTGAGCCTCGAATACGCTCCCGCGCCGTCTACCGTGAAGACGATCTCCTTGTAGCCGCCGAGCTCGGTCTCGTTCGCTCCGCTGAGCTCCAGCTTAAAGCCGCGCAGGGCCGCGTACATCGAGTACATGCGGTAGAGGACGGCGACGAACAGCGCCGCCTCCTCTCCTCCCGCCCCGGCTCTTATCTCCATGACGACCGAGCGGTCGTCGTCTTCGTCCTTCGGCAGAAGCAGGGTCTTCAGCTCCTCCTCGGCCTTCTCCATCCCGGCGGCGCATTCGTCCCGCTCGGACTGTGCGAGCTCGCGCATCTCGTCGTCGCCGGAGGATAAAAGCTCCTCCGCCTCGGCAAGGCGCGATTTCAGGGCGAGATACTCGCGGTATTTCACAGCCGTCGGCTCGAGCTGGCTCTTGTCCCGCATGAGACGGCGGTATCGTTCGATGTCGGACGCGACTGCGGGATCGGAAAGCTCCTCGTTTATCCCGTCAAAGCGCTTCAGCGCGTCGTCAAGCTTGTCAAACAGTGCCAATGTCTATTAATTTCCGTGTTTTTTCGTATTCTGTGCCTAATATAGGCTCATCCGCTGATGAAATCGAGGACCTCGGTCATCCTCTTTTCCAGCTTCGGGGCGAGCTTTTCCATGCTCGAGACGAATTTGTCCGCCTTGCCTCCTATCGCGTCGGCGACCTTGTCCTGCACTCCGGCTGAGTAGAAGAAGATGTGCTCGATCTCGAACCTCGCGTCGCCGGAGTAGATCATCCTCAGATTCTCCACCGACTGCTCGTCGCGGACGTATTTCGACTCGACGAGGACGTTGAAGTATTTGTCGCGCACATGGCTGTACGATTCGGCCGCGAGGTTCTCGAGGACGGTGCCGCATCTCGACGGGTCGCTCACCGTCACCGGTATCATAGTCGGCTGCATCTGGTTCGTTATGAAGGAGATGTACTCGGTCTGGCTCTCGTCGTATTTGGGGAAGGGGACGACGCCGTGGTCGAATTCGGTCTCTCGCAGCACGCTCAAGCCTCCGACCGTGTTCGACCAGAACAGGGTCAGGCTGTTCTTGAAGCGCCCCTCCGAGTCGCCGTTCGATTCGCAGTTGGCCTTTTCGCCGAAGACATTCGAGTATTTCGACAGGACCTCGTAATATTTGTTGCTGACGCCGTCGTATCTCACGACACCGTTCTCGTCGCGCGAGAACAACTCGGCGTCGGCGCCGTGCATGAAGGCGAAGTAGGTGGCGGTCTTGAAGCCGACCATACCGACGCGGTCCTCCTTTTTGCCGAGAGCGCCGTCGCCGTTCAGATCGGCCGGAGCGGCGAAGACCATCGAAAGGAGCTCGTCGACGGTCCACTTCCCGTCGTTGACGAGCTGATACGGGTCGCTCAGCATCAGAGTCTCAAGCAGCGGCTTGTTGAACAGCAGTATGCTCTGGAAGTCGAACAGGTAGTAGTTGATGTCGCCGAAGGAGAGGTAGGTCTTCTCGTTCAGCCTCAGGCTGTTCATCGCGTTGTCGTTCCACCAGGGCTGGGTGAAATCGAACTCGGATATCGTGTTCTGGTCGATGAGATACCCCTGCATCAGGAAGTTGTCGACACCGTTCGTGCTGTGCTGCCAGAAGGCCTGATAGATATCGTCTCCGGCCGTGACGCAGTTGCGCATCATCGTGTTGACCGAGTCGAGCGAGGTCTTGGTGAAGACGATCTTCACGTTCAGCCGCTCCTCGACGGCCTGCGTGCGCTCGTAGATGGCGTCGTTCATTATGTCGCCGTTAAGCTCCTCGACGCATATCGTCGAGGTGGCGGCGGCGGTCTCCTCGTACTGCAGGAGATTGAACTCGTACCCGCCGTAGTCGCCGGTCGGAAGAGCCGGTCCCTCCGGCTCGGCCTCGCCGGCCGGAGCGCTTTCGCCCGCCTGGGAAGTCGTCTGCGAAGCCGGGGCGGCCCCCGAACCCGAGTCTTCGCCGCAGGCGGCGAAGACCGAAGCGCAGAGCGCGGCAGCCGCGATCAGCGCCGCGGCTCTGAATCTGCCAGTCATATACCTTTTCCTTTCCCCCTGAACGGAATCACTTCTTCTTCTCGAGCCTCTTCAGCGCCGTGACATAGCCGTCGCTGCCGTATTTGAGGCAGCGGTTCACGCGCGAGATCGTGGCGGTCGACAGCCCGGTCTGCTCGGCTATATCGCTGTAGATGCGCCCGTCGCTCAGAAGCTTCGCGGCGTAAAAGCGCTTGGACATCTCCTGTATCTCGGAGACGGTGCACAGGTCCTGGAAGAAGCTGTAGCACTCCTCCGGAGACTCGAGCGTCATGATGCCCTTCAAAAGAAACTCAACCTTTTCGTCTTTGATCTTGTCGGCCATTGTAATTTTACTCCTCGTCCGAAGTACCGAGCATGAGCGAAGCCAAATCCTCCGGCCCGGCCCCTGATATGTATTCCCCGATGTCTGATGCCGCGCAGAGTATCTCCTCGCGCGTGAAGCGCCGGGAGCGCAGCCTGTCCTCGAGTTCGCCGATCCCGCGCCGCCCGAAGAAATCACCCGTCAGGGCGATGTCCGATATTATCCCGCCGTCAAGGGTGAAATCGGCCCTGAGAAGCCCGAACGGGAAATATCTCGTCTTCGACGCGCCGAATTCCTTCATCTGACCCCAGTTCCACTCCCATCTCCGGTATTTTTCGTCCGCGAGGCGTCGTATCGCCTCGTTTTCGGTATCGGAGAAGGGCCGCTGCCCGGCGTCAGGGAAATCCTTTCGCGCGGCGGATAAGAGATGCTCCATGAACTCCGTGACATCCATCGAAAGTGAGCAGATGTCTTTCAGGTTCCCGACCCTCGAGCGGACGCTTTTCACGCCCTTGCTTTTGAGCTTCGCCTCGTTCACCCTGAGCGCCCCCGAAAGGCTCGACATGTCGGCCGAGTATAGCAGGGTGCCGTGATGGAGGATCCGTCCCGAACGGTGCGCCTGCGCGTTGCCGGATATCTTGAGCCCCTGACAGACGATGTCGTTCCTCCCCGACAGCCCGGCCTCGATGCCGAGCCCGGCGAGAGCCGAGATGATCGGACGGCAGAAGCGCCCGAAATCGGGCTCTGAGCCGTCGTCGCCTGCGATGAAGGTGAAGTTCACGTTCCCGAGATCGTGGAACACCGCTCCGCCGCCGGTAAGACGCCTGACGACGGCGATGCCGCGCCTGTCGATGAAATCGGCGTCGAGCTCGGCGAAGGCGTTCTGCGACCGCCCTATGATGACCGACGGCTCGTTCCGCCAGAGCATGAAAACGTCGTCCGGGAAATTGTCGATCAGATATTCCTCGGAGGCGAGATTGAAATACGGGTCGGTGACGGTCGTAAGGAATATTGTCATATTGCGGGCACGCTTCGCGGAAGGGATAACTCTGCACCTTATATTATAACACAAAATCTTTTTTTTTGCAACAGCGGGAAGAAAATTTACGCCTGCCGGGACCGAAAAGGCGAAGAGCAGGGACGCCGTGAAAATAAGCCCAAATCTTTCATAGGCAAATTTAAAAAATTTATATAAAAATGCGTTTTGACTATTGAAATTTCACAAAAAAAGTTGTATAATATAGTGCACAATAGCTATAAGCGGAGTGTCCGTTCGGAGGGCAGTCGCCCGGGACGGCGCTTTTTGGCTGCTGTCAGCCGCAGGCGAAAGAATGCGGGGCCAATCGGCTCCGATCCACAGGAGGAAGTCTATGTCCACCAGACTGTTTCAGGGTATTATCCACCAGATGAAGGAAGCGATCCCGCGCACCATCGGAGTGCTCGACGAGAACGGAATGGTGATATCCTGTTCCGATCTCGTCAAGATGAACGAGAATCGCAGCTCGGTCCGCGAGGACATGATCTACAGCCAGGAGGTCTACCGCGCCGGAGGCTATACCTACCGCTCGGTCGGGCCTGCCGCTCACAGCGAATACGTCGTGTTCGTCGAGGGCGAGGACAGAGAGGCCGAGAAGGACACCCTTATCCTCGCGATAGCTCTAGGCAATCTGATCAATCTTTACGACGAGAAGTACGACAAGAGCAGCTTCATAAAGAACGTCGTGCTCGACAACATACTCCCGTCGGATATCTATATCAAATCGAAGGAGCTGCATTTCAGCTCCGACGTCACCCGCGTGCTGTTCCTCATCAAGTTCGGCGGCAAGAACGACATCGTGCCGTACGATATGGTCGCCAACATGTTCCCCGACCGCAACCACGATTTCGTCATCTCGGTCGGAGAGAGGGACATCGTCCTCGTCAAGGAGATAAAGAGCGACACCGACACCGCCGACATCGAGAAGATCGCCCGCCAGATAACCGACACCATCTCGAGCGAGTTCTATACCAAGGTCAGCATCGGCATCGGCTCGGCCGTCGACAACATAAAGGATCTCGCCCGTTCCTTCGAGGAGGCGCAGATAGCGCTCGAGGTCGGGAAGGTCTTCGACACCGAGAAGGACATCATCAGCTACGAGAACCTCGGCATCGGCCGCCTTATCTATCAGCTGCCGACCACCCTGTGCGAGATGTTCCTGCAGGAGGTCTTCAAGAAGGGCTCGCTCGAGTCGCTCGACCGCGAGACGCTGATGACCATCCAGTGCTTCTTCGACAACAACCTCAACGTCTCCGAGACGTCGAGAAAGCTGTTCGTGCACCGCAACACCCTCGTCTACCGCCTCGAGAAGATACGCAAGCTCACCGGTCTCGATCTGAGGGACTTCGACTCGGCTATCACCTTCAAGGTGGCGCTGATGGTAAAGAAGTATCTGACGAGCAAGCCGGTAAAATACTGACGCCGGCTTCCTTGCCGGCATATCCCCGGATATTTTAATGATAGAATTCAATAGAGTAAAGAAGGTTTACCCGAACGGCACCGTAGCCCTTGAGGACATTTCCTTTGAAGTGGGCGACGGTGAGTTCGTGTTTATCGTAGGCGCCTCGGGCGCCGGGAAATCCACGATGGCGAAGCTCCTTCTCCGCGAGGAGAAGGTGACGAGCGGCCATCTCACCGTCGGTCAGATGCATCTTGACAACATGCCCGACCGTGTCGTGCCGTACTACCGGCGCAAGATCGGCATGGTCTTCCAGGATTTCAGGCTGTTCCCGAACAAGACGGTGTATGAGAACGTCGCCTTCGCCATGCAGTGCATCGGCGAGCCGAAGAAGAACATCCGCCGCAGGGTGCCTTCGCTGCTCGAGGTCGTCGGCCTCGAGGACAAGCTCAAGAGCTTCCCGGACGAGTTGTCCGGCGGCGAGCAGCAGCGCGTCGCCCTCGCCCGAGCGATAGCCAACAATCCCGACATGATCATCGCCGACGAGCCGACCGGCAACATCGACCCGCAGAAGTCGATGGAGATAATGAACCTGCTCGTAAAGATCAACTCCGTCCATAAAAAGACGGTGCTTGTCGTCACGCATGAGAAAACGCTCGTCGATTATTTCAAGAAGCGCGTGATCACCATCAGCGACGGCCGCGTTGTAGGCGACCACAGAGGCGGAATGTACGGATAATGCGCAGCTACAGTATCACATATTTCATAGCCGAGGCGCTGAAGGGCCTGTGGCGCAACGGCGTCATGAGCCTCGCCTCGATAGCGGTGCTGGTATCGTGCCTGATCGTTCTCGGCGCCTTCTCGTCGCTCGTGGCGAACATAAACTACAATCTGGATGAGATCGGCGCGGTAAACCAGATAGTCGCCTTCATCGACCCCGACACCTCGGACGAGGACATCCTCGCCCTGCGCGACAGCATAGCCGCGATGGACAACGTGTCGGCGGTAAGATACATATCGCGCGAGGAGGCATATCAGTCGGAGAAGGAGAAATACTCCGAGTACCCCGAGCTTTTCGCGAAGCTCGAGGGCGACAACCCCTACACCGCCTCACTCGTCATCACCTTCGCCGACATAGACAGGCTCGTCAACCTCGAGCAGGCGCTGGGGGAAGAGGAATCCATCTATAAGGTCAGCAAGCGCACCGACATCGCGGCGACGATAGAGAGCTTCAAGCAGACGGTCATACTCATAGCCACATGGTTCATGATCCTGCTGCTCGTCGTCAGCGTCTTCGTCATAATCAACACGATAAAGCTCGCCGTCTTCTCGCGCCGTCAGGAGATAAGCATAATGCGGTATATCGGCGCGACGAGCGGCTTCATCATGGTCCCGTTCATCATCGAGGGCGTCATAATCGGACTTTTGTCCGGCGGCGCCGCGTACGGTATAATCAGGGCCGCCTACGGCTACGCCGCGCGCTCTGTGTCGGAGCAGCTATCCTTCCTCAGCGTGATGCCGTTCGATTCGATCGGATGGTATCTGCTCGGGGCGTTTTTAGGGATAGGTCTGCTGTGCGGCGTGGTCGGATCGCTCATCTCGATGAGAAGATATCTTGACGCGTGAGGAAAAACGCGCGATGAAGATGAGAAAATCAAAAAGAACTCTCCGCGCTGCTGCCGCGCTGTTCGCGCTGCTTCTGACGCTCGCTGCGGCGGCGCCGACCGCGGTCTTTGCGGGAGGAGATACCAGCGCGGCGGCGATACAGAAGCTGGAGGACCGGCTCGCGTCGCTCAAGCAGCAGCAGGACGCCGTCAGGCGCGAGATCGCGAGCGCGAAGGACAATATCAGCGACACCGTCGCCTTCAAGCAGCAGCTCGACGAGCAGCTGAGGATGAAGACCGAGGAGATCGCGCTCAAGCAGGAGCTTATCGAGGAGTACCGCGCCGAGATCGCCGACGCCGAAAACAGGATAGCCGCCCTGCAGTCGGAAAACGCCGACAAATACGAGATATTCAAGACCCGTATGCGGATAGCGTACGAGGAGGGCAGCGTCACTTATCTCGAGATGCTGCTCAGCTCCACCGATTTCACCGATTTCCTGCTCTCCGTCGAGCGCATAGGCTCGATGCTCGACTATGAGAAGAACGTCATGGAAGAGCTCGAGTATCAGGAGTCGGAGACCCGCGACGCGAAGAACCGCATCGAACTGAATCAGGCGAAGGCCGAGGCTCAGCAGCAGGAGCTCGAGAACGACAAGGCCCAGCTCGAGGAACAGATCGAGAGCGCCAACAACTACATCAACAATCTCAACAATCTGATAGCGCAGAACGAGCAGAAGCAGAAGGAGCTCATCGCCTCCGAGAACGCCCTCGACAAGGAGATCGAGAACGCGCTCATAGCCCGTCAGGCGCAGCTCAATGCGCAGTACGAGGCTCAGCAGCGCGCCGCCGAGGAGGCCGCGAGAAAGGCCGCCGCCGCCGGAAAGAAGAACAAATACAGCACCACCGGCTCCACCGGAGGAACGCTGCTCTGGCCGGTCGATGCCTCTCACAAGAAGATCTCGTCGGCTTACGGCTACCGCAGCATCTGGGGCGGGACGAGCTTCCACAGGGGGATCGACATCCCGATCAGCTACGGCGACCCGGTCTACGCCGCCGCCGGAGGCACCGTCGTCACCGCCACCTACCATTACAGCTACGGCTATTATGTCGTCATCGACCACGGCAGCGGGCTCGCGACGCTTTACGCTCACAACAGCCGTCTTCTCGTCGCCGCCGGAGACATCGTCAAGGGCGGACAGCAGATCGCGCAGGGCGGCAGCACCGGCTCGTCGACCGGCAATCACTGCCATTTCGAGATAAGGATAAACGGAGCCACGCAGAATCCTCTCGATTCGGGCAATACATGGTATGTCGTCCAGCCGAAATAAAGGTTAAACGGGGTTACAAGATATGTCACTGAGGTTTCCGATATGGGCGGTGCTTCTGCTGCTCATCATAGCCGTCGGAGCCACATATTACCTTACCGAGAATCGGATAAGGGCGGAATATGAGGAGATCGTCCGCTCATACGGCGAGCAGATGGAAGGCTATATCGAATCCGAGGCCGAGAACATGCGCGCGCAGAAGACGCTGTATGTCAAATGTCCCGGCGTCGGGATGGACGCCGCCTATCCCGAGGGGGAGATGATATTCTCCGTCACGGCGGTGGACGTCGGCGGGCTCGCCGACAGGGCGGGCGTCGATATCGGGGATCTCGTCATCGCCGTCAACGGCGCCGAGCCGACGCCGGAGATCATGAAGGCCCTGAAGGAGGGCGACACGCTGACGATAAAGATGGTGGGCGAGGACGGAGCCGATACCGGCGAGACCTTCGACGCAGTTTTGGGCGGCAGCGGAGAATGATTTTAAAGAAAAACATCCACACGGAATATAAAACAGGAGTCAGATAATGCCAGGACAGAACAGAATCACAAGTGACGGTCTTCAGAAGCTGAGAGAAGAGCTCGATTACCTGCGCGACGTGCGCCGCAAGGAGATCGGCGAGCAGCTTAAAGAGGCCCGCGGCTTCGGCGACCTTTCGGAAAACAGCGAGTACGACGAGGCGAAGGACGCCCAGTCGAAAAACGAGACGAGGATATCCGAGCTCATCGACCTCATCGAGAACGCCGTCGTCGTCGACGACGTCAACACGAACTCGGTTTCGGTCGGCGTAAAGGTGAAGATCCAGTATATCGATCTTGACATGGAGGAGGAGTTCGCCATCGTCGGTACGACCGAGGCGAATCCCGACGCCGGGCGGATCTCCGATCACTCGCCGATAGGGAAGTCCCTCATCGGCGCCAAGGCCGGCGACATCGTCACGGCCGACACGCCGTCCGGACAGATCAAGCTCAAGGTCCTCGAAATAGACAAGGCGTAAAATACAAAAACTGTACAGGAACAACGATAATGGACGACAACAGCATCAATCAGGCACGTCAGGCGGAGCAGGCACAGCAGAACCAGACTCCCGAGCCGACCGAGTCGGAGCAGCGGCAGGTCCGCATCGACAAGCTCTCCGCCCTCGTGTCGCAGGGACGCGACCCGTATGAGATCGTCAGATACGATCAGACCCATCACGCCGCCGAGATAAAGGACGGCTTCGAGGCGCTCGAGAACACCGATGTGTCGATCGCCGGGCGCATGCTCGCCAGAAGGGTCATGGGCAAGGCCTCCTTCGCGACGATATCCGACCGCACCGGCCGCATACAGACCTATGTCCGCCGCGAGGACGTCGGCGAGGACGTCTACGCCGATTTCAAGAAATGGGATATCGGCGATATCATCGGCATAAAGGGCTTTGTCTTCAAGACCAAGACCGGCGAGATCTCCGTCCACGCGAAGGAGATAAAGCTGCTCTCTAAGTCGCTGTCGCCGCTTCCCGAGAAGTTCCACGGCCTCACCAACACCGATCAGCGCTACCGTCAGCGCTATGTCGACCTTATCATGAACGAGGGCGTCATGGACACCTTCGTCAAGCGCTCGAAGATCATAGCCGCCATCCGCGAGTATCTGAACGCGCGCGATTTCCTCGAGGTCGAGACGCCGATGCTGGTCGAGAACGCCGGAGGCGCCGCCGCCAGACCCTTCACGACGCACTACAACGCTCTTGATCTCGACATCAATCTCCGCATCTCGCTCGAGCTTTATCTCAAGCGCCTTATCGTCGGCGGCATGGAGCGCGTCTACGAGATCGGCCGCGTCTTCCGCAACGAGGGCATGGACACCCGCCACAAC
>CAMJPL010000024.1 GCA_946407735.1 uncultured Clostridia bacterium
AGAGGCGTGGTTATGAAAGTTGATTTGGAGAACAGTTCCTCACGGGAAAAAATAAAAGAAAAACTCCGCGATTGTTTCGATGGGAAAATTGTCCGAAAGGATCTTACTAAGAAAATCAAGGAAGGAGCAAATGTACCAGTTTACGTCCTTGAGTTCCTTTTGGGGCAGTATTGCAGCTCTGATGATGAAGAGACCATCGAAAATGGCGTCGAGAAAGTGAAGCGGATTCTGACAGACAACTTTGTGCGTCCGGATGAAGCGGAAAAGGTATTGTCCCGTCTTCGGCAAAAGGGGTCTTACACTATCATAGATAAAGTGACAATGTCCCTGAATCTGCAATATGACGCATATCAGGCGGAGTTTTCAAATCTTGGTATCTCAGGTGTTCCTATCAACGAAGAATATGCCGAAAAGTACGACCGCCTTCTTTGCGGTGGAATCTGGTGCATTGTGAACCTGGAGTATGAATCCGAGGACGATGAGGATGCTGATCCTCACATAGGTTTTTCGGCAAAACTGAAGAAGAAAAATACAAAAGGCGCACCGCTGCAGATGATCAGCATCCGAAAGCTGACACCAATCCAGATGCCTCACATGGACATCAATGAATTGAAAGATGGGAGAAAAGCGTTCACAAAGGAAGAATGGATGGATGTTTTGCTGCGGTCTATCGGCATGGAGCCAGATACTCTGACAGAACGTGAAAAGTGGCTTCTTATGATGCGGATGATCCCACTGGTGGAGAACAATTTCAACCTCTGCGAGCTTGGCCCTCGAAGTACCGGGAAAAGCCACCTGTACAAAGAGATTTCCCCGAATAGCATCCTCGTGTCTGGTGGCCAGACGACAGTTGCGAACCTTTTCTATAACATGAGCAAGAAGGCGGTCGGTCTTGTCGGCCTTTGGGACTGCGTTGCCTTTGATGAGGTCGCTGGAATCAATTTCAAGGACAAAGACGGTATTCAAATCATGAAGGATTACATGGCTTCGGGCTCATTTGCCCGTGGCAAGGAAGAAAAGGCGGCTAATGCCTCTATGGTCTTTGTGGGCAACATCAATCAGAGTGTTGATGTAATGCTGAAGACTTCCAGTCTTTTTGACCCCTTTCCGCCAGAGATGGGGACGGATACGGCCTTTCTTGATCGAATTCATTGCTACATCCCGGGCTGGGAGATCCCTAAGTTCCGTCCAGAGCATTTTACGGATGATTATGGTTTCATAACGGACTATTTGGCTGAGTTCTTACGTGAGCTGCGCAAAGAACAGTATGGTGACGCGTTGGATCGCTTTTATCGTCTTGGAAAGAATCTGAATCAGCGTGATACCATTGCAGTCCGAAAGATGGTAGGCGGCTTGGTAAAACTTGTATATCCGGATGGCGTCTTTGGGAAAGAGGATCTGGAAGAAATCCTTCAGATTGCACTTGAGATGCGTCGACGTGTCAAGGAACAACTGAAGAAACTGGGGGGAATGGAGTTCTTTGACGTGAACTTCTCCTACATAGATAATGAGACCTTCGAGGAGCACTATGTCTCCGTGCCCGAACAGGGCGGCGGCAAGCTGATCCCGGAGGGCCTTTGTAATCCCGGTCAGGTGTATACCGTCGGGCAGGGTAAGGCCGGAATGATCGGTGTCTTCCGTCTGGAGAGCCAGATGCTCCCCGGCAATGGTAAATTCGAGCGAACCGGCATCGGCACTGACCGTGATGCACGAGAGACATCTAACACAGCTTTCAACTTCCTGAAGGCTAACGGCAACAGGATTAGTGGATCTATCAGTACGACCACGAAGGACTATATTATCAACTATCAGGATCTTCAAGGTATTGGGATGACTGGAAGGTTGGCACTTCCTACACTGATAGCCCTCTGCTCCATCGCACTGAATAAACCCACCCTGAGTAGTCTCGCCGTACTTGGTGAAATCAGTATCAGCGGTACGATGATTAAGGTCGAAGAACTTGCCAATGCGCTGCAGGTATGTCTTGACAGCGGAGCCAAGAAAGTACTTCTGCCAATTACTTCGGCAGCTGATCTTGGTACCGTTCCGGCAGAGCTAATTGGCTGCTTTAATCTCATCTTCTACAACAGCGCGGAAGATGCGGTTTTTAAAGCGCTGGGTGTCGAGTGATACAAGGGAGAAAGGAACTATGGACACGTTATACAAAGATTTCTTTCGTAAGCTTCTTGATAACGCCGATAATCTTTCAGGATATGTAGATTCTTTATATGCAGGAAGTGAGTATTCTGATGATGATCTAAACCATATCTTTGGGGTCCTCAAGAAAAGCGGTTTGATCACATGCATGTACGCCGATAATCGAGCATGGGACCACAGCATTACATTCTATGGAAAGCACTACTTTGATCAGGAGCAGACAAAAATGTCAGAAAAACCACCTAAAATATTCATTAGCCACTCTTCCAAGGATGTTGAGTATGTGGCACAGATTGTGAACCTGTTTGACGGGATGGGTATAAATCAGACTCAGGTTTTTTGTAGTTCGCTCCCAGGTTACGGTATACCTATCGATACGAACATATTTGACTATTTGCGTAACCAATTCCTGGAATACGATCTTCATGTCATTTTCGTTCATTCGGATAATTATTATAAAAGCCTGGTCAGTCTGAACGAAATGGGTGCGGCTTGGGTATTAAGAAGTGCAGTCACATCGATTTTGTTACCTGGATTTGGCTTCGAAAAAATGACCGGTGTAGTTAATAATCAATCTATCGCGATAAAACTTGATGGACGAGAGCTGGAGCTGCAGGATAAACTGAATCAGCTGTACGACAAGGTTGTAACCGAGTTCGGTTTGACGAAGAAATCGGATATCATTTGGCAGCAGAAAAGAGACTCGTTCATAAAGGCTGTACGACAGGTAACAGATCCAGAAGTCAAGATGTTAAAACTGTCAGATAAAGCGAATAAGTTATAAATGCAGCAGCTAACGATCCGTCGTGAACCATTATGAAAGTGTTTGACTTATCAACAGGGACTTCCATTCAGGAAGGATCTACTGTGAAGAATGAAAACAATAGCCAACGTGAAAGTGCAAAATGGATCGCTGTATTAGATTATTTAATCAAGGCAGGATATGCTGTCCAAGCAAATAGAAAAGGTGACATTTTCCGTATGGACAGATGCCGGATATAAGTTCACTGAGAAATAGCGGTGATACAGGAGGAGGACGATGGCACAATTTGCTGTAAACAGAACATCGGTCGAAAAAAATAAATTAGTTCAATCAAGGAAGGCGAGATTACCATCCCGGAAGTCCAGCGTCCTTTTGTCTGGGACGGGACAAAGGTACGTAATCTGATGGATTCTCTCTACAAGGGATTTCCTGTCGGATACATCATTGTTTGGAAGAACCCGGACATCCGGCTGAAATACGGCAAGGTAACTTCCAGAAATATAAATCTGATCGATAGCCAGTAGTGCATTACTTCAGTTCAAGTAACCCATTGTTTGGCAATAGGTCTTGGATTCCGCTTATAAGAAGAAATGGATTTTTATTGCGCTTAATCCCATTGAAGAGTTATTCGAAGTATGTAATCCAGCAATCGAAAGGGATGATCCTGAAAACAATACAGCAACATAGAAAGGTTTGTATATATGAATATAGACGCAAAACTTCGACCGTTGTATCTCATTCAGATTCTGAAAGAGCGTACAGATGAGGATAATTATCTTACCACATTTCAGCTCTGCGATATTCTGAAGAAAAAATATGGTCTTGATACTCATAGAACTACGATTAAAAGCGATATAGAAGTTCTGCAAAAGGCAGGGTTTAATGTCATTGAGCGTCGTTCTACACAAAATCAATATCAATATGTAGACAGAGACTTTGACATAGCAGAATTAAAAATGATGATTGATGCTATAGCTTCCTCTAAATTTATTGCCGAAAGAAAAAGCGATATCCTCATCAACAAACTAACAGCTCTTGCTGGCAGCAACAAAGCTAGAGAACTTAAAAGAAACGTTGTTGTTACCGATCGTGGAAAACATAATAATCCGCAGATATACTACATTATTGATGCAATAAACGATGCCATTAACCAACATAGGAAAATTCGTTTTCAGAAGGTTGAATATAACGTAAAAAAGGAACGTGTACTCCATCACGGTGGTGAGAAATATATTTTTAGCCCGTATTCCCTTATCTGGGACGGTGATAATTACTATGTGGTCGGATACTCTGAAAAATATCAGAGTATCGGAAGTCATCGTGTGGATCGTATCGCAAAACAGCCGGAGATCCTGGAAGAGGCTGCATCCCCACAGCCAGTCGGATTCGACATTGGTAAATATACTCGAACGAATTTCCGTATGTATAATGCTCCGCGAGTTGAGGTGGAGCTTATTTGCGACAACGGTGTAATGGATGCGATAGTTGATAGATTCGGTCCTGATGTTCATACCTATGCCGGCGATCTTCAGAATTTCCGTGTTATCGAGGAGGTTGCTATCGGCACTGTATTCTTTAACTGGATTTTCGGATTTGCTGGATTAGTAAAAATCAAGGGACCGGAATCTGTCAAACAACAGTACCGTGAAATGGTTCAGAAAGCCGCTGATCTGCTGTAAGCAGACCGATGCAAAAACACTCTGATAGAATGGATATATTTCGTCCGTGCAGATGGTATTTATAGATTTATAATTTCAGCCAAGAAAAGAAATCGTAATTAATACAACAGTGAAGGACGTTAACAGAATAAACAGCTTACCGAACCGATTTGCAAGGAGATAATATCGTTAAGTCTGATGGAAAGACATTGTCTATAAAAACTGGTAACTGAACTTGCCCATTAATTCCGTTTACAAGGAAAACGACCAATGTGTTGGTAATTATCGCAACGAAGTTGAAAAGCGATATAATGTCGCCTATAATCGACAACACAACATAATAGATAAATTAGATGTGGAATAGGACCGACACCATGTGTCTGGCCCTATTGCTTTTTTGCCATTTTTGAGTATAATAATATCCGTAACAGTTGTTACAGATAGATCGACACCAAAGGAGGCTGCTGTATGCGTTCAAAGAGTGCCGAAATGAAAAGAGAGATATATGATTTTGTCAATACCTGGAGAAGAATAGAAGGACGGTCTCCTTCTCTCAAAGCTATTGCAGATCACTTTAAAGTCAGCAGGACAACGGTATACCGTTATCTGATTGAAATGAACGAGCAGGGCGATCTGTTCTATGACGGTAAAGTCATAGACACAAAAGAACTCAATTCATCTAATACACGCCTTTCCAAAGCAGCAATTGTTGGCAGCATTCCCTGTGGTGAAGCAGTCAACATAGAACCGTATATTGAAGAATATATCAATCTTCCGGTCTCGCTTTTCGGTGACGGTGAATTTTACATTCTACGTGCTAAGGGCGACTCTATGGAAGACGCAGGCATCCATGAAAAAGATCTGGTAGTGATCCGGAAACAGTCCGTTGCCAAAATTGGCGACATTGTTGTTGCGCTCGATGATGAAGATCAGAACACTCTTAAGCGTTTCGGAGGGTTTGATAAACACCATAACGCTATTCTTGAGTACATGAATGAAGCAGTATACCCCGGTAAAACTATAAAGATGAAACAGCTTGTTGTCCAGGGAGTTGCCAAGCATATAATCAAATCTCTGTAATTTAACCAGGAGAACGAATTGAAAAGAACATATGTAAGAGTTGAATGCCTGCACCTTGAGGATGGAGTGGCAGTACCTAAGAAGGTCATATGGCGTGACGGACGTGAATGGGAAATCAAGCGTGTCGTTCACTCTTGCACGTCTATGGACGGTCAATTTGAAGGAATTCGCTACACTATTATTATCGGTCATGCGGAAAAGTACATATACCAGCTTGGATCCAAATGGTATGTGAATTTCAGTTGAAGGAGGTTTTAGAGCTTATGAAACCTTTATCGTCTTTTCAGGAGCTTGATGCTCTCGGAGAAGGCTTATCGAGAGATTACACAAAGAAAACACGACGATGGAACGCTAAGTGTTTTGATATCGAAGGCTTTATTACTGATTATCTCGGATTGTCCATCTGCTATGAAACATTTGCTGAAAAAGACAGCAGCAAAATTGGTTTTCTGGCAAATGGGATCGATCCTCTGCTTGTCCACAGAGGCTGTAAAACCGAATCTGTTGTCTTTCCAAAGGACACTGTTGTTATCGAGCGATATTTATTACAAGTAAGCGAAAGCAGCCGCAGACGCTTTACATTGGCTCATGAAGCGGCTCATAAAATCCTTGAACGACACATACCCATGCAGACTGTCGCTTGTTTTCACAGTGATTTTGATCCTGAAAATATGTATCCACGCGAAGACCTGAGAAGAATGTTTTCTCTTAACGAAACCCTAACAAACAGACTCGGTGCCGCCATTCTGATGCCGTCATTTCTGGTGGATAAAGTTCTGAGGGAATACAATAGAGGACAACCGTTAAAATGTTATGATGGTGGTGTTTTCGCTCAGAACGATAAGCTGATAGTTCAGAACATGGCAAATAGTTTGGGGGTATCATATTCAGCATTCGTTACCCGTCTGAGAGAACTGAATCGCCTCGAGTGGCATCCTATTGAAGAGTATATATCCTGTGATCTGCATTTTGGAGGTTCATATGATCAAAAAAATTCAATATGACCCGCGATACGGGACGCCTACTCCGGAAGTATTACACAAGATAGAACTCTCGATGTCAGAAGTCGAAGGGATGGAAAAACGAGACCTGAAATGTCCAATCTGTGGGTTTCGCATAGAAGGAGTATATCAAGACCGAACAGGTCATGCGGAAGTCAAATGCCGCAAGTGCAAGTTTGAAGGTCCGCTGAATTTATCATATTTCAGGATACAATATAAGCATTACCACTATTTTCGTCTGGATGTCAGACGAAAAGTAATCAGATAACACAATTGAATATCTAAAAACAATACGATTTCTAATCGTGCAAGCGGAGCAGACCCATAAGGGCTGAAAAACTTCCAAGCGCCGTACGAAGCCGGATTTAGACAACACTATAGTCATGTCTATAGGTCTATCCGATTTCTACGGCGCTTTTTCTTTTGCACGTTTGCTTCGTACTGCGTTAGAGGGTCTTTTCTCAAACTCACGCTTGGGAAAGGACCTTTATGTTTTTATGGCTTTGCTACATCGCCAAGTACCCGTAATCTCCCGATTTTGATTTTCCACCAAAAAACAAAATTCAAAGGAGATTACGAAATGTACAAGTCAAAAGAATTCGATTATGACCTCTGGACAACTACTGAAAATGGAATAAAGCGCTATTGGGCAAGAGTCCGTGCTACCGGTGAAGTCACAGAGATCAACCACGAAGTCATGAGGTTTCTGCGTACTGAGGAAAAGAGGCTGTACCGTGAGATTACCGCGGATCGGAAGTATGGATCGACGCTCTCTCTGGATGTTCCATATGATGAAGAAAAATCGGTCTGGGAAGCAGACAACAATTTCGGCGTTATCGAGATGGAGACAAAGCTCGAAGAAGAAAAGTTCCGTCGTATGCTCACCGCTAAACAGCTTGACATTTACATTCACTGCATTCGAGGCGGAGAATCCGCTACCGCTTACGGAATTCGGCACGGAAAAACACAGCAGGCTGTCACTGCCTCGATTGCTTTCATCAGAAAAAAAGCAAAAAAATATTTCGGGTGACTTGTTATTTCTCTCGAAAATGTCCGTTTGTGAGTGAGAAGGCAAATCTCACCCGATGGGATCCGGGATTCAGTTTTCTCCAAACCGCTCAGGTTTGTGTCCTTTGAAAACTGAATATCCAGTCATCAGGTACATTACCGATGTCAATAGCCACTCTTACAGGCGCGCCAGGACTCCGTAAGGACGAGCGATAGAGCCCATGTAATAAAAACCGGTCTGCAACCGGCAGCGGCCATGACGGATATCGGGGACAATGATACTTCCGTAATTCGCGGCCCGGCCACAAAGAAGGCGGGGAGGTCAGATTCCTATGTGAGCGGTGAATTTGCAAGCAAATTCATGCAAACCGCCGCCTGATGATTCCCATCGGATTTAAAAATCCACTCTCGGGGTGTCTGGGACAAATAGAGAGAATCAAAAAAACATGCTTGAAAGGAAGCCGGTTCATCCGGCTGATGGATCGGCTTCCTAGTACATCGAATACATGGAGGAAAACATGACATATCAGGACAGATTCAACAGCGAGCATTATAAGGATATGACAGCATATCTTGCAATCAGGAATATCGAAAGGAGTGAAAGGAGAAAAAGTATGCTGAGAAATGATTGGGATTTTCGCCGCGGCGATCTTTACATGGCCGATCTCGGTTACGGCACTTCAGCGTATGATGGAAGCCATGTCCAGGGTGGGGTACGTCCGGTGGTTCTGCTGCAGAACAACATCGGCAACTTCTATGCTCCGACCCTGGTGATCGTACCTATTACCTCCAAAATATGGAAAAAGCCCGACCAGCCGACACACTACCTGATCCACAAAACTCAGGGCCTCAAGTCAGACTGCATCGCCCTTGGTGAACAAATAACAACCATAGACAAGCGGCAGTGCCTGAAATACCTCGGCAGACTGAGCC
This sequence comes from uncultured Clostridia bacterium, assembly GCA_946407735.1. GTDB lineage: Bacteria > Bacillota > Clostridia > Oscillospirales > CAG-272 > JAAZGC01. The sequence continues at coordinate 8,601 of CAMJPL010000024.1, forward strand.
GGAAGGAGACGGACGCGATAAAAGAGGCAGCGGTTTTGGGAATCGGCGGAAACATTGATATTCCCGAAGAAATCGACGCCCCGTGAAGACAGGAGCAGGACATGAATAGTGAAAGAGCAAGCAAAATTTCTCAGGGAAAAGCATACCGGATTATGCTTCGGGATTATCCGGATGTAATGAACATTGAGCAGGTAAGTCAGATCCTTGGCGTGAGCACAAAGGCAAGCTATAAGCTTATCCGGGACGGGAAGCTTTGCTGCCTCAAAGTCGGCAGGACTTACCGCATCCCCAAAGTCCATCTTCTTGAATATCTTTGCATAGGTTCCAAGAGTCAGCAACAGGCGGTAGTTTGATTCAAAAAAAGTTCAAGGCGGCATCCTTGTCCTCATGAGATCGAATGAAGTATAATATATACGGTCAACGACAAGTGCCGCCCTGCGAGAAAGGAGTACATAATGGTAGCAGGACATGTAAGAGAAAAGAAAGGTTATTATTACGCGGTACTGAACTATACCGATGTCTTCGGAAACCGGAAGACAAAATGGATCGCGACCGGACTGCCGGTCAAAGGCAACAAGAAAAAAGCGGAGGCATATTTGCAGGAGCAGCGGCGTAAATTCGTTCAGGATGCACCACCCGCAGACGATATGCTTTTCGCTGATTTCATGGAACAGTGGCTTCAGGTCGTGAAGACTTCTATTGCTGTGCCAACCTATGCTTCCTATTGCAACATGGTAAAGAAGGGCATCTGCCCTTTTTTCAGGGAGAAAGGGATCACGCTGAAAGGACTGACGGCCAAGGACATTCAGGACTTCTATCTGAAAGAACTTGAACGTGTCAGTGCCGCTTCGGTAATCCACTACCACTCGAATATTCATAAGGCCCTGAAATACGCCGTAAAGCTCGATCTTATTCCCGGAAACCCCGCAGATAAGGTTGAGCGTCCGAAGAAAGAGAAGTTTTCCGCGAGTTTCTACGACGCTGATGAAATCAACAAGCTCTTTGAAATTTCAAAGGGAACCAGGCTGGAAATCCCGATTCTTCTTGGTGCGTTCTACGGCCTGCGCCGCAGCGAGGCGATTGGCTTGAAATGGGATGCCGTCGATTTCGAACATGATACCATCACGATCAAGCACACGGTCACGTCCGTCAATCTTGACGGCAAGCACATTCTTGTGCCCCAGGATACGACGAAAACCAAGTCCAGCAGGAGAACCCTTCCTCTTGTTCCTTTTGTAAAGGAGCGGCTCCTGAGCCTCCAGAAAGAGCAGAAGGAAAACCGGCGGCTTTGCGGGCGTTGCTACAACCGTGAATATGAGGACTATATCTGCGTCAATGAAATCGGAGACCTCATCAAGCCGGAGTACATCTCGTCAACATTCGCCGCGTTCCTGGAAGAGCACGGTATGCGAAGGATCAGGTTCCACGATCTCCGGCACTCCTGCGCTTCATTGATGCTCTCAAGCGGAGTTCCCATGAAGCAGATTCAGGAATGGCTCGGCCACAGCGACTTTTCCACTACGGCGAACATTTATGCCCACCTGGAATACAGCTCCAAGATTTCCTCGGCTGAATCGATGCTTACAGGGCTTGGAATTTCAGCTCCTGATGGTTCTCCCCATGTTCTCCCTTGAATTCTCCCCATATCAAACAGAAAGAGGAGCATAACCACATGGATTGAGTTCGAATGAGAACAAAAAATGTAGAAAGTGTCCAACTTACTGATGTAAATTTGGACACTTTCCACAAAAAAATGGCGGAGAGGGTGGGATTCGAACCCACGTGAGATTGCTCCCAAACTGATTTCGAGTCAGCCCCGTTATGACCACTTCGATACCTCTCCGTGTTTATCTCAACATCCGACCCCCGAAAATCACCCAGGATTTTGGGGAGAACTGATGGGGAGAACACATATGATATTTAGTTTTCGATCCCTCCGAAAACCCAATGAAATCAAGGCTTCCGGGGTTTGGAGGGTACATAAAGGTCACATGATTTCGAGTCAGCCCCGTTATGACCGCTTCGATACCTTTCCGTGTTTTTATATTATACCATATTTTTCCCGACAGCGCAATAGGTTTATAAATTTATTAACATAAAATTTGCCGACCCGGCGGAAATCCGGGTCGGCGTTCTTTATCCGATCGACGATATGTCGGCTATTATCGGGCAGTGATCGGAGGCGGTGACATGAGGAACGTTTATGCTGTCGGCCTTCAGCCCGTCGGAGATGAAGATATAGTCTATCTTGCTTCTCGGCTCGGGAGACGGATGCGTCGGCAGCGGCGATCCGACAGAGAACGTGACCTCGCTCAGGCGGCTGAATATCGGGCGTAGCTTTTCGTCGTCCGGCGTCATATTGAGATCGCCCATCAGTATGATACGGCGCTTCGGAGCTTCGAGCCGTATGCGGTCTATCGTATCGCACACCGTCTTCACCGCGTTTATCTGCTCGCTTTCGACGAGACCGAAGTGTGATATCAGAATTGACGTCTCGCCGATATCGGTATCCGCCAGAGCCTCCAGCAGACATCTCGGCTCATAGAAGCCTCTTCTGACGCGCGGTGGATTTGGGATAGTCACTATATGCGCCGATCTGAGCTCATATTTCGTCAGCATGGCGTTCCCGTACGGATATCCGCCTATTATCATGGCGGGAGCGAAAAAGTCGTTCATCCCGAGCTTTTCGCCCATATATCCGGAATGAGAGGGAATGCCGGCGATGGTCTTGTTGCCGACCTCGTTCAGGCCGACTATGTCGGGCGAATATTCCCGTATCACGCCGCAGGCGAAATCGTAATTTCTTTCCCTCGGCTTTTCGTTGTTCCATCCGGACTGGATGTTGTATGTCATTATCCTCATATCATCTTCCTCATATGCCGGTCATGACGTTGATATCGGAAGAACGCTTTTCTTCTTCCTTTTCTCCTTCGTCGTCGGTGACCAGCTTTTTGACAGTGGCCCATTCGACCCTGTGATCGGCGATCTCGTCGACGCTTATCTCCAGCCCGTGCGTCTTTACGCGGGGATGGCTGCCGTCCGCCGGGATCATGGCGAGGCAGCTGTATATCAGGCCGCCGAGAGTGCCGTAATCCTCGTCCTCGGAGGCAAGATCTACTCCGAGAGTCTCCTCGACCTCCTCTATCGGAGTTGTTCCGGCGATCTTCCATGTGTCGGGAGCGATGTGCGTTATCGTCTGCTCATCCTTTACGTCGGTCTCGTCGTAAATGTTGCCGACGATCTCCTCGAGCAGATCCTCCATCGTAAGGAGTCCGGCGGTGCCGCCGTACTCGTCTATTACGACCGCCATATGCGTCTTCTGCATCTGCATTCGTGAGAAGAGGACGTCCGCCTTCGCCGTTTCCGGCACGAAGAAGGGCTTGGCAAGAAGCTGCTGAAGCGTTTTGGGCTGATCCGAGCTGAGATTGAGAAGATATTCGCGGGTGCGGACGATTCCCTTGATCTCGTCGATAGACTCCCCGCAGACAGGGAAGCGCGAGAAACCGCTTTCGCGGATCTTCTGCATGATCTCATCCTGCGTGTCGTCCTCCCATATGACCACCATGTCGGTGCGGTGGGTCATGACCTGATCGGCGGTTATGTCGTTGAACTCGAAGATGTTGTCTATCATCTCGCGCTCGTCGCTGTCTATGGTGCCTTTTTTCTCACCGGCGGTCAGAAGATAACGTATCTCGTCCTCCGAAAGCGCGGTGGTGGCCTCGCTCTGAGCCTTGTCGGGCTTGAGGAAGGCGTTCGCGGTGACGGAAACGAGCGATATCATAGGTCTGAGCAGTATGCCGAAGAACATCAAAAGAGGGCAGGCGAACCTTGAGAAGCCCTCCGGGCTTTTCATCGCCATCCTCTGAGGGATCATCCTTCCGAAAACTGTCATCAGGAACGTCAGGACAAAGATTATCAGTATCTTGGCGATCAGCTCGAGCGCACCGGACGAGACGACCGAGAGAGGCGTTTTCGACAGCAGGGAGGATATCTCCTTCGCCGCACCGTCTACGGTGAAGACGGCGCAGAAGATCGATACCAGCGTCACGCATATCCTGACGGTGAGGAGAAAATCGTTTCTTGAAAGTCCGACGGTCGTTTTTGTCGGTTTCTCCCCGTCGGGAGTGACGACGCCGTCGTTCAGCATGCGCAGAAGACGCGCGGCGGTCTTGTCGCCCTCCTGCGCCTGTCTGCGCAGCTTTGTGTCGTCAAGTGAGATGACGGCGGTCTCCGAGGCGGAAAATATGGCCTGGATTATGAGAAGGATAACCTGAATCAGGATAAATCGCAGCAAGTCCATTGAATGAGTGTTTACGCCGCCTCGGCGTCAGGGCAGGCCGGCGAAAAGCGCGGGCCGGCTCAATACCGGGCGGGAAGGGTTTTAAAGCAACGAAAAAACGACGATGGCGGGGCATTGCCCCGAACTCACCGTCCGCCGCTTATTGTCTTATGAGAACCGTATAAGCAAAAGGAGTGAGCGCCGCGGGAATCTGTATCAATCCCGCGGACGCAAGGTCGGTCGCCCGTATGGCTGCCGCCGTCTGCTCCCGAGTCGTCCATTTCTGTCTCCAAATATAATGATCGATAAGTATTATTTACGCTTTTTTATATTATACCATTAATAACGGCGTTATATATTAAATAATTGTTTCCGTACGGTAAATATAATTTCCGGGCATCGGAGAAAAATTTTACCATATTAAAGTTGAAATCACAGGCCGTCTGATGTATAATCGTTATCTGAAACAAGCGACAACGGAGGCTGTGATATGAAGCATAAGCTTATAGTGCTCAGCGTCGACGCCATGGTGAGCGAGGATGTCGAAAAGCTGAAAAATATGCCGAACACGCATCGTTATATGCCGTCTCCCGCCGAGATAAAGCGGGTAAGGACGATATATCCCACGATCACATATCCGGTACATACGGCCATCGCCACCGGATGCTACGCCGACAAGACCGGAGTATTCTGCAACAACATTATCGAGCCGGGAAAGAAAAGCAGCGGGAAATGGCAGTGGTTTCACGATTCGGTGAAGGTCCCGGATATCTTTACGGCGGCGAAAAGGAAAGGTCTTACCACGGCGGCCGTCTTCTGGCCGGTCACCGGGAATCATCCCGACATCGACTGGAACATAGACGAATACTGGACTCAGGGCGACATCGAGGGAGATACCCTGCACAAGGCGTTTGAAAGGAGCGGATCGTCTCCCGAGGTGCTCGAGATCGTCGACAAGCACGAGCCGCTTATCCGCGGCCATCAGCGTCAGCACCCGTTCGCCGACGATTTCGTCATGGCGTGCGCCTGCGAGATGGTTGTACGGTTCAGACCCGACCTGCTGATGATACACCCGGCGAACATCGACGCCTACCGGCACGGCTTCGGGCTCTGGAACGATGAGGTCGACCGCGGCATAGCCGAGGCCGACGACTGGATCGGGATGCTCGTCCGGGCGATGAAGACCGCCGGGACATATGAAGATACCGATCTCGTCGTGATATCGGATCACGGGCAGATCGACATCACGAGGAACATCTCGATCAACTCCGTTTTCGTGCAGAAGGGGCTGATCAGGCTCGACGATAAGGGCGAGATAGCCTCATGGGACGCTTGGGTCATGAGCGGCGGCACCTCGGCGTGGTGCTTCCTTCGCGATCCCGGCGACGCGGCTTTGCATGACAGGGTCTACGCGCTGCTGAAAGAGCTAGTCGCCGCCGGAGTTTACGGTATAAGCGAGGTCATGACCACGGCAGAGGCAGAAAAGAGGGAACATCTTTCCGGACCGTTCAGCTTTGTGCTCGAGACCGACGGATACACCTCCTTCGGCGAGAAGCTGACCATGCCGTACGCCTCGTCGTTTGATATCACCGACTACCGTTACGGTCACGCGACTCACGGTCATCTGCCAGACAAGGGGCCTCAGCCGGTCTTCCTCGCGCAGGGGCCGAGCTTTAGGGAGAACGCCGTCGTCGACCGCCGTCCGATAGTCGACGAGACGGCCACATTCGCGAAGATACTCGGACTCGACATGCCGGGCATCGACGGAGTCCCGGTCGACGAGCTTCTGAAATAGGAACATAGAATAATAAATATCCGCCCGTCATCGACGGGCGGATATAAAGAGTGTTTTCAGCTTCCGCAGTGCTCGAAGAGATCGAAATCAACATAGTGTCCGGCCGCTCCGACAGAATCCTCAAGATGCGGGACGCTGCCGCATCCTAGGATCGGCAGCACCTCGAAGCACGGGTTCGATCTAAGCCAGGCGACCGAGTTCTGCGTCGGCGAAAGTCCGTTCACGCCGCAGAGAGCGTCCATGACCTTCGCGTTCCGGGCATTTATTGCGTTCGTGTAGCGCGCCGATACCTTTTCGTCGAGATTCCCCTTTTTCAGACGGTCGAAATACCCCTTGCCCTGGGACGTGAAGGCGAATACCGGCATGCCGGTCTCGCTGTAAAACGCAAATTCTGTCCTGTCCATAACGACAAGGGTGCTGTCGATTACATCGACGTTGACCTGAGGAAGCGAATATTCTATCTGGCTGGCGGCGATCTTCGGCAGACCGTGGGCCTCGGCGTATTCGTTGGCTTCCTTTATCCTGCTGCCGCGCCAGTTCGAAACGCCGAAGCAGACCGTCTTCTTCGCCTCGACGAGCCCGGCGAGGGTCTCCATGATCCCGCCGACCGGACGCGATATTTCGTCTCTGTGTAGCCAGTAGATATCCACCATGTCGACGCCGAGACATTCAAGAGATTCGTCCATGTCGGTATTTATGTCATCCGGCGAAAGACGGGACTGTGTTATCGGCGTTCCCGGCAGGGGATGAGCTCCTTTCGTGGATATGACGACATTCCGCCTGAATGAAGACGGCTTGGATCTCAGCCATTTTCCTATCGTCTTTTCGGAGACATGGCGGCGCGGAGGAATGAAGTCTCCGTAGACGTGCGCAGTGTCAAGCGTGTTGCCGCCGAGCTCGAAATAGCGGTCCATAAGCTCGAAGGCGAGGTCTTCCGGCTTTCCGGCCTGATCGACGCCGAAGTTGTCAGTCCCGAGCACGAGCTCCGATACCGCCACTCCAGGTACGATCTGTATCTTTTTCATTATCATTTCCTCCCCGTTTTTCAGAAATCGGTCGCGAGAGCTATGTATCTGCGGTTGTCAGAAGTGCAGGCGCAGTAGAAGTGATAGACGTGTCCCTCCCATGTGATGAACCACGGCTTGTGCGCGAATACGTCCTGATCGGGATCGTCCTTTGAAGGAGCGACGGTCGGTTCTCCGAGCCATTCGGTCCAGTGCACGAGATCGTACGAGCAGGCGAAGGTATCGAAGGCCGAGCGGGATTTGTGGTACTTCATTATGTTCATCACATACAGCCCGTCGTCCATGCGCATGATCATCGGGTCGGCGGTTATGTAGCAGTCGGGATCGCCGGTGATGTCGTCGATGATCGGGCGGCTTCCGTATCTCGTCCAGTGCTCCATGTCGCTTGAGACGGCCATGTATATGCGCTCATGATTGTCGTACGCCTTGGCGTTGTAGAACATCACGAACGGGAAACCGGTGAGCGATTCCTCATCCTTGATGACGGCGCTTTTGTAGAGGGTCTTCGTCTCGAAAAATCTCGCGTCGCTGTCATGCGGAGTGAGTATCGGCTGATCGCAGCGGACGAACGAGTCTGCGCTGAGCGGATCCTTGCCGGAGGCTATGCCCATGAGCAGGGGGTCCGGCTCATATCCGTCGCTCGCTCCGGCGAGATATGTCATCCAGTATCTACCGTCATATGTCGAAAGCTCGCAGCCGCCACCCGTCGACGTGTCATAGAGCGCCGCGTAGCCGGCTATCTGCTTCGAGTCCCAGACACGGCTGTCGTCCCTTTTCAGCAGTCTTCCCACATATCCCCAGTGGAGCAGATCGTCCGAGGCGGCGAGATGGGTCTCATAGCCGGATATCTTCGTATCCTTTGAGATCGCGATGAAGTACATGTACCATCTTCCGCCATAGCGGAAGACGCTCGGGCAGTCGGTGTATCTGTCGGTAAACTCCATCACGGCTCCGCGCTTCACCGGCGTGTCGAGGAAAGCCCGGATCTCCCGCATCCTTTCGGGGGTGACGTATCTTTCCGAGTATTTGTTTTTGTAATTGAATTCGATCATTGTTTTTCTCCATGCTTTATATTTTATATGTCAGATAAGTCAAACGCCGCCTCCGGAAAGCTCAGATTCTCAGACGGCGTGAGGGACGCGGTCCCGATATGTCTGGGCTATCTTTCGGTCAGTCTCGCCTTCGGCATGATAGCCGCCGGAAAAGGCATGCCGGTATGGATCGCCGAGCTTTTCGCCGTGACATGCGTGTCGGGGACGGGACAGTTCGTCGGCGTCAATCTTATGAGCGCCGCCGCTCCGCTGATCGAGCTTCTGTGCACTCTCGCCGTCATAAACGCAAGATATCTCCTGATGTCGGTATCGCTGTCGCAGAAGCTGCCGACGTCAATGACTTTGTGGCAGCGTCTTGTCGTCGCCTACGGCAATACCGACGAGATATTCGCCCTGGCGTCGACGCAGACGAGACCTCTCACCTTCGGCTATATGTGCGGCATGATATTCATATCGGTGTCCGGCTGGCTGGCCGGTACGCTGACAGGCGCTCTCGCAGGGGAGGTCATACCGCAGTCGGTCATGAGCGCGATGAATATCGCCCTGTACGCCATGTACATAGCGCTCATCATCCCCGACGCGAAGAAATCCGGGCCGATAGCGGCGGTCGTGCTGACTGCCGCGGCGCTGTCGTGTATTCTGACATATCTTCCCGCGACATCGGGGCTCGGAGCCGGATGGACGATAATCGCGGCGGGTGCCGCGGCGTCTGTCGCCGGAGCGATACTTTTCCCGCGCGATATCGGCGAAACGGAGGGCGAATAATTGAAAACAGGATATATGCTCGCCGGGATCGCCGTCATGAGCGGAGTGACCTGGGCGATAAGGATGATACCGCTCGCCGTTATAAGGCGGAGGTTCAGAAACCGTTTTCTGCTGTCCCTGCTTTATTATCTTCCTTACGGCGTACTGTCGGCCATGATATTTCCGGCCGTCTTCTCATGCTGCGGCAGCGTCGCGGCGTCCGTCATCGGATGCGCGGCGGCGCTTCTGCTGGCGTTTTTCAACGCAAAACTGCTCGTTGTCGCCGCCGCCGCCGTATTCGCGGCATGGGGCGCTGGCGCGCTGCTGCCGCTTCTCGGGATTCTGTGATCCCGGTACGCAGTGATCCCGGAAAAACGTGTCCCTGCATAGATTATGATACCATGAAAATCCGCGTTTGTCAAGGCGAAGCCGAAAAAAATACGTCCTGTAAAGCCGCGGTCATATGAAATCCACCTGCAACCATCATTCAAACGGAGAAAGCCATGCGTACTGACATCAAAAAATGGATCGTGCTCGCGCGCAAGAGCGCCGGCGCGTCGCTGCTCATCGCGCTCGGAGATTACGCTCTGCTGAAGCTCGGTAATCCCATAGGTCCTGTAATATTCGCTTTCGGGCTGCTCGGCGTCTGCTATATGGGACAGAATCTTTTTACCGGGAAATGTGGGTTCCTGATAGCAGACAAGATCCCGCCGCTCGAGCTTATTTCGATACTCGCCGTCAATCTGATATCCGGGTATCTGTTCGGACTCGTCTTCTCAATCGCCGACCCGCAGGTAGCGGAGGCAGCCGCTTTGAAGGCTCAGAGCTGGGAGATATCGCCGGTGTTCTTCATTAAATCGGTCCTCTGCGGCGTGATAATGTATATCGCCGTCTTTATGTACAGAAAAAAGACGCCGCTCGGCATAATATTCGGGATCCCGCTCTTCATATTCTGCGGCTTCCAGCACTGTATCGCCAATATCATCACGATGGGCGCCGCCGTCACCTTCGATCTGTCGATAATCATCTGCGTGATCGGCAATTTCGCCGGATCGCTTCTCATGTGGGCGCTGTCGAGGGAGATCCCGGCGGAAGAGAAGTAAGAGGATCGATCCGGTCTTTGGCGGATATCACGTCAAAAGCTTAGTAAAATACTTATCTGAATAATAATCAGACCCCGCGAAAACGGATCGCGGGGTCTTGCGTTTGTATGACGCGGGGAAAGTATCAGTTGTTCTCGGTGAACGCCTCGACCAGCGTTTCCATCGCCGCTATCGCCTTTGGCTCGTATTTCGCGAGATAGGAAGCCACATCGTTCGATTTCTTCGCCAGAAGATCGTCGGCTATGTTGTGGCCGTCGACATAGTACATGCGCACAGGGTCGAAGACGCGGTTGCGGATAACGAGCTGCGTCATCCTTGACGATTCCTCGTCGCGGGTGTTCTTGACCGAGGCTATGACGTCGAACAAGGATTCGGTGATCGAATCGTAAGCCATGGCGGCGTAGGCGTCGATGAGCAGGCCCACATCCTCCGGATCGGGACAGCTTACCGGCATGATGAGCGCCGTCGCCGCACCAGATACGTTCGTCTGATACATCGGCTGGCTCTCATCGTATTTCGGGAGCGGCAGAACGCCGAAGTCGTCTTCCATGTCGCGCAGGAACATGCCGATCTTGATAAACATGATGTCGCAGAAATAGGCTCTGCTCTGCTTGAACACCGTGTATGTCATCTCGTGGTTCGTCTTTGAGTAGTTGGCGTTGTTGTCGATGACGAGACGGTATATGTTGTCATATCTGCTGGATATGCTCTCGACGTCGAATTTGACCGAGGGTATGTCCTTGTCGTCCTTCTGTGACATATACTCACCCTGACCGTACAGCAGCGCTGTGCCGCCGTCGAACCAGAGGGTGAAGCTGAACAGGTCGGTCTTGTCCTTGAATCTCCCGTCTCCGTCGATGTCCTCGGAAAGACCCTTTGAAAGATCGATCATCTTGTCAATAGTCCAGTTTCCGTCGAAGGCGGTCTGGTACTGATAGTCCATGCTTCTCGCTTCGAACAGGTTCTTGTTGATCAGTATGCATTCGCTGTGTAGAAGACCAGTCGGCGAGATGTCTCCGGTGATGAGATACGAATTGCCGGCTATCGAAAGCTCCTTTACCGCCGCCTGATCCCACCACGGCTGCGATATATCCATGCTCGATATAGAGCTCCACGGGATCAGATATCCTCCGGTCGCGAGGGTGTAAGCGGTGAAATTGGTCATGTAAAGATCATACGGGTTGTCGCCGGCCTGCGCCGCCTTCATGGCGATCTGGTTGATGCTGCCGTAATCCATGCCGGACGCCTGGATCTTTACGTTGTACATCTCCTCGAACTGCGTGTTGCGCCGATAGACGAGATCGTTCAGGATGTCGCCGTTTTCCTCCTCGGCGACGATGTCGACCTGATTGTTGCTCTGGTTTGTGGAAACGGCTTTGAACTCACGTCCGCCGAAGTCCTTCTTTTCTATCGTGTCGATCGCCAGAGTTTCGGCGGGCGCCGCCGTGACATCCGCGCCTTCGGTGACCTGCGCGGGGGAGTCGGGGCTGCTGCCGCCTGACGTCGGGGCGGCGGCTTCCTGTGATCCGCAGGCGGCAATAGATGATACGATCAGCGCCGCGGCTGAGATGAGCGAGATTGTTCTTTTCTTCATCGTCCTATTCTCTGTATGAAGCTGATATAATCCGTCCTTGCCGCAGGGCGTCCTTCCTGATGTGCAGGGACTGCCTGACGGCGTTTATTGCTATATTATACACCTGATCAGATCGTCTTTCAACCGTTTGAAGACATTTTGATTGTATATTTTTTACCTTATTCCGATCCTGATGCGCATCGGGCGATATATTCCGAGGCCTTTTACATCCGGCAAGCGGATATATCCGATGAAAATGAAATTTGTGCATATTGCCCTCACATATCCGAAATGTAAATTAAATCATAAGATAACTGACACCGATTGACATTTTCATCGTTTTGCGCTATAATTATAGTAGAAAAAAGTTTTTTGTATGGGGACTGTATATGACATCCAGCATGACGGCCTTCGGGCGGGCTCAGCGTTCGTTCGACGACAGGATCATAACGGCAGAAATCCGTTCCGTCAACAACAGATATCTCGACTGTACGGCGAAGCTCCCGCGCGCATACGGCTTTCTTGAGGAAAAGATAAAGCCGTATATCCAGAGCCGGGGCATCAGCCGCGGCAAGGTCGACGTATTCGTGTCGGTCGATATGACGAGCAGCAGCGGCGCGCTCGTGACGCTCGACGAGGCGTATGCTGAGAGCTATATCGAGGCTCTGAAACAGCTGAGAGACAAATTCGGTCTGCACGACGACATGTCGCTGATGCGCGTCGCCTCAAACCGCGATCTTTTTATCGTGCAGAAGCCGGATGACGACGAGGAAAAGGACTGGGAGCAGCTGAGATCGGCTCTCGACGGTGCTCTCGACGTCTTTATGGCGGCCAGGGCTGCCGAGGGTGAGAACCTCAAAAACGACATCCTCAAAAAACGCGACCGTCTGCGCGGGATGAAGGACGAGATCGCGGCGAGATCGGAGAAAAACATCCGCGAGTACCGCACAAGGCTCGAAACGCGTCTTCGCGCCGCCATCGCCGATCTCGAGCTCAAGTTCGACGATGCGAGGATCCTTACCGAGTGCGCCATATTCGCCGACAGGGTGGCGATAGACGAGGAGCTTGTCCGTCTCGAGAGTCATTTCAAGGCTATGGACGGCATATTCGCCGCGAAGGAGCCCTGCGGGAGAAAGCTCGATTTCCTCGTTCAGGAGATGAACAGGGAGATAAACACGATCGGCTCGAAGAGCGGCGACGCCGATATAGCGTCGATAGTCGTCGAAATGAAGAACGAGCTTGAGAAGATACGCGAACAGATACAGAACTTGGAATAAAAATGCGATTTGTCAATGTAGGGTTCGGCAACAGGGTATGCGACGAGAGGATCGTCGCGCTCATGACCCCTGATTCATCACCGGTCAAGCGAATGATCGCCGACGCTAAGGAAAAGGGAAGGATAATAGACGTCAGTTGCGGAAGGAAGACGCGCACCGTCATAGTGACCGATACCGAGCATCTGATACTTTCCGCCGTCAAGATAGAGACGGTTTCGGCAAGGCTCAACAGCGGCGCCGACGATGACGATATTTCCGATGATACAGCCGAATAGACTGCTGAGGTGATTATATGGCTATGCCGAATTCAGAGACGGGGGCGGTCAGGGGCGGTCTTTTCGTTATATCGGGGCCGTCCGGGGTCGGAAAGGGGACGGTCGTCACAAAGCTGCTCGAGTCGGATTTCGGCTTCGTGAGATCGAGGTCGATGACGACAAGACCGAGGCGTCCGCTCGATCCGAACGATGTGAAATACAGCTTCTGCGACCGCGAGACGTTCATGCAGATGGCTGTCGGAGGGCAGATCCTCGAGTACACCGAATACGGCGGGAACCTCTACGGCACGATCACCTCGCTTCTCGATGAGGATATCAAAGCCGGGAAAAACATCCTGCTCGAGCTCGACGTGAACGGCGCCGTCGCCATAAAGGAAAGATTCCCGACGGCCGTTACCGTATGCCTTCTGCCGGAGAGCTTTGAGGAGCTTGTGAGACGTCTCAGGGGACGCGGCACCGAGAGCGAGGACGTCATATCCGTCAGACTTAATGAAGCGAGACGGGAGATCACTCACTTTTACGATTTCGACTACATAGTGATAAACCGCAGCGGGAAAGTCGACGAAGCCGCTCAGGCCGTGCTCGACATAGCTAGACTCGATTCGATGCGTTCCTGCCGGATGGGCGATTTCTATTCGGATTACATAAAAAGCATCTGCGAGTCTGACGCCGAAGGCCAGCTCAGCATCAGAGAATGAAAAAAACTTGATATAAATGAGGAATGTAACATGATTTATCCGCCGATCGAAGAGCTTACAAACAATAAGTACAACCGTTACATGCTCGTGATCGCCGCCTCGAAATGCGCGAGGATGGTGACGGACGAGTACTGCAATCAGCGCGCGGTCGTCGAGAAGCTTATCCAGAACAAGCAGACCGACAAGACCATCGCTTCCCAGATCAAGAGCGAGCTTCGCGACGACAAGGCCGTGAAGACGGCGATAAACCGCCTCTATAAGGGCAGCTACAGGATAGTTGACAAGTCTCTCGACGTCGAATATCAGGCGGAGAAGATCCGCGCCGAGCAGATCGAGGAAGAGAAGGAGGAGCGTCTGCTCGCCCAGCGCAAGCGCGAGGAGGACGAGAGCAGAAAGGCTCAGCGCCGCGAATACGCCCTGAAGCACGCCGACGAGAAGGACGACGAGGAGGATTACGATATCCCCGAGTCCGAGCTCAAGCTGATGAAGCAGCAGGCCGAAAAGGATCTCGCCGAGGAAGATTACGACGGCGATGTGATCCCGGACGACGGTTCGGCTGAGGATCTCAACAATATCGGCGGCAGCGCGATCAGCGCGATAGACCGTTCGATGGACGATATCACCGGCGATGTCTGATAAAGAGCATCCATTTGTAGACGGCAGGACTCTCGCCAAAGTAAATCTCCTTGACGCTCCGTACAGCGCCGATATCACATACGACTATTTCATACCGGAACCGCTTGTCGGCGAATGTGTTCCCGGGGTGTTTGTAACTGTACCATTTGGCGGCGGCAATCGCCGCCAAATTGCGCTTGTCAGGGACATCGCTAGCCAGACGAGCTATCCGGTGAACAAGATAAAGTCGGTCATCGACATCGTCAGGGATTCGGTATCGCTGACGCCGGAGCAGCTGGAGCTCGTCAGGCTTCTGAAGGAGACCTGCTTCTGCTCGGCCGGGGAGGCCGTAAGGACGATAATACCCTCGGCCGCTTTGCAGAACGTCTGCGAGTATTACTCGGCCGCCGATATGCCGCCGGAGGATTCCGACCACGCCACCCTCGCCGTTTACAGCTTTCTGAGACAGACGGGACCGGTTACCCGCGACAGGATCCTGACCGAGCTCGGCGACGCGGCCGCGAGGCGTCTTCCGCAGATGCTGAAAGCCGGTTACGCCGAGAAGAACGCCGGCATGACCGGAGGTCATAATATACGCTATCAGACGGTCTACACCGTGACCGCCGATGATTCGGCCGCAAAAGCCTATCTCGAAAGATGCCGGAAAAAGGGCGCCGTGAAGCAGTATTCGGCGCTGAACGCTCTGATGGAGGCGGACGGCGGAAGCATGACGTCGGCCGAGCTCAGGGAAAAGAGCGGAGCCTCGCTCATGTCGATAAAGGCGCTTATCGAGGCGGGGATAGTTTCGGAATCAAAGACGGATCTTTACAGAGACCCGTATATCGACGTCGATCCCGGGACGCCTGAGGAATCGGTATTGAGCGCCGAGCAGGAAAGCGCCGCCGACACTCTGATCGGGCTTCTCAATCAGCCGGAGGCGAAGGCGGCGCTCCTTCACGGCGTCACCGGCAGCGGCAAGACCCATGTCATCAAGCATCTGATCGACGAATGCGTCTCGCGACCGGCGGATGAGGAAGGGAACAGATCGTCGGCGATTGTTCTCGTGCCCGAGATTTCGCTTACGCCGCAGACGGTGAGCTTTTTCAGAGGTTATTACGGCGACCGCGTCGTGGTGCTTCATTCCGGCCTGTCGGCGGGCGAGCGGTATGACGCCTGGCGAAGGATGGCGTCCGGAGACGTCGACATATGCGTCGGGACGAGAAGCGCTGTCTTCGCCCCGTTCAGACGCGTCGGCATGATCGCGATAGACGAGGAGCAGGAGCATACCTACAAATCCGACATGAATCCGAGGTATCATGCCCGTGATATCGCGAGGTTCCGCTGCGCTCATCATAATGCCCTGCTGCTCCTGTCGTCCGCCACGCCGTCGCTCGAAAGCTACCGTAAGGCCGAGACCGGGGCGTACACCCTCGTGGAACTGAATTCCCGGTACGGCGCGGCGCATCTTCCCGAGGTGATAATCGCCGACACAAGGGAGGACGTTCAGAGCGGCAACACGGGCCCTGTCGGAAAGCGGCTTCTTTCCGAGCTCGAGAAGAACCTTGAAAACGGAGAGCAGTCGATACTGTTTCTCAACCGCCGCGGCTACAACCGCTTTCTCCGCTGCCCGCAGTGCGGCGAGGTCCTGATGTGCCCTCACTGCTCGGTCGCTCTCACGTATCACACTCAAAGAAGCTCCGAGAGCGGATATCTCACCTGTCACTGGTGCGGCTTCCGCCGGGATGTCCCGGAAAAATGCCCGTCGTGCGGCGGAGATCATCTTACATACTCCGGCTACGGGACGCAGAAGGCCGAGGAAGACCTTAAAAGGCTCCTTCCCGGCGCCAGAGTGCTCCGCATGGACGCCGACTCGACGTCGGCGAAATTTTCCGGCGATGAGATCCTGGCCGCCTTCCGCGCGCATGAAGCGGACATCCTTCTCGGTACGCAGATGGTCACGAAGGGGCACGATTTCCCGGACGTCACTCTGGTCGGCGTCCTTAATGCCGATATGTCGCTGTATCTCGACGATTACAGAGCGAATGAAGCCACGTTCGATCTCCTGACTCAGGTGATAGGACGCGCCGGCAGGGCCGACAGGCCGGGCAGAGCGGTGATCCAGACCTTTTCGCCCGACCATCCGGTCATACAGATGGCGGCGAGGCAGGATTACAAAAGCTTTTATCAGAACGAGTCGGCTCTCCGCAGGAGCCTGCTGTTCCCGCCGTTCTGCGATATAGCGCAGATCACGCTCTCGTCGCAGAATGAGCCGCAGCTGTTCAAGGCGGCGGAGAATATCGACAGATACATCAAGCTCAGTCTTTCCGGCGAGTACCGCGACGTCAAGCTGATAATCACCGGACCGCTCGAGCCGTACCAGTATAAGATAAACGACAGATACCGTCTGCGCTTCATTATCAAGTGCCGTGTCGGAAAGCGCACGCAGGCGCTGCTGTCGGACGTCATGGACGTGATAGCCGACCAGGCCTACAGGATGATACAGGCTCAGATAGATATAAACCCGTCCCGCGGATGACGCGGCATATGAAAGGTCATTTATAGGATGGCGATTCTTAATATTGTGAAGGTCGGGGATCCGGTCCTCCGGAAAAAGTCCCGCTCTATCGACAAGATAAACGACCGCATAAAGCGGCTCGCCGCAGATATGGTTGACACGCTCCATAAGGCCGAGGGAGCCGGTCTCGCCGCGCCTCAGGTCGGAGTCCTGAGAAGGATGGTGGTCGTCGAGGTCGAGGAAGGGAAGACCTTCGTCATGATCAACCCGGAGATCATCTCAAGCGACGGACGTCAGCGCGCCGTCGAGGGATGTCTTTCTATCCCCGGCGAATGGGGCGTGACCGACAGGCCTGAGACCGTCACGGTGAGATTCACCGATGTCGAAGGCGAGACGCGGACCGAAACAGGCTCCGGCCTTTTCGCGAGGTGCGTCTGCCATGAGCTGGATCACCTCGACGGAAAGCTTTATACCGACGGCGCCCTGATGCTCGACGAGAGCGAGATCGAAAAGCTCGAGGATGGGGAATTCGATCCGGCGGAAAAGGTGCGTCAGGCAGAGGAAGAAAAATGACGGATACATATAAGCCGACGATCATGTTCATGGGCACCCCGGACTTCGCCCGGGTACAGCTTGAAGCGCTGTGCGGCGCCGGATATGAGATAAAGGCCGTCATAACACAGCCGGATAAGCCGAAGGGACGAGGGAAGCGCCTTGCCATGCCGCCCGTGAAGGAATACGCGTTCGAAAAGGGCCTTGCCGTATATCAGCCGTCTACTCTGAGAGGCGACGAATTCGCGGCTCTTTTAAGAGAAGCAGATCCTGAGATGATAGTCGTCGCGGCGTTCGGAAAGATCCTTCCCGACAGCGTGCTTTCATATCCGAAATACGGATGCGTCAACGTCCACGGCTCGCTTCTGCCGAAATACCGCGGCGCCGCCCCGATCCAGAGAGCTATAATGGACGGCGAGCCGGAGACCGGTATCACGACCATGCTAATGGACAGCGGCGTCGATACCGGGGACATCCTGCTTAAGGAATCCGTCAAGATAACGCCGGATGACGATTACGGCTCGCTTTCCGCCAGACTCGCCGACGTCGGCGGAGCGCTGCTGCTTCGCACGATAGAGGGGCTCGTCTCAGGCGACGTGAAGCCGGAAAAGCAGGACTCGTCATACGCGACCTACGCCGCGAAGATAGAGAAGGCGGACTGCGTGATCGACTTCACGCTCCCCGCCGATATGCTGGCAAATAAGATACGCGCGCTGTCACCCGAGCCCCTTGCCGTGACGTCCGTCAGAGGGAATCAGGTGAAGGTCGCTTCGGCTGTGATATCGGATGAAAAGCATGACGCCGCCCCCGGTACCGTTGTGTCTGTAAAGAACGGGATAACGATAGCCTGCGGCAGCGGTTCTCTTAAGCTTACCGAGATCATACCCGCCGGAAAGAGCCGCATGACGGCGGCGGCCTTCGTGAACGGCAGGCAGTGCGCCGAGGGGGATGTGTTCGGTGGATAGATATTACATCCTTCTCGTGCTTCCGGCGATGATATTCGCTTTGTGGGCTCAGTTCAGGGTGAAATCCACATTCAGCAAATATTCGTCCGTATTCTGCTCGTCCGGCATGACAGGGAGTGGAGCGGCCGAATACATACTGTCCCGGCAGGGCGTATCTGATGTGTCGGTTCAGAAGACCGCCGGAGAGCTCACCGACAATTTCAATCCCGTCACCTCGGTCGTCTCGCTTTCGGAGTCCGTATATGACAAGGCGTCGGTCGCCGCCGTCGGAGTCGCCGCCCATGAGTGCGGACATGTCCTGCAGTATCATTCGGGATACCTTCCGATAAAGCTTCGTTCGGCGATCATACCCGTGACCAATATCGGATCGGCTCTCTCGCTGCCGCTAATACTGATTGGGCTTGTCCTTAGCTGGTACAAGCTCGCGATGATAGGCGTGATAGCCTTCTCCCTCACCGCCGTGTTTCAGCTCATCACCCTTCCCGTCGAGTTCGACGCCTCGAGACGGGCGATAAATATACTGAGCGAGAGCGGAAGGCTGACTGAGGAGGAACTTAAAGGAGCGAAAAAGGTCCTTACGGCGGCGGCTCTTACATATGTAGCCGCGCTCGCCGTTTCGATAGCACAGCTCCTGCGTCTTCTCGCCATCGTAAGCGGCGGGAACAGAAGAAGATAGGATCATAACCGCCTCCGTGCGACGCAGAGGCGGTTTTTTTGTTTTCGGAGTTGGGCATTCAGGCTTGAAATCCGCGCCGAGATATGGTATAATCTATTAAAACCACAGTAATGATCAAGGAGCGGAACATGTCTGACAAATACAGAGTACTGCCGGGGATCCCGGCCGACAGTCGGCTTTACGCCGACAGGCACACGAACACTGTCTTCCCGATCACGAGATTTTCTTCGGTCGAACAGGTGGAAAAGCGCCGTGAAGAGCTGATATTCGATCTTCGGATGGCGGCCGGTCTCTATCCGTGGCCGGAAAAGACGCCGCTGAATGTGGTGCGCGAGACGGCCGGCAGATATGACGGCTTCAGGGTCGAGAAGATCATGTTCGAGACGCGTCCCGGATTCTGGTCCACCGGAAACCTTTATCTGCCGGAGAAGACGGAAGGAAAAGCCCCGGCGATCCTGAACGTGATAGGACACTGGGAAAGACAGCGTCTGACAAGGCAGAAGGAAGCCGATTATCCGCAGCAGCTTGCGAATTTCGCGAGGATGGGCTTCGTATGTCTTACGACGGATATGATAGGCAAGGTCGACAGCCGTCAGATATCCCATGAGTACGGGATGGGAGAAAAGGAGCTCTGGCTGTCAAACGGACTCGGAGTGCAGCTTTGGAACAATATCCGCGCTCTCGATCTTCTCTGCTCGATGCCTGAGGTCGATCCCGGGCAGATAGGCGTGACAGGAGCTTCCGGCGGCGGATCGCAGACTCTTTTCCTCAGTCTCGTCGACGAGAGGATAAAGGCCGCTGCGCCGATAAACATGATCTCGCTCACCATGCAGGGCGGCTGCGCCTGCGAAAACGCGCCCGGACTCCGCAGATCGACGAACAACGGCGAGATGTGCGCCATGCTCGCGCCGCGTCCGCTGTTCCTCGCCGGATCGACCGGCGACTGGACGAAGGAGCAGGAGACGTCGGAATACCCGCAGATGCTCGAGACATACCGCCTGTACGGCGCCGGGGACAAGGTCTGGCATTATTATCAGGTGGCGGAGCATCAGTACAACGCAAAGACAAGGAAGCGTGTGTACAGCTTCTTCGCGAAATACCTTATGGACCGGGATATCGAATGGGATGAGCAGCCGATAGACATCAGCGATCCCGACGATCTCACATGGTTCAGAGGCGTCGGACGCGCTCCCGGCATATGCGGCGACGATGAGTTCTTCGATGCGTTCAGAAATGAGCGCGAAAAAGCCGTATCTGCCATGCCGCGCTGTGAAAAACTCCGCATGCTCGGATGGATGACCGGGGCTTGCGGGGCAGAGCCGGTAATCGCGGACGGCATGACGGAGAAAGACGGCGGACGCGAGATATACAAAAGCGTTGTCGTGTCGGATTTCGGCGAGCAGATCCCGTTCGCGGCGATAATACCGGAAAACAATAAAGACGGCAGAGTATGCCTCATGATCTCGGGAGAAGGGAAGTCATGCCTTGATTCGCCCGAGGCGAAAAGACTGCTTTCGGAGGGATATACCGTTATGAGCGGTGATATCTTCCTTACCGGGGAATACGGCTCAGCCGCGGTCGATATCGCCGGAGGAGATACCGGCAAGAGATATTTCACGACCTTCCATTACACCGACGACGCGTTCAGAGTGAGGGATATCGTTCTTCTCTCTAAGGCGGCGAAGAAGTTCGGCGATAAGCTGTCGCTGTACGCTCTCGGCGGAGCGGAGGGGCTTGCCGCCTGCGCGCTGCCGCTGATCGAGCGTCCCGAAAAGGTCTGTCTCGGCAGCGCCGCGCCGGACTCAGACCCGAACATACCCGGGATCATGCTGCTCGGAGGCGCGAAAGGCTGCCTTGAGCTGTCCGGCTGCGTGAGCGAGACGATCTGACAACAAAAAATGCAAAGACCTTCGTTTATCCCGAAGGTCTTTTGTTATCTGATGAGTCTTATGTCAGCGACGGGGAGCCGAGCGCTGCGCGTCCGCACTCCTTCATCTGAGAGTTCGGCTTCTCTTTCTCCGGCACAAAGGCTTCGAGCTCGGATATAGAGACGGATGTGATGAGGAACACGTCTTTTCTCTCTGCCGGGGGAAGCGATATCACTTTGTCCGCTCCGTGATATCTAAGACGCTTTTCCTGCGGCACGGCCTGGCCGTCTGTCAGAAGATACAGATATGCCTTTTCGATATCCAGCCATTCCGGCATGGCGATAAGACAGCTTTCTCCCCTCAGATTCTCGATCGTCACGACATAATCGCCGCCGCTTAGCTCGGCGGTTATCCTGAATCCGCCTTCGGCATAGAGGGAAAAAGCCGCCGGATCGCCGCGCTTTACCGCCGGGAACAGGCGTATCACTCCCTCATGACTTTGAAGAAGAGATTCGTTCATCCCCTGCGAGATTATCGGCGCCGTCTCAAAATCGAAGTGAATGAAGTCATACGAGCGCAGTCTGCGTTTTTCCCCGCTGTCGGTCTCGGTGTAATTGTACCAGTCCGGCCAGCCTCCGGGATGTCCGGGCTCGCTCGATTCGGCGTTGAAGCCGTTGAGGAAGCCCTGATTCGCCTCGAGCATGCCCCGGCAGTTTGGGATGAATTCGTCTGCCATCCCCATCCGCGCGAGATAGACAGGCAGCATGTTCCAGTGCCCGCATTCATTTCCGGGGTTGTGGAGCATTAACTGATTTGTCATATTATCGAACAGCGGAGTGTTCTTGTCTTTCAGACCGAATATCCCGGCGGGATAAAGCGGCGAGAGCTCGATATCGGGGAAGCCGTACTGTATCTTCGGGCTGTCCGGATCGCCGTACGAGACGCGCACCGGCTTTCCGTCCCTTCGTCCGATGCCGAATACCCGTTTGTCGCCGAGAGGCTTCCTGCCCTTTCCGATGCCGAAAGTAAAGCTGTCGCCGTCCCAGTCGTCTGTATCGAGCGGAAGGAGCTCGGTATCAGGCAGATGCTCCAGCACATCGGTCAGTCTTTCTTTGTATTCCCCTGACACATGATCCTTCAGCGCCGTGAAAAGGCACCGGATCATGACTATGTCGGTAAGAGTGTCATCGGTAGGAGCGTTTCCTTCATACGCCGTCGTGCCTTCGATGTGATATACGCCGCTGTCATCCTTTTTCAGCATCCCGAAATAGAAATCGGCGGCGCCCTTCATCATCGGAAGTGCGTAATCTCTGAGGAAACCGTCGTCGCCGGTGTACCGCCAGTGTCGGTACATCTGCATGGCGATCTGGGACGCCGGAGTGCAGTTGAGCGAATCATAGTCGGCTCCGCGCCCGTACCTGTCGGTGACATCGTGGACGAAGACGCCGGGCATCTTCTTTACTCTTTCTGCGTACAGACGATAGACCGGGAGCCCGTTTCTGCGAAGATCATAGTAATTCGCGGCAAGCTCGCCGTGACCGGCGGCATCGAGAGGCGCGTAAAGATGCTGTAGATTATAGTGGAAATAGTAAACCCACGGTATGTAATCGTGATAGAAGCCCCAGAGAGCCGACGTGAAGTGCGGCGGGTATTTTCCCCTGCTGCCGCTGTTCATCAGGTAAAGATAGAGATAATATATATTGTCAAGATAGTCGTCCGCCGTCCGGATGTATGATCTGTTCCAGAATTCCTCCCACGCCGTTTTGTGGCGGTCATACATAGTGTCAAATCCGTCCGCTTCGGCGGCGTCGAGGGCGGCTTCACATGCCATCTTCGCCTCGCCGACCGTATCGCCGGTCTTTACCGTATAATAGATGACGATATTATCCGCCCGCACGGGATCCATCATCGCGCTGTGACGGTTCAGACGTTTAGAGACGGCATCTCCGCCCGCAAGAGACAGTCCGACGCAGAACTTCGTCGCGTTCAGCTCCTGAGTGATATAAAGCCTGCCGCCTTCGGCGGATGATTCGGTCCCGCCAAGCCCGACCTCAGGCGCGAATTTCTGCTTCGAATACCACCGCCAAAGGGTTCGGCTCCCCCAGCGGGAAAGTGTGATTTCAGGCATCCCGCCGTCTTCGGATGCGTAATCCAGCCTGATCGCAGTCACGCCGCTGAGGCTTTCGCTGAAAGCTGTCATTTCGGCGCATGCGAACGGAGTCTTTGCCGTTATCCTCGCCGAAGCGTCGGAAAGCGACAGACGAGCCGTGTATTTCTTCTGATACAGATAATCAAATATCGGAGCGCCGAAGGAGATGTCGATCTCACCGCCGTGCTTTACGCAGGTAAGATCCTCCTCGCGCCCGGAGCAGTAGCATTCGTCGTCCCATGTGACGCCGGATGGGGCGTCCTGCCAGAGGTCGGATTTGTTTATGTTTATATGGAGACCGTCCCGTTTCAGCCATATCAGCGATCCGGTGTCTCCGTCCCCTATCGGAAGCCCGGCCATCGGCGAATTCACCGGAGTGCCGAAATACAGGTCGTGCTTCGGCAGAAAGTCTGTGGTCCTGCAGAGCCATCTTTGTCTGTTTATATCAAATGAGGTTTTCATCCTTCACGTTCTCCCGAAAAATCTGTCGGTATAGTCTTTTACCCGCCCGCTTATCATCCTCAGAAGCTCCAGAGAGTCCGCGTCGCCGAGATAACCGTCGTACATGCGGCAGCCTTCCTCGAAGCAGAGCTCGTCATGACGCGGGAAATATCTGTCGAGCAGGAAGGCCGAGTATTTCGTAAGGCGGTATGTGGCCGTTATATGCTCCGGCGCGTCCTCGTACGACTCGACCGCGGCCGAATAGCCTCCCTTGATCGCCTCGCTGAAGCCGCCGTATGTCGGATCGAGCGCGAAGATCAGGGTGTACGACTGATTGAAGCAGCTGTCATAGCTCCAGTCATGATATCTTCTGTGCGCGTCGTCGGCGCCTATCGGAGAGATGAATATTCCTTCAGCTCTCATCTCGTTCCAGAAGGCTATCTGCAGATTTGCGTCCCGGCATCCCGGCTCCTGACCGTGCGTGATCTCGGCGGCGTCGTAGATCTTTTCCTTCGCGAGGAATCTGAACATGTCGTCGCGGGTATTGTGAGCGTCGTATTCCCAGAACGGATGGGCGATTATCGCCGTCCCGCCGCGGCTGTGGACGGTGTCGGCGATCCATTTCCGCCAGGCGAAGTCATACGGCTCGATCTGCGGCGGGAGAGAAGGCGCATAGCTCGCTGCTATGCGCGAGACCTCGTCTCTTACCTCGCTCTCATGCTCATGGTACCACCTGTCGATGCCGATCCCGCCGGGCATCAGCGCACCGACGCCGACGGCGTGGATGTACGGGTTCGGAACATGTATCTCCTCGCCGTAATAGAGCGACATCCCGCTCGGTATGCTCCGGCTCCGCTCGATGGCGTAGACCGAGCCTTCGGCCGAGTGGTGGTCGGTTACTGCGAGAAAGTCATATCCCGCCTTCCTGTAGATCGCCGCCGTGAGATACGGGTCCTCATGGCCGTCGGATGAAAAACAGGTGTGACAATGTGTGTTGCCCTTCATCGGCGTCCTGATATACAGATCCTTTTCGGCACAGAATACCCGCAGATCGGTGAGCGGACCGAGCGATCCGTCGCGCCTCTGACCGACAAGACGCAGGGTATATATCTGCTCGCGCGTCAGAACGCATGAGAATCTGATACGCCCGTCGCCGGAACAGACAGCTTTTATCCCGTCATACCGGCTGTAATCGCTTATCTCAAGCGTGACGGCGGAGATGTTTTCCTCCTGCGGTATGATACGGATGACATATTCGGCGCCGGGCTCAAGGGCGTTTTCGATGCCGAGCCCCCTGACGGTGAACTCGGTCTCAGCGCCCAGAAGCGTGACGCAGGGGAATATCTCATACTCAAAAACAGATGGGACGGGATTCGGGATTTTCATATCTGATGCCGTTTCGTTATTGTTGGGAAGATCATTGTGTCAGTCTGATTATGAGCCATTGTCCGGCTTCGAGCCCGACACGGCATTTCCTTTCGGTACGGGAAAAGACGCCTCTGCCGTCTATTATCTCGGTTTTGAAGTCGTTTTTCAGAAGAAGATCAAAGACGATATCGGCCTCATGGAGCTGTCTGTCGCCGTCGAAGCTGTCGCACAGGATCCCGTCATTGTTGAAGAGCGACACGATCCAGCCGCCGCTTATCCTGTTGAAAAGCATATGGATCTTCGCTTCCGTCGTGCATGGGATATCTTCGCCGATCCGTCTTCTCAGTTCGTCGACGGTGAGGATCTTGTCTTTCTGCGTCTTCGGGATCTCACCGCCGCTGAGATCGATGAGGTATTTGTATCTGTCAAAAGCGGAGATATTATCGGCGTGTATTATATCGAGTACGTCGGGCAATCCGCCGTTGGTCATGACATGCGAATTGTTGCCGTAACTCCCGGCTTCTCCGAACGATGCCGTGAAAACAAGACGAAGCCGTTCCATCAGCTCCGGCGGAGCGGGGAAGCTCTGATCCGATGACGGGCATTCGAGATAATCGGGATTCGGAGTCGTTTCAAGTATCGGCAGCTTCTTTGAAGAAGGGAGGACGAGAGCCGCCGGGCGGTACGGAGTCCCGATATCCGGCAGCTTCTACGTGAAATCAAGAAAATCCTTCTTCGTCTGTCCGTATTCGCTCAGCTCAAAGCCGTCATAATCCCGGAAGGTATTGCAGACTCCATATTCCTCGGCTATGACCGACGCGCCCGAAAGATAGGCGAATCTCCACGCCCGCGCCTGAAGATTGCGCGACGTGCCGCCCTTTTCACGCTTTTCCGGTGCCTGATCGGCTCCCGTGCCGGTATGAAGCTGATCTTCGATCCATTCGTCCTGACCGCGTCTCAGGGAGAAGGGGATCGTCAGCCCGACGCCGCTCGTATAGCACCAGCATTCGTAATATATTCCCCACCGTATGCCGGCCGCCTCCGCCATGCCGCGGTAATAGGCAAGCTGCAGCCGCATATTCGGGATCTGCCAGCCGACCTCGGGAAGCAGCAGCCGGGCTCCGCAGCCGATCTCGATTGCGGGAGCCATATAATAGCTGTCGGCCGGGATCAGCATGTTCCCGGTTTCGGCGCATCGCATGCGGTAGAGGCGATATATAGCAGCAAGCAGCTGCGAGCGGTTCTGAGGCAGAGGATATTCCGCCCATTCCTTCCGCGTCATAGCCTCGAGAAACAGTTCTTCCTCGCCGGAGATCACCCTGTCCCAGAGAGCTGTTTTTTTATCATCGCTTATATCCGCTCCGGTTTCTCGGTATTTCTCACTTATGCGGTTTCTGTCGCTTCGAAGGTTCGAAGCCCATTCATGCATCTGCCAGCCGAGGAAATTATCGCCGAGAAGCTCCTTGTAAGCCCGGACGAGATCGGGCGAGAAATCGTATCTGTACGGAAGACCGACGCCGCCCTGCAGACGGTCGACGTAAAACTGGCATCGAAGCTCGGAAAGCAGATCGTAGAGACTGCCTCCGACGGCGGCGATATGATTGAAGTCGTACGGCGGCGGCATATACGATTTATGCATGAGCTTCAGTCCGTCGCCGGCGCGGAACAGCCCGTTTTTTATCAGCCCGTCGAAGCTGTCCTTTGTATATGTATGGATAAAGGTGAGCATGTCGTCAGTTGAAGTATGATTCAAGGAATTCCTGCATGCCGCCGTCGAACACGGCTTCGCAGAGCGTGCCGTCACCCTGCTGATTTCCGGTCTGATACAGAACGTACGTCCTGCCGCCGAACTCGCAGAGATCGACATCGCTGTTGTTGATATCCATATGAGCGGCGAGCCTCGCCTCGCTTTCGGGCGACAATGCCGCTCCGGGCTTCGGATGCCTGTCCTCCTCGCTCGCGAGCAGTATCGGATTGTAAAGCCCGATCTCCCATGTCACGAAATCCTTCGTGCGGTAGATATACGGCGCGTATCTCGTGAGCGGCAGGGCTTCGAGACAGATCATGTAATACCATCCTCCGGCGTATCTCAGCGCCGGGCAGGCGACATATCTGTCCCTTGAATACCCGTTTTCAAGCGGCAGCAGCTCCCAGCGCTCAAGATCGGGCGATGACGCGAAAAACTCTGTGAACGGGACGCCGATATACGGGTTTTCCGCGGGATGCCCCTTCGACGTCCCGGCTCCGGCGCATTCGACCGCCATCATATATTTTCCGTCGCCTCTGTATACGGAGGTGTTGAACAGCTCGAAATTCTCCGGGAATTCGACGACGGTTTTTTTATCCCAGTGTATGAGATCGGACGACGTGAAGCGGTACACCTTGTTTTCGAGGGTGCCGAAAGCGTAAACTACGTCATCCTCGCAGTAAGCCGACATGTATCCCATATCCTCGCCGAATGGAGGGTACTTCTCCCCGCTGAAATAATCCATTATTTCGGCATAGCCTTTATGCGCGCCGTAGTCCGTCCAGTGCTGCATCATGAGCATCATGCGTCCCTTGAAGACGAAGGGAGTGATCTCCCCGCCGAAATCCATGACGATCCCCTGCTTTACGAGCTTCGGGAAGGGCTTCGGCATAAGGGTGGATGAGGAGTAGTTTATCTCGGTTATCATGCTGCTGAATCTCTCCTTAAATAAGCGGACATTACCAATATACTATTATGACTTACGATTATATTATATCACTGGCTGAACTCAAAATATAATAACGTCTGAAATATCTCATAAGCTGTCCATATGCTGACTCAGACGGATGACAGCCTCCTTAATATCTCCGAATCAGTCGGGTACAGCTCGCTTTCGGCGTTCAATAGGAGCTTCATAAGAAAGTATTCGATGTCTGCCGGAAGATACCGGAAGCTTGCCCGGAAAAAAGACCTTATGGCCGATGAGCATATCTGACATCGCCGCCGTATTGCGTCCGTCTTCGTATCCCGGACGCCGATACGGCGGCGATGCCGTCATTTGGGGATTATTTTACGCTGAGAGTGAATTTCCTTTCACCGAAGCTGTCCGATCTCAGCCTTACTCTCGTAAGATGGTCCGACGACCATTCGGCGCTCAGCTTGCTTTCAAGCGCGACGGTATCTGGCTCTGCCGTGAGACCGGCGTCAAATTCTGCCGCCGCGCCGGATGTCGAGATGCAACATCCGCTTATCTTCGGATCGTCTGCGCACATCAGCGTGAATTCAACGCATCCCTCGGTGTCGAATACGATGTGATCCTCGCATGTGAAGCCGCCGTCCGTCAGCGAAACCGTGCGGATATACGATTTCAGCCCGCTGTCATCGGGATAAGCGTTTTTGAGCTCCAGTTTCATCACGCCGGATCCGCACGAGATGATCTCGGCCTTGTATCGTCCGCCGGGAAGCTGCTCGAGCCCGTTTACCGCCGGGAGATTGTGATACAGCGATCGCATGGTCCAGAGCGTGTATCTCTTTGACGAGAAGGTGTCCTTGCAGTAGCGCTCCACGCCGGGGTCTATGAATACCGGCCTGCCGTTTTTGAACAGGATGAAGCTTCCGACGTCATTGTGATTGTGGCTTTCGGCGTTGCTTCCGCCCTTCGCCGCCAGCACCATGCCGCAGGCGGCGTTTTTCGATATCATGACTCCGAGATCGGGGTAGAAGATATCGCCCGACGGGATGTACCCGCTGCCTTCGGGAAGCGGCTCGAAGATATCGCGCATAGAGCGGTACGGAGTGTTTCCGGCGCTGAAATGATTAAATGTATCTCTGTCAAGATCGGTCAGGGCGAAGGCGGTCAGCTTGTCCGAGCCCGTTTCGCGCCCCATCCTCGAGATCAAAGCGTGATCGATGCCGAGAAGATGAGAGGCGTCGGCGAAATTGGCAAAGCATCCGCCGCAGAGATTGAAATCGGCGATATACTCGCACATCTTTTTGACGAACGGGTCGGAAGTGAGATCAATCCCGCCTCCGGTCAGGTCACGGATAATCTCCACGCAGTCGAAATACGACGCTCCGGCGACGCTCCAGTAGCCGGGACCTTCGTCGCAGCCGCCGTCGCTCGGATATATCGCGGTGAATCTGTCGAGCAGGGTCATCGAACGGCTGACGGCGAAGGCGCGCTTTGCGTCGTCGGTCTCGCACAGCATGACGGCGGTCAGAATGTTCGAAACGATCCACGGAGTCCAGTTGTTCAGACGCTCGCCCTTGTCGCCCATCCACCAGTTGTTTTCGCCCGTGACCTCGTAATAGACGTGCAGGATGCGGTTCTTTATCATGTCGAGCATCCTGCGGCGGATCACCGGAGTGACGCCGTCGAGAATTTCGTCTCCGAGGTACCATATCCACGCCATGACGGCGCCTGTCGAGGCGGCGAATAGATCGGCCTGACGGACATCGTCGCCTTCATTCAGGTTGAAGGCGTCGGGAAGGCAGTTGACGGGATTATCATGGTTCGGGTAATCATGTGCCGGAATGATCCACGTCGATTCCTCGCATATCGCCCATACATAATCGACGAGCAGATCGGTGAACCGGCCCTTCTTCTCCGTCAGCTCCGCCATAAGAAGCGTGGAGGCGGCGTTTCGGCGGGCGAAATACGGAGTCTCGTACTCGGAGCGGTTGCCGTCGCGGAAATACCGCATGTAAAGCGTAGCCGGAAGCTGCGGTACCGGCTTGCCGAGCAGCTCTTCGGCGGCTCTCACCGCGTCGGGACAGCTGATATTTGCTTTATCGAATCCGATATCCGAAAATACCCTGAATTCGGAGAAGGGAAGCGTTTTTATCTCTTTATCGAGTTTTTTATCCGCGAACAGACGGGGCATGGTCATTCTCCTTTCTTTTCTTCAAGCAGCCAAAATCTGCCCTCACCGGGTTTTATCGTTATTTCGAGCGATATGTGATCGGACGATATCTCACCGTCTGCCGCCGACATCTCGCCTGTGAAGGCGTCCGCCGTTACGATATTTTCGTACCTTCTGCTCACTTTTAGAGTGCCGCTGAAATCGTCGTCTGCCATGTTGGCGATATAGACTATGCGGCAACCGTCGTCGGTAACACGGCAGTGCGAAAGCAGATTCGGCTGATATCCGCCGTCACCGCCTTCAAGGCGGATCACCCGGCATTCATCCGGCAGCGAGCTGTCGAGCAGATCGCCGAACGCGCTGAGAGGGGAAGACGGCATCTCCCCGGACGATACCATCGAGCGGATAGCTTCCGTTTCGGGCGTTTCTTTTCCGCTCTCACGGCAAAGCTGCGGGATGTCGTCGCAAAGCAGCACCGCGATCCCGGCTTTCCTCGCCTCGATCAGCTTCTGCATGGCGTCGGTCTCAAGGACCCTCGCGCACGGCATGATTATCGCCGAATAGGCGCGGTCATTTTTCACGAGCTTCCCGTCTTTTATCTCGGCTTCGACGAGGAAGCGGCGGTCGATATAGTCGAAATCTATCTGGCGGTGAAGCAGCGCCCATGATACTCCGGCGAACGCCTTGTCGATCATCCTCGTCTCCGGCGATTCGTCTATCCCTCTTGCCTTCGTTGACGGAGTATAGCTCGACCACATCGCCGCCTCGGGATAGAATACCGCCGCCCGGCTGTCGCGCCGTCCCTGACGCAGGAGATAGCCCGATCTCGCAGTGTATCTGTTGAAGCTGCGCTGCTCGTCGGCGGTTATGCCGTTCCAGGAGTAGTAGCTGGTGAAATTGTTCACTCCCATCGCAAGATGCCAGTTGACCGAGCAGTAATAGCAGTCAAGCCCGGCGATTTCGCCGCGTTCGCGCACGCTGTGATCGGAAAATTCGGTGAATACCTCGTGCTCGCCGCTTATATCGGCGAAGGAGGCGAGGAATCGCGCTATCGGTATCGAGCCGTCATACATCAGCGGCCCTTTCTCGGTGCTCAGCTGATCGATGCCCGGCCAGTCGAACAGCCTCGCCGAGCGGTAGAAGGAGCCGTAGTTTATGATATGCGCCTGCAGACGCTCCTCCTCAAGCATATGCCCGGAGGATTTAAGCCCGTATTTATGGCACCACTCGCGGATCGTGCCGAAATAGCTGTCGGCGACCGTATCGGCGATGAAATCCCAGAAATCGCACCGGCGCTTTATCGTATCCTCACCCTTCCCGAGCACGACGGCGACGCAGGCCTTCTCCATCGGATAGCCGTATCTTGCGGCGAAATCATCGGGATATGAGTCGAGCCACGGCAGGATAGGGAAGACGCCCGTGCGGATGTTCCACGAGATTAGCGACGGCTCGTCGGTAAACATGGCGAGAACGCCTTTACCGAACTCGTCGCCGATGCACTTTCGGTAGTTCTCATGGGTGCAGCCGATAAACGCCTCGACGGCCTTTTTGTCCGAAAGGCTGATATAGTTTCTCGGCTCCGAATAGCTTTCGGTGGCGTGAGTGCCGTCGAAAAGACGGCGCACGCACATCATGAAAAGATAATACTGTCCCTTCGGGACGTCGATGTAGAGGACGTTGTTCTCGTTCAGGCATCCCGTGACATCGACGGGATCGCCGCCGTCCTTCGGGACGAGCAGGGCCTTCCACAGCTTTGAGTCGGGGACGTCGGCCCGGTAAAGAGACGGGCCGTTTATCACCCGCCAGTAATCGTAGCAGTACAGGCCCTTCGCGATGAATTCGGGATGCGTTTCGGTTATGTACCCGCCCGCCGTTCCGGACGGATAGCCCTTTTCGTCATATATCCAGGTGTGCATCCCGCGCCGGATATACTCGCGCATACCTTTTTCAGTGTCTCTCCACTCTTTTTCGTCGTACGGAAAATCCCGGGCGTAGGGCACGTTGCCGACGATCCCGGCAAATCCCCGCTCATCGTAGTATTCCGCCCTTGACGGATCGGCCGCGCCGCCGTGGATGATCTGGAACACTCCGTATCTTCTGTCGGGATCGCGGAACTGCTCCCCGTATCGCGTTATCATGCTCATAGTCTCGTCACCGCCTGTCATATTTTTCTTTGCAGAAGTATTATATCATGAATGCCGTGCCGAGTCAAGTGACAGATGAGTATGTATAAAACAAATTTCGGGCGCCTCGTATGAGGCGCCCGATCAGTCACGGAGTTGTGACAGTTATATTCCCGGTGCTTGTGCTGACGACGCATCTTCCTCCGCCGCCGTTTTCCGGTATATTGATCTTCCCGGTTCCGCTGTCGGCCTGCACGGTCTTGGGGGAGAGGAATGAGCAGTTTACGCTGCCGGTGGATGTTTTTATCGACACGTTTTCGGCGTCGCAGCTGTCGGCCCTGACGCTGCCGGTGGTAGTGCCGATCTGCAGCTTTCCGCCGGCGATGACGCTGCTGAGCGTCACTCTGCCCGTGCTTGCGCCGAGCGAGATGTCGCCGGAGCAGTCAAGGCCGCTTACCGTTATCCTGCCTGTCGATGTCTCCATATTCACCGATCCCGCGTCGAAATCGCCCGCTTCAATATTACCCGTCGATGCCGACAGCTTCAGTGCTCCCGAGACATTCGCTGACCAGCTGATGTCGCCGGTAGTCGCGGCGGCGTTCGCGGTGTCAAAGCTGAACCGGTCAGGGACGACGATATCGCCGGTCGATGTCACGGCGGTGATCGCGTCGTACTGCTTTTCCGGCAGATAAACGGTTATCTTCGGATCGCCGAAGGATATCCCGATATTGTCATACCATAAGCGGGCAGGCGATTCGTCCATGGCTATTATAAGGATCCCGTCTTTTACGGAGGCCGAGTGGCGGTGATTCGTATGCTGTCCGCATA
Organism: uncultured Clostridia bacterium; assembly: GCA_946407735.1. GTDB lineage: Bacteria > Bacillota > Clostridia > Oscillospirales > CAG-272 > JAAZGC01. Next base: position 41,352 of record CAMJPL010000024.1, read on the forward strand.
CCACCCGGCAGACGCCTTCGTCGGTATGGACAAGCTCGACGTCGGCTGTCGAGACGATGATGGAGACGGAATCGAACGATCCCTCGGGCTCGAAGACGACCGTCTCGAATTTTACCGTGCTCAGGCGGGTGAAATCAAAGCCGAGCATCGCCATCGAGCACAGGAACATGGCGGCTCCGGCCGCGATCAGAACGATCGCCGTTATAAGCCATGTTTTGGCGGTTTTTTTCATACCCTGTTCCTCCTTCCGGTGAAAACGTTCTTCAGCCATCCGATCATCTTCTTTGTCACAGCCGCCAGCCACCGGTCAAACAGCCTGCAGCCGAAGACCGCGAGTATCCCGAGTCCGATTGCCGCGAGCCCGACTCCGCAGTAGCATACGGCGTTCACCGCGCTTGCTCCGGCGTAGACGAAAAGATAGAAGACGGACCACAGCACCGCGGTGATCCCTCCGGCGATGAGGCTTATCGCGACAGACCAGAAGGAAACCGCGAGAGCGACGAGGACGATAAATACCGACAGCAGCACAGCGAAGAGGGCTATAAGCAGGGGAAGCCATACGGGCGATCCGATCGCTATCAGCGCGATCTCCCACCCTTTGAGCTCACGCTTCGGTTTTATCCTCTCCTTTACGATGTGCGTCAGCGGTATCTCGGACTTTATCTGAGATATGACGCTGTCGACGTCACCGATCTGCGCGACCGCCTCGTCCTCGCTCAAGCCTTCCTCGACGCGATCGTCGATCATTTCGCCGTAGAAGGTTATCCTTTCCTCGATATCGCCGCCCGGCATACCTGACAGGCCGCGGCGCAGCCCGTCAATGAAAGCCTGTTTAGTCATTTCCGCAGTCCTCCCTTGTCACATAGCCGTAGATGGATATGATCTCCTGCCATTCCGCCTTGAACTCCTCTATCCGCCCGAGCCCCTTTCCGGTGATATGATAGTATTTCCTGAGCCGCCCGCCGTGCTCGGCGGTGCGCACCGTGAGATAATCGGCGCCTTCGAGCCGTTTCAGGATAGTGTACAGCGTCGATTCCGAAAGCTCGGCGTACGGATGGAGATCCTTGATTATCTGATATCCGTATGAGTCGGCGTATTTTATCGACGCCAGCACAAGGACATCGAGCAGGCCTCTCTTCATCTGTGTGTCCATCGCATACCTCCTGTTACGCTATACATCATATCACGAAGTATTGATTTTGTCAATATACAGCGATCATAGTTAACATAATGTTTAAAAATATCAGGTAAAATAAAAAGATCCATGCCGGATAAGGCATGGATCACATGGATCGCAGGATCATTTCACGAAATAGTGTCTCGCCAGCCATTTAGACAGACCGTCGAGACCGGGATATACGAGGCGTTCGCTTATGTTGAGCTGATCGAGCATGTCGCGGATCTGCCATCTGATGCTGCGGTCGATCACGTATTTCACGGTGTTTGACGTGTTCCGGTCGAGGAACAGCTCGATGTCCGTCATCGAGGAAGGGATGACGGTGAAGAAGGAATACTGATTCACTATTCTCGGATCGACCGACGGCGGCTCGACGACTATCATGGCGCTGTCGCCCATGTCGCGGTCGTATTCGCTCAGATCGGCGGTTATCGACTCGAGCATCTCGACGGTGCATATCGTGGTCTTGTATCTCGCCAGAGTGTCGAGGTATTTTTTCGGGAGCATGGAGTGCAGCTCGGTCATATCGATGCGCCAGACAACGCAGTCACGCTTTTCCATATCGTCGAGATTGTTTTCGGTCACGGCGAAATGCAGGCCGATAAGAGAAGAATGCGACCAGTCGAGCAGCCGTGTCGGCAGCCCGTGATGCTGACCGAGGATCATCTGACGCCACACCGAGCGTTCTATCGTCGGATCGTCTATGGCGGCGTATTTCGTGAAGTTTCTCAGCAGCGGCTGCTCGAGCGCGGTTTTGTGTCCCTTGCAGTTGAGAGTGAGGCTCGTCACCAGACGGTATGAGCTGTCGGGGATCCCGCGGTAGAGATAATGCCCCCTGTACCGGTCGAGCTCCGGGTTGTACAGCTGATCCGATATGAGCGGGAGAAGCTCGTCTATCGTGGATATATGTTTCTCTGTGAGCATTTCGTCACCTCCGACAGAAAGAAGGGAACTTTTTCAAGTCCCCTTGCTTCCGGATTTTTCAGTTTATGACTTATTTGACGACGACGGAGGTGATGTGCGGGTTTACGCCCTCGTACCAGTAGAGGAAGCCCTCCATGTCGACGGTCTGTCCGACGCTGAGGCCCTTGACGGCTTCATAGACGGGAGTGCCGGCGCCGCAGAGATAGGACTCGACGGTGAAGGTGTAGGTGTTGCCGCCGACAGAGACCTTGAAGTAAAGGTCGTCGCCGTCGGCTCCGGAGCCGTCATAGCTGTAAAGGTAGGCGGCGCCTTCGTCATTGGCCGGCTCGACGGTCATGCCCTTGAAGGACACGAACTCATTCTGATGAGCCTTGAGAGCGTTCTCGTCGGCGAGGATGGACGTCACGTCGAAGGCGGAGGCGATGTAGCTGCCTTCCTCGATCTCAAAGGTGGCGTCGATGATCTCGACTTCACCGGCCCATTCGGACTTGAAGCCCTTTACCTTGATCTTGGTGCCGGCGTTGAGCTTGCTGTACTCCTCCTCGGAGCAGGGCATGTTGTACAGGAAGTAGGCGCCTTCCTTGTCCTGAGTATAGAAGGTGGCTTTGGAAACGCCCTGATCGTCGGTCCACCAGCCCTGCTTGGCCTGAACGTAGGTTTCGATAGTTACTTCGGTGTCAAGGGCGGCGGCGACATATTCGGCGTAGGTCATGACGCCCTCTCCCTTTACGTCGGGAGTATCGGCGTCGCTTTTCGCTTCTCCGCAGGCGGCCACAGCGAAGGCCATGCAGAGAACGAGTATAAGAGCGGTAAGCTTTTTCATTTTCTGATCTCCTTTTGCATAACCGATTACGGTCTTAACTAATATTATACTCTGTTTTTCGGATAAGTCAATATCAATTCCGCTGATTTAACATTTTTTTCTTTTTTCTCTCATCAATGATATAATAGGCTCCGATGACGATCCATACAGTCACGAGCGAAATCAGCAGAGCCTTTGATGCGGCCGGCAGCGGACCGAGCTCGGCGCGCCCGGCTGAGCCGGTGTTCCTCTGATCGAGCCGGTAAAGGGAATTCACGTCGCTGAACAGCTTATCGAAATAAGCGTCGTCGACTGTCTCCTTTCTCCTTACCGACTTGACCGTGTTCTCGATCATCTGCCCGGCGGCGTCGCGCAGGGAGGCCGAGCCGTTGTAGACGGGAGTCACGAAGGTGCTGCCGACGTTTTCGAGAAGCAGCTTTGCCGCTCTGATCTTGACGTCGTAATGAAGCTGATCGTCCTCTCCCATCCTTGAGAGATAATCCTTGTATTCCGGCGACTCCTGCGCCTTGCTCGTGACCGGGACATACCCCTCGGTCTCGGAGTAGGCCGTCTGCACCTCGTTTGTCAGAAGGTACTGGGCGAACAGCCATGAAGCCAGCACTTCGCCGGGATCGCGCTTGTTGAATATGCAGACCGACGGCCCCTGCGAGATCATCTTCGGCGATGACGGATCGAACTGCGGGATCATACGCACCTCGGTCTCGAACTCGACGAATTTGCTCTCATGTATATCGGACAGCGGGGCGTGAGAGCCCATCCATGTCGCGCCGGCGGTCGAGTCGATGGCGAAGAGGCACTGTCCGGCGTTGAGAAAGTTTCCGGGATAGCTCGATATCTTGAAGGTCGAGAAGGCGCCGTTTTCCACATGCTTCGATATCTCGGAAAGCAGCTCCTTTGTCGTGTCGTTGAATATCAGGATCTCGCCGTCCTTGTTCGAATATCCGGCGTCCTTCTGCTTCAGCATCTGGATCATCATGTTGTCGGTCGACTTGTAGATGAACGGGATCATGACCTTCTGGCCGTTGACGTAATATGTTCCGTCCTCGTCCTTTTCGGCCGCCTTGTCAGATACCTCCCAGATGAAATCCCATGTCACGATGTCAGGTATCGTATATCCGAGCTTTTCGACATACGTCTTGTTGATGTAAAGCGCCTCGGTCGAACGCATGTACGGAATGGCGTAGTGACTGCCGCCGATGGCGCATTCGCCGAGAAACTGCGGTATTATCTCGTCGATCGACGGCCCGTCGAAGCGAAGCTCACTGCCGCCGAGACCGTATTTCTCGTCGACGAACAGCCCGTCAAGAGGTATGACCACGTTCGTGCCGGTAAGATATGTCGCTATATGATCGGGATATGTAATACAGACGTTGGGCGTTGTGCCGGTGGAGATGTTCGTTATGACGTCGTTGTATATGCGTCCGTAATCGGTGTAAAGGCGCATGTTGACGCTGATGTTGGGATAAAGCGCCTCGAAGTCGCTTATCGCCTTGTCGTATATCGCCGTCTGGGTCTTGTTCGTGTCGTTTTTCGCCCAGAAGGTTATCTCGTACTGCCTTGATTCGTCAAATGTCTCGGGTATGACGAACTCGTTCATCCCGCGCGAGCCATGGCAAGACGCAAGAGAGGAGACAAGGCAGACGGCGGCGACGGCGATTGCGGCTGCTTTCGTTTTTCTCATCCCTTTGTGCCTCCTCTCGAGACTCCGGCCATGATCTTTTTATGGAAGATCAGGAACAGCACGATCAGCGGCACCGAGATCACGACGACGGCGGCCATCATCGCCGGGATGTTCTCGCGGCCGAAGCCGTTCTCGCGAATCTCCTGAATGCCGTTGGACACCAGGAAGAAGGCCGGGTCGTCGGTGACCAGGCGGGGCCAGACGTAGCTGTTCCAGCACTCGATGACCTTCAGGATCACGATTGTG
>CAMJPL010000025.1 GCA_946407735.1 uncultured Clostridia bacterium
CGGTTTTCCTCTGGACTCTTTTCCCTGAAGGGGAATCACTTTATCGAGCCTGTATTTATTGTACTGAACAAAGGGCTCCGATCATCCCTTTTATCGCTTAAAACCGTAAGTTGGTGTGATGCTTTTCATTCCCTTCCATCACACATGTATCATATCGCCCGAGTAAGCCGCCGCGGTCGACGGGAATCGGTCATATGAGCGGCATGTGAGTGCTCTCATTGTAAAAACAATCGACATACGAGTATTCTCATTGAGAATACATCCGGCGCATCGCGTTGCTCGCTGGAGCGGTTTCCCCTCTTTTTTTCGCGAAGCTAGTTTCACAAAATTCGTTCCACTCCATCGTTCCGCTCATTCGTTCCGCGTCTCCTTCGTTCCGCGAAGCGGAACATCAATCGAAGATTCGCGCAGCGAATCTTCCTATTAGAGGCTTCCCCCTGAGGGGGAAGCTGTCGGTCAGCTCTGCTGACCGACTGATGAGGGTCGTTCCGCGCAGCGGAACATTAATTGAGGCTTGCGGAGCAAGCCTTCATATTAAGTTCTTCCCCCTTCGGGGGGAGATGTCAGTCAGCGTAGCTGACTGACAGTGGAGGGCTCCCCAATCGACTATCATAAAATAATCAATCATCACTTTCCCACAATCACACCCACCTATTTCAGAGGTCAAATATATCTATGGACATTGATATTCTCCATCAGCTCGCCGACCTTGCGGCCGTTGCCGGACGCGAAAGGATGCAGGCCGATCTTATCCGACGCCTTATCGCGCCTTACACCGACGAGACGCGCGTCGACAGGCTCGGCTCGGTCATAGCGAGGGAAAGATCGAAGAGCGGGAAGGGGCCCCGCGTCGTCTTCGAGGCGCCTATGTCGTCGCCCGGATATCTTGCGAACGACTTCAGGGAAAACGGGCTCGTCTGCCTGTCGCCCCTCGGGCATGTCGACCGCGCGGCGTCGCTTTATACCCGCGTCGTGTTCAGCGGCGGCGCGAAGGGCGTCATCGTCCCTGACAGCGTCGTCGACGGCGTAGCGGCCGATATCGGCGCTCTCGACGCCTCGTCGGCGAGGGATATCGTCCGTCTCGGCGAATGGGCGGTCTATGAGCCTTTCGTCACCGAGCTCGTCGGCGGATATATGTCCGGCTGGCCGCTTTCCTCGGCGGCGGGATGCGCCGCGCTCATCGAGACGGCGAAAAAGCTCAGCGATCCCGACTGCGACGTCTGGTTCGTATTCGCCGCCCAGAGGATGAACGGCGGCAGCCGCGGCGCTTCGGCGGCGCTGTACGATCTGCTCGAGGACGACGGTGAGGTCGACTATGCCTTCGAGATCGGCTGCGCTCCCGAGCTCCGCGACGACAGGCGTACCGGCGGCGGCTCGGCGGTGTCAGGTCTCGGCCCGTGCGTGAAGCTCAAGGACGGGCGCTCGGTGTGCGACCCCGATCTCGCCCGCAGGATGCAGGATATCGCCGGCAGAGCCGGGCTGAAACATCAGCTCTATATCGGCTCCGGCAGCCCGAGCGACGTCCTCGCGATGCAGACCGCCGGCTTCGGCGCGAGAGCCGGGGGGATAATCATACCGGTCAGAAATTACGGGCTCCCCGCCGAGATAGTCTCGCGCGGCGACATCGAGTCGGCGTCAAAGCTGGCCGCCGAGCTCGTAAAGGCTCTCGGCGAGGACGGCTGAGCGTCTGCCGCTCTTGAAAAATTCACACCTGATATGGTATAATAGATGCACCGACCGTCCGGGAGGGCCGCGCGGCATTGAGCCGAAAGGTATTGCCGTGAGGAAAGTCCGGGCTTCACAGGGCAGGGATAACGGATAACGTCCGCCGGGGGCGACCCCAGGGAAAGTGCAACAGAGACAGGTCGCCCTCCCCGGCGCTTCGGCGCGGGGGAGAGCAAGAGTGAAACAGTGAGGTAAGAGCTCACTCGCTCTCCGGGCAACCGGAGAACGGTGTAAACCCTATCCGAAGCAACACCGCATGCGGCTGCTTTTGGCTTTGCCCGGCCATAGCCGCGGGTGGCACGGAGCGGCATGGCAACATGTCCGCCAAGATAGATGGTCCTCGTTTCCGGCATTCAGCCGGATCCACAGAACCCGGCTTACATGGACGGTCGGAAAAAGCCATCCCCGAAAGGGGATGGTTTTTTGTCAGCCGAGATATTTTTTCAGGTCGCGGTAAAAGTTTTCGTGAGGTCCGGCTTTCAGGATAATGATTATCTCACCGTCAACGATCTGAACCTGATACGCGATCCTGTAATCGGTTTTGCTGTAACGGAGATCGTAGCAGTAAATCCCTTTCAGCTCGCCGGTTTTAATATCTCCTATTGTGTAATCTTCGGATTTTTTTCTGATAGCCTCCATGAAAAGCGATTTCAATTTCTGATCTTTCAGTTTTTTGAAGTATCTGATCACAGGAGGATCCATTCTTATTTCAGCCATATTTCAAAGATCCTCGCCGAATGCGTCTTTGAAAGTTCCGTACTTTGCCTTTCCCTCGGCTATCAGCTTCCCGTGCTCTATCATCTTCTCGACCGCGGGACGGATCTTCGCCTTTCTCACCTTGAACTCTTCCAGGAGCGAATCGCCGGAATAGCCCTCTTTTATGAGATCGGCCAGAATATAATCGTCGAATTCTCCCTTTTCCTCGTCTCTTATGACCGGGCGGAGCAGGATCCCGTTCTCGGTCGGGACACATTCCACCTCGTCGGTGATGCCGAAGCGCGTGAAATATTTTATCGGTATGGTGATCTGCCTTTTGCGTGAGACTCTTATCTTCTTCGGACGGAGAGAAGCGTTCATCGTGTTGTCCATGTTTATTCCCTCATTTTTCTTTGATTCTTTGTTTCTTTGATTATATTATACACCCTTCGTTCTGATATGTCAATAGCCGTGAGATCATTTTTATAGCGGAATATTTTCATAAAGTTAAATATCCATTAACTCAGAATTAACGTGGGGGGGTATAATACAGACAGCCATAATGTGCAGGAGGATTATTATGTCTGTCAATATGAGAGGGCGCGTTTCGGAAGACGGCGTGACGCTGGCCCTTATTTCTCAGCTTTTCCCGGATGCGGATAAGGCGGGCGCTTTCGCCGCGGGACTCGCCGGGTACGGTATCACGACGGCTGTAAAACAGCATCAGAGCGGCGGCTTCTGTGTCGTCGGAAAAACGGCGAACGCGCAGAGCATTCAGAGCTTGTACAATCCTCAGACCGGACTGTACGTATTCCCGGATGTCAAGCCGGCGGCTGTGAGTCCGGTACAGGGACAGTTTGCCCCTGCGCCGCAGGTGGGCGCGCCGGCTGCTTCTGCGCCGAGTGTTTCTGCGCCGATGACTTCCGCGTCAGGCGCTTCTGCTCCGGCCGCTCCCGTGCCGAATGTCATGGCGAATGGCGTACCGTCTCAGCCGATACGCGGCAAAACGGTAGTATGCGGGAAGTGCGGTAAGATCTATTCCAAATCGGCAAAGGTCTGCCCGAGCTGCGGAGCGAAAAACAAGAAGCCGTTTTACTCGAAATGGTGGTTCTGGGCGATCATCGGGATTGTTGTGATATTCATCATTATTCCGAAAGGAGGGAAAGACGCTGAAGATATTTCCGATCCGGCGGGGATAAGTTCCTCAAATAAAGGAGGGACTTCGGAAAACGACAGCTCTGCTGTTAAAAACGAAGAAATTACATTCAGCCAGCTTACGGCAATAGACAACGACATATGCTCATTTGTCGTCACAGGTATCGATCCTGATGCCACATGGGGTTATACTCTTAAGGTCCTTCTTGAAAACAAATCTTCAGACAGAAATCTGATGTTCTCAGTCACCAATGCGTCAATAAACGGAGTGAATCTTGATCCTCTGTTTGCTACTGATGTAGCAGCAGGAAAAAAATCAAATAATGAGATTAATTTTTCCCGCTCAAGCATAAAGGAGTATGGTTTGCTTCCCGTGACCGATATAGAATTGGTGCTCAGAGTACATGACAATGACGACTGGTCTATAGAAGATTACGCTGAAGCCACAGTGCATGTATATCCTTACGGTGAAGATAAGGCTGTTCAGTTTGTGAGAGAATCTCAGCCAAACGACAGAGTTATTGTCGACAATGAATATGTGACTGCGATAATCACAGGGATAAAAGAGGACGACATATGGGGATATACGTTGAATCTGTATCTTGTAAATAAGACGGATAACACGGTTATGTTCAGCGTAGAGAATGCTTCTGTAAACGGATTTATGTCCGACCCGTTCTTCGCAAGCTCGGTTACGGCAAAAAGAAGCAAATTCTCGTCAATTTCCTGGTCTGATTCTTCTTTGGAGGAAAGCGGAATAACAAATGTGGAAGAAATAGAATTCACATTTGAAGCGAGCAACTACGATGACTGGAGCGCTCAGGATTATTTTTCCGAAATCGTGACTATAAATCCGTAATTGATGATCTGAATAAAATAATATAATCGATCCGCCGGACAGTCCGAAAAGAGCATGTCCGGCGGTGCTTTTGCAGAGTATGTATTATATACCTCTCAACTATTGCTTTTCCCGGATTTTTACCTCCCTGAAAAATATTTGTAAAATCTCATTTTCCGTTACAAAATCACATAAAATCGAGAGTATAATAATTCTGAATATAAGAAACGGCATTTTCCGGTCGAATTTAAATAATTCCACAGAATATATCCATGAAATACACAGATTTGGGATTCAAAACAGCGTCGGTGGTCGGCGTCGGGGTGTCCAACCGCCCGCTGATACGCTGGCTGCTCGACAGAAATATAAAGGTCACGGCGCGGGACATGAAGCCGCGCGAGAAGCTCGAGCCGCTCGCCTCCGAGCTCGAGCGGGACGGCGTCCGCATCGTATGCGGCGACTCGTATCTCGACGGCATCACCGACGAGGCGGTGTTCCGCACTCCCGGCGTGCGCTACGACAAGCCGCAGCTGCGCGCCGCCGTTCAGCGGGGAGCGCTCCTCACCTCGGAGATGGAGCTGTTCTTCGATCTCTGCCCGTGCAGGATAATCGGCGTCACCGGCTCTGACGGCAAGACCACCACCACCACCGTCATATCCGAGCTGATAAAGCGCCAGTACGGCAAGGTATGGCTCGGCGGCAACATCGGCGCGCCGCTCCTGCCGCGCGTCGAGGAGATGGAGGAGGGCGACTGGGCCGTCGTCGAGCTGTCGTCATTCCAGCTCCACACGATGAAGCGCAGCCCGCATATCGCCGTCATAACCAACATCACCCCGAACCATCTCGACTACCACCTCGACATGGACGAGTACATCTTCGCCAAGTCGAACATCTTCCGCCACCAGAGAGCCGGAGACAGGCTGGTGCTCAACGCCGCCAATCCCGTCACCGCCGCCATGCGCGGTCAGGCGAAGGAGGGCGTCGAGGTCATCATGTTCGGCGGCGACGCCGAGAGCGCCGGATCGGTGCGCGAGCGGATGATCGACGGCAGCCGCTATATCTGCCGCGGCTACACGCCGGTGCTCCGCGTCGGCGACATAAAGGTCCCGGGGCATCACAACGTCGAGAACTACGAGGCCGTCGTCGCCGCTCTCGGAGGCGTCGTCGACGACGAGACGATACGCTCGTTCGCCCGCGAGTTCGGCGGTGTGGAGCACCGTATAGAGCTCGTCCGCGAGAAGGACGGCGTCCGCTTCTACAACAGCAGCATTGACTCCAGCCCGACGAGGACTATCGCCGCCCTCGAGTCGTTCTGCTACGATCCCGACCTGCCGGACGGAGCCGAGCCGGAGCCGAAAAAGAACATGGTCGTCATCATCGGCGGCTACGACAAGCATATACCGTTCGAGCCGCTGTGCGGGCCGCTCTGCGCCTGCGCGAAGGCCGTCGTCTTCACCGGCGCGACCGGACAGACGATAAAAAGCGTCGTGACGAAGAGCGACGCCTTCAAAGCCTCGCCGTTCAGGATATACGACGAGCCGCAGTTCGACAAAGCGGTGAGAAAGGCCGCTTTGGCCGCCGAGCCGGGCGATATCGTGATCCTCAGCCCCGCCTGCGCCAGCTTCGACGCCTTCAAAAACTTCATGGAGCGCGGCGAGCGCTTCCGGGAAATAATACTCGGGCTGTGAAGACCGATGGATAAAGAGCTGACAGCGCCGGTATTCGACATAAAGGAGCTGTCGGTCTACGACGGCCCGGGGATGCGTCTGACCGTCTTCCTCAAGGGCTGCCCGATGCGGTGCCTCTGGTGCCACAACCCGGAAGGGCTGTCGCCGCGCCCGCAGGTCATGGTCGACCGCTCGTCGTGCATCCACTGCGGCAGGTGCGATCATGTCGAGGGATGTTCGTATAACGCCGACGGGCGGTGCTCCGGCTGCGGGAGATGCGTCTCTCTCTGCCCGGCGGGATGCCGCCGCATATCGGGATATTACGCCTCGTCCGCCGATATCGCCGGAAAGATAGCCCGCATCTCGGACATGTTCGGCCCAGACGACGGCTGCGGGATGGATTACCCCGCGTCGGCGCCCGATTTCGGCGGGGGAAGGCGCTTTTATGGAGGCGTGACATTTTCGGGAGGCGAGCCGACGATGCACATCGACTGGCTTGAGGACGTCTGCCGCCGCCTGCGGAGATACATGGCCGTAAGCGGCGGATTTTTCTCAATCGCCGCCGAGACGAGCGGCTGCTGCTCTGAAAGCGCGTTCAGGCGGCTGCTCGGATGCGCCGATCTTGTCTATTTCGACATAAAACACACCGATCCCGAACGTCATAAGGCGCTCACCGGCTGTGACAGCGGGATGATACTCAATAACCTGCGTTTTCTCGCCGAAAGCCGGATCCCGTTCGCCGCCCGGCATACCCTCGTCCCCGGCGTCAACGATTCGCAAAATGAGCTTGAAGCTTTTGCCGCGCTTCTCGCCTCGCTCGGCGCCCCGTCGCTTTTGAGGGCCGAGCTTCTGCCGTACAACACCGCCGCTGGAGCGAAATATAAGATGGCGCTGATGAGTTTCGACCCGGCGTGGGACGAAAAGAGGAAGCCGAACACCGATCTGTCGCCTTTCGTCAGAAACGGGATAAAAGCCGTCGTTCTGTGAGATTTGAATAAGACTTTGATAGAAAATGATGCCGCCGGAAAATGACCGACGGCATTCGATATAAAAAGGGGGTTATTGAAAAGTGACCGAACATGAGAAGATGCTCGCCGGATATATCTACGATCCCTTCTCCGAGGGGATGGCGGACGAGCGGACCGAGGCGCACCGCCTCTCGAAGCTGTACAACGACACCTTCGACACCGACACAAAGGAGCGCGAAGCTATCATCGACAGGCTCCTTCCCGACAGGGGAGAGGGCGTCTATCTGCAGGGGCCGATATACTTCGATTTCGGCGTGAACACGCATATCGGGAAGAACAGCTTCGCCAACTTCAACTTCACCGTCATGGACGAGGGGAGGATCGACATCGGCGAATCGGTGTTCATCGGCCCGAACGTGACGCTCGCGACGGCGGTGCACCCGCTCAGATGGCAGGACCGCAACTCGTTCTTCCGCATATCGACCGGGAACGTGACGAACATCGAGCGCACGGGAGCGATAAAAATAGGCTCGAACTGCTGGATAGGAGCCGGAGTCATCGTCTGCCCCGGCGTCACCGTCGGCGAGGGCTGCGTCATCGGCGCCGGATCGGTGGTGACGCGCGACATCCCGGCAAATACGATAGCCGTAGGCGTCCCCTGCCGCCCGATGAGGGAGATAACCGAAGAGGACAGCCTGGCAGCCCACCCGGAGTGGTTCGGGGATGGGGAGAGGTACAGATAAAGGAAATTGAAGAAAAAACAGGGCACTTGGGGAACCCTCCACTGTCAGACGCTTCGCGTCTGACATCTCCCCCCGAAGGGGGAAGAACTTAATAGGAAAGTTGCTCCGCAACTTTCAATCAGTGTTCCGCTTCGCGGAACGGGCCCTCATCTGTCAGTCGGCAAAGCCGACTGACACCTTCCCCCGGAGGGGGAAGGCTCTAAGAGGAAGATTCGCTGCGCGAATCTTCGATTAATGTTTCGCTTCGCGGAACGAAGGGTACGCGGGATGAATGAGCGGAACGAACCAGCGAAATGCTGGAGCGAAACCGCTCCAGCGAGCAACGCGATGCGCCGATTGTTTTCACAATGAAATCACTCACATGCCGCTCATATAACCGACACCCGTCGACCGCGGCGGCAAACTCGGTATAAATAATACATGAGTGATTGAACTGAAATCAATAAATTTCACCAATTTACGCTTTGAATCGAAAAAAAGGACGTCCGACGTTCTTTTTTCATTGTCCAAACACGTGAACGAAACAGTGATTCCCCTCGTGGAAAAGATTCCAAAGGAAAACCGAGCAGGTTTTCCTTTGGTCGCCTTCTCACCCGTCTTCCCCGTGAATAAGTCGCGCAGCGACTTATTCGAGGAAGCTACGGGGCGCCGCCCGCGTAGGGCGCCTGCCCGGCGAGGGCGCACCGAATAGGCGCGAAGCGCCTATTCACGGCAGCCGGGGGAGAGTCCCATTTCAATGAATGATGAGTTGGATATTCAGAATATCAGTCTGAGAATTGGTCAGTTAAAAGTCCCATTCCAAGAATGGAAAAGTCGAATATACAAACTGTCAGTCTGAGAAACGAAAAGTAACCAAGCCCCATTCCCAGAATGGAATCCCGGAACCTCACTTCCCCCCTTCGGCAAGAAACCCTCTAACCACCCTGATGCCCCCCGGCGGCACGCAGAAGACCCCTTTGCCGCCTCGGGAGGCGGCGTCCTCCACCTCGCCGAGGGAAAACCACCTCACCTCGTCGATCTCGGATCTCTGCACGACGATGTCCCCTATGTCGACGGGACGGCGCAGGACGTAGACGAAAACATATTCGTTGTCACGGAAAAGCGAGCCGTGGAAGACCTTCTCGTATTTCGCCCTGAAGCTCCCGGCATAGGCGAGATCATCCGGCTCCGCCGATATGCCCAGCTCCTCGCGAAGCTCGCGGAGAGCCGACGGGACGGGCTCGGAGCCAGCCGGGATGTGTCCGGCAGACGACGTGTCGTACATGCCGGGGAAAGAGTCCTTCTCCATGCTCCGCTTCTGCAGAAGCACCTCTGTCACCCCGCGGTTTTCCCGCGTTATCCAGACGTGGGCGGTGCGGTGGAGCACCCCGAGGCGGTGAGCCTCGGCGCGGCTGACGGTTTCGCCGGTCGGCATGCCGTCCTCACCGCATATGTCAAGATATTCCATGCTCAGATCTCACCTTGAATAAAGTATTTATAAATATCCTCCGCCGCCGCAGCCACCGCGGCGACGCTGCTCACGCTCCCGCATGCCGATATTATATGATCGCCGAAGCGGAAGGTGCGCGCTGATGCGGAAAATCCGGGGGACAGCACATCTGTTCCGAGCGCGGCGCCGGAAAGCCCGTCGCCTTTCATCTTGCCAAAGGCCTCCTTCCGCGTCCAGACGCGGAAAAACCGTTCGTCAGAGCCCGAAATGTACTCCCGCTCGGCGTCGGTGAAGCGGCGGGCGACTCTCATCGGCGTCGGGCGCAGGAGCTCGGCGTCGATCCCGACCGGCTCGTCCGATACGGCGCAGACGATCATGCCGCTTGTGTGCGACAGGCTGAACTCGCAGGGGACCCCTACGCAGTACGGCTTGCCGCCATCATGGGCGGAAAAGATCAGCTCTGACGCCGGGACGCCGGCGCGCTCTGATACGGCCATACGGACGAGGAGGGAGGAGAGGAGCGACGCCGTCTTCGCCGCGCCGCTGCCGAGCCGCGCGATCCTCTCCCGCCTTCCGGCGGAGACGAAGGTCAGAAGCGGCGCGAGACGGTCGAAGTCCTGCGCCGAAAACGGCAGGATGTATATCGTCATACCGCAAAAAGCCTCGCGACGTTGAGCGCCGTCTCGTAGATGTCGTCTCTCGCCCGGGCCTTTATCTCATCACGGCTTATGACGGCGCGCTGGGTGGAGAAGACGGCTGTGATACCGGCATTTCGCAGGATGTCGGCGGATGTCGGCTCGGTCTGCCCGGCCAGCACGACGCAGGGAACGCCCTTTGAGGCGCACCGCCTCGCGACGGCGCCGACTGCCTTGCCCGACAGCGACGAGGCGTCGAACTTCCCCTCGCCGGTTACGACGAGATCGCATCCGGACAGCATGCCGTCGAATCCGGCGGCGTCGAGCACAACGTCGGCTCCCGGGCGCAGTGAAGCGCCGAGGGCGATCACCGCCCCGGCTCCGCAGCCGCCGGCCGCACCGCCGCCGGGAAGCGACAGTATCTCGTCCGCGTCGTATCCCGCCGCCGCCGACCATACACGGGCGAGATGCATGAGCCCGGCGTCGAGACGCCTGACGGCCTCCGGCGACGCCCCCTTCTGAGGAGCGAAGACCGCCGCGGCCCCCTTTTCGCCGCAGAGCGGGCTTGTCACGTCGCACATCACCTCGACCGGAATGTCCTTTATCCTGCCGTCGAGCCCCGACATGTCGATCGACGCGATCCTTCCGAGCGTGCCGCCGACAGGGACGAATCCGATTCCCGACTCGTCGAGGAATCTCACCCCGAGAGCCGCCGCCATGCCGCATCCGCCGTCGTTCGTCGCGCTGCCGCCGAGGGCGAGGATCAGCTTTTTCGGCGAGCGGTCCAGAGCGGCGGATATCAGCTGACCGACGCCGTATGTCGTCGTCTTCTCGGGATCGCGGAGCTCTGACTGCGGCAGGGCGGCGGCCGCGGCGAGCTCGACCACGGCCTCGCCGCCGCTCGTTACGCCGAAGAAGCCGCCGACGCGCTGGCCCGGGTCCGGCCCGCAGACGCCGAGGGAGACGATCTCTCCGCCGTGTGCGATGAGCGCCTCCGTCGTGCCCTCGCCGCCGTCGGCCATGACGACGGTATGGGTTTCGGGCGGATCTTCCCCTCTCTCGGCGGCGGCGTCGAGGAACGCCGATATCACGGCGAGCCCGGCCTCGGAGGATGTGACCGTGCCCTTGAAGGAGTCGGGAGCTGCTGTTATTTTCATCATTTTTACCCCGGAAACGTCTTGACAGCGGACGAATGATGTGGTATCATATTTGTTCGATGGATCAGTATGACGACAAACGCGGTGAGGTGAACCTTTGCAATGATAGAGACGATGTTTGAAGGACGGGACATAATCGAGGTCTCGGCTCTTTCCGACGGCGACAAAGCCCGTATATCGCGCCTCAGAGCGGCCGCGCTCGACAGCGGCTTCGACACCGAGGAATATCTTTACTACTTCTGGAAGAGATACCGCGAGAAGCGCTGGATGGAGTCGGAGCCCCGCTACGCCGAGGCGCTGTCCTATATGTTCGACAGCGTGGAGACGGTCATCGGCGACGACGAGCTCATCGTCGGCAGGATATCCAGCAGGAAGCTGACCGATGAGGAAAAGGCAGAATACCGTCTTTTCGCCGAATGGACGATGCCCGGCGCTCCCGTCCCGGAGGGGCAGGACAGCCATATGGCTATCGACTATCAGCTGCTGATGGACAAGGGCATATCCGGCATCATCGCCGATATCGGACGGCTCCGCTCGGAGCAGGACGACTGCGATCCCGAGGGGCTGAGAAGGATCGAGTTCTACGACGCCGCCGAAAAATGCCTGAGAGCGGTCGTCCGCTTCGCCCGCCGCTACGCCGACGCCGCCGAAAAGCAGGCGATGTCGCCCGACGTGTCCGCCGAAAGAGCCGCCGAGCTGCGCCGCATCGCCGCCGATCTCCGCGTCGTGCCTGAGTTCGCGCCGGAGACCTTCCGTCAGGCGGTGCAGAGCGCTCATTTCGTCACCTTCTGCCTGACGCCTAACCCGCTGCTCGGGCGGGGGATAACCCAGTATCAGCTCGGCCGCCCCGACCGCTATCTCTGGCGGTTCTACAAGGCCGATATCGAGGCCGGAAGGCTGACGCCGCGCGAGGCGAGGCTTATATGCGATCTGCTCGCCATATCCATCAACCGCCGCGTGCCGCACGGGTTGTCGTCCGGCTATATGGTCGGCGGCAGGGACACCGATGGTACCGTCGTGTCGAACGATCTCACAAGGCTGCTGATGCAGGCGGTGGCTGACAACCGCCTCGTCTATCCGTCCGTCGGTCTCTGCGTCTGCCGTGAGGGCGAAGCTACGCCGAGGGAGGATATCGACCTCGCCTGCCGGATCCTCGCGCAGGGCTGCTCGCATCCGGCGCTGTTCAACGACGATGTCATACACAGGGGGCTTGTCCGCTACGGCCTTTCCGACGCCGAGGCCTGCATGTACATCCACTCGACCTGCGTCGAGATTACGCCGGCCGGATGCTCGAACGTATGGGTGGCGTCGCCGTATCACAACCTCCCGCAGTACCTGCTCGACGTCATGAACAGGGAATATCCGGACATCGACTCGCTGATCGAGGCGTATTATGCCCGCCTCGACGGGATGATAAAGGCCGAATGGAAGAAGCAGTGCATCGCCCGCTTCGAGAGGACGAACGGCGTCGATCCGCTGCTCTCCTGCTTTGTCTCCGACTGCCTCAGGGACGGCACCGACATCCAGCGCGGCGGCGGCAGATACAACTGGATAACCCCGTCGTTCGTCGGCCTGTCGAACCTCTGCGACGCCTTCGAGGCGATAAACGAGCTGGTCTTCGAACGTCATGAGATTACTCTCGCCGAGCTCAAGGCCGCCTGCGACAAAAACTGGGAGGGAGCCGAGGATCTTCGTCAGAAGGTGCTCGCGGTCGAAAAATACGGCTCCGACTGCGACGAGGCCGACAGCTGGGCCGGCAGGATAAGCGGACATCTCGCTCAGGTATGCGAGAGATTCAGCACCCCGCTGAGAAACGGCAGGACGATCCCGAGCATGTTCTGCTGGATCATGCACGACAGGCTCGGTCAGCAGACCGGCGCGACCCCCGACGGGCGCAAGGCCGGCTTCCCGCTCGGTGACGGCTCCGGCCCGGCTCAGGGACGCGAGCGCCGCGGCCCGACGGCTTCGATACTGTCGAGCACGAAGTGGGACCATACGCCGTTCATCGGCGGCATAGCCGTGAACATGAAGTTCTCGAAGAGCTATATGAAGGACGGCTCGGTAGACATCATGCGCTCGCTCGCCGAAAGCTATCTCATGCGCGGCGGCTTTGAGCTGCAGATAAACGTCACCGACGCCGAGACGCTGAAAAAGGCCCGCGAGAACCCCGAAAGCTACCGCGACCTCGTCGTCCGCATAGGCGGGTACAGCGATTACTTCGTCACCCTCAGCCCGACGATGCAGGCCGAGGTCATCGCGAGGACCGAGCACGAGATCTGAGAAAGGAGCCGGACTATGACGGGACCGCTTTTCACGGTCATCGGAGCGGCGCTCATCGCGGCCGGAGTCCTGTACCGCTTCGCGCATATACCGGGGATAAAGCGCAAAATCGCGCGCCGCACCGCCGGGGTGAAGGGCGTGATAACGAACGTCAGGACGTACGCCCGAAAAAACAGCCCGACCGGCTATGAGTGCGATTTCTCGTACAGCGTCGGCGGCAGGGAATACAGCATAAACAGCGTCCGGGCGTATATCCAGCACGACAAGGGCGAGCCGGTGAACGTGCTGTATAACCCCGAAAATCCGGAGGACGCACACGTAGAGGGCTTCTTCTCCGATCCCGGAGACGGGAAAAAGGCGTTTTATTTCCTTGTCATCGCCGGAGCGGCGTCGGCCGTTTTCGGCGTCGTCACGCTGATCACCGGATGACGGATCATACCCGAGCCGCCCTTTTTAGGGCGGCTTTATTCTTTTTCCTCCGGGGAATCCTTTTCCTCGAAGATTATCGCGTCAGCCTTTCTTCCGCCGCCGTCGTCCCAGCTCCCGTCGCTCACCCACGATACACGCATCGCGCCGAGCGCCTCGCATATGCGGACGGACGGCGGCTTGTAGCCTATGCGGTAGGCGATGAACTGCGGCCGGGCTATGATGTTGAGCGAAAGCGATTCGAGCAGCGAAGCCGTCATCTCGCTCTGCCCCTCGTCAAGGTAGTAAAGCGCCGGCTGCGACAGCTGGCCGCGCAGGACGTCGGCGGCGTTTATCCGGAACCACGTCACGATGCGGGGATCGAAGCTCTCGACACAGAAATCGCCGTCGTAGCGGCGGAGAAGGTCGAGCGTCTTTTCGCAGAGCTCATTGTTTCGCGATCCGGTCTTGAGCTCGACGATGAGCGGGACGCGGCCTGAGATGAGCTCGAGCGTCTCGGAAAACAGCGGTATCCGCTCGTCTGTCGAAAACAGCCTGAGCGAGCGGAGCTCGGAGTATGTGAGATCGGAAACCGGGCGGTCGAGACCGCAGGCGCGCTTAAGATCGTCGTCGTGGAAGACGACGACCTTACCGTCGGCCGACAGCTGGACGTCGAGCTCGATGCCGCAGCCTCTCACGCAGGCTCTTTCGAAGGCGGGGAGAGAGTTCTCGGGGATCGACTGGTCTTTTTTTATATACAGCCCCCGATGGGCGAACGCCTTGCCCATGAAGGGCGCTTTCTGCTTTTTGTCGGCTCTGCCGGGAGCCAGAACGGCGCATATCGACGCCGGAACAGCCGCCGCCAGAAGCGCGAGAGCGAATAAACGGTGTGACATGATGTTGATTTATAAAATAATTTTCCTGTATCAAAGTTTTACGGAAAAGGATAGGGGTGTGGGGGAAGGGAAAACCGCTTTTTCAAAAGCGGTTTTCCCTTCCCCCACATAAAAACCGTAAAAAAACGTCACTCTCCCCCGCATGCCGACTCGGCGGCGAGGCGGGCGGTCATCCAGGCGATCTGGAGGTTGAAGCCGCCGGTATAGGCGTCCACGTCGATCACTTCGCCGGCGAAATAGAGGCCGGGGAGCTTTTTCGCCTCCATCGTGCGGGGATCCAGCTCCTTCACGTCCACGCCGCCGCGGGTGACGACCGCCTCGGCCACCGGACGCCGCCCGGTGATGTGAAGGGGAAGGGCTTTGAGCAGACGCACAAGATCGGCCCGCTGCTCGCGTGTCACCGAGTTGATCCTCGTCTCGGCGGGGATGCCCGAATAGCGCACGATCACCGGGATCAGCCCGGACGGCAGCAGCTTGCCGAGGGAATTCTGAAACTCCCTGTTCGGCTCCTCGCCCCAGTCGCGGAGGACGCGGGCGTCGAGCGTCTTTTCGTCGAGCGCCGGCTTGAGATCTATGACCGCCGTGTAATCGTGCTTCCCGCCGAAATCAAGATACGCCGAGGCCGACAGTATCATCGGCCCGGTGAGGCCGAAATGCGCGAACATCATCTCGCCGAAATCGGAGTAGACCGGCTTGCTTTTCCCGGCGTCCGTGATCTTAAGCCCCACGTTTTTCAGCGACAGCCCCATGCACTCGGCGCACCAGCCCTCGCTTACGGTGAGCGGCACAAGCGAGCCGGAGCGCTCCGTCACCTTGAGCCCCGCCTGCTCGGCGAGCGAATATCCCGTTCCCGTCGAGCCCGTCTGCGGGTACGAAAGCCCGCCGGTGCAGACTATGACTGCGTCGGACAGTATCTCCTCTCCGCTGCCGAGCCTTATCCCGGCGCATCGGCCATCGGTTATGACAAGCTCCTTCGCCTCTCCCCGCACGAGCCTTGCCGGGGACGAGTATTTCCGCATCACGGCGACGACGTCGAGCGCGCGGTCGGAGACGGGGAATACCCTCTTCCCCCGCTCGGTCTTTAGCGGGAGACCGTGATCCTCGAAGAACTTCATCGTGTCGTCGGTGCCGAATGCCGACAGCGCCGAATAAAGGAATTTCGGGTTTCTCGGCACATTGCGCATGAATTCGTCGTCCGGGCAGTTGTTCGTGAGATTGCATCTCCCCTTGCCGGTGATGCCCAGCTTCAGCCCCGTCCTGTCCATGTGCTCGACGATCGTGACCTCCGCCCCGAGCTCCGCCGCCCTCCCCGCCGCCATCATCCCCGCCGCTCCTGCGCCGATGACGAGGATATGGGGGGAACGGGAGGTACGGGAGGTTTTCGCAGGGGGAGAACCCCCTTCTGAAGAAGGGGGTTCTCCCCCTGCACCCCCTTTTACCCAAGACTTTTGATACATAATTATTTTTTTAAATATGATTTCGGCGCGAAGCGCCGAAATCTCTTCCTTCAGTTGCTTTGAATAAGTCGGCTTCGCCGACTTATTCATGCTGATTGCTCATTTTTTCCCTATGTCCGTTCTGTGATGCTCATCTTTCCAGCTGATCTTCGCGACGGCTTCGTATGATCTCGCCGTCGCGTCCTCCAGCGTTGCGCCGAGGGCGGTCACGCCGAGCACACGGCCGCCGCTCGTCACGATGCGGCCGTCCTTTTCGGCCGTTCCGGCGTGATATACGTAGACGCCGTCCATCCTTCCGGCCTCGTCGAGGCCGGAGATCGGATAGCCCTTCTCGTACGCCACAGGATATCCGCCGCTCGCCATGACGACGCAGCAGGCGGCCTCGGGCTTCCATTTTATCTCGAAATCTTTGAGCCCGCCGTCGATGCAGGCGTCGATTATGTCGACGAAGTCGGTGTCAAGGCGGGGAAGGACGACCTGCGTCTCGGGATCGCCGAAGCGGGCGTTGTACTCGATCACCTTCGGCCCGTCTTTTGTCAGCATCATCTGGAAGTAGATGACGCCCTTGAATATTATCCCCTCGCTGCGAAGCGCGTTTATCGTCGGGAGGAATATCGTCCTCTCGCAGATTTCGGCGATCTCCGGCGTGTAGTGGCGGGAGGGGGAGAAGGCGCCCATGCCGCCGGTGTTCAGGCCCTCGTCGTTGTCGAGCGCGCGCTTGTGATCCTGGCTCGACACCATCGGCGAGACCGTCTCACCGTCGGTGAAGGCGAGCACCGTGCATTCTGGGCCGGTGAGGAATTCCTCGACGACGACCATGTTCCCCGCCGCGCCGAAGGCCTTCTCGGTCATTATCTTCATCAGCGCGTCCTTCGCCTCGGCGTGGTCGGCTGCGATGAGAGCGCCCTTGCCGAGAGCGAGGCCGTCGGCTTTGATGACGACGGGATATCTGCCCTTTTCCTCGATGTATTCAAGCGCCGCCGCCGGATCGGAGAAGGTCTCGTATTCCGCCGTCGGTATGCCGTATTTCTTCATCAGGCCCTTCGAGAAGACCTTCGAGCCCTCGAGCATCGCCGCCTTCGCGACCGGACCGAAGGCTCGGATGCCTTCGGCTGTTAGCCTGTCGACCATGCCGAGCGTCAGCGGATCGTCGGGAGCGACGAAAACGAGATCGGCTGAGATATCCTTCGCCGCCTTCACCATGCCGTCTATGTCCGTCGCCTTTATCGGCAGACATTCGGCGAGAGAGGCGATCCCGGCGTTGCCGGGGGCGCAGTACAGCTTCGACACGCGCGGCGATTCTGACAGCTTTTTGACGATGGCGTGCTCGCGGCCGCCGCCGCCGACGACTAAAACGGTAAGATCGGTCGTTTTCATGGTGCTCTGGTCTCCTTATGCTCGGAAGATTGTTTTCGATGTATATTATACCCCATCGCGGCGCGTCTTTCAACAGTTTTATTGTAAAATACCCGTATCGCCGCCTCTTTTCGGCGGCACGGCGGGCGAAAGGCCAATTATTTCAGAAAAGATGTTGTCTTTTCAGCGCCGGCATGGTATAATATTATGGTATAAGAAAATCTATCTTTGACCTGACGGAACGGAGGACAGGGATGCCGGATATAAAACTGAAACTGAACGTAAAGCGGACTGCGCTGATAGGCTTCGCGTTTTTCGGCATACTGCTGCTGTGGCAGGTGTACGACTCGTGGTGCCCGACGTTTCTCACCGATATCTTCGCCCGCCGCATGTACGGCATATCATCGGCCGAGCTCAAGACCGGCGACCCTGAGAAGCTGCTCAACGTGCAGTGGCTCGTCGGCATAATCATGGCCTGCGACAACCTCGCGGCGCTGATACTGCTGCCGATATTCGGCTCGCTCTCCGACAGGACGAGATCGCCGATAGGCAAGCGCATGCCGTATATCCTGACCGGTACCTTCGTCGCCGCCGTCGCCTTCCCGTTCATACCGCTGTTCTTCCATTACAGCAATATCGCCGGGATGGTCGTCATGATGGCCGTGGTGCTCATCTTCATGATGATGTACCGCAACCCGGCTGTCGCGCTGATGCCCGACATCACGCCGAAGCCGCTCCGCGCCAAGGCGAACGGGATAATAAACATAATGGGCTATCTCGGCGGCGCCTTCGCGACGGTGCTCGGCATATTCCTGCCGCTCTCGTCGTATATAAACGCCGGGGACGCCGCGAGGAACCTCTGGACGGTGGAGATACCGTTCATCGCCGCGTCGGTGCTTATGGTGATATCGGCGCTGGTGCTGTTCTTCACCGTGAGGGAGAACGAGCTTGCAGAAAAGCTCCGCCCCGAGCTTGAGATGGGCGAGCGGCTCGCCGCCGTCGAGACTCCGGTCGACGATGACGCCCCGATGCCGAAGGCCAACCGCGACATGCTCCTCGCGATACTCGGAGCCGAATTCCTTTGGTTCATGGCCGACAACGCCATAGGCACGTATATCGGGAATTACGTCATCTACTACCTCAACTCTGTGTCGAGCGCGACGATGATCCTGACGATAGTCGGAGGTCTCGCCTCGGTCGCCGGCTTTGCCGTCGCGGGTATCATAGCCGACAGGATCGGCCGCAAATGGACGATCTCGGCGGGTCTCGCCGTCACCGTCGCCGCCCTCGCCGTCATGTGCTTCGCCTCCCCCACCGGCCGCGTCACCGGTCCGAACGGCGAGTACGCCTTCCCGGCGCTGCTTTACGCCGTCTGGATGATAAAGGGCTTCGGCATGGCGCTGGTGCACAACTGCTCGTTCCCGATGGTGGTCGAGCTCTGCTCGTCGAAGAAGATCGGGCGGTTCACCGGCTATTACTACGCCGCCTCGATGTCGGCGCAGACGCTGACGCCGATCCTGCTCGGCTTCATTTTCAACGTCTCGAAGGCGTGGCGGGCGCTGCCGGTCTACTCGGCCGTCCTGCTCGCCCTGTCCTGCGCCGTCTTCACGCTGCTTGTGAAGAACATCAGGGCTAAGAAGTCCGGCAACGTGAAGGGGCTCGAGGCGATAGGCGGGGATGAGTGATCGAGGAGAATAAGTCACGCGAAAGGGTCATAAAAGGTGATATTGTCATGGAAAATGGCAAAACAGAAGCCGTTCTGAGCAACAGCAGCCGGTATTCCCTGTTCAGCTTCGGAAACCGGTGCATAAAGTTCAAGACGTCCCCGTATCTTGAAAGATATATCTCGGTTTCAAAATGGAACAACGGATATATCGAGTGCCTTGCAAAATATTCGACCTTGCCGCAGCCTGTCGAGGAGTATATAGATCTGAGATATATCGCCTCACGGCTCGGCCTGCCGGATGACGTGTTCATGGATATCGGGAGGGTCACGGTAAAATGAGCGTAAGAGAGATCGCGGATTCCGCCGATATAATAGTGGCGGGATACGCGTATATCTATGTTGTATATAACATTTATAGCAATAGATGAGGTCAGGATGATATGAATGATTTATCGAAGTATTCGGATGAGGACATAATAAAGATTTTGACGTCAGATGCTGATACAGAACTCAGAAATCGTGGATATGAATTTGGGTGGTATAAAAAGCCCTCCTCTTTATCAGGAGCTATATATATTCTTATTAATCCAGCCTTTCCTGGGCTTTTGAAAATCGGTTACGCCGATGATGTTCAAAAAAGATTGAAAAATCTAAACAGTAATTCGGGTCTTCCTGATCCTTATCATTGTTATGCAGTTTATAAAGTTAAGAAAAGATTAGAAGATTTGAAACTTCATAGTCTGATAGACACGCTTGATCCGTCATTAAGGCATGCAAAAAATCGAGAATTCTATGAAATGGATTATCAAAAAGCATATGATATCCTTTCTGCCATAGCACAAATAAACGGTGATGAAGAACAGTTGGTAATTAATCCTTTTTCTGACAGTTATATAGAATCAATGCAATTGGAAAGTGACAGCGATAAAGATTCTCAAAATAACGATGATCAAAAAAAGAATAAACTCAGATTTTCAATGATCGGAGTTCCGATAGGTTCTAAACTCGTGTTTGTAAAGGACAGTCAAAAAAGCTGTTCTGCTCTGGACGATAATAATAGAGTTTTATATAACGGTGAAGAATATTCCATTTCATCTCTTGCGGCAAAATTGCTGAATAGTAAATCAGCACAGGGAGGAAAGTATTTTACTTATAACGGTGAGCGATTAATTGATATAAGAGAAAAACTTGGCGTTTAATATATGGTGAAGACAAATTGATTTTTGATATTTTATAAAAAGGTATAGATATGCATAATTATATCCAGATCGCCATAGACGGACCCGGCTCGGCCGGAAAGAGCACGCTCGCGAAGGGCGCGGCGGCGAAGCTCGCCGAAACCATCGACTGCGTTTACGTCGACACCGGAGCGCTCTACCGCGCGGTGGGGCTGTACATGACCCGCCGCGGCATCGACTGCGCCGACGCTCCGGCCGTCGAAAAGGCGCTGCCGGACGTGTCGGTGACGCTGCGTCACGGCGTCGGCGGGCAGATCGTCCTGCTCTGCGGCGAGGACGTGACCGGGCTTATCCGCACGCCTGAGATATCGTCCGCCGCGTCGAAGGTGTCCGCCGTCCCGGCGGTCAGGGCCTTCCTGCTCGACACCCAGCGCTCGATAGCCGACTCGGTCAGCGTCGTCATGGACGGGCGCGACATCGGGACGGTGATCCTGCCCGACGCCGACGTGAAGGTATTCCTCACCGCCACCGCCGAGCAGAGGGCGAAGCGCCGCTACAAGGAGCTGATCGAAAAGGGTCAGACCGTCGACTACGAGACGGTCTACTCCGATCTTGTCGCCCGCGACAGGGCCGACGAGACGAGGGCCGCCGCTCCGCTCAGGGCGGCTGAGGACGCGATACCCTTCGACAACAGCGAGATCGGCATCGAGGAAGGCATCGACTGGCTTATCGACAGGGTGAAGGAGCGCTGCCCGGAAAAGCTGGCGGCGCTGAAAAGGGAGGACGCCTGACATGAAAAGAAGCGAGATCAGAGTTCGGGACCCGTACATCGTCCTTGACGGCGGGACCTATTATCTTTACGCGACGACCGGCGTGACGACACAGTCATATTACGTGAGCGACGACCTTGAAGACTGGGAATACGGCGGCGTGTCGTTCGAGATCCCGGAAGATTTCTGGGCGTATAAGGACGTCTGGGCCGGCGAGGTGCATAAGTACAAGGACAGATTCTACCTCTTCGTCTCCCTGCTCGGCAGGAACGGCATCCGCGGCACGCAGATAGCCGCCGCCGACACGCCGAGGGGACCGTTCATCCCGATAGTGCCCCGCGCCGCGACGCCGGAGGGTGTGAGCTGCATCGACGGCACGCTATGGGTCGAGGACGGCAGGCCGTATATCGTCTACTCCCACGACTGGCCGGACAACTACGTCGCGCAGAAGGACGCCTATGTCGGCGAGATATGGGCGGCCGAGCTGTCGGACGACCTCACCTCCATAACCGGCGAGCCCCGGAGGCTTTTCGCCTCGGACGATTCGCCGGTATCGAGGGCGACACCGCATCATATCATGCACGAGGGGAAAACGGTCATCCGCTACGGCTCCGACGCGCCGTTCCTGCAGCGGCTGTCCGACGGGCGGCTTTATATGACGTGGTCGCCGTATCTTGAGAACAATTACGTCGTCCTGAGCGCCGTGTCGGACAGCGGCAGGCTCGAAGGGCCGTGGGTGCATCTTGCCGTTCCGCTTTACGACAATGACGGCGGGCACGCCATGTTCTTCAGAGATAAGCTCGGACGCAACGTCATGAGTCTGCATCAGCCGGAGAGGCCTCCGCTCGAGCGCGCACGGCTTTACGAAATGCAGGAAAAGGACGGCTGGCTTTCCGCCGTCCGTGAGATCTGAGATCGACAATCAGATGTCTGAACCGATATCCGGTGTACTGTCATGTCATATAAGGGCGTATATAACTTCTTCGGGCCTTTTGTCCGCAATTTCTACAATCTCCGCATCTCGGGCGCCGAAAACGAGCCGAAAAACGGCCCGTTCATCGTCTGCCCGAACCATATCTCGGCGCACGATCCGGTGATCGTCGACGCCGCCCTGCACCATCAGATGCGCTTCTTCGCGAAGGCCGAGCTTTTCAGGATCCCGCTTTTGAAGCAGCTCATCACCTCGCTCGGCGCCTATCCGGTGAACCGCGGCGCGTCGGACGTCCGCGCGATAAGGAAGACGGTCGAGATACTTGAAAACGGCGAGTGCGTCTGCATCTTCCCGCAGGGGACGCGCTATACCGGCGTAAAGCCGAACGCCTCGCAGACGCGTTCCGGCGTCGGCATGATCGCCTTCCGCTCGAAGGCGCCGGTCCTTCCGGTGCTGATACAGACGAAGGGCTGGAAGGTCTCTCCCTTCAAGCGGGTGAACGTCGTCATCGGAAAGCCGATAACCTATGACGAGCTCGGCTTCACGACCGGCAACAAGAGCGAGTACGAGCGGGCGTCCGAGATCATCTTCGACCGCATCTCCGCCATGATAACCGATGACTACGGCGAGGACACCCTCATGCTGCCGAAGCCGAAGAAGAAATATCAGCTGTGGGAGGAGAAAAAGTCCCTGAAGGCGCTGCCGTCCGGCGAGAGGAAGGCCCTGCCGGAGGGCAAAGCGTCGGCTTCCGAAAAAGACGGTGATTGAACAGCGCTCTCGGAGGCTTGTCATGGATGATGATCTGAATTATCCTCTTGAAGACCTGCGGCAGAGACGTACGAAACAGTATCTGACATACGGTCTGGCTTTCGGTATCCGGGCCGGGATCTATTGCCTTATATGGTACTTCTTCGCGCACAGATACTTTTCCCAGTGCATCGGCAGGAAAACTTCGGTTATTATCTTCATATTCCTCTGCTTTCTGTCATTCGCGAGAAACAGGGTATGGAAAATATTCACCGATACCGACTTTTCCGGGGTCATAACCGATATCAGGATAACCGACACTCCCGTTGACATTGCGCCGCCTCTGAGAGTCAATCTGAAAAGGATCGCATATAAGACAAATTATATCATTTCGGTGAAGACCGATCGTGAAAAACGGAAAAAGATAAAGCTGGAATATACCGATCAGGCGCATATCATGCCGTATAAAACCGGGGACAGGATAAAGTATTACGCCGGTACGAATTATCCGCAGTTTGACTGTCCCGAAGGTGATGATACGGAAAAACGCGCGGTCTGCGTCTGGTGCGGCATGCCGGTACTGCGCAAGGACGCTGAAGACGAGAAATGCCATTTCTGTCACGAGGATATAATACCGTGATATCGGCGCCCGAAACGGCGCGCAGCCGGTCTCTCTTCCTCCCCCTGCGCCGCCGCGCCTGCCCGGACGGAGAAAACATCAAACATTCAGCGGAGAAAAAAGATAATGACCAGACGCGAAAGAGTAAAGACCGCCCTCGCGCATAAGACGCCCGATAGGCTCCCGTCCTGCATACATCTCGCCGGTGACGGGCAGAGCGCGTATTTCGACAGGCTGTATGAGCAGTACGCCTCCCCCGAGATAAAAAAGCTGCATGAGAGCGGCGTTCTGTCGTATTCCCACGCCATATACTACGGCATCGGCAACTGCGTGCTGGCGCTCGGCTGCCCGTGGTGGGGCTGGGCGAACCTGCCGAAGGAATACTCGGGCGAGGATTCCCCCGGATTTCTGCCGCAGACAAGAGGCTACGGCAGCTATGAGCAGTTCGCGAAGGATATACAGAATATACGGGAAAACACCGACGCCTACGTCCTCGTCACGATATGGGGGAGCCACTTCGAGAAGGCCAATTTCGCTCGCGGGATAGAGAATTTCCTCGCCGATATCGCCGGCGATCCCGATTTCGCCCAGTCGCTGCTCGATTTCATCATACACAAGAACCTCGTCATGCTGGAGAACATCGTCAGCATCCCCGGCATAGACGGTATCCTGCTCGGTTCGGACTGGGGCTCGCAGAGGGATCTTCTCATGTCGCCGGGATCGTGGCGGCGGATGATCCGCCCCGGCGAGGAGAAGGAATACAAGATAATAAAGGACGCCGGGATCGACGTCTGGATCCATTCCTGCGGCGATATCAGGCGGATAATGCCCGATCTGTACGAGATGGGCATAGACGCGCTGAACCCGATACAGCCGGAGTGCATGGATATATACGAGCTGAAAGACCTGTACGGCGACAGGATAACCTTCTGGGGCGGCGTCAGCACGCAGCGCACCCTTCCGGGCGGGACCCCGGAGGAGGTGAAGGCCGAGGCCGCCGCGATAGCCGGGTATCTCGGCCGGGACGGCGGCTATATCCTCGCCCCGTCGCAGGAGATACAGGCGGACGTCCCGTATGAGAACCTCTGCGCCCTGATCGACGCGGCGGGAAGTCTGTGAGAGCGTTTATCCCAAGACCTGCGGAGGGTATATCATGACCGAAGCCGTGATATGGATCGCCGCGGCGGCGGGCGTAATCGCTTCCGTCGCCGCCGTCAGCGCGTACAGGCTGAATAAAGAGTACGAATGTCCGCTCTGCCGGAGGGTATTCAGTCCGGGACCGGGGAACTGCCTGAGAGTACTGTATTCCTTCCCGGGAGGCGGCCGCGCGCTGAAATGCCCGCACTGCGGCGAAAAAAGCGTAATGGATACCGTGAATAGATAAAAGGACAGACAGCCATGAAATCATTTCTCATGATCGGTCAGTCGAACATGGCCGGGCGCGCGCCGGTGGGATCGTTCCCGCCGCCGCAGGGGGATCATATATACGTCTTCCGCATGGGGCGCTTCCGCCCCTTCGGGCAGCCGGTGAACACCGACAGGATGCAGCCGGGCTTTGTGTCCGGCATCGGCCTCGCCGAGTATTTCGCCGAGGCGTGCGTCGGTGATACCGGATGGGACGTCGGGCTCATACCCTGCGCCGACGGAGGGACCGGGATAAGCCTGTGGGCTCCGGGGGAGATACTGTACGACCATGCCGTGTTCATGGCGAAGCTCGCCATGCGGACGTCGGAGCTCGCTGGGATACTCTGGCATCAGGGCGAGAACGACGCCGGGGACCCGGAGAAGGTCGCGCTGTACGAAAGCCGCTTCCTCGATATGATTGGCCATATGCGGCATGAGCTCGGTATGCCGGATATCCCCGTCGTCATAGGCGAGCTGTCGGAGCTGAGGCCTGACGGCGGATATGACGAAAATCAGGCGAAGGTGAACGTCATCCTGAACAAGATCGCCTCGGAGCACGGCGATATCGCGATAGCCTCGTCCGAGGGTCTCAGCCTTTTCGACGGCATACATTTCGACGGCGCGTCGGACGCCGAGTTCGGGAAAAGATATTATAAGGCGTACAGGTCGATAGCCGGATGACGGCGGCGCTTATATGAGGTTACGGTCATGAACAGTATGATAGAGATCTCGCCCGAATACGCCCGTGAGATGTTCGTTACCTGCGGCTGCGGGCATATAAGCCAGCATGAGTCGGGAGTCTTCGCCGATCTGCCGGAAAGAG
The DNA here is from genome assembly GCA_946407735.1 of uncultured Clostridia bacterium. Lineage (GTDB taxonomy): Bacteria > Bacillota > Clostridia > Oscillospirales > CAG-272 > JAAZGC01. Next base: position 25,546 of record CAMJPL010000025.1, read on the forward strand.
CGGTATATCTTATCGGCGGATGTCTTGCCGTCGGCGGCGGGGATGACGGGCGCTGGCAGATACACGCCCTCGGTCCGTGGTCGGACATCGGGGCGGCGTATGACGCCGTGAAGCCTATGTCAAACGGCGAAGTTAAGCTGTTCCCCCGTTATCCGCTGCCTTCCGGCTGGAAGGATATGAAGGGGGAGTTCCGCCTCGCGAGGACGTACGGGCCGTACGACGACGCGGATATACGCGGTCTTACGCCCGGCGATATGCCGCAGATAGAGCGGATGTGCGCCTATGATGAGGAGGACGACCGCTTCGGGCACAAGCTGACGTCGGAATTCATCGCCGGATGCAGAGGCAATCCCGATCATTTCTTCTCGACCGGCTACGCCTTCGGACTGTTCGACGATGGAGAGCTCTCCGGCTTCATCACCGGCGGGCATATGGGATATATCGGCACGACGGTGATAAACCTGTTCGTTTCGAGGAAAAAGCGGGGCAGGGGCTTCGCCTCGCGCCTCGTTAAGGCGCTCTGCGCCTCCGATCCCGGCACGGTCTACGGCTACAGCTGCGAGAAGGACAACGAAGGCTCGTACCGCACCGCCCTGAAATGCGGCTTCATCCCCGTCGGCGAGAGCCTTGAGGGGTGAAGATAAATCATTAATTCGGGATTTACCGGCTTCGGATCGATCCTTTTTTCGGCATATGACAGACTATCCGGACTTTAATTGCGGTACTGCGGAAAGGAACGGCAGAATGAAGAAAGCAATTACGTTTACAGTCCTGACAGCTATGCTTTTATGTATGTGCGCACCGATGCCCGTCAGCGCGAATCATGAGATGGTATATCAGTATCAGAGCGTGACGATCGGTAATCACGGCTATATCGACAAAAACGGTTCTCTCTGGCTGTGGGGAGAAAACTACCGCGGACAGGCGGGAGTCGACCCGAAGATCACGGAATGGGTGGATTCGCCAGTAAAGGTCATGGATGACGTGGCCGCCTTTGACAGAGAGACGCTCGCCACGATAGTCCTGAAAAATGACGGCAGCGTGTGGACGTTCGGCTTCGATTACCGTCACGGATATCAGAAGGTGAGAGGCAACACCGACTGGTTTTACGGCGCCGAGCCCGTGAAGGTCATGGATGGCTGCACGGCGGTAAGCAACGGCGGAGGATACGGGGCTCAGTTCGGCATGCTCAAATCCGACGGGACCCTGTGGGCTTTCGGCTATAACCTCTGGAACAACCTCGGGATCGAGGATGACGACGTCACTGACGGATCGGTGGTGGACAAATCCATCATTACCGAGCCTCAGCTTGTCACCGACGGCGTCTCGTCGTTCGTTATGGGGCACTACAACGGATTCGCTCTCAAAAACGACGGTTCGATGTGGTACTGGGGCAACGACGAATGGTCGCCGTATCACGCTTCGGGAGGAAGCCACGGGATCCTGCGGCATATACTCGACGGTTTTAGGCAGATATCGGTCGATAACGGATGGGCGGCCGGAGTCATGGACGACGGGACGGCCTGGCTGTGGGGAGGCAACTTCACCGTTCACGGCGATCTCAAGCTCAGCCAGCGCATCAAGATCGGCACGGACGTGAAGATGGTCGCCGGGACCTATGTCGGCACGGGGACTGTGAAGGTCGGCGGAGTCGATACCGGGAACAAGCCGCATTACTGTTATGTCCTGAAAAACGACGGCAGCCTCTGGGGAAAAGACGGCACCGAAAAATCCCTCGACGACGTGGCCTGCGTCTACTGCAGCAACGGCTATTACGGGGAGACCCTTATCCTTAAGAATGACGGCACACTGATCGAAAGGACATATGCCTCCGACGGCTCGGACGTCGATAAGGTGATCGCCTCCGACGCAGCCGTTCCCGGAGCGTTCGAAACATCCGGCGGTCAGCCGTCGGTCGGGCTTGAAACGCGCGATCTTACGGCAGGTGGATTCAAGGACGTGTACGCGGACAGCTGGTTCGCCGATCCGGTCATATGGGCCGTCGACAAAGGGATCACCAGCGGAACGTCTCAGACGACGTTTTCTCCGTACGACACCTGCTCGAGAGCGCAGATCATCACCTTCCTGTGGAGATGGAAGGGCTGTCCGTCGAACAGCGGGATAAAGTATTTCTCCGATCTTGACGGCGGCGAATACTACTATGACGCCGCTCAATGGGCGTATGAAAGCGGAATTGTCACCGGAAGCGAGTTCGGCGGGGCGGCGGACTGCACAAGAGCCGCGGCGGTGGAATACATATGGAAGGCCTTCGGAGCCGCTTTTTACAGCCCGAGCACCCTTTTCGACGACGTCCCTCCGGACGCGTCATACAATCAGGCGGTATCATGGGCGTTTGACATGAATATCACGCGCGGCACCGGATTCATGGAATTCTCTCCGGATAAGATATGCAACAGGGCGGAGATAATGACATTTTTATACCGCGCGGAAATCGGATCAGTCTGATCGGCTCTGACGAAATAAGCGCGGGCGAGCGCGCCTGAAAAGGCGCTGCCGGGCAAAGCATCCGCGGCAGCTTCGCCCGTAATATGAAGAAGATCGCCGCCGCCCCGGATAGAGGCTTGCGGCGATCCTTATTATTCTTATGATACCGCTCCTTTGCGGCTCCTGCCGCAAAGGAGAAGTTTTTTCCCCTGGTTATCGCGGTATGAAATAATATGGCGCTGAAATATATTATGAATCGGTGATTGATCCCATCCGCGGGCAAAGCGCGGAACATGCCTTATCTCTTCCTCACGAGATACTTGTCGAGGTCTTCCTTTATCTTGTCCGGGATCTCGCGCTTGACCGGGCACTTGAAGCTGTCGGCCATAAATGCGGTGAAGTCGGAGATGAAGTCGGCGTCGTCGCGGATGCGCTTGTCGGAAAGGAGCTCGTACGTGTCGTAGCGGCTGTGGATGTTCGACTGGCTTCCCGGCGCCCCGCGCGCGAAGGATACGGCGGGCACGCCGTGATCGGCGAACGGAGTCGAGTCGCTGGAATATACGCCGCTGTACGGGTTGATGCCCCAGCCGCGCGCTCCGGCGAAGTAGCGGATGAAGTGGACGAGCCCCTCCTCGGCGGAGACGCAGGCGAGGAACGAGCCCATAACCGAGCCGATCATGTCGACGTTGACGTTGAGCACGGCCTTTTTCAGCTCCTCCTCATGCGCGGCGGTGTAGGCCTTCGAGCCGAGGAGCCCGCGCTCCTCGCTGCCGCAGAAGATGAAGCGGATGCCGTAACGGTGCTTTGATGAGCGGAGACGGTCCATCGTCTCGAGAAGTCCGATGCAGCCGGACATGTTGTCGTACGAGCCGCGGGACAGCGGGACGGTGTCGTAGTGAGCCGTCATGATGATCCATTCGTCGGTCTCGCCCGGGAGCTCGGCGATAACGTTTCGGCTGTCGCCCTCCCACTCGTCCTGCTCGATCTCGATCTTCACCGTCTTTGTGCCGGAGCGGACGAGCTCGAAGGCGTCCTTGGCGTTTATGCTGACGCAGAGGGACTTGCGCCCGTTTGCGACGAAGCCGCGCAGCTCCTTTAAGTCGATGTCGCGGTCGGCGAAGTTCACGTTGCCGTCGTAGGTGATGAAGCCGACGGCGCCGTTGTCGAGAAGGTCCTGATAGGTGAAATGCCTCAGGATCGTGTCGAGCATGACGATCTTTCCCTTCGCCGCCGAGAGGGATATCTCGTCGGTGTTCGGAAGATAGAGCAGCTCGGCCTCGACGCTGCCGCTGCCGCAGTTTTTGTAGCCTTTGCAGGGGATAGCCTTTCCGTCGGCCGTGAGAGACGCCGACTTTATGTCGGCCATCTGGACCTTGAACGGCTCTATCCATGCCTCGGCTCCCATGGCGCGGCATTCGGCCGCCAGATACTCGGCGGCGCGAAGCTCCTCGTCCGAGCCTCCGGTGTGGATATAGAAGGTATCCCGAAGTATCTTGTGGATATGCTTCAGTGTCATCTTTTTTCTCCTTACGGAAAAATTTTCTATATTATACCACAAAGCCGCCGCGAATGCAAGCGGGATCGGCCCTTTTGAGAGCCTGGCGGCTTTTTCTTTTCGCCCGTTTCCCCGAAATGCCTTGCAAAATGAGCCGAAATGAGGTATAATATATGTGAATGATAAGGATATCTTACTTTTCGGCGGTATATTCGGGACATGAGCATTGAAATAAGCGGCGCCGCGGCCGGGCGCGTGGTCGGCAGCCTTGACGGATACTATTCCGTCCGCCTCGACGGCGGAGGGGATGTGCGCTGCCGTCCGCGCGGCGTATTCAGAAAGGACGGCGTCGCCGTCGCCGTCGGCGACCGGGTGACGGTGAAGGGGCACGGCTCTGACACGGCGGAGGCCGTCATCGACTCGGTCACGGCGAGGCGGAATCTTCTGATACGCCCGCCGATAGCGAACGTCGACCGTCTCCTTATCATGATCGCCGCCGCGCGTCCCGATCCGGTCCCGCTCGTGACGGACAAGCTCATCTCGGTCGCCGAGCACAACTCCATCGAGCCGGTCATCGTCATATCGAAGGCCGATCTCGCGCCCGAAAGGGCGGGTGAGCTCGAAGCCGAGTACCGCTCGTCCGGCTTCACGGTGTTCGTCTGCGCTCACGGCGACGACAGCGGTCCGGCGGCGCTGAAAGGCTATATCGCCGAAAATCCGGCGTCGGTGACGGCCTTCGCCGGAGCGAGCGGCGTCGGGAAATCCACCATGATCGGCAGGCTGTTCCCGATGTATTCCGCCGACAGGCGGCAGGGCGACGTCAGCCGCCGCGGACGCGGACGCCATACCACCCGCGAGGTGACGCTTCATGCCATCTCGGACGAGACAGAGAGCGGGGAGCCGCTCTGGCTTGCCGACACGCCCGGCTTTTCGCTGATAGACATGGAGCGCTTCGACTTCTTTGAGCTCGACGATCTGCCGTTCACCTTCCGCGAGTTTCTGCCGTATCTCGGGAAGTGCCGGTACAGCGACTGCCGTCACCTGAAGGACGAGGGCTGCGCCGTTCTGTCGGCGATGGAGGAGGGAAGGATCGATCCGCGCCGGCATGAGAGCTACGCCGCCATGTACGGCGAGCTGAAGGACAAGAAACCGTGGGACAAAAAGAGACAGTGATAACAGCGGCATTTAAGCATATCCGCCCGACGCGGCGCGAAACGGTATGAAAAAGAACAAATTTCCACGCGTGAAGAAGCTTCTGCGGCGGCGCATAGTGGTGATATTCCTGCTCGCGGCGCAGCTGCTGGCCTTTCTGCTCATCCTCGCCGACAGCTCGACGAGATCGAAGGTGACCGAGCTTTCGCTCATCGTCTTTTCGGTGGCGGTGGCCCTGTACATCATCGGCAGGGAGGACAACTCCGACTACAAGCTGACATGGGTGACGCTGATACTCGTCGGGCAGCTGTTCGGGGGGATGTTCTACTTCCTCTTCCGGGCGCAGTCGAGGCAGAAGAAGCTGAGGGCGCTGATAGACGACAAGGACAAAAAGGCGGCGGTATATCTAAAGGCCGAGGACGATCCCGACGCCCGCGAGGCGTTCGGGAAAAAGTCGCCGCAGTACGTCTCCTGCGCCGAGTATCTGCGCTCGGCGGGATATCCGATCTACCGCGGGCAGAGCGCGAGGTATTTTTCCGACGGCGAGTCGATGTTCGCCGCGATGCTCGACGATATGGAGCGGGCGGAGAAGTCGATATACATAGAGACGTTCATAATCGGTCCGGGCGAGGTCTGGGACAGGATGCTCGACATCATGCGGCGCAAGGCCAGGGACGGTCTCGACGTGCGGCTGATATACGACGACATCGGCTCCTTCCTGCGTCTGCCGGAGGACGATATCCGGGGCCTTGAGAGCGCCGGGATAAAGGTTGCCTGCTACCATCCCTTCACCCCGTTCTGGTCGATGCTGCAGAACAACCGCGATCACCGCAAGATCACGGTCATCGACGGCGGCATCGCCTATACCGGCGGTGTTAACATAGCCGACGAGTATATCAACCGCGTCGAGCGGTTCGGCCGCTGGAAGGACGCCGGCATCCGCGTCACCGGCAGGGCGGTGCGCAGCTTCGTTTTGATGTATCTCAGGATGTGGGAGACCCTGACCGACGCCGACGAGGACTGGGCGGAGGCGTACGGCGCCGAAGGGCCGGAGGAGTCCGGGGAGGGGTATATCCTCCCGTACGACGACTCGCCGCTCGACCGCGATCAGGTGTCCGAGAACGTGTATCTGAAGATCATCTCCGGCGCGCAGAAGTATCTTTACATCGAGACGCCGTATCTCATTCTCGACGAGATCCTGATACGCGCCCTCACGCTGTCGGCCCGCTCGGGCGTCGACGTGCGGATAATGACGCCGCATATACCGGACAAGAAGTTCACCTTCATGACGACGAGAAGCTATTATTCCCAGCTCGTGAAGGCGGGCGTGAAGATATACGAGTACACGCCGGGCTTCAATCACTCGAAAGTGATAGTCGCCGACGACGGTATAGCGAACGTCGGCACGGCGAATTTCGACTTCCGCAGCCTTTATCTGCACTACGAGTGCGGCGCCGTCATGTTCGGCGGCGAGGTGCCGAAGGCGATAAGGGAGGATTATATCGCCACCCTCAGCGAGTGCGAGTTCATCGGCGCCGACCATCCCCTCTGCGCCGATACGCTGAAAAACAGGCTGAAACGCCCGATCTGCCGCCTGCTCGCGCCGCTGCTGTGATGGGGGGATACCATCCGGCAAACGCATTTATCTTACAGGTCGGCAATTCGCTTAAATATATTCAAAGGCACCGCGGGTCATTTTGACTGCGGTGCCTGTTATGTCAGCGATGGATACATTTTTTATAGAATACCGCAATCCTCTCCGGAAGTCAATGACGGAAATGTTAAGAATTACGTCACGGCGGAGGAGGACGAAGCCTATCTTTCCGCCGCGCGATCCGGCGACACCGAGATGGTGCAGAGGATGGTAGATGAAGCGGCGAAAAGAGCGGGGTACACGGCAAAGGTATATCACGGCAGCGAACATGAAGGAAATATCAAAGTATTTATTACACCGAATTATTCTACGACAAGCAAAGATGTAGCTGAAACATATGCGCCTGAAGGGAATAAAGATAACATATACGGGCTATATTTCAATCCGACGGGTGCCCTTGTTGTCGAAGGAAACGGAGCCTCAAACAGATTCATACCTTTTCCCGATGAATTTGAACAAAAATATGACTTCATATACGGAAAGAAAAATCACAAAGTAACCGCACGCACTTTTTTCGGAACAACAATTCGTTTAACTGTAAGTCTTGATAATCTCCTCGGCGATCTGCCGTTTCGGAACGCAGCGGTCCATCGCCTCTTTTTCTATATAACGGTGAGCGTCCGGCTCGGTCATTTTCAGCTCGCTGATCAGCAGCCATTTTGCGCGGTTGACAAACCGGATCTCGTTCATCTTTTCTTCAATGGAAAGCGTTTTCTTTTCTGTTTTTCTTATCCTTTCCCGGGCGCTGATCAGCCAGCCGGAAGCAAGCTCAAACGCTGTTTTTGACGTGGGCTTCTGTATCAGAAATACCCCGTGCTCCGCAAGCTGATCGAATGACTGCGTATATTGCTCTGTTCTTGCCAGAAAGAGGACGACGGTCTGATAGCTGCTTACGGTATCGATGGCGAAACGGAGTCCGGAATCATCGGGAAGCGGCGAGTTTACTATTACCATATCAAAATCCCGTTCAGCGATCGCCCGCTTGGCGGCGCTGACGTTGGAAACAAACTGGACGGGCGAAAAAACGGGGACGGAAAAGATCTCAGGCAGAGCCTGATTGAATTTATCGGACGCCGAAACGATCAAAACACTGTAGACTTGCTCCTTCAGGCTCACACGGCCCCCTCCTTTCACCGGGTTATTTACAAATCATTCCGCGCAGTATATATCCAATATTTTATCAGGCAGGTGCGCTTTGATAAAATCGTCGTTTTTCGCAATGGCCTTTGCTTCGGCAAGCGTTTCGGGCAGCTTTGCCAGCCCTGAGACGGCTTCCGCATCGGCTTTGAACAGGTTGATGTCGACAGGCTCCGGAAGCTCTGCTTGTTTTTGAATGCCGTCCAGCCCCGCCCAAATCAAAAGCGCAAAGGCGATGTAGGGATTTGCCGAAGGATCGGGGGAACGCAGCTCGGCGCGGCGGAATTCCTTCGAGGCGGCGGGGATCCGTACCAGCTGCGAACGGTTTTCCGCCGACCAGGAGACGTAGCGCGGCGCTTTGCGCTGACCGAGCCTTTTGTAGGAATCCTCGGCCGGATCAAGAAAAACCGTCGCCGGGATCGTCCGGTCAAGCACGCCAGCGATCATGTGAGTCAGTTTTTCGGAAGAATCGTCCGGGCGGACCGACATATTGATATGGAAGCCGCTGCCGGGTTCGTCCGGAAGCGGTTTCGGAGAAAAATCGGCAAACAGACCGTTGCGGCGCGCAACGGTCCTGACGACCGTCTGGAAAGTCATCACGTTGTCCGCCGCAGTCAGCGCCTCGGCGTAGCGGAAATCTATCTCATTCTGTCCGGGGCCTTCCTCGTGGTGCGAGCTTTCGGGACGGATGCCCATCTGCTCCAGCGTCAGACAGATCTCACGCCGTACGTTTTCGCCCTTGTCCTCCGGCGCGATATCCATATACCCGGCAAGGTCGTACGGCGTCTTTGTGGGTCGGTTTTTCTCATCCAGTTCAAACAGGTAAAATTCCTGCTCGGCGCCGAAATAAAAGGTGTAACCCGCCTCCGCCGCGTCGCTCACCGCTTTTTTGAGCAGACTTCTCGTATCGCATTCGAACGGTTTTCCGTCGGGATAGGTGATCGAGCAGAACATCCGCACAACCTTCCCGTGTTCAGGACGCCAGGGCAGCCAGGTGAGCGTTTCGGGATCGGGGTGCAGGAACAGATCGGATCGTGTCTCGTCGCCGAAACCGGCGATGGCGGACGCGTCGAAAGCGATGCCGCAGGTAAACGCGCGGTCCAGCTCGTCCGGCATGATCGAAATATTCTTCTGTCGCCCGAACACGTCGCAGAACGCGAGGCGGATGAATTTCACATCCTCCTCGGCTGCGTACTGCATGACCTCTTCCTTTGAATATTTCATAGTATTCTCCCGCTTTCAGATGTTCTAATTGGCAACGTACAGCCGCCGGTATGGGTTTTCGCTGTTCGGAGTCACTACCGTGAAAGGATGGCGCATCATCGCTTCTTTGTTCCTGCCGAACAGGCGGCAGTACTCGGAGACGTACTTTTCGATCTCAGCCTTGTCTTCATCAGTCGCCGGTTTTGCCGTGACCTGATCCGGAAACGTGATATCACGGCCGTCGGATCTCAGGATCAGTTTGCCTCCGTGCATGCCCGTGCAGGGGAAGCTTCCGACGATCTTTTCGCCGCTGTCTTTGAGCCCAAGGACGACGATAACGCCGCCCGCCTGATATTCTCCGAGAAAGCTCCCGGCTTTGCCGCCGATGACCATGACCGGGATTTTTTCTTTGTACGCCTTCATGTGGATTCCCGCCCGATAGCCCGCGTCGCCTTTCACATAAATGCTCCCGCCGCGCATTGCGTATCCGACCGCGTCGCCAACGCTTCCGTTTATGACGATCCGGCCGGCGTTCATCGTGTCTCCGACGGCATCCTGCGCGTTGCCCTGAACGGTGATCTCGGCGCCGTTGAGATAGGCTCCCAGAGCGTTGCCGGGAACACCTTCCAGCGTTACGGATATCCCCGACATCCCGGCGCAGATGAAACGCTGACCGAGACAGCCCCTGACTGTGATCTCTTTGTCCGCGGTGCGCAGTTTATCATTGATGTCACTGTAACTCAGACCTTTTGCCTGTATTATCATATTATACCACGCCTCCGAACTTTTTTCTGCGTATATCCCGTGAAAAAATCATATTTGAAGCAGCTTTTTTTGTCAGGCCGAAATCTATCGTATCAATCGGTGTCCTTTCACGGACCAGAGAGGTATATATGCCCGCCCTGTCCGTTCCTCCGATGAGGATAAAGCCCGCGAGCCGTCCGTCTTTTACAAATAATCTCCGGATGGATCCGTTTTTCGCATCCTCGAACATTTCGCCGTCATATACTCCGGCGGTCATCATATGAAGACCGAAGAAACCGATGGAGTTCATCGGGATCCCGGTGTCAAAGGACTTATCGCCGCCCGCCATATTCAGTCCCGCGGTATGCCCCTGTATATAAGCATTCGGAAGGATCGCAAGGATCCGCCGCGCGCCGAGAGAAGCGTCGTATCCCTCCGCGCAGTCGCCCGCGGTGTAAACGCCGTCAAGAGTCGTTTTCATCCTGTCGTCCGCAAGGATCCCGCGGTTCACCTCGCCGCCCGCGTTTTTTACAAGCCCGGTGTTCGCCCGCACGCCGACGGCAAGCACCAGAAGATCAAAATCCACAGACGCGCCGCTCTTCATGAAAGCCCGGTTCTCTTCAAAGCGCTGAACCGTGTCGCCGAGCATAAAACTGATTCCGTTTGTCTCAAGATGCTTCTGCACGACAGCTGCGCATTCCGTGTCGAGTATGCTGGAGAGCACACGGTCGGCAAGATCGCACACTGTGATGCTCCCTGCCCGGTCCCGGATCCCTTCGGCGCATTTCAATCCGATGAGTCCCGCGCCGACGATCAGGACACGCGTTTCGGGCGTAAGCGCCTCGCCGAGCGCAAGTGCGTCGTCGAGCGTCATAAAGGAGAACCTGCATTTTACCGTATCGAGTCCCTCGAACGGAGGCACGAACGGACGTGACCCGGCGGCGACGCACAGACAGTCGTACGCGATTTTTCCGCCGTCGTCCAATGTGACCGTGTGTGAGACGGCGTCGATTGCCGATGCGCGCCTGCCGTAGTGCACCCGGCAGCCGTTTTCTTCGTAAAACCCGTCCGGGCGGTATTTCATCAGTTCTGTATCGGTCCTGCCCTGAAGCAGATATGAGATAAGCGGACGGCTGTATACCGGATGATCCTCTTCGGATATCACGGTGATATCTCCCTCCCGGTCGAGGGATCGGATGCCTTCGATGCAGCCGACAGCGGCGACACCGTTGCCGATAATAACGTACCGCTTCATTGTGCTTCGCTCCTTTCTTCGTAAACGATCGCCCGGTTCGGGCAGCCCGTTACGCACGCCGGAGCGCCGCAGGAGTTATCGAGACAAAGCTCGCATTTCTGCATGATGCCGTCTTCTCCCGGCGCCAGCGCCCCGTACGGACAAACGAGCACGCAGGTGAGACAGCCGACGCATTTGCCGCGGTCGATCCTCACAACGCCGTCCCGCTTCGATATCGCTCCGGCGATACAGCTTTTGACGCAGATCGGATCGGTGCAGTGACGGCAGGAAACCGCAAATGTTATCCTTTCCTCTCCTTCTACATGGATCCTCGGAAAGATCTTTTTATCTTTGAGGGCGGCGACCATATCTTTAAGACCGGAATTGGCGTATGCGCAGTTGTATTCGCAGAGGCGGCATCCGAGACACCATTCCTCATTTACATAGACCCGTTTCATTTTCTATTCACCCGCGTGGGAGATACCCAATATATCCAGTTCCTTTTCGTTCAGTCCCACGCCCCGCAGCATAAGCCGGTTTCCGCGCAGGGCCTCGATGGAGTTGATACCCATGCCGCCCATGATCTCCATGATCTCGTGTCGCCAGGCCGTCATAAGGTTGACGAGCCGGGCAGAACCGATATCGGGATTGAGACGCTTGACCAGATCGGGACGCTGCGTGGCGATGCCCCAGTTGCATTTGCCGCTCTGACAGGTGCGGCATAGGTGGCATCCGAGGGCGAGCAGCGCCGCTGTGGCGATGTAACAGGCGTCCGCGCCTAAAGCTACCGCCTTGACCACATCGGAGGCCGATCGGATCGATCCGCCGACGACAAGAGAAACGTTCCCGCGGATCCCTTCGTCCCTGAGCCGTTTATCCACTGCGGCGAGGGCCAGCTCCGCGGGGATCCCTACGTTGTCGCGGATGCGAGTCGGCGCGGCGCCCGTGCCTCCGCGAAAGCCGTCGATGGCGATGACGTCCGCGCCGCTTCGGGCGATGCCGCTCGCGATAGCGGCGATGTTATGAACGGCGGCGACCTTGACGATCACCGGCTTTTTGTACCGGGTCGCCTCCTTGAGCGAAAAGACGAGCTGACGCAGATCCTCGATCGAATAGATATCATGGTGCGGCGCGGGACTGATCGCGTCAGATCCCTCCGGGATCATGCGGGTGCGGGACACGTCGCCCACGATCTTGGCTCCCGGAAGATGTCCGCCGATGCCGGGTTTCGCGCCCTGACCCATTTTGATCTCGATCGCGGCGCCGGCGTTCAGATAATCCTCGTGCACGCCGAACCGCCCCGACGCCACCTGAACGACGGTATTCTTTCCGTATTGATAAAAATCCTCGTGGAGGCCGCCCTCACCGGTGTTGTAAAGTATCCCCAGTTCGGCCGCGGCGCGCGCCAGCGACGCGTGGGCGTTGTAGCTGATGGAGCCGTAGCTCATCGCCGAAAACATCACCGGCAGCGACAGCGCGATCTGCGGCGGCAGTTCGCATTTGATCTTTCCGTCTTCACCGCGTTCTATATGCGACGGCTTTTTCCCGAGGAATACCTGTGTCTCCATCGGCTCACGCAGGGGGTCTATGGGCGGATTCGTCACCTGCGACGCGTTGATCAGGATCTTGTCCCAGTAGACGGGGAACGGTTTCGGATTCCCCATGGAGGACAGAAGCACGCCGCCGCTGTTTGCCTGTTTATATATTTCCTTGATCGTATCGTTCTGCCAGTTGGCGTTTTCGCGGAGCGCGCAGTCGCTTTTCACGATCTTAAGCGCACGGGTGGGGCAGAGCGACACGCACCGCTGACAGTCGACGCATTTCGTCTCGTCGCTGATCATGACCCCGCGCTCTTCGCTGAATGAATGCACTTCGTTCGCGCACTGACGCTCACAGACCCGGCAGGAGATACATCTGTCTTTGTTCCGGATCACTTCGAATTCCGGATATATGAATTCCACTCCCATTATAACGTACCTTCCTTTACGGTCACGATGACCGGCTCCCCGCCGGACGGAGCCCAGATCTTTTCCGCGTCCGGCTCCATTACGCGTATCGCCGCCTCTTCGCTCGCGATAAAGACCCGGTCGTCCTTTTCGCCTGCCACCATCGAACGCAGCTTCAGCCGGTCGTTCAGCGCCATCAGTCCGCCGTCAAATCCCAGAATGATGGAAAACGGTCCGGTGATCAAAAGGCTTGGGAACACCGTGCGCAGATACCGCAGTTTATCCCTTTCATATTCGTCTGTATTGCTTTCGATTGTGCTCCAGAACGGGGCGGCGATGACGTTCGCCGCTTCGGTCAGCGTCAGTCCCTGACGGCGGATCAGATAGTCCAGAATGTAGGTGATGACCTCCGTGTCGGTCTGCAGCGTGCATTTGTAGCCGAACATTTCGATATACCGGCGGTTGGCGTCGTAAGAGGAGATCTCTCCGTTATGGACGACCGAATAATCCAGCAGCGTGAAAGGATGCGCGCCGCCCCACCATCCGGGAGTGTTCGTCGGATAGCGCCCGTGCGCCGTCCAGCAGTAGCCCTCGTATTCGTCAAGCCGGTAGAAAACGCCCACGTCCTCCGGGAATCCGACCGCTTTGAAGGTACCCATATTCTTGCCGCTGGAAAAGACGTAGGCTCCGTCCATCTCGACGTTGATCTTCATCACGGTGCGGGCGACGAATTCTTTTTCGTCGAGCTGAAGATCTGTGAGCACCGAGCGCAGCGGTGTGACGAAGTACCGCCAGATGATCGGCTCGTCGGTGATCTCCGGCATCTTCCTTGTGGGAATCAGCTCGCCTTTTACGACCTCAAACGACTCCTTTAAGAATGCCTCGCATTTTTTGCGGGTATCACGGCAGTCGAAAAAGAAATGAAGCGCGTATAAATCTTTATATTCCGGATAGATGCCGTATCCCGCGAAGCCTCCCCCGAGGCCGTTCGACCTGTCGTGCATCGGCTTCATGGCTTCTGTTATGGAACTGCCCGTCATGCGGCGTCCGCTTCTGGATATGACGGCGGCGATGGCGCATCCGGACGGTATCCTTACATTTCCTTCCCTGATCATTCCTTTTCACCTTTCTTCAGCAGAAAAATGAAAAAGGCGCCCATTAAGGCGCGGGATGATCCCGCGCGGAAATGAACGCCTTTGCTCATTGATATTATTATAACGCATATACCAGATTTTGTCAAGGACAAAATATCTGATATGAATTACAGTTATGGCGTTCACAGTTTTTTCACAAGCAAAACTCTTGACAAAAACAGGGTTCCGGTGTATAATATACCGCGTCAGGGCAAAGGCGTCTTTGAACAATACCGAGGTTCGAAGACGCTTTATTCATTGACACAAAAAAGAATCAGGAAGGCAACGGCGTCTTTCATGCAAGTCGGCATGAGAGGCGCCTTATCTTTTTTCAAAGCGTCAGGCGGCAAGGAGAGCTTAAAGATGAATACGGTATCGGATTATTTCGGAAGCATGGTATTTGATGACAGAGTGATGAAGGCGACGTTGTCAGCCAAGGTGTACGCTTCGCTGAAGCACACCATAGACGAGGGACAGCCCCTCGATCCGGACGTGGCGGACGCCGTGGCGCTTGCCATGAAGGACTGGGCGGTCAGCAAGGGCGCGACGCATTTTACACACTGGTTCCAGCCGCTGACCGGCATCACCGCGGAGAAGCACGACAGCTTTATTTCGCCCTCTCCCGACGGCGGCGTGATCATGGAGTTTTCCGGAAAAGAACTGATCAAGGGCGAGCCGGACGCATCCTCCTTCCCGTCGGGCGGGCTGCGAGCCACCTTTGAGGCAAGAGGCTATACGGCGTGGGACCCCACCTCTTACGCTTTTATAAAAGGAAAGACGCTTTGCATCCCCACCGCCTTCTGCTCCTACGGCGGACACGCGCTTGACAAAAAGACGCCGCTTCTGCGTTCCATGGAAGCGCTGAACAAACAGGCGCTGCGCGTGCTTCGCCTGTTCGGCAACAACACGGCGAAGTACGTACGCTCCTCGGTGGGACCGGAGCAGGAATATTTTCTTATCTCAAAAGAGATGTATGATAAGCGCCCCGACCTGCGCTTTACCGGACGCACGCTGTTCGGCGCCAAACCGCCGAAGGGACAGGAGATGGACGATCATTATTTCGGCGCCATCAAGCCTAAAGTCGCCGAATTCATGGAGGATCTGAACGACGAGCTCTGGAAGCTCGGCATCATGGCAAAGACCGAGCATAACGAGGTCGCGCCCGCCCAGCATGAGCTGGCGCCGATCTATACCACCACCAACGTGGCGACCGACCACAACCAGCTGACAATGGAAATGATGCAGAAGATCGCCGCCAGGCATGGTCTTGTCTGTCTGCTTCACGAAAAGCCGTTTGCCGGTGTCAACGGAAGCGGAAAGCACAACAACTGGTCCATCGCCACAAGCGAGGGACAGAATCTGCTGTCTCCCGGAGAGACGCCATATGAGAACGCGCAGTTTTTGCTGTTCCTCTGCGCCGTCATCAAGGCGGTGGACGATTATCAGGATCTGCTCCGTATTTCGGTCGCCACGGCGGGCAACGACCACCGTCTCGGCGCAAACGAAGCGCCGCCCGCCGTCATTTCGATGTTCCTCGGCGACGAGCTGAACGCCGTGCTTGAAGCGATCGAAACCGATACGCCTTATAAAGGAGCCGAAAAAACGCAGATGAAGCTCGGCGTCGACGTGCTGCCGAAATTCAACCGCGATACCACCGACCGGAACCGCACCTCGCCCTTCGCCTTTACCGGCAACAAATTCGAGTTCCGTATGCTCGGTTCGTCAAACTCTATCGCCTGCGCGAATATCATGCTCAACGCCGCCGTGGCGGAAAGCCTGAAGATCTACGCCGACCGTCTGGAGGGCGCGCAGGATTTTGAAACGGCTCTTCACGACATGATCAAGAAGACGATCAAGGATCACAAGCGGATCATCTTCAACGGCAACGGCTACGACGACGCCTGGATCAGGGAAGCGACCGAGGTGCGGGGCCTGCTCAACTACCGCACCACTGCCGACTGCATGCCGCATCTGCTCGACGAAAAGAACGTGAAGATGCTAACCGCTCACAAGGTGTTTACCGTGGATGAGCTGCGTTCCCGCCGGGATATCATGCTCGAAAACTATTGCAAAACGGTTACCATCGAGGCGAATACGATGGTCGATATGGCGAGGACGCAGATCGCGCCGGCTGTATCCGACTTCGCGGCGCACGTAGCAAAAAGCGCGCAGATGAAAAAAGCGCTCGATCCGTCGATCGCCTGCGAATATGAAACGGGGCTTGTCCGCAAGCTGTCCGCCCTTACCGACCGGATCGCGTCGGGCGTGTCGGGACTTCAGGACGCTTTGCTCACCCTGCACGACGCGGCGGACGTCGTCGCCGAATCCGAGCTGGTACGCGACAACGTCCTGCCGAAAATGTGCGAGCTGAGGCTTGCCTGTGACGAGGCGGAAACGATGACGGCCAAAGAATACTGGCCGATGCCCACCTACGCGGATATCCTGTTCAGCGTGAGGTAAGGAAAGAGGAAGATCCCATGTCAACGGAAGAAATCACAAAATTAATAGAGGAGAGCGCCGCCAGGGAAGTGTTCGGCGTCTGGTTTCTGATCGGTGCCGCGCTGGTGTTCTTTATGCAGGCGGGCTTCGCCATGGTGGAAACGGGGTTTACCCGCGCAAAAAACGCCGGAAACATCATCATGAAGAACCTGATGGATTTCTGCATCGGTACGGTCGTATTCGTACTGCTCGGCTTTTCTCTGATGATGGCGGAGGATTACGTCCTTGGCTTTGTCGGCGTCCCGAACCTGAAGATCCTGACCGATTTCGGAGGGTTTCTGAAGAGCGGCGGCGCGCCCTCCTTCGTCTTCAATCTGGTGTTCTGCGCCACCGCCGCCACCATCGTTTCCGGTGCCATGGCGGAACGCACGAAATTCATCTCCTACTGCATCTACTCCGGCGTGATCTCCCTGTTCGTCTATCCCATTGAAGCCGGTTGGGTGTGGAATGAAGCCGGTTGGCTCGTCAAACTCGGATTCCATGACTTCGCGGGATCGGCGGCGATACATTCGGTCGGCGGGCTTACGGCGCTGATCGGCGCGATAATGGTCGGTCCCCGTCTCGGAAAGTACATAAAAGACGGTGCCGGGAAGGTCAAAAAAGTCAACGCCATTCCCGGACACTCAATCACTCTCGGAGCGCTCGGCTGTTTCATTCTATGGTTCGGGTGGTACGGCTTCAACGGCGCCGCCGCCTGGGACGGCAATTCTCTCGCCTCCATCTTTGTGACCACGACGATCGCTCCGGCTGCCGCTACCTGCACGACAATGATCTTTACCTGGATCAAAAACGGAAAGCCCGACGTTTCCATGTGCCTCAACGCCTCGCTCGCGGGTCTTGTGGGCATCACGGCGGGATGCGACGCTCTGGACGCGCTCGGATCGGCGGTCGTCGGCATCGTCTCCGGTTTCCTCGTCGTTATCGTCGTCGAAGCGCTGGATATCAAACTGCATATCGACGATCCGGTGGGCGCTGTGGGTGTCCATCTGGCGAACGGCGTGTGGGGAACGGCTGCGGTCGGCCTGCTTGCTGATCCGTCGGCTCCCGCGGGTCTGAACGGGCTGTTCTGCACAGGCAGTTTTCGTCTGCTGGGCGTACAGCTGCTCGGCATCACCGCCATCCTCGCCTGGACTGCCGTGATGATGACCGCGGCCTTCTTTATCCTGAAAAAGACGGTCGGCCTGCGTGTGACGCGGGAAGAAGAGATCAAAGGCATGGATAAAACCGAGCACGGTCTGCCCAGCGCCTACGCCGATTTCGTTCCGGCGGTGGAGAGTCTGGATTACGGATATGAGAGCGCAGCCGCAGTAAGCGGAGACACGCCGGTATCAGAGGCTGTCCCGGTCAAAAAGGTGCCGTCTTTCGATGAAGGAACACCCAGATTCACCAAGGTGGAGATCATTTGCAGGGAACAGCGTTTTGAAGCGCTGAAAAACGCTATGATGGATATCGGTATCACCGGCATGACCGTCTCCCACGTGCTGGGCTGCGGCGCACAGAAGGGGCAGCCGGAATACTACCGCGGCGTTGTTGTGGAAGCGAATCTGCTGCCCAAGATCCAGGTGGATATCGTGGTCAGCAAGGTGCCGGTCCGTCACGTGATAGAAACGGCAAAGAAAGTGCTCTTTACCGGGCATATAGGGGACGGCAAGATCTTTGTATATGATGTGGAAAACGTAGTTAAGGTCCGCACGGGGGAAGAAGGATACGACGCCCTGCAGGACGTGGAATAGGGGACGGATAACAATGTGTTCGATTTTCGGTTATTGCGGCAAAGTCATGGACGAGGCCGCGTTTGAGGACGGTTTTTCTCAAACCAAATCCCGCGGTCCGGACGACAGCCGCGTCGTCAAAGCGGGCGGCGGCGTACTCGCCTTTCACCGCCTGTCGATCATGGG
This sequence comes from uncultured Clostridia bacterium, assembly GCA_946407735.1. Classification (GTDB taxonomy): domain Bacteria; phylum Bacillota; class Clostridia; order Oscillospirales; family CAG-272; genus JAAZGC01. The sequence continues at coordinate 44,086 of CAMJPL010000025.1, forward strand.
GCTTACCGCCGCCGGTATGCAGCCGTTTGAAAAAAACGGCTGCTATGCCGTTTGCAACGGCGAGCTTTACGGCTTCAAAGCCGAGCGGGAGCGGCTGATCGAAAAGGGATATACTTTTGCAGGCGACAGCGACTGCGAGATCATGCTCCCCATGTATTTTGAATACGGCACGGATCTGTTTTCCCGTCTCGACGCTGAATTCGCCTGTGTGATCTACGACGGCAGAACAGACGAATTCATCGCTGCGCGCGATCCCATCGGGATTCGTCCGCTGTACTGCGGATACGACGCGAACGGCGTCATTCTGTTTGCCAGCGAGCCGAAAAACCTGGTTGGACTTTGCGAAAAGATCCTTCCGTTTCCGCCGGGACACTATTACAAAGGCGGCAGGTTCGTCTGCTACCGCGATATCGCGAAGGCGGACCGCGTCTGCCGCGACGACCTTGAAACCGCCTGCCGAAAGATCCGTGAAAAGTTGATCGCCGGGGTAGAAAAACGGCTGGCGGCGGACGCGAAGGTGGGATTTCTGCTCTCCGGCGGACTCGATTCCTCCCTTGTCTGCGCCATCGCCGCAAGGCAAAGCGATAAGCCGATCCGCACCTTTGCCATCGGCATGAGCGAAGACGCTATCGACCTGAAATACGCCCGGCAGGTCGCGGACTATATCGGATCGGAACACACGGAAGTGTATATGACGCCGGAGGAGGTGATCTCGTCGCTGGAAACGGTGGTGCGCCTGCTCGGCACCTACGATATCACGACGATCCGCGCCGGCATGGGGATGTATCTTGTCTGCAAGGCGATCCACGAGTGGACGGATATCCGGGTGCTGCTCACCGGAGAAATATCCGACGAGCTGTTCGGCTATAAGTACACGGATTTTGCGCCGAGCGCGGACGCGTTTCAAAAGGAAGCGGAAAAGCGGCTGAGAGAGCTGCATATGTACGACGTGCTCCGGGCCGATCGCTGTATTTCGGTCAACTCTCTGGAGGCCCGCGTTCCCTTCGGCGATCTTGATTTTGTCAAATATGTCATGAGCCTCGATCCCGAAATGAAAATGAACAAATATCACAAGGGCAAATACCTGCTCCGTCACGCCTTTGAGGGACTTGACTATTTGCCGGACGAAATCCTGTGGCGGGAAAAGGCGGCGTTCTCCGACGCTGTGGGACACTCGATGGTGGATTATCTAAAGGAGTACGCCGAAGAGCAGTATTCCGACGCGGAATATGAGGAAAAACACGCCCGGTATACCCACGCGGCGCCGTTTACAAAGGAATCCCTGCTTTACAGAGAGCTTTTTGAAAAATACTATCCGGGACAGTCGGATATGGTCATAGATTTCTGGATGCCGAACAGATCGTGGGAAGGCTGTAACGTGAACGATCCGTCGGCACGGGTGCTTTCCAACTACGGCGACAGCGGGAAATAACGATACGTAAGGAGAAGATTGATATGCGCGGAATTGTCGGATACACCGGCGTGCAAAGCGCGGCGCCGATCCTGCCGGAGGGAT
>CAMJPL010000026.1 GCA_946407735.1 uncultured Clostridia bacterium
TCGTGGAAAAGATTCCAAAGGAAAACCGAGCAGGTTTTCCTTTGGTCGCCTTCTCCACCGTCTTCCCCGATGGGAAGACGGGGCGCCGCCCGCGTAGGGCGCCTGCCCGGCGAGGGCGCCCCCGCCGGCAGGCGGGGGGAGTCCCATTCCAAGAATGGAATAGTAGGATATTCAGAATATAAATCTGATAAAGGAGGCCAAAGTCCCATTCCAACGAATGATGAGTTGGATATTCAGAATATCAGTCTGAGATAGGAAACCATATTCTCATTCCAAGAATGGATCATCCGTCTCCTCAGATATCCCTGCCGGATATCAGATTGACCCCTTCTTCGACGAAGTCTCTCATTACGACGCTGCCGCTTTCCATCGGCGGTTTTACCGCCAGCGTCTTGATGATCCTCATGCCGTCCATCAGCTTCGCCTTGGGGATCGGCTTGTCGGTCTTCACCGGCAGAAGGGCGAGCGACGGGTGCAGCGCCGAGACGCCGTCGATGCGGACGGTCGACGTCAGCGTCCTGACGGGGTTCTTTACCTCGGCTATGCCGTATTTCTCACCGCGGGGGCAGGTGTTGCCGGTGACGGACAGCGTTCCGTCGGCGTTTTCCGTCACATGAAGCTCGCAGCCGAACGGGCAGACGGTACAGGTGAATACATGTTCCATTTTCTGAGCCTCATTTCTTCTCTACGGCGACGGTGACGTCCCCTTTGACGTCGGAAGCCTTTATCGTCACGCTCTCCATCTCGCCCGGCGTCACTACGCGCTTCTTTATGCGCTTGAGCTCGGTGCCGCCGCATTTCACGACCGTCTCGCAGCCGCGGACGGTGCCTGTCACGCGGAAGCTCAGCTTTATGTCGCCCGAGCCTCCGGCCGCGATCTTCTGCGGCACGACGTATCTCACGTTGTCGGCTGGAGCTGTCTTGTAGCAGACGGACGGCGCAGGCGAGCCGGAGACGTAGGCGGCGGCCGATTTTCCGGCGTTCTGCGCCTCGAGCGTCACGTTGTCGACGAGATCGTGCACCTGCAGGGCGTTGCCGCAGGCGAAGACGCCCGGGACCGACGTCTGATTGTTCTGATCGACGACGGCGCCGCTCGTCACGCGGTCGAGGGTGATCCCGGCGCTCTTCGCGATCTCGTTCTCCGGGATGAGACCGACAGACAGGAGCAGTGTGTCGCAGGGGACGTAATACTCGGTCGATTTTATAGGATTGCGGTTCTCGTCCACCTCGGCGATCTTCACGCCCTCGACGCGCTTCTTCCCGACGATGTCGGTGACGGTGTGCGACAGATAGAGCGGTATGTCGAAGTCGTTTAAGCACTGCGCGACGTTCCTCGCGAGACCGCCGCAGTAGTTCATCACCTCGGCGACGCATTCCACCTTCGCGCCCTCGAGCGTCAGGCGGCGCGCCATGATAAGTCCGATGTCGCCCGAGCCGAGTATGACGACGCGGCTGCCAGGCATACGGTTCTCGATGTTGACGAACCGCTGCGCCGATCCGGCGGTGAAGACGCCGGCGGGACGGGTCCCGGGTATGCCGATCTGTCCTCTCGTCCTCTCGCGGCAGCCGGTCGCCAGCACGACGGCCGACGCCTGCAGGCGGACGAAGCCGTCCTTCGGCGAGACGTACGAGACGATCCTGTCCGGCGTGAGGCTGAGCACCATCGCGTCGGTGACGTACGGAATGCCGCGCTCTCTGAGCTGTCTTATGAACCGCCCGGCGTACTCGGGGCCGGACAGCTCCTCGCCGAACAGATGCAGGCCGAATCCGGCGTGGATGCACTGGTTCAGTATGCCGCCGAGAGAATCGTCTCTCTCGAGCACGAGGATGTCATTCGCGGCGACGCCGGCGTCGCACGCGGCGACCGCCGCCGCCAGACCCGCCGGCCCCCCGCCTATAATTACAAGTTTATCCATAGAAGTAATGATCTTGATATTCGCAGGGGAAGGAACCCTTCTGAAGAAGGGTTCCTTCCCCTGCACCCCTTCTTCCCAAGACTTTTTCTACAGAAAGTTATATTATTTTGACGGCCTCATCAGGATCTCAGATCCCGGGCCCTTCTTCGTTATGTCGTACATGTCGGCGCCGAGCTCGCGGGCGAGTATCGCCGTCACCCTCGGCGAGCAGAAGCCGCCCTGGCAGCGTCCCATTCCGGCCCTTACGCGGCGCTTGACGCCGTCGAGATCCCTCGCGCCGAGCGGACGGCGTATCGCGTCGATTATCTCGCCCTCGGTGATCGTCTCGCAGCGGCAGATTATCCGCCCCCACGCCGGATCCGAGGCTATGGCAAGGCGCTTTTCCTCGTCCGACATCTCCTTGAAGCGGCGCACCGGCGGACGCTCGTCCCTGAAATCGGGATCGGGGATCAGCTCGAGCCCCATCTCGCCCAGAATACCGACGACGTAGTCGGCGACGGCGGGAGACGACGCGAGTCCGGGCGACTCGATGCCGGCGGCGTGGAGCAGCCTTGACGGGAACTTCTTCGACCTTACGATGCAGTAGTCCTTCGAGCGGCATACCGGCGTCGGGCGCACTCCGGCGAACTGAGTTATCGCGGTGCGCAGGTTGATGTCGGGCATGATCTTTCTCGCGCCCGCGGATATCTCGGCGATGCCCTCCGGCGTGACGGAGGTGTCGTCCGGATCGGATACCTCGTTCGCGTTCGGTCCGACGATGATGTTGCCGTGAGCCGTCGGCGAGACGAGGATGCCCTTGCCCTTCTCCGACGGGCAGACGAACAGCGTGTGGCGGGCGATGCCGCCCATTTCCGAGTCGAGCAGCACATACTCGCCGCGGCGCGGATTGATGCGCACCGGCTTGTCCTCGCCCTCCGGCCAGATGTCGCCCTCGACGATTTTGTCGGCGCCGACTCCGGCGGCGTTCACGACGTAGCGCGCCGAGTATCCGGTCTTCCCGTCGGTGACGGTCAGGCTGCCGTCGGCGTTCTCGGAGACGCCGGAAACAGCGAAATTGAAGACGAAATCGGCGCCGTTGAGGGAGGCGACTTCCGACACGGCGGTGGCGAGGGTCCACGGGCAGACGATCCCGGCGCTCGGCGCGTAAAGCGCGGCGGTGCAGGCGCGGGAGAGGTTCGGCTCCATCTCAAAGAGCTTTTCCCCGCGGATTATCCGCATGTCCGGCACGCCGTTCGCGACGCCGCGGTCGTAGAGCATCTTAATGTGCTCCTCGTCTTTTTCATCGAAGGCGCAGACGAACGAGCCGCAGTTTTTGTACGGCACATTCAGACGCCGGGCTATCTCCCCCACCTGCCGGGAGCCGTCGACGCCGAGCTTCCCCTTGAGCGTTCCGGGGACGGCGTCGTAACCGGCGTGGACGATGGCGGAATTCGCGCGCGTTGCTCCGGACGCGATGTCCGAGCCCTTCTCGAGCACGAGAGTTCTCAGCTTACAGCGCGCGAGCTTGTAAGCCGTCATGGCCCCGGTGATCCCGGCGCCGATGATGATAACGTCGTAGGTCATAGGTTTTAGATCAAAAATTTCGGGTTATCCGGCTGAAACGATATGCGCGTATATTATACCACAAAAACGACGTATTTGCAAGGAGAATCGGGAATTCTTTTTTTGGGGAGAGGAGGGGATAAATACCGGTCGCTTGTTAGACCCTCCACTGTCAGTCGGCTTTGCCGACTGACATCTCCCCCCGGAGGGGGAAGAACTTAATTTGTAGGCTTGCTCCGCAAGCCTCAATTAGTGTTCCGCTGCGCGGAACGGGCCCTCATCAGTCGGTCAGCGGAGCTGACCGACAGCTTCCCCCGGAGGGGGAAGCCTCTAAGAGGAAGATTCGCTGCGCGAATCTTCGAGTAGTGTTTCGCTTCGCGAAACAAATAGTGGAACGAACGATCGGAAATCGCTCCAGCGAGCAACGCGATGCGCCGGGTGTATTCTCAAAGAGAATACTCACATGCCGCTCATATGACCGACACCCGTCGACCATGGCGGCAAAATCGGTATAAACGATACATGAGTGATGGAATGGAACGGAAAGTATCTCACCAAATTACGGTTTTAAGCGTCTAAAGGGATGAACGGTCTCTTTTATTCACTCTTCCAAACATCCGAGCGATACAGTGACTCCCCTCGTGGAAAAGATTCCAAAGGAAAACCGAGCAGGTTTTCCTTTGGTCGCCTTCTCCACCGTCTTCCTCGATAGGAAGACGGTGTGCCCCGCGCATAGCGGGCCTGCCCGGCGAGAGCGCCCCCGCGGCAGCGGGGGAACGTCCCAGTCCAACGATGGAATAGTAGGATATTAAGAATAACAGCCTGAGAATCGAAAAGTAACTGAGTCACATTCCAAGCATAAAGAAGCCTTATATTCAGAATATGTATATTCAAATTATATAAATTCATCAAATCGTATTGTAATTTTTCGGATTATATGCTATAATAACCATAATTCAGTAATAATGGATCAGTATATGCCGTCCCGGCGGGCACGCCGGATAAAACACTCACTTACGGGGGACATCATTTTGGACAACAACAAGCCGCTGGAAAACAAGCAGACAACCACCGATATCGAAAAGCTCTACGACGCCTCCGACAAGCTCGTCGAAGAGATAGAGAAGGTCGTCATCGGCAAGCGCGACGTCATCGTCATGCTCATGACGGCGCTTCTGGCCTCCGGTCATGTGCTGATCGAGGACGTGCCCGGCGTCGGCAAGACCACGCTGGCCGCCGCTCTCGCGAAGGCCGCCGGTCTCTCCTACAAGCGCGCCCAGTTCACTCCCGACGTCATGGCCTCCGACATCACCGGCTTCAATATATACAATCAGAAGGAAGGCGCCTTCGAGTTCCGCGAGGGTCTCGTGATGTGCAATATCCTGCTCGCCGACGAGATCAACCGCGCCTCGCCGAAGACGCAGTCCTCCCTTCTCGAGGCGATGGAGGAAAAGCGCGTCACCGTCGACGGCAAGACCTACGACATCCCCGATCCGTTCATCGTCATCGCCACCGAGAACCCGACCGGCTTCGTCGGCACATACCCGCTGCCGGAGGCCCAGCTCGACCGCTTCGCCGTCAAGCTGCGCATGGGCTACCCCTCGATGGAGGAGGAGCTTCGCATAATCGGCGACCGCCGCGAGTCGTCCCCGCTCGACGCCGTAAAGCCGGCGGCCGACCGCTCGATGATACTCGACATGCGCTCCGCCTGCGAGCAGGTCTATATCGCCCCGGCACTGTATAAGTACATAGTCCTTCTCGTCTCCGCCACCAGACGGCATCCCAAGCTGTCGCTCGGAGCCTCGCCCCGCGCCTCCATCGTCCTGATGAAGACCGCTCAGGCGTACGCCTTCATGCACAGGCGCGACTATGTCATCCCCGAGGATATCGCCTCCATCTACCGCACCACCGTCTCCCACCGTCTCATCCTCTCTCAGGAGGCCAAGATCGCCCGCGTCGACACCAACGCCGTCCTCACCGAGATCCTCCATGAGACGGCAGTCCCCTTCGAGAGCGGCGAGAAGCAGACCTACTCGAAGGACTGATCCCCGGAAAACTTAAGAAGATATTCGGAAAATAACGATATATAACCGATAAATATGACAAAAGAAGCGACCGCTCCGGCGACCGGAGCCGACGCTCCGGAGAACTCTCCGGAAAAAAAGAAGAAAAGGACGAAAAAGGCGAAAAAGGAATACCGCGTCACGTATGAGCCGAAAAAACGCGCCCGATTCGGCGTCGGTCCCGCCTTCTTCGTCTGGCTCGCGCTGCTGTTCTTCGGCCTGATCTTCACTCAGGCGCTTCACAGCACGATGTCCGGCGTGTTTTACGTGACGGCCATGCTCATCCCGATAGGGGCGCTGATATACGTCTTTATCGCCGTGCCGCAGATGACGGCGTCCGCCGTTTCGGGACGCGGCGAGGTGGAAAAGGAGCAGCCGGTCAGCTTCACGGTCTACGTCGAGAACCCGCTGCCGCTGCCGTACCCCTTCGTCGACGTCGATCTCACCGTCCCCAGCGAGAGCGCGGTAAGAAGCGTGAACAAGCGCGTCTCGGTGTCGCTCGCTCCCGGCGCGGGATATGAGCTGAAGACGAACGTCGTGTTCAGCTACCGCGGACAGTACAGCATCGGCGTGTCCGATCTCTACGTCTGGGATCTGCTCCGCATGTTCCGCATAAAGGTGCATATGGACAGTCAGGCCCCGATATTCGTTGTCCCCCGCCGCATCGAGATGCCCGGAGCCGCCGACAACGGAGCCGCCGACGTCGACACCGACTCGGCGAAGACTGTGTTCGGAGCCGAGCGCAGCGAGGTCAGCGACATCCGCTCATACCGCATGGGCGACCATATGAAGAGCATCCACTGGAAGCTCTCGTCGAAGAAGCAGGAGCTCATCACAAAGGAATACACGATGAACAGCGGCAAGACCGCATATCTGTTCGTCGATATGGTCCCGAGATGGGAGGCCGCCGATCCCGATCTCTGCGAGGACGACGTAAACGAGTACGCCGCCGACACCGTCGTCGAGTGCGCCATAGCCGTCGCCATGCGCGAGCTCAACGGGCGCAACTCCTGCACCATGATCTGGTATGACGACCGCAGCGCCACCGGCACATCGGTCTATACGATGGAGAACCCGCTCGACTTCGAGAAGGTCTACCCCGTCATCGCCACCGCGCCGCTGTCCCGCAGCACGAACGACATCGCCGCCCTGACCGCCTTCACCGACGGCTCGCGCGCCGTCGCCATGCTGTTCGTCACCCCGCGCCTCGACGTGAGATCGGTCGCCGACCTTATCGCCACCTGCGCCGCGTCCGGCGTGTCGGCGATAAACGGAGCCTTCCGCGTCTGGTACTGCCCACCCGTCGAAAAGGTCAAGGATTTCGACGAGGACAACGAGCGCCGCTGCATCGAGCAGCTCGCCGCCGCCGGGATAATCGTCGAGAAGGTCACGCACGACATGCTCTCCGGCAGCGGGCTTTACGACATGGCTCAGGGAGAGCCCGCCGTAGTCAGCGAGGACGCCGAGACGCTCGTCAGGTGAGACGGTAAGATTCTTACTGATCATCGTTGAGTGTTTTTCAAGTCATCTTTTGACTTATTTGACTGATTATTTTAGTAAAAGTCTTGGAAGGATAGGATGGGGTATGAATAAGTCCGCAAAGCGGACTTATTCAAGGAAGAGAAAGGCAGCCTTCTCCAGAAGGTTCCCTTCCCTTCCCCAAAAAAATACACAAAAACCAAAATACATGAATCGAACCGATACAAAACCCTCGGGCGGCGATCTTGCCGTCATACGCAGGGTGAAAAAGGCTCCGGAGGAGCCGCTCGCGCCGGAGAAGCAGAAGCTCAGCTCATCGAGCACGCTTTCGGCCGCGATGACCGCCGGAGGGTATGTCCTGAGGGCGCTCGTGGCGCTCGTCGCCGTCTTCTCGCTCACGATGTTCATAAGCGACAGCTTCAAGACCATCGAGGCGGGCGGCCTCGGCGGCTGGCAGGTGCTGCTGGTCTCGCTAATCGCCGTCGCCTTCTTTTCTCTGATGGCGCTGAACAAGGTCACGCTGCTCGCAGGACTGGCCGGGATAGCTCTCGCCGTCGGAGGCTTCTTCCTCTTCGCGAAGGAGCCGGTGAAGCTCGTCGTGAATTCGGCGCTCTGCCTCTGGAACCAGATAATGAACCGGCTCCTTACCGCCGGGTACAGAGCCTTCGAGACCGTCGAGTACGACAACGAGCTCGCCGAGGGATATGTCGTCGAGGACGAGCGGCTGCTGAATTACGCCCTCGTCGGGATGATAATCGTCATCGCCGCCATATACGTCTTCGCCGTCGTCAAGAAGACCCGCCTCTGGGCAGGCCTCGGCTTCGGTCTTATCGTAGCCGTCGGCGTCTTCACCTATAACGTCGCCAGAAACAACTGGTGGTTCGCCATGATGCTCGCCGCCATGGGCGGCATGCTGGCGCTCAAGCTGTATGACAGGCACTATATCCCCGCAGACGGGGAGGAGCCGGTGACCGATCTCGCCGGAAAGGAGACGGCCGCCTCGAAGAGGGCGAGACGCGCCGGAGGATTCAGGCGCCGCGCGCTCGGCGGCTTCGCCGGCTTCACCGCCATGCTGCTCATATTCATAGCCGCGGCGGCTCCGGCGGCCACGATAAAGCACCGCTGGGACTATTACGAGTTCATCGACCGCAAGCTCACCTACTTCAACGCCGTCACGTCGTCGTTCATCGTCGGCGAGGTGCCCAATCAGGGCGACCTCGGATATCTCGGCAACCTCGACACACTCAACGCGAGGGACGTCGAAACCGAGCTCCACGTCTTCACCGGTCAGGAGATGCTGAAGGTCCAGACGAGCTATCCCTACCCGCTCTACCTCCGCTCATGGGTCGGCACCTATTTCCAGGAGGATAAATGGTACAGCGCCACGACCGAGGACGTCGAGCGCTACCGCGCCCGCTTCGGCCCCGATTTCGTGCCCGAGCGGATAATGAAGAACTTCTACGGCACGCTCAGCTCGTATCTCATGAGGGTCAACTCCCTCTCGTCGTATTACGACCATATCGACGACGGCTTCACCACCATATCCGTCGACATGAAGAACGTGTCCAGCTCCGGCAACCTGCTGTTCATACCAACCTTCTTCGATCCCGACGGCGGGCTCATGAAATACGGCACGACCGAGTTCGAGCCGTATGAGGAGACGTATAAGAACTATTACGAGGGGATATTCACCACCGGCTGGCTCAACATAAACAAGCAGTACCGCGTGTCCGCCTATATCCCGTCCTACCGCAGCCCCGATTTCGATGAGAACCTGAAGGATCAGCTCGAGGACTACAGGCGTATAATCGAGCTCATACGGATGTACGATTCCGGCGTGATATCGGAATATCCCGAGCCGGAGCCGACACAGGATGTCTCCGAGGAAAACGGCGAGATCACGATGACCGACGCCCTCACCGATCAGGCTCCCGTTTACAGCTACGACACCGTCCACCGCGCCTTCGACGCCTACACCGCCATGAGCCGCGAGGAGCAGAAGGACTTCCTTTACAACAACGTCACCCTCGCCGAGGATTACGAGAACTTCGTCCGTTCGGTATATCTCGGATATCCCCGCCTCGACGCGCTCAACAAGGCCGCCTTTACCATCATCGACATACTCAAGGAGAAATATCCCGACGTCATGGAGAAGGTCGAGACCGAGGAGGGCGTCTATGACGTGGGTCTGCTCTACGAAATGATACCGTACGAGACGATCCGCACCGTCATCGACTGGCTGAGCGAGAATTTCACCTACACTCTGACGCCCGTCGAGTCGCGCTTCAAGAACCGCGACGCCATAACCACCTTCCTCAATGAGACGCATCAGGGCTACTGCGTGCAGTTCGCCACCACGGCGGCGCTCCTGCTCCGCGAGCTCGGCGTCCCGACCCGCTACTGCGAGGGATATATCGTCGACAGCTTCGACCGCAACGATCTCTCGGCCTCCAACGCCGAGTACAACGAGAAGAACGAGATCGTCAACCGTTACAGCAGCTCCGTCCGCGACTGGGACGCCCACGCGTGGATCGAGTGCTATATCAATGGGCGCGGCTGGATGCAGTTCGAGACGACTCCCGAGTATTACGACTCGATGTATAAGCTCTACGAGCAGACGACGACCAGCTATTCCCAGTCGTCCGGCCGCGTGAGCGAGCCTCTCACCGAAGCCGACGACGAGGAGGAGGACGACGAGGAGGAGACCGTAAAGGTCGATTATTCCGGCTATATCAGGGCCGGCGTCATCATCCTCATAGCCGTCGTGATCATCGGCGCCGTCGTCACCGTCATCACGAGGCTGGTGAAGAAATCGGGCGAGAACAACTACCGCCGCAGTCAGGATATAAGCGAATCGCGCCTCGACGGCCTGTCGGAGGACGATATCCGCAAGCTCGGGTACAACCTGTCCCAGGATATCCTCGACGCCTGCGACGCTGCCGGGATCAGGCCTGATGTCGGCGAACTGCCGGCTGACTTCGCCTCCCGCGCCGACGCGGCCCTCGCCGAGCTGACCGAGAAGAAGACGAAGAGCGAATCCCTCGCCGAGCGCCTCACATATTCCGGCGCCGACGACGTGAAGCTGACCGACGTAATGCCGGTCATGGAGCGGATACGCTTCGGCGGAGGACTCGATATGAGCGGTCTCACGCTGCTCTCCGACTATTATCAGGCCCTGCGCGCCAGAGTGACGAAGGCGCTCAACCCCTTCGCCCGCTTCGGAGCGAGACACCTGAGACTCAAAATCTGAGAATCACAAAAGACAGAAACCCATCTTGACAACAACTGAGATAAACGAGATCCCCGTCATGCTGCTGGCATATTACGGCGACGCCGTGATGGAGCTGCTGACGAGGGAGAAGATACTGAGATCCGGCGTCGGCGGGCTCGCCGCGGCGAACAGGATGTCGCGCCGTTATATCACGCTCGAGGCGCAGTCCGACGCCTACGCGAGGATCGAGGACGCCCTCAGCGAGGAGGAAAAGGCGGTGTTCCGCCGCGGCAGGAACCACTCGTCGCGGGTGCCGGGACACGGCTCGGCGGCGCAGTATCACCGCGCCACCGGCCTCGAGGCGCTGTTCGGCTTGCTCTGGCTCAAGGGCGGCGAGGAGCGGGCGAGGGAGCTGTTCGAAGCCGCCTATCCCGCCGAGGAAGGAGGCGCGGCCGATGGAAAGACTTAAGCTGCTGATGATCTTCGGCACCCGGCCGGAGGCGATAAAGATGTGCCCGCTCGCCCTCGAGCTGAAAAGGCACGGCGCCTTCGAGACGAGGGTGCTCCTGACCGGACAGCACAGAGAGCTCGCCGATTCGGTGATGTCCGCTTTCGGCGTCAGCGCCGATTACGATCTCGCCCTCATGCGCCCCGGACAGACGCTTACCTCGCTGACAACAGGGATCCTTGACGGCGTCGGAAATGTCCTTGAAAACGAATTCAGACCAGATTACGCCCTCGTACACGGCGACACGACGACGGCCTTCGCTTCGGCGCTGTCATGCTTCTACCATCAGGTGAAGACGGCGCACGTCGAGGCGGGGCTGCGCACCCGCGACATATGGGCTCCCTTCCCGGAGGAGGCCAACCGCGCGATGATATCGCGCATCGCCTCGCTGCATTTCGCCCCGACGAAGGGGAACGAGCGTAATCTCCGCGACGATCACATAACTGAGGGAGTCTATGTCACCGGCAATACCGGCCTCGACGCCTTCCGCTACACGATAAAGGAGGACTACGTCTTCGCCGATCCGGCGCTGCGTGAGCTCGACTTCAAAAAATACCGCACGATCGTCCTGACGGCGCACCGGCGCGAGAATATCGGCGCCGGGATAGAGGGCATCTGCCGCGCGGTAAAACGCGCCGCCGAGATGCGGCCGGATATACAGTTCGTATATCCGATGCACCCGAATCCGGCCGTCCGGAGCACCGTCCTGCCGATCCTCGGCGGGATCGACAGGGTGCGGCTCATCGAGCCTCTCGACGTCTTCGACATGCACAACCTGATGGCGAGATCGTATCTGTGTCTTACGGACAGCGGCGGCCTTCAGGAGGAGGCTCCGGCGCTGGGTCTGCCGGTGATCGTGCTGAGAGGCGAGACGGAGCGCCCGGAGGCGGTCGAAGCCGGAACGGTGGTGCTCGCCGGGACGGATGAGGAAAAGATACTCGCCGAAACGCTCTCGCTGCTCGACGACGAAGCCCGCTACCGCAGGATGCGCCGCGCCGTGAACCCGTACGGCGACGGACACGCGTCCGAGAGGATAGCCGGAGTGTTCGAAACGATCATGAATCGGTAAACAATCAAAAGCAAAAAAATCTTTTGGATAGAAAAGGGGTCTAACCCGGAATAACTGTCGTAATCCAAATAACCGGAGGATAAATCAATGTATTATGTAGGTATCGATCTCGGCGGGACCAACATCGCCGTCGGAGTAGTTTCGCAGGACTACAAGATCATCGCCAAGGACAGCTGCCCCACCAAGGCGGACCGCGATCCTGAGCTCATCATCAAGGATATGGGAGCTCTCTGTGACAGAGTGATCGAGAAGGCCGGCATCACTTATGACGACGTGATATCCGCCGGAATCGCCACTCCCGGCACGGCCGACAGCTCGACCGGCATCGTGGAGTACGCGAACAACCTTCCCTTCCGTCACTTCCCGCTCGCCGACACGCTCAAGAAGTACACGAAGTTCAAGGAAGTGCACATCGAGAACGACGCCAACGCGGCGGCGTGGGGCGAGGCTGTTGCCGGCGCGGCGAAGGACGTCAAGGACAGCGTCTTCATCACCCTCGGCACCGGAGTCGGCGGCGGCATCGTCATCGACCGCAAGGTGTATTCCGGCTTCAACTACGCCGGAGCCGAGCTCGGGCATATGGTCATCGTCTATGAGGGCGAGCAGTGCACCTGCGGCCGCAAGGGCTGCTGGGAGGCCTATTCGTCGGCCACCGGCCTCATCCGCATGACGAAGAAGAAGATGCAGGAGTGCCCCGATTCCACGATGTGGAAGTATGTCGGCGGCGATATCTCCAAGGTCAGCGGACGCACCGCCTTCGCCTGCATGGAGAACGACAACGACAAGCCGGCCGCCGAGGTCGTCGACGATTATATCGCCTACCTCGCCTGCGGACTCATCAACATCATCAACATCTTCCAGCCGGAGATCCTCTCTATCGGCGGCGGCATCTGCCATGAGGGCGAATGGCTCATGGCTCCGCTCCGCAGGCATATCGAGAAGGCAACCTACGGCGGCGAAGGCAGCACCATCAAACAGTGCAAGGTCGTCATCGCCGAGCTCGGCAACGACGCCGGCATCATCGGCGGCGCCGTGCTGGGTATCTGACGGGATATAACCGACATTCTGAGGCAGGGGGATATTTCCCCCTGCGTATGATTTCATAAGGATGAAACGCCCGGTAAAGATAAAAGCGACCACCGTATATGCATCTCTTCTCCTTATCATCGCCGCTGCGGCGCTTTTTTCCGCCGTCCATACATGTATCGGCCGCGCCTCTGCCGTTGCCGCCTCCGGCGTCACCGCCGCCTTCGTCACCGCCGCCTTCGTCACCGCCGCCTTCGTCACCGCCGCCTTCGTCACAGACGAAAACGCTTCCGGCGAAGTGATGTACCGCGTCACCGTCGAAAACCGGAACGGACTGTTTCTGTTCTATTATAAAAAGCCGCCGGATAAAATTGTCATATATACGGATAAAGAGACAAAGGAGGGCGATCTTGTCATCGCCCTGACGGCGGGGAACATGACTCACTCTTATCCGCCCGTATGCAAGGCGGAGCTTACCTTGATATTTTAAATGAATCCAATGGGGGGCAATTGATGAATAAGATACGTATCGTATCGATAGCTCTGTTTGCCGCGCTGACGCTGTCCGTCTTCGCCGCCTGCGGCGACGACGTTTCGCTCGATCCGCCTGTCGGAGGCGCGGCTTCGACGACGGCGGCCGAGGGCGGAGAACCCGCCGAGACGGCCGATCCCGAGATCGCCGAGATGGAAGCCGCTCTCGCGGCCGTTCCCGAAGCCGATCTCGGCGGCAGAAAGTTCAACATCCTCGCCCGCGCCGCCGTAGGCACCTCCGAGAAGGAGATCTGGGTCGAGAGCGAGAACGGCGACGTCCTGAACGACGCCGTCTACCGCCGCAACAGCCTTGTAAACGAGAAATTCAACACCGAGGTGACGCTCGTCACCGGCGACCCGAACGGAGGGCTGAAAAAGTCTGTCCTCGCCGGAGAGACGACATACGATATCGCCATGCCCGGCATAAGCGACGCCTCGACGCTCGCCTCTGGCGGCGTCATAATGAGCTTCACGAGCCTGCCGTACAACGATCTTACGAAGCCGTGGTGGGAGCTCGGCACGGCTCAGCTCAATATCGCCGGAAAGGTCTTCTTCATGAACTCGGCGGTGAACTATCTCGCCGACGACGTCACGTACATAATGATGTTCAACAAGCAGCTGATAAAGGACTATAAGATGGAAGAGCCGTATCAGCTGGTGCGCGACGGCAAGTGGACCATCGACGTCTTCACCGAGATGATACAGGACATCTCGACCGACATCGACGGCGACGGCCAGTTCACGGAAAACGATCTCTACGGCTTTATCGGCACCGCCGGATATCCGAACGCCTTCTTCTACGGCTCCGGGCTGTCCTACATCGAGGCCGACAACGACACCGGCCTTCATCTGGCGCTCGACACCGAGAAGGCGACTCTGGTGCTCGAGAAGGTCAACGCCATATATCACGGCAACAACGCCGCCTGGATCTCTCCCGGCGGTCAGGAGTCGGTCGGCATGAACATCTTCATGGGCAACGGCGGCCTGTTCTACGGCGAGGTGCTGTCGTACATCGTCAACATGCGCAAGATGGAGACCGACTTCGGCGTCCTTCCCGTCCCGAAGTGGAACGAGCAGCAGGAGAACTACCACACCTACGTCGCCACGATATCGTCGACGATGGTCATCCCGATGAACTGCCCCGATACGGCGGCCCTGTCGTCGGTGCTCGAGGCGATGACGATCTACTCTCGTCAGTACGTCACGCCCGCCTACTACGATATCGCCCTCTCCGGCAAGTTCGCCCGCGACGAGGAATCCGGCGAGATGCTCGAGATCATACGCCGTCACCGCGTGTATGACTTCGGCATGGCGTACTCCGTCATCGGCATATCCGACGTCTTCTCGAGTCTGGTCAACAAGAACAGCTCCGACCTCGTCTCGACATACGAGAAGAAGTCGAGCAAGGCTCAGACGCAGATCGACAAGATCACCGCGAAATTCTCCGAAATGGAATAAAAAACGTTTCCGGGAGCCGCCGAACCCGGGATTTTCCGCGGATCAGACTGTCATGACGGATATAGGAGATACATCATACATACAGTATCACTCATACAGCATCATTCACATGCTGAGCATAAGCCAAAACATCCGCAGGGGCGGGCATTGCCCGCCCGGCTCAAAGCAAATAAGCCTTTGAAATATACGGCGATATCAGAAAAAGTCCGCTTCGCGGACTTTTTCATATTATAATTTATAACTGCATGAGCTTACAGCGACAGCATGTACTCGCACATCTTGCGGCAGTATATCAGCTTTTCGCGCCTTATCTCGATCGGGCATCTTCTCTCGCCGGGGATCTCCATGTTGAAAAGCCCCGAATAGCCTGTCTCCTTAAGAGCCGCCATGACCTCGTCCCAGGCTATGTTCCCGCGCCCGTACGGCATGAGGTGCATGTCGGATGTGGTGTCATTGTCGGCGATATGAAGGGCCTTCAGACGGCTCCCGGCGGCGAGTATAAAGTCGCGCTGAGTCTGGATGCTGTCCTCCGGGCTCTTTATGATATTCAGATGCCCGGTATCGAGGCAGATCCCGAGATTGCCGTCGCTGCCGACCGCGTCTATGATCGCGTTCAGGTCCTCGGCGGTCCGGGGCGCTCCGGCGCCTGTCAGGTTCTCGAGGCAGATGACGAAGCCGGTGCCTTTGATATAATCGGTAAGCGCCGACAGCGCCTTTACCCGCCTGTCGAATCTTTCAGCGTCGTCAAGCCCCCTGCCTCCGGCGGCGTGGAGGACGCCGGCCTTTATCCCGAGGGCGATGAAAAGATCGCACCATTTCTTTAAGGTATCGACCGCGTCGTCGGCGCAGAGATCGACTTTCAGGAGCATATGCCCCTGCGGGAAGTCGAATCCGAGATCGTCCGCGTACCGCTTCAGCTTCATGCCCTTTTTTTCGGCATCGCCGCGGCTCAGAAGCTCGGCTCCGTGCTCGTCGGAGAATTCGGTGTGCCTGAATCCCACGCGGATGAATTCGCGGATCATCTCCTCAGATGACAGATCGACATAATAGCTCGACCATACCGAATAATCCAGCATAACAAACCTCCGGGTGATATTATGATGTTATGAGTCGGGGATCGTATTCCTTGATCTCACTCCGAACGCTTCTTTCCCTTTTCGAGGCGGTTGAAGACGGTCTTGTGCGCGACATGCTCGAAGAGGTCGATGTCGGCCTCGCGGAGCAGCGATTCGAGCTCCTCGTCGCCCATGACGGTCGTACGGCCGCCGGCGTACTCCTCGTCGATCTTCCTGCGCATGATCTCGATGGTCGGGTGATGCTTGTCGACGGCGTCGTCGGTGCCGCTGAGCTTATAGAAGCTGTTGAGCCAGTGCGCTATGCCGGCGAGACCGGAATGGCTGTCGACGGCCACGAGCGGCGGACGCCCGAGCAGCTTCCCGGTGTCGAAGATGTTGTAGATCTCCTCGTTTTTCAGCAGCCCGTCGGCGTGGACGCCGGCGCGCGTCACGTTGAAGTTGCGCCCGACGAACGGGGTGCGTACCGGGATCTCGTAGCCGATCTCGTTCTCGAAATACTCGGCGATCTCGGTGATGACCTTCGTATCCATACCGTCGAGCGTACCGCGCAGCGAGGCGTATTCGATGACCATCGCCTCGAGCGGGCAGTTGCCGGTCCTCTCCCCGATGCCGAGCATCGAGCAGTTCACGCCGGACGCGCCGTAGAGCCAGGCGGTCGAGGCGTTCGTCACGACCTTGTAGAAGTCGTTGTGACCGTGCCATTCGAGCATCGAGCTGTCGATCCCGGCGTAATGCTGCAGACCGTAGATGATGCCGGGCACCGAGCGCGGGAGCGCCGCGCCGGGATATGTAACGCCGAAGCCCATCGTGTCGCAGGCGCGGACTCGTATCGGCATCCCGGCCCTCAGCCCCGCCTCGTTCAGGGCGGAGGCGAGCGGCAGGACGAAGCCGTAGAAGTCGGCCCTCGTTATGTCCTCGAAGTGGCAGCGCGGACGGATGCCGTACTCAAGGATCTTCTCTATCACGCCGACGTACTTGTCGAGCGCCTGCTGACGCGTGAGCCCCATCTTCTTGTAGATGTGGTAATCGGAGCAGGATACGAGGACGCCGGTCTCCTTTATGCCGAGGCTCTTTACGAGCTGGAAGTCCTTTTCGCTCGCGCGGATCCACGTCGTCACCTCCGGGAAATCATACCCGAGCGACAGGCATTCCTCGACGGCGCGGCGGTCCTTGTCGGTGTAGACGAAGAACTCGCTCTGGCGGATCTTGCCGTTCGGGCCGCCGAGCTTGTGGAGCAGCTTGTAAAGGTGAACGATCTGTTCCACGTTGAAGGGAGACGTCGACTGCTGCCCGTCGCGGAAGGTGGTGTCGGTTATCCAGATCTCCTGCGGCATGTTCGTCGGCACGAAGCGGTGGTTGAAGCTGACCTTCGGCACGCTCTCGTAATCGAACAGATAGCGGTAAAGGTTCGGCTCGCTCCGCTCCTGAAGCTGGAATTTGTACGCCGCCTGCTCGAGCAGATGGGTGCTGCCGGAGTATTCGAGCTCGTGATCGCCCGTCATTATATGCGGCTTCGGCTCGCCGTCTTCCGGTATATTCTTTATCTCGTCCGCCATGGCTGGAATTGTCCTTTTCAAAAGAATGGTATGTTTTTATACTTTAATGCGTTATATGATAATTATACCATATATTTTTTAACAATGCCTGTCCGAGAATGTGAATCGCCTGTGATATACGCAGAAAGTTTTCACGATAATAATGAATGATATATGACGGATTTGCGAGAGAATGGTATATTGGCATAGCTGCTATGCGATTATGATATATCGGGAGCGTCCGCTGTGATCGGTCCGATGCTGTTTTCGGACAGACAATGAAATATCTGTTTTCTTTGTCAGTATAGCTTTTGAAAAATGGCGGGGAGTGCGGCGCCTTTGCCGCGCAAATGGGAGGGGAAAAACTTTTCCCCTCCCCGGCTTTGGATTATTTTGAGAACAGTCTCATCCCATCCGGCTTATGTAATCGCAGAGATCTGACGTCGAGTTCGGCTTGCGGATCAGGTCGATGCTCTCCCGCATGAGACGGCGGCGCTCCGGGAAGTCGATGACACCGTGCACGGCGTCGTCGAGGCTGAACGTCTCGGTGACGAGCATCGCGGCTCCGGCGTTGAGAAGGAACTCGGTGTTGCGCTCCTCCTGACCGGGGATAGGGTTGTCGATGATGATCGGCAGGCGGGAGGCGAGCGCCTCCGATGTGGTGAGACCGCCGGGCTTCGTGATGATGAAGTCCGCCGCCGCCATGTATTTGTAGACGTCCGACGTGAAGCCGAGGATGACGAAATCCTTTTTCAGCTTCATGCGGCTGAGCTTCTTCACCGCCTGCTCGTTCCGCCCGCATATGACGACCGTCGTGAGATCGCAGGAGGACGAGTCTATCGTCCTGACGCTCTTTTCTATGTTGCCGTAGCCCATGCTGCCGCTCATGTAGAGCGCGATCGGCCGCTCGGATGGGAGACCGAGCGCCTTCCTCGCCTCGTCCCTGCCGGGAAGGGAGGCGAACTTCGGGTCTATCGGTATGCCGATGGGCAGGATCTGATCGGGGCGGAAGCCCTTTTTCAGCGCTTTATCGTTAAGATACTCGCACGCCGTGACGATGTAGTCGAACCTCAGCGCCTCCTCCCAGTATGGATGGAAGTCGAAATCGGTCAGTATCGCGACCATTCTCGCCCGCGTCTCGCCGAGCTGTTTCAAGGCGTCGATCATTATGCCGGGGAAGATGTGGGTGCAGACTATGACGTCGGGATCGAAGCCGTCGATATAGCCGCGCAGCTTCTGCGCCATCGCCATGCTTGTCAGGCGGGTCGGCGACATCGTGTACGAGTTCGAGCGGCGTTTCTCGAGCTGGCGGTAGACGGTGCGGTAGGCCGATTTCAGGTCGATCGTGACCTCGTAGCCCTTCGAGACCGTCTCTCCGAGCAGCTTTGAGAGATAGTAAAAGACGTCGAGTATCTCGCAGGTTATCCCCCTCTGCTCGAGGCCTCTTTTGACGGCCCTCGCCGTCGAGTTATGCCCTCCCCCGGCCGATATCGTAAGTATGAGCGCTTTCATTGTCAGTTTATTCCTTGTGTGATTTGTGGCAGTCGTTTACATCAATAATTATATCACATACAGCCGCGATTGTCAATCCGTTTCGCTCCGATTTGGCTCTCGCCGCGCCTGTGCGATAATTTACAATATACGTCATGGACAAAGCTGCCGTATCGGTGTATAATATTTTCAGCAGATCTCCGGACGCTGACCGAAAGGACGGTAAGATACCATGACGCGTGAGATCATTATAAGCGGCTCCGAGATAGAAAACCCTGCGGCGGTGATATCCGCCGACGTGTCGGACTGTGTGAGGGAAAAGGGAGACGCCTTCGCCGATGAGATCGAGGAGAAGCATATCTCCGACTTCGAGAAGCCGGGCGACAGGATGGTGCACGTGTCGACCTTCGCCGTCGCCGGCGGAACGATATACATGACCTACTACGCCAACACCGACACCGAGGCCGAGGACCCCAACTTCCAGCGCGCGAGACTTGTATACTGCCCCGCGGACAGGCCGGAGGAGAAGACATATCTCGACGTTCAGGCCGTCGGCGACGTCTTTGACGGACGGCGCGTAAACATGGTCTACGACACCATCCTCGCCCGCAGCGGCGAAGACGAGCTGACGGTGATGTGGACGGCGAAGCTGGACGATATGTATTACCGGCTGTACCGCCCGTTCTCGATATCGGGGAAGACGCTCGGCGATATCGGCGTAAACCGCTTCGGCTGCGGCGGCGTATGGGACGATTTCAGCACCGGGGGGATAAAAAACGTCCTCTCGGAGAACGGCGTCGGGATAAAGACGATGTACAGCGACATCGGCATCATGCAGAAGTTCACCTCACGGATCGAAAACGGGGAAAGACGGTTTTACACCGGCGCGTACAGCGGAGATTTCAACTGCCTGATCAGGAGCCGCGATTTCAGAAGCTGGGAATACGTCTCGCAGCCCGATTTCCCGAATATGTCGAAATGGGAGAACGCCGTCTATCTGCTCGGGAGCAAATGCTTCTATTTCGTCCGCCAGCACGACGAGACCGGGTACGGCTTCCTTACCTCCTATGACCTTGAGAAGAAGACATGGGACAGGCCGGTGCTCGTCGAAGACAGCCAGTCGAGGGGCGATTTCATTTATTATAAAGGCGGGCTGTACCTCTTCCACGCGCCGATCGACCGCGAGCACATCGGGATAATAAAGGTCGGCACCGATGATCTCGCCGCCAGCCGCCCGATCCTGCAGGCGAAGATGAAATCGAGCTGCTTTTACCCGTTCGTCCAGTATTTTGATGACGAAGCCCTCGCCATGTCCTACACCGTCGCGAGAAAGCACATCCGCCTCGCGGGGTTCGATATGGACAGATATATCTGACGCCGGTCTTCGTCGGCGGAAGGGAAGATTTTACCCGCCGCCGAGTGATATCCGGCTGAATGTAACAGAATTTCGGCAGATTGCGGCGGGATCCGGCCGTTGTTTATAAATTGTCCGCCGCCCGCTTCGGGGATTTTCGCCCGTCAGGCGGGCTGAAAGGCGGGCAAAACAGCATAGGTGTATATATTGCACAACTTGTCGGCATATTTTTTGTTAAATATGCCGACTTGATTTTTTCGCGAATATGAGGTATAATAGTACTCGCTGATTACGGCAGACCACAATATCTGGTATTGATCAAAAATCGGTATCAAGATAGGGTGCGTTTTTTTGCTGTTATTTTACACTATGACATAATAATAACGCAGACAGCATAACGGGGATCTGAAATGCTTACAAAAATAATCAAGCGCGACGGCCGCGAGGTGCCGTTCAACGTCGAGAAGATCGCCCAGGCGATCTATAAAGCCGCTCAGGCCATAGGCGGCAAGAATTACGACACCGCCCTGTCTCTCGCCTTCCAGGTCGAGGAGAGGGTCGACAAGATGATGGAGCCGGGACAGTTCCCGAGCGTCGAGCAGATACAGGACGTCGTCGAGAAGGTGCTCATCGACAACGGCCACGCCGCCACGGCGAAGGAGTATATCCTCTACCGCGCCGAGCGCAGCCGTATCCGCGAGATGGACACCCAGCTGATGAAGACCTACGAGGGCCTCACCTTCAAGGCCGCCAAGGACAACGACATCAAGCGCGAGAACGCCAACATCGACGGCGACACCGCCATGGGCACCATGCTCCGCTACGGCTCCGAAGGCGCGAAGATGTTCAACGAGCTGTACATCCTCGACCCGAAGGTCGCCAAGGCCCATCACGACGGCGACATCCACATCCACGATTTCGACTTCTACACCCTGACCACCACCTGCACCCAGATCGACATCGAGAAGCTCTTCAAGGGCGGCTTCTCCACCGGTCACGGACATCTGCGCGAGCCGCAGGACATCGCCTCCTACTCGGCGCTCTGCTGCATCGCCATCCAGTCCAACCAGAACGATCAGCACGGCGGTCAGTCGATCCCGAACTTCGACTACGGCATGGCTCCCGGCGTGCGCAAGACGTACAGACGCCACTTCCGCAACAATCTCGCCAAGGCTCTCGATCTCATCGTCGGCAGGGACAAATTCGACACCGAGATGAAGGAGGCCGCGCAGGACATCATCGACGCTGCCGGCGAGCCGACCTACGGCGACAACGCCGCCTTCCGCGAGAAGCTGACGAAGGAGCTCACCGATAGATTCGGCGCCGATACCGCCGCCAAGCTCGCCGAGTTCACCTTCAGGTATTCCGCCGAGGAGACCGAGCGCAGCACTTATCAGGCGATGGAGGCCCTGATCCACAACCTCAACACGATGCACAGCCGCGCCGGAGCGCAGATCCCCTTCTCATCGCTCAACTACGGCACCGACACGTCGCCCGAGGGACGCCTCGTCACCCGCAAGCTGCTCGAGGCGACCGACGCCGGACTCGGCTTCGGCGAGACTCCGATCTTCCCGATCCAGATATTCAAGATGCGCGACGGCGTGAACGCCAATCCCGGCGACCCGAACTACGATCTGTTCAAGCTCGCCTGCAAGGTCAGCGCCAAGCGTCTCTTCCCGAACTTCAGCTTCCTCGACGCCCCCTTCAACAAGATGTTCTACAAGGAGGGCGACCACAACACCGAGGTCGCTTACATGGGATGCCGCACCCGCGTCATCTCCAACGCCTACGATCCCGAGCGTCAGGTCACGGCGGGCAGAGGAAACCTTTCCTTCACGTCGATCAACCTGCCGCGTCTCGCCATCGAGGCGGGCGGAAACGTCAACCGCTTCTTCGATTCGCTCGACGCGATGGTGCAGCTCGTCATCGACCAGCTGCTGGCGAGATACAGGGTCATCGCCGACAAGAAGGTCCGCAACTTCCCGTTCCTCATGGGCGAGGGCATCTGGCTCGATTCCGACAAGCTTGGCCCCGACGACAGAGTCGGCGAGGTATTAAAGCACGGCACGCTCACCGTCGGCTTCATAGGTCTGGCCGAGTGCCTCAAGGCGCTCGTCGGCAAGCATCACGGCGAGTCCGACGACTCCCAGAACCTCGGTCTTGAGATAATCGGCTTCATGCGCAAGCGCACCGACGAGGCGACGAAGAAGTACGGCATGAACTTCTCGCTCATCGCCACGCCCGCCGAGGGACTTTCCGGCCGCTTCGTCCGCATCGACCGCGAGAAGTACGGCTCCATCCCCGGCGTCACCGACCGCGCCTACTACACCAACTCCTTCCATATCCCGGTCTACTTCCCGATCTCGGCCCACGAGAAGATACAGAAGGAGGCTCCGTATCACGCCCTGACCAACGGCGGCCATATCACCTATGTCGAGCTCGACGGCAACCCGGAGGACAACCTCCAGGCCTTCGAGGACATCGTCCGCGACATGAAGGACTCCGGCATCGGCTACGGCTCGATCAACCATCCGGTCGACCGCGACCCGGTCTGCGGCTATACCGGCCTCATCGGCAACCGCTGCCCGCACTGCGGACGCACCGAGGATGACGGCAACGGCAAATTCGAGCGCATCCGCCGCATAACCGGCTATCTCGTCGGCACCGTCGACAAGTGGAACGACGCCAAGCGCGCCGAGCTGGGCGACAGAGTGAAGCACAGCGTGAGATCCGAGATTGAGCATATAGAGTAAAACGAAATAAACAACTAATATGGGGGGAAGGGAACCGCTTTTTGAAAAAAGCGGTTCCCTTCCCCCCATACCCCCTAACCTTCCGCAAAAATCTTCAGTACAAAGAGTATTATAAAAGACAGGCGGCGCGATAAAGCGCCGCCTTTGTGTATTTTTCCGGACCGATTTACGCGTTCTCGGCTTCCATTATCTTGTCGTACAGCTTTGTCAGCGCCTTGTCGACGCCCTTCAGGGCCTTCTCGTAATGCGAAGCTATGTTGTCCTTCTTTTCCGGCATAAGCTCGTAGAAGCAGTAGAAGATCTTGTGGAAGCTGCTGTCGAAGCCGAGGTAGGAGGCTCCGATGTCGCAGACCTTCACGCTGTTGACCAGATCCAGCATCTCGAGCGACTCGACGTCGCGGGTGGACTTGCCGCGGATCAGCACCTCGTTGTACGCCGTCTGCAGCTCGGTGCTCTTGTAGCAGTACTGCTCGAGGCAGGCACCGGTGAGCTCGGGATCGGTTATCGTCGTCGGCACGCAGACGAAGCACGGCCAGCAGTAGGAGTAGTAGCTCTCCTGCTCCTCGTTGTACTTGAAGCCGGGGATGACGCCGAAGTCGACCTCGTACTCGCGCATCCCGGCGATGCCGCTGACGGTGGAGAGGGTGTAGAGCGCCAGATCCTCCTCGAAGCCCTGATTGTTCTCGGAGTAGAAGCGGAAGTAGCCGTTGCTGACGCTGGGGTCGAGGAAGTATTTGTAGGTCTTGTTGAAGATGTCGACGATCTTGTCGCTCCAGTAGACGAGCTCTATCCCGTTCTCGCCCATCTTCGTGCAGTGCTCGCCGCAGAAGAAGGGGATGTCGCAGGTGCGCTCGGTGAGGTCGCCGGTGTAGCCGGTCTGATCATATCTGTCGATGACGCCGTCGCCGTTGATGTCGAGCGTGACGGACGAGGCGTACTCGATGAACCGGTCGTATGTCCACAGACCGTCGCGGACGAGCTGATAGTGATCCGGCAGGCCGAAATCCTTCGCTATCCGCTTGTTGAAGAAGGCGAGCGTGGAGCCCTGCAGCAGAAGGTCCCCGGCGACGTAATGCAGACGGCTGCCGATCTGGAAGCTCTTCATCATGTCGAGATCCCACCACGGCGCCTCGAGGTCGATATGCGGCAGGTCGTATATGTTGTACAGCGCTCCCGCCGTCGCGTAGTCGCTTATGCCGTAGATGCAGTGGGTGTAGACGATCTGATAGGC
Source organism: uncultured Clostridia bacterium (assembly GCA_946407735.1). Lineage (GTDB taxonomy): Bacteria > Bacillota > Clostridia > Oscillospirales > CAG-272 > JAAZGC01. Next base: position 24,244 of record CAMJPL010000026.1, read on the forward strand.
GTCGTCGCCGGCCTGGACCGACTTCTTCACCACGTTGTGGGTCTCGGCGTCGGTGCTCCAGGTCCACGCCATCTTGACGTTCAGCGAGTTCTCGAGATCGACCATGCGGTTGTACGCCGCGTCGTTCACGATGTCGCCGTCGAGCTCCTCGGCGTACTGATAGCGGTGAGTGCCCCACTCCGGCGAGATGAAGGAGATAGTCTTCCCGCCGAAATCGAGCGACGAGGTGTCAAGGTGCGGGTATTCCGGCTCTGTCGTTTCGGTCACGGCCTCGGTATCGGCCTGAGGCGCCGCCTGGCCGCCGACCGCCTGCGGCGAAGAAGCGCTCTCGCCGCATCCGGCGAGCAGCATTGCCGCCAGCATCATTGCGGCGGTGATTTTCAGTTTTATTTCTTTCATCGTGATCCTCCTCAAGTATATGCCGTTTATATAATATTACCATAAAACGGGGGATATGTCAAGCGGATTTGTGGTAATCGGCTGATAAACTCTGCCGCAGACAGGCACAGGCATTTTTTCGGAAAATGGTGTCGCATGAAAAACAACGGCGGAGATCCGCGTTTCGGCGCGATCTCCGCTGTTTTTATCCGGTTTGAAGTTTATTTGACTTGCCGGTATGTAAATTCGTTGTTGTTTATTCAAGTCGCAACTCGCGTGGGATGCGTCCTTGCAGTCACAGGGGTTGTTGACAATGCCCTTGACCGTCAACTCGCACACTCGCGTGGGATGCGTCTGCGGGAAAACAAATCGAAGCCGCGGGGAAAATATCCGTCAACTCGCACACTCGCGTGGGATGCGTCCCCGCTCCCCCTCCTCGGCCTTGGCGATGAAGATCCGTCAACTCGCACACTCGCGTGGGATGCGTCTTATCTAAAGATCGCGAACAAATACTATGAGTTCCGTCAACTCGCACACTCGCGTGGGATGCGTCGGCGGAATATCCAATTCTTGAGCCGCATTTTCAGCTGAAGTGCACAAGGCTTTCCGCGTATTGAAGTCTTTTCAGATCCGGTTGACAGATTGCTCTGTATGGGCGGATCGGCGCTGAACCTCTTTCCGCAAAGCGTTTCCCGCCCTGCGGACCGGATAGACCGGTCCGTCTTTAACGGCGGTGGGACCATGACCGGGACCCATTATTTATTGTTTATAACAGTGCGAACGTCTGGTGGTTTATATGTATGCTTTGGGTTCGCGGATGATCATCCGACTCCCATGCTGCTTATATGTGATCTGTCCTCCGATCTCAGCCGGGCGATCTCGGCGTTATGGAGCGTGACGAACTGCGGGTATGTCATATCGCACAGTTGTCTGTCCGGCTTTTCGAGAGACGCGGAGGAGTTCATAAGGAGAAATGCCGAGTACAGGTCTCTTTGTATCCTGTCTCCGTTTCCGAGACGGTTCCATCTCTGGCCGAGGGATTTCTTTCTGTATTCATCTGCCGTATGATCGTACTGACTTGCTTTGAATGTTCTCGTATTGACTTTGTAAAGGCTGCCTCCGGCTGCTTTCAGCTTGTTTTCAAGTATGGTTACAAACATGGACGGGGCGCGGTTCGCGAGTGATTTCCCGAATCGTTTTTTCCTCGCGATGCGGCCGTTTTTGTCGAGCTTCGTTTCCTTCGCCCGGCTCTGCAGCCCCTTGAAGTTCATTTCCTCAATATAGACCTCGCTGCCGAGCGCAAGGATATGATTCGCCATGCATGTATGCTCATACTTCCGGATATCGGCGTTCTTTCTCTCGAGCTCCCGGACGCGCCCTTCCATGCGGAGATAGTGCTTAGTCTTTGTCCACCGCAGCTTTATCCCCCTTTTTACAGTTCCGTCCGGATTGTAATTCTGCGGGTTCGCAGAGCGTCGACTCCTGTCCATCTTTCTCTGCAGAGCTGTTTTTTCCGCGTGGTTGCGCTTTATCCCCTGCGCGAGTTCGGTCAGCCCGACCTCTGTCGGCGAAGACCAGGCTATCGTCTGTGTGCCTATGTCGATGCCGACGCGGTCTGTTCCTGTCGGACGCGGCTTAAGCACGGGATCGCCCTCCAGAGTGATCTGCAGGTAGTATTTGTACCGCGTTTTAATCCATTTGCGGACGACACGCATGTTGCGGACATTTTTTTCGAGCATTTCCAGCTCATAGTGTGTTTTGGGCCGCTGAAAGGGAAGGATCAGTCTGATCTGATCTGGACATTGTCCTCCGCTCCATATCAGATTTCCGTCTTTCAGACTCATGCTGTTTCCGGCTTTTTTGTTCGCGATGCTGTCAAGCGTTCCTTTTCGGTGGAATCGAACCTTTCTGCCGCTTCCATATAAATACTTATCAAACGCTCTCCACACATCCGATGCCGATCTGTGCGCGATCTGCGCCGCAATATGCTCAACATAATGCTTCTGCATCGGCGTCATGTCGTTGATAAAATCAAATTCCGAAAATTTGGCTTTTCTCAGCAGTTCTCTCCGCTTTTGGGATAATTGCTTTTTCTCCTTTTCGTTGTCACTTGTGCGGATCGACTCCATAAGCCGTTTCCATTCGCGGGTGCGCCTGAGATTCTCGAGCTTCCGCAGCTCCTTCGCGATAAGAGCGTTTTTGAGCTGCTCCATTATCCTGAACCGGGTCTCGATGATGTCTTCCTGCCACGGCTCGGTCAAAAGAGGCAGCGTCAGCACGCAGCATTTCTGTTCTTTTTTAGCCATTGCCGCCTCCTTCTCAGTGATCCTATGATAGCCTGTGTATAGATTATACATTATTTTCCGGAGATTGTCAAGTATATCCGATGAATATACCCGGCAAACAAAAGACGCGGCGGCGATCCGTCTTTCTCATCTCTTTTTTGTCGTTTCTGTTGACTTTCTCCCCCGGATATGATACAATTTAAGTGATAAAATCCCCATGATAAAAGGAGACACCGCAAATGGCCGATAATATAGTCTGGACGCCGGCGGAGCGCGTCAGAGCCGCCTTCGAGCACAGGATTCCCGACGAGATCCCGACCTTCGAGCTGGAGTTCCAGCTCGCGCCGGAGCTGTTCGGACGCGAGCTCGTGACATATAAATACGACGACAATGCCTTCCGGGCCATGTCCCGCCTCGAGCAGGAGAAGTACATCGACGACGAGGCCGATTTCTTCGTCAAGGTCTACGAAGAGCTCGATTACGGCATCATCCCCTGCTACGCCCCGTGGCCGATCGACAGCTGGGAATATAAGTTCTTCGTCAGATGCATCCGCGACCGCATCGGCAACACCCGCTATCTCGGCTGGCACGGCGACGGAACCTTCGCCATCCCGGACGGCAATCAGATGTACGACTTCGCCTACCGCATGTTCGACGACCCGGACGGCATGAAGGCCGACGCCGAGCGGATGTGCGTCGGCGCCATCGAGTGGAACCACAAAAAGAAGGAAGCCGGGATAGACGTTCTGCTCCTCTGCTCCGACTACTGCTACAACTCCGGCCCGTTCATGAGCCCGGACATGTTCGCCGAGTACATAACGCCCTATCTCGCCCGCATCATCGAGGCGGGCAGGGCCGACGGCATGTGGTGCATAAAGCACACCGACGGCAACATCATGCCGATAATCGATCAGATGGTCGACTGTAATCCGCACGCCATCCACAGCATCGACCCGATGGCCGGCGTCGATATCGCTGAGGTCAAGCGCCTGTACGGCGACAGAGTCGCGATCTGCGGCAACGTCAACTGCGCCCTTATGCAGACCGGCACCGACGACGAGGTGCGCGAGTCGGCGATGTACGCCATAAACAGCGCGAAGCCGGGCGGAGGGTATATATTCTGCACGTCGAACGTCCCCTTCCGCGGCATGCCGCCCCAGAGGTATAAGATGATCCTCGATATCTGGCGTCAGAACAGGAAATACTGAACGTTTTCAGGTATCGATATTTGTATTGAAAGTCTTGAAGGAACAGGATGGCGGTCTTTGAATAAGTCCGAAGAGCGGACTTATTCGACAGAATGGAAACTTCTTCAGAAGTTTCCCTTACCTTCCCCGGTTATGATAAAACCCATTCAGGAGGCATAAGATGCAGACAGGGAAAGCAACAGCGAAGAAGATAAAGCTAACGGTACCGACCTACGCCGAGGCGCCGTACGAGACGCTCCCAATGTTCGCCGAGACGCGCAACCATCAGGGCACGTCGGGCAACCCGTTCCCGAACGCCGTCACGTCGGCGCCCTGCTCGGAGACGGCGGAGGACGTGTCGTATGACGCCGTAATGCTCGAGAACAGCTGGCTGCAGGTCATCGTCATCCCGGCGCTCGGCGGCCGCATATTCGCCGCCGTCGACAAGCGCAACGGGTATAACTTCTTCTACCGCCAGCACGTCATAAAGCCGGCCCTCATCGGCGATCTCGGCTCGTGGATATCCGGCGGCGTCGAGTTCAACTGGCCGTTCCATCACCGTCCTGCCACCTATATGCCGGCCGACTGGACCGTCGAGACGGGCGAGGACGGCTCGGCGACGGTGTGGGTGTCCGATATCGACCCCTTCTATCATATGAGGGGCACCGTCGGCATCTGCCTCTATCCCGACAAAGCCTACCTTGAGACCAAGGTCAGGGTCACCAACCGCACAGAGCTCCGCCATCCCTTCCTCTGGTGGGAGAACGCCGCCGTCTCGATAAACGACAGCTACCGCCTCTTCTTCCCGCACGACGTCGACCACGTCGTCCATCACTACCGCGCCGCATCGGCCGAGTGGCCGATAGCGAAGGGGAATTACTCCGGCTGCGACTTCGGCGAGGGGACTGATATATCGTACATCTATAACGCCCCGCACGCCACCTCATACTTCGCCGCCCCGTCGAGATTCGACTTCTTCGGCGGCTACGACGAGGGAAAGGACGCCGGAGTCGTCCATATCGCCGACCACAACATCGCCCCCGGCAAGAAGATGTTCACATGGGGACAGGATCAGAACGCCCGCGACTGGGAAAAGAAGCTCACCGACGACGACGGCCCCTACTGCGAGCTCATGGCCGGGACTTATACCGACAATCAGCCCGACTTCACATGGCTGCAGCCGTATGAGACGAAGAAGTTCAGCCAGTTCTGGTACCCGCTTCGCAAGACCGGATGCCTCGACTACGCCGATCTCGACTGCGCCGTGTCGGTGAGGGGCAACCACGTCACCGTCGAGACCACCCGCGCGATACCCGAGATGCGCGTCCGCGTCGAGCTCGGCGACGACGATATCTGCGACGAGGCCGTCGAATGCGCCGAGCCGATCACGACCACCCTCATGCTCAGCCGCGCCGTCGAAAAGAACGACGAATGGCGCGTAGTTATAACCAGCGGCGGAAAGACGGTGTCCGAATACAAAAACGAGGCCTTCCCGAAGCGCGAGCCGAGGCTCCTTCACGGCTACCCGCTGCCGGACGAGATAAAGAGCCCGTATAAGGCCTATAATCTCGGCGAGCATCTGCTTCAGTACCGCGATCCGCGCTCCGATTCCGAGGTCTATTTCCGTCAGGCGCTGAAAAAGGATCCCTCCTTCGTCCCGGCGTCGCTCTCGCTCGCCGAGTGCGAGATATCGAGGGGGCTTTACCGTGACGCCGAGGAGCTGCTGCGCCCGGCGATAGCCGAAATGAACGGTATGAACCAGAATCCCGAGTCGGGACGCGCGTATTACCTGCTCGGCCTCGCGCTCGAGCGTCAGGATAAGGTCGGCGACGCCTACGACGCCTACCGCAAGTCGGCGTGGAGCGAGGATACAGCCTCGAGGGCGCTCACCCGCGCCGCCGCACTCGCCTGCCGCCGCCGCGACTGGCAGGACGCGAAGAGCCTCGCCTGGCAGGCGGTCGAGCACAACTGCGACAACTATACCGCCCTCGCGTATCTGGTCATGATATCGGCGAAGATGAAGGATCAGGCGGCGATGAAGCGGTATCTGCTGCTCGCCGCTCCCGACGTGCTCGATCAGACGCTGCGCTGGGCGGCGGTCTGCGCCGGAGTCGCCGACGAGAGCGAGTATTTCGAGATGCTGACCCGCCCCGATCAGACGGTGCTCGACGTTGCCTGCGACATGATGGCCGCCGGCTTCAACGCCGAGGCCAGACGTCTGCTCGACGGAGCGATCAACCGCATCCCCGGCGTCTCCGCCATGGTCTATTATCTCGCCGGGCTGACGCCGACCCGCCGCTCGGTCGGACGCACCTTCCCGCACCGCCCGGAGGAGGCGGCCGCTCTCGAGGACGCTATATCCTCCGGCTCGAAGACGACGCGCGACGGCTACGCGAGATACCTGCTCGGAGTCCTCCGCTTCGGACAGCGCCGTTACGACGAGGCCGAAGCGCTGTGGATCGGAGCACATCACAGAGCGCCGATCCGCGGTCAGGCGATATGCGCCTGGAGACGCGGCGAGCGGAAGAAGGCTCTCGAGCTCCTTCTGAAGGCCTATAACGCCAATCCCTACTGCCCGGACGAGGATGAGACCGAGAAGAACGCCGTCGTCTGGGAGGCGGCGTACCTCATGAACACCGTCGGCGAGGACGCCGATAAGACGGTCGATTTCATCATGACAGCCGCCGGAGGGGACATATCGTCCCTGCGGGACGACACGGCACTCGAGCTCTGCCGCGCGCTCTGCCGCGCGAAGCGCCCGGAAAAGGCGATGGATATCCTGCGTGAGCATCATTTCCGTCCCGGCGAGGGAAGCGAGGCGGCCATCGCCGTGCGCTATATCGACGCGCAGTGCGGCATAGCCGACAAGCTCAAGGCCTCAGGCGATTTTAAGGCCGCCATGGACGCCTATAAGGCGGCGAAGACGATCCCCGACTGGCTCGACGGCAGCATCGGCGGCGAAGCTCCGTATTTCCGCGCCATGCTCGGCGAGGCGGAGTGCCTGAGAGAGCTGTCCCCGTCCGGCTCGGCCGAGGCCGACGAGATCACGGCGCATATAGCCGGAGCGTCGCCCGACGCGCTCCTGCGCGCCCGCCTGCTGATATCTCTCGGCAGAAAGGACGAGGCGAAGGCCCTGCTCGAAAAGAAGCTCGCCGAGTGGAAGGCCGAGATGAAGAAGCGCGACAGCGGCTATTACTCGTCTCAGCCGGCCTATCTGTCGTATCTCGAGCCGTCCGCCGCCGACAGGAAGAGACGCTTCTCGCCTCTGATAAAGGAAGCCGAGAAGATCATGGGAGAGATCGGCTGAACGCGGCTGATCGGATAAGGTAAAGGGGATATTATCATGAAAAACGCAGCTCTGATACTCTCGCTTCTTATAATGTCCGGATGTCTGCTCGTCTCATGCGGGGAAAGCGCGCCCGAGCCTTCCCCGGCTCAGGAGACTGCCACGCAGGCCGTGATATCCGAGACGGAGCCTGAGACCGAGGCCCTGTCCGGCCTCGCCGCCGGGATCACTCCCGAGCTCAAAGCCTCGCTCGGTCTCGACGGGTATGACTTCAAGATTTATCTGCGAAATGAAGACGGCAGCTGGGCGAACAAGGATATCGACTCCGAGGCGCTCGACGGCGAGGCGTTCAACGACGCCGTATATCAGAGGAACCAGTATCTTCAGGAGACCTACGGCTTCACGATCAGCGGCTTCAACAGCCCGGACGGGAACATGAGCGATCTTTCGAAGCTGCTGCTCGCCGGGGACGACACGTACGACGCCGTCTTCCCGCAGGCGAGGGCCGCCGCGGCGTGCGCTCAGCAGGGGCTTCTGTACGATCTGAGAAAGCTCGGATATCTCGACCTCGAGGGCGGATCGTGGAACTCGATGTTCAACGACACCCTTTCGGTGATGGGAAAGACGTTCTACGCGACGGGCGACATCTCGACCAACCTTTATGACGCGGTGAGAGCCGTCATCTTCAACAAGGATCTGGTAAAGACTTATCAGCTTGACAGCCCGTACGGGCTCGTCGGCGGCGGAAAATGGACTCTCGACGCGCTTGAAAGCATGGCGAGGCGAAGGCGGCCGCGGCCGATCTCAACGGCGACTCTAAGATGGACAAGGACGACCAGTGGGGGATGGCGTGGCAGTCGGCGATATCCGGCGTCGTGTTCTACTACGGCTCAGGGGAGCAGGTCGTCGATCTTGATGACAACAATATACCGTATTACGCTCTCGGCGGCGAGCGCAGCGTGAAGGTATTCGACCGCATCTCGCAGATGATGAGCGACAAGAACACCTTTACGCTCATGAGCGACGACGACGGCAAAGCGACCTTCAAGAACGGCCGTTCGCTGTTCTTCACCGAGGTCATACTCACGCTGACCATACTCCGCGACAGCGAGACCGATTTCGGCATAATCCCGCTGCCGAAGTTCGACGAGACGCAGGCCGATTATATCCAGTTCGCCGACGGATGGTGCATAAGCGCGGCGAGCGTGCCGCACTGCGCGAAGAATCCCGAGCTGTCGGGATACGTCCTGCAGGCGATGGCGGAGGCGAACGTAAAGGAGGTCATCCCGGCGTATTACGACATCTGCCTCACCGGCAAGTATATCCGCGACGACGAGTCGGCCGAGATGCTCGACATCATCTTCAACAACTGCGTCCTCGACAATTCCGACATCTTCCAGTGGGCGGGCCTCGACGGCGCCTTCAAGACGGCCTTTACGAAGGAGACTTCGCTCGAGGCGCTCGCCGAGAAATACCGCTCCAAGATGGAGGCGGCGATCGAAAAGACGCTCGCCGCCATCGAGGAAAACACATGATACGGGTCTGAAAAGAGGTGCGGAGATATGTCTGAAACGAATTTCACCCCCTACTCCGAGGAAAGGGCTTTTTCATCGCGATACCGTAAAAATTATCTCGCCTCCGTCGAAGGGTATCTTTCCCGCCTCGAGGACGGGGCGGAGGCGAAAAGAGCCTCGTTCATCCCGCCCGATGCTCTCGCGTCGGACAGCGAGGGGTACAGGCGGGCCTTCCTCTCGATGCTCGGCGAGCCGCTCCGAGGGTACGAGGCGATAAGGGACGTCCCGGTAAAATGCCTTGAAAGCACCGATGTCGACGGCGTGTTTTACGACATGGACGGCGGAAGATACTCCATGCGCCGGATCCGGCTCGACGTGCTTCACGGCTTTGAGATGTACGGGATCCTGTTCCTGCCGGAGGGCGGGGCCGACTCGCCGATGCCGCTCGTCATCTCGCAGCACGGAGGCGCCGGGACACCGGAGCTGTGCTCCGATTTTTACGGCGACACGAACTACAACCATCTCACAAGGCGGATACTCTCCCGCGGAGCCGCCGTGTTCGCGCCGCAGCTGCTGCTCTGGAATATAAACGATTTCGGCGACCCGTATGACCGGCGTCAGATCGACTGCAGCCTGAAAAAGCTCGGCTCGTCGATTACCGCGCTCGAGGTCTTCGGGATAATGCGCTGCATCGACTGGCTCGCCGCGCAGCCGTTTGCCGACCCGGACAGGATCGGCATGGCGGGTCTGTCATACGGAGGCTTCTATACCCTCATGACGGCCGCAGCCGACACGAGGATCAGGGCGGCGTACACCTCATGCGCGCTGATAGACATGACGCACCGCCGTGACTTCACCGACTGGATGTGGGACGACAGCATGAACACCTTCGGCGAGGCCGAGATCGCCGGTCTCATCGCGCCGAGAGCCTACTGCGTCGACGCCGGGGATAATGACGACCTGTTCGGCTCGGAGGGCACGGTCAGGACCTTCGCCCGCGCAAAGGAATACTACGCCGCGCAGGGAGCCGAGGACAATATATTCCTTAAAGTTTTCAACGGCAGCCATGAGCTCGACCCGGCGGATGACTGCTTTGATTTCTTCTTCGACAGGCTGATGAAATGAGTTTTTCACACGCAGCTTGTATTTAATTAAGGAAGACGGACTGAAACTGAATTAATTATAAATAAAATTATTTTGTAGCAAAGCTTTTGAAAAAAGGATAGGGGTCTGAATAAGTCCGCTTTTCGGACTTATTCAAGGGAATGGAAGAAACTTTTCTCGACCTTTGCCGAAGGCAAAGGAGAAGTTTCCTTTCCTTCCCCCGATTAATTCTAACTTATCCCCCCCACAGACGGAACATTTTCGAGCGGACGGCGTCATATCTGACACAGGCAGAAAGGAGCCCGTTATGCTTTACGTTATCATCACGATCATCGTATTAATCGTGATCATTCTTATCGCGAACATCAAGATCGTCCCCCAGGCGACTGAGTATGTCATCGAGCTTCTGGGAAAGTACAAGACCACATGGGACGCCGGCATCCATTTAAAGATACCGTTCATCGAGCGCGTCGCCAAGGTCGTCACGATGAAGGAGCAGGTCCTCGACTCGCCGCCGCAGCCTGTCATCACGAAGGACAACGTCACGATGCAGATCGACACGGTCGTCTACTTCCGCGTCTTTGACGCGAAGCTGTTCACCTACGGCGCGGTGAACCCGATCGCCGCCCTTGAGCTTCTCACGGCCACGACGCTGCGAAACCTCGTCGGCGAGCTCGAGCTTGACGGCACACTCACCTCCCGCGACACGATCAACGGCAAGATGACGTCGATACTCGACCTCGCCACCGATCAGTGGGGCATCAAGGTGAGCCGCGTCGAGCTCAAGAACATCATGCCTCCCGCTGAGATCCGCGACGCGATGGAGAAGCAGATGAAGGCCGAGCGCGACCGCCGCGAGACCCTGCTTCAGGCCGAGGGCCACAAGCAGGCCTCGATCACCCGCGCCGAGGGCGAAAAGGAAGCCATGGTCCTCGCCGCCGAAGGCGAGCGCGACGCCCGCATCGCGAGAGCCGAGGGCGAGGCGAAGGCGATCCTCCTGGCCAAGGAGGCCGAGGCGAAGGGCCTCGCTCTGCTGCGTCAGGCCGCTCCCGACGCCGCCGTGCTCGAGCTGAAAAAGTATGAGTCCCTTATAAAGATGAGCGAGGGCAGGGCCGCCAAGCTGATCATCCCGACCGACGCCGTTCAGGCCGTGAAGGCCAACGTGCTGTTCAGCGAGACCACCGGCCTCGGCGACCATACCGCTCCCGCTCCCGAAGAGATCCCCGTTCCCGCCCCCGATCCCTGCTGCGACAAGGACAACGACGGCGAGAGGGACAAGGTTTAAGCCTGACGATTGATTTCTGCAGGGGGAAGAAAGCTTTCTTCCCCCTTTTCCCAAAGACTTTTTGATACATATAATCGCTTTTCAGCGCCGGAGGCGCTGAAAAGCTTCCTTCATTGCTAATTGATAATTGCTCATTGCTAATTCAGCGTATTGTTTTTCATGTTTTCCAGACGCCGTACCTCTCCCCCCAAGCTCTCCGCCTCCCAGGCGCTCGACAATATCCTCTCCCGCGCCGATTACCCGGCTGACAGACTCGTGACCAAGCTCACCGACCGCGGATACCCGAAGGACGAGGCCGAGAGAGCCGTCGCCGACGCCGTCGCCGGCGGCTGGGTGGACGACAGACGGCTGATCGGCCGTATCGTCCCGGCGCTCATACGTCAGGGAAAGGGCCCGAGGGCGATCCGCGCCGCTCTCGCCGCAAAGGGCTTTGACGCGCGCGATATAGACGCCGTCGATTTCGGCGAGATACTCGACACCGCCGAGTACGACGGGCGCGACGCCGATATGGTGTCGGCCTGCGCCGAGGTCATAAGGAAGAAATGCGCCGTCGAAAACGGCCGTCTCACGCGGGAGAGCTGCGCCATGCTGGCGAGAAGGGGCTATACCGGCGAGATAATGAGGATGGCGCTCGAAAAGCTCCTCTCCGAAGACGGAGATCCTGAGGGCTGAGCGCAATTTTAAACAATGTATATATTTTCCCTTTTCGGATTGAAAAATCCGCGGTTTTGTGCTATAATTTAATATGCGGTAACAGCCCGCTCAAACGGATGGGAACGCCTGACGTGACAGAGCCGGCCGGGATGTGACATACCGCTCGCATGGTATCAGAATCTTGAAATTATATAGATCAGTTTTAGCCGCGGCGGCAGCGGCTGCGGTAGTCGCCGGATCGTCTTCCTGCGCCGTCTTCGCCGACGCGGCCGTCATAACCGGACGCGGAAGCGTCATCCGCAAGGCGGCGACCTTCCAGTCGAGCCGTGAGGACAGCCAGATAGCGGTATCGCCGGCCGCCGTGCTTCCGAGCGAGTATTCGATACTCGGCGAGGGAGCGCCGCCGATGCTCGACGTCATCGACATCGAGCCGAGGGAGACCACCGTCGACCCGCGCACCCTTGACCCCAACTACAAGCCGCCGTACGACTTCTCCGCCCCGGTCCCCGAGCTCGCCGAGCCCGTCGGCGACGACTATTTCGACGACGCGCTGTTCATCGGCGACAGCCGCACCGAGGGGATGCGCATATACGGCAAGAAGAAGGGCTATTATTACAGTCAGGTCGCCTTCACCATCGGTCAGGTGCTGACGAAGAAGATAATCTACGATCCCGAGGACGACGAGAAGAAAACGGTCATAGACTACGTAGAGAAATACAAGGACGTCTATAAGAAGGTGTACATGCAGTTCGGCCTGAACGAGTGCGGAGGCAGCGTTCAGTGGCTGAGGACGGTGTATGAGCATGTGCTCGAGACTCTGCGCGGCGTCCTGCCGGAGGGTACGCCGATATACATTCAGGCGGTGCTCCCGGTCACGCACGAGGCCGAGCTCAAATCCCCGTACGGCATAACGAACGAAAAGATCGACAACGTCAACAGGATGCTCGCCGAGATGTGCGAGAGCGGCGGGTATTACTATCTCGCCATAAACGAGCCGTTCATGGATGAGGAGACAGGCGAGCTCAACGCGTCCGAGTCGCCGGACGGCATACATATGGGAGGTCCCGGCGTCTCGCGTCAGTTCGATTATATCAAGTCTCACGTCGTCATCCGCGACATGTGGGACTGGGGAGACGGGGAAGCCGAGACTGAACCCGCCCTGCCGTCCGAGGAGATCGGGGAAGGAAGCTGAAAATGAAGATAACGAAATTCAAAAGGATAGCGGCAGCCATAGCGGCCGTCGCCGCGGCTTTCGGCATCATGGCCGGATGCGGCGAAAACAATGACGCCCCCGACTGGTCGAAGCTCGATATCGACGTCACGCAGGCGGCGAGCGAGATCGCGAAGGCGACGAAATTCGACGCCGAGATGGTCGATCTCGACGCCGACCAGATAACGATGAGCTACGGCGGCGATATCCGCTCCGCCGATGAGCTCGGGGTCACCGCCGCCGGCGGGGCCTCCGCCGAGCGCGTCATCGTCGCGAAATGCTCCGGCGGCACGGCCGACACCGTCAGCGAGATAAAGGCGCTGTTCACCGACCTCGCAGGTACGTACGCCGAGTACGCTCCCGAGGAGGTGCCGAAGCTGAATGGCGCGGTGATAGTCGAGCGCGGCAGCTATGTCTTCGCCGTGGTGACTTCCGACGCCGAAGGCGCCGCCGCCGCGATAGACGCGGTTTGCGGAAAGTAGCCTCTGAACAGATCACGGCGGCTTGTCATAGAGCAAGCCGCTTTTGTGGATTTAAGGATTGGAAAAGAGGACGGATATGACGGTAAGACAGCGGGCCGGCGAGATCATGGACGAGCTGTGTGAAGACAACGTCAGGAAGATCATAGTCATAATGCAGTCGATGCTTTTGCGTCAGCGGCAGTCGGATGATCGGAGCGGCTCAGAAACTGAAAACAAGATGAAAGCTTTTGCCGAGCTTGAAGAAATGAGAAATCGGCTGGATTTCGGCCCTGATTTTGATCCCGAGGCCGAGCTTGCCGCGGCGATCGACGAGAAATACGGCCCGGTTTGCTGATCATGAAAATACTTGTCGATACGAACGTCATTATAAATTATATCACAAAGAGACCCGACAGTCAGCTTGAAGAATGTGTTCAGGTGATGCGGATGTGCGCCGAAGGCGTGGCCGAGGGGTATATATCGCTGCAGTCGATCTCGGCGATATGGTATATCCTGCGGAAGACAGACGCTGAAGACTGCAGGAGATTTCTCAAAAATATCTGCTCGGTGCTGAAGCTCGCCGTAACCGACGACAAAATGGTCATGTGGGCGATAGAAAACTCCGATTTCGCCGATTTTGAGGACAATCTTCAGGACTGCTGCGCGGCATATGCCGGAGCGGATTATATAGTTACCGTGAACAAAAGGACTTTGAAGGCCACAGCGGCGTGACGCCGCTCACGCCGGCCGAATTTGTAAGCCTTTTCGCCTGATTTATTCTGTACATTATGACCGAACGCCAGAAATACATACGCAATTTTTCGATAATCGCGCACATCGACCACGGAAAGTCGACTCTCGCCGACCGCATACTTGAGTACACCCGCGCCGTTCCGACGCGCGAGATGGAGGAGCAGCTGCTCGACAACATGGATCTCGAGCGGGAGCGCGGCATCACGATCAAGGCGCGCGCCGTCAACGTCCACTACGATGCCGAAGACGGCAATACCTACAGCCTGAACCTGATCGACACTCCCGGTCACGTCGACTTCAACTACGAGGTCAGCCGCTCGCTTAACGCCTGCGAAGGCGCTCTTCTCGTCGTCGACGCCACTCAGGGCATCGAGGCGCAGACGATGGCGAACGCCTATCTCGCCGTCGACGCCGGGCTCGAGATAGTCCCGGTCGTCAACAAGATAGACCTTCCGTCGGCCGACATAGAGGGCACGAGGAAGGAGATCGAGGACGTCATCGGCATCCCCGCCGAGGGCTGTCCCGCCATTTCGGCGAAAAACGGCATCAACATCGAGGACGTGCTGAAGGCCATCGTCGAGCAGATCCCGCCGCCCGACGGCGACGAGGAGGCTCCGCTGCGCTGCCTCGTCTTCGACTCGTATTACGACCAGTACGTCGGCGTCATCGTCTACGTAAGAGTAGTCAGCGGCAGTCTCCGCGCCGGTCAGCGCATCCGCATGATGAGCGGCGGCGGCGAGTTCGACGTCGTCGAGGTCGGCATGATGGCCCCCTTCGGCCTGAGAAAGACCGACGAGCTGAGAGCCGGAGACGTCGGCTACATCACGGCGGCGATAAAGGATATCGGCGACACCCGCGTCGGCGACACGGTGACGAGAGCCGACGATCCCGCAGATGAGCCGCTTCCCGGCTTCAAGGCCGCGAGGCCGATGGTCTACTCCGGCATATACCCCGAGGACGGCGCGAGATACGGCGATCTCAAGGACGCGCTTGAAAAGCTGCAGCTCAACGACGCCGCCCTGCATTTCGAGCCGGAGAACTCGAACGCGCTCGGCTTCGGTTTCCGCTGCGGCTTCCTCGGCCTGCTGCATATGGAGATCATCCAGCAGCGGCTCGAGCGCGAATTCAATCTCGATCTCATCACCACCGCCCCGAGTGTCATTTACCATATCGAGCTCCGCGGCGGACAGGTCATAAACGTCGACAATCCGGCCGACTATCCCGATCCAGACTCGATAGTCCGCGCCGAGGAGCCAATCGTCTCGGCGAACATCATCACGCCGACCGACTACGTCGGCACGCTGATGGAGATATGCAAGGAGCGGCGGGGAGTCTACAAGAGCCTTACCTATATCGACCCCAAGCGCGTCGAGCTGCATTACGAGATCCCGCTGAACGAGATAATCTACGACTTCTTCGATACCCTTAAAAGCCACTCAAAAGGCTATGCCTCGCTCGACTACGAGCTGCTCGAGTACCGCGATTCCGAGCTCGTGAAGCTCGACATCCTGCTCAACGGAGAGCCGGTCGACGCTCTCAGCTTCATCGTCCACAAGGACAAGGCCTACGCCCGCGCCCGCCGCATATGCGAGAAGCTCCGCGACAACATCCCGCGCACCCTGTTCGACATACCGGTCCAGGCGGCGGCGGGAGGGCGCGTCATCGCCCGCGAGACGGTCAAGGCGCTGCGCAAGGACGTCCTCGCCAAGTGCTACGGCGGCGACATCACGCGCAAGAAGAAGCTGCTCGAGAAGCAGAAGGAGGGCAAGAAGAAGATGCGCAAGCTGGGCACCGTCGAGGTCAGCCCTGAGGCCTTCATCGCCGTCCTCAAGCTCGACGACGACAGCGACGAGAGGTGACAGCCGATATGTCAATGAACTGGCCGGCATTTTTCTGCATAGCGTCGGGTGTGGGGAACATGCTCCCCGCCGTCTTCGAGGCCTTTTTCTCGGACAGAAAAGGACGTCTGAAAAGCCGCTGGCTCACTGTCGCCGGTGTAGCGCTGATGCTTGTTGCCAACGCCTGCGCCGCGGCCTTTACCGACGGATGGGGCAGTCCGGAGGAATTCATCATCTTCCTGCTCCTGGGGCTCATCGTATTTATCGTCATAAACGCCGTGCTCGCCGGGATCTGCATCAGGACCCGGAGCCGGGGCGTCGGCATAGCCTTCGCCGCCGTCGGCGCGGTGTCGATGATACTGTCGGTCATAACAAGGCCGCACCCCGCCGTTATAGCCGCGGCGGTCATATGCGCCGCGGTCAGGATCGTCGATTTCTGTCTTCGCGAGGGATAAGACTGAATTTTGATTGAACTTTGAAATGAAAAAAAGAATCCTTATCATTTCCGCCGCGCTGACGCTGGCGATTTTGTCCGCCTGCGGAGTGAAGGAAACACCGGCGCCGCTGCCCGCTCCGGCCGATACGGCTCCGGCGGACGAGCCTGTCATGCCGATCCCGGCGGACGAGCCGGTCATGCCGGAGGCCGCCGCCGAGACCACGACCGAGCCGCCGCTCCCTGTCGCCGACGAGACCGACAGCCGTTTCGCCTCCGATCCGTCAGGCGAGCCTAAGACCCCAGACGCGGCTGAGACAAGGGAGGCCGATCCTTACGACGAGGCGGCCCTCATCTCCTACGCCGCCGAGCTGGCGCATTTCTTCCCGCAGCCGCTCGAAAGCGCGGAATATCTCAACCGCGGCAGATCGTTCGCCTTCTTCCTTCTCAGGCAGACGTATCTCGACACGCTGGCGGCCGGGGTCTCATACCGCACCGTAGGTGATGTCGTCTATCTGCCGGAAAGCGGGCTCGTCAACACCGCGAAAAGGCGTCTCGGACTCGATATCTCGGTTTCGGATATCTTCGAGTGGCCCTTCGGCGAGCCGGAGGGCGGCGAGTGCCCGTATGACACGAAGGCCGCGCTTCCCGACGTCGGCATCGACGGCGCCGAGGCTTCATTCGACGAGAACGCCGGGGCGGCTTCGGTGTCGGTGACGGTCTACGACATCTCAGCCGACAGCCCGGAGCATACGACGCTCATATACAGATTTGTGCTTTCCGATTCATTCTGGAAGCTGACGATGATCGACGTCGGCTGAAAGACAACGCATACGATCAGAACAAAGGGTGATATGTCATGACAGAGGCAATAAAGGCTCTGCGCGCGTATATACTTCCCCGCTCGCAGAAGGAATTCAGGCGTGACAATTCGTTTATAGATCCCGCGTCTTACCGCACCGGCCCGGACCTGAGGCTGAGGGCCGCGAAGCGTCTCTCTGCCGCCCTTGACGGCGAGATCCCGGTCATCCTCGACGGCGAGAAGATCACCGGCCTTCGCACTCTCGCGAACCTGCCGGATATCCTGACGCCGGAGGAGAACGAGGCGATATGGGCGGAGAATTACAAGCATGAGCAGGGCTATGTCTGCAACATCTGCCCCGATTACACGATGCTGATATCCCGCGGCCTCGACGCCGTCATAGCCGAGAACGTGGACGACGAGCCGACCGTCATCGCCCTCGAGGCGGTGAAGCGCTTCGCCGAAAGCTACCGCGAAAAGGCGCTTGAGATCGGGCGCGACGATATCGCCGAGACGCTCTCCGTCGTTCCGGCGGGACCCGCCGTGACGCTGAGGCAGGCGCTGCAGTTTCTGCGCCTGATCCACCTCGCGCTCTGGGCGGAGGGGGAGTATCACATAATCCTCGGTCGCTTCGATCAGTACATGCAGCCCTATTACGAGCATGATATAAAAGCCGGGATCATCGACCGCGGCGGCGCTCTCGAGCTCGTCGAGGACTTCTTCCTCAACTGCAACAAGGACAGCGACCTCTATCCCGGCATGCAGCAGGGCGACAACGGTCAGTCGCTCATCCTCGGCGGGTACGATCTGGACGGCCGCGACATGTTCAACGAGATGTCGCAGATCGTCTTCGACGCATCGCTCGAGCTCAAAGTGATCGATCCCAAGATCAATCTGCGCGTCAGCTCGAAAACGCCGATCGAGCGGTACAAGATGGCGACCCGCCTCACCGCCGCCGGTCTCGGCTTCCCGCAGTACGAAAACGACGACGTCGTCGTGCCGGGGCTTGTCCGGCTCGGCTATGACAGAGCCGACGCCGTGAATTACGTCGTCGCGGCCTGCTGGGAGTTCATCGTGCCGGGAGTCGGCGTCGACGTGCCGAATATCGACGCTCTGAGCTTCGTCGGCGAAGTGAACGCCGCCGTCGAGTTCGATCTTTCGTCCTGCCCGACCTTCGACGATTTCAGGGACGCCGTCATGCGCAGGATCGACGCCGAGGCGAAGCGGATCACCGGGGCGCACGACAGCCTCTGGATGCGTCCGGCTCCGCTGATGAGCCTTATGTTCGCCGAAAAGAAGACCCGCGACGTCTCTGACGGCGCGAAATACAACAATTACGGCATCCACGGCACCGGCATAGGTCCGGCGGTGGATTCGATCCTCGCCGTGAAGAAGCTGGTCTACGAGGACAGGACCCTCGACGCCGAGGGGCTGATAAAGATGCTGAGATCGGACTTCATCGGCTATGAGGCGATACGCTCCTCCGTCATGAGCGATGGGCGCAAATTCGGCGCAGACGAGCCGGAGTCGAACGCGATGGCGTCGGCGCTGCTCAGCCGCTTTGCCGACGCGATAGACGGCATAAGGAACGACCGCGGCGGCATCTGGCGCGCCGGGACGGGAAGCGCGATGTATTACGTCTTCCACGCGAAGGACATCGGCGCGTCGCCTGACGGACGCCTCGCGGGAGGATATCTGCCGGCCAACTACAGCCCGTCTCTCGGGCTAAAGCTCCCCGGCCCGATCTCGATCGTCCGCAGCTTCACCGAGCCGGATCTGACGAAGGTGATCAACGGCGGCCCGCTTACCCTTGAATTCGCCGCCTCCGCCGTGCGCGATCAGGCGGGGATAGACAAGATAGCGATGCTGGTGCGGCTCTTCGTTGTCCGCGGCGGCCATCAGCTGCAGCTTAACGTGCTGGACAAGGCGCATCTCCTCGACGCGCAGGAGCATCCGGAGAAATACAAGAATCTCGTTGTCCGCGTCTGGGGCTGGAGCGGCTATTTCGTCGAGCTTGACAGGTGTTATCAGGATCAGATCATACAGAGGGCGGATCTGACGGTATAAGGATCGGCAGGTCCGCGGAGATGGGGGAGGTTGGGATCCTATATCAGACTGACAATCTGATTGTATGACTTTATTCATTGTTGGAATGGGACTGAATACTTTTCGATTCTCAGACTTAATACTCTGAATATTCCATTATTCCTCCATTGGAATGGGACGTTCCCCCGCTGCCGCGGGGGCGCCCTCGCCGGGCAGGCGCCCTACGCGGGCGGCGC
>CAMJPL010000027.1 GCA_946407735.1 uncultured Clostridia bacterium
CGAAGAAACGACGACGTCCGAAGAAACGACGACGTCCGAAGAAACGACAACGTCCGAAGAAACGACAACGTCCGAAGAAACGACGACATCGGAAGAAACAACGACATCAGAGGAAACTACAACATCCGAAGAAACGACAACATCTGAGGAAACTACAACAACCGAAGAGACGACGACATCGGAAGATACGACGACATCTGAGGAAACGACAACATCGGAGGAAACGACGACATCGGAAGATACGACGACATCCGAGGAAACGACAACATCGGAAGAGACGACGACGTCAGAGGAAACAACGACGTCCGAAGAAACAACTACGACAGAAGAAACTGCAGCCGCCGAAGACACAGCCGCCGAAAGTGACGGAAACGAGCCTGAAACGCCGGACGCTGCCGAAAGTGAGGAAGATAACGCTGCCGACAGCGACGGTGGAAACGATAACGCCGGTGATACCGAAGAAACCGGCGATGATAAGGAAGACGAGCCGACGGAGTCCGATCTGCCGGAATATCTTCCCGCTCAGGATTTCACCGCAGAGATAGAAAACGGCCCGAAGATCGTTGTCAGCGCCGACGCCGGAGCTTTCCCGGCCGGTACCGTCATGACCGCCGAAGCCGTGGATGATGAGGATATTATTTCCTCCGCCAGAGAAGCCGCCATGGCTGACGAGACCGCCGAAGGCAGGGTAGTTTACGTCAAGGCCTACGATATCGCTTTCTTCTCGAAGGATGGCGACGAGATCGAGCCGCGCATCCCGATCCGCGTGAAGATCCGGTCGAGCGAGCGCACCGACAGCGACGCCCAGACCGTCGTACATATAGATAATGAAGGAAACGCCGCCGTGGTGTCGCAGCCCGACGAAATGATCGTTCCCTCCGCCGCCGAGGAGATAGTCTTCGACGCCGGGTCTTTCTCGGTGTACGCTGTGGTGTACACGGTGGAGCTGCGGACATATGTACTGACCGACAGCGGCGACAGGTACGAAGTCGTAGTTACATATGACAGTTCAGCTGAGATTCCGGAGAATGCTGAATTGATGGTTAGTGAGATCAAAAATACAGAGGACATATATTTAGACAATATAAATGCGGTCAATAATCATCTCAAAAATATCAATAAAACAACTATTGCGCATCCGGTACAATTTGAAATATCTATTACTGTCGATGGAGAAAAGGTTGAGCCTAAGGAAGGCAGTATTGTGGATGTAGAAGTAAGGCTGTCACCGGATATTATTGGTATAAATAATAATGATAACAGCGATGATGATTCAACTAATAGAGGGGAGATATGGTACAACGGAGTAGAGTTGACAGTTATTGGAGATAATCATTATTGTGGTTATACTATTGCGCATATAAAAGAAAGCGGTGAAATAGAAATAATAAACAATTATGAGAATTATGTGAATGAAGATGAGAATGTTGTAATCAGTTTTGAAACAGATTCATTTTCTGACTATCTTTTTGATGGGAATAATGGTAATGGTCTTTCTAATTTGCCAAGTACGATTTATGTCGGCGATGAGATTTATATGTGGAATCAGGCAGATTACTGGGTAACAGACATAGGTACTGTGGTAACTGAAACAAAGCATAATAATAATTGGAGTAATGGTTGGAATTCTCCCGATGATGATAATTTTAAAACAGTTACTGCTATCTCTGAAGGTAGATTTAGGATCTGTCCGAGAAATAACTACGGTAATGGTACAGTAAACGGTAGTACTGGAGGAAAAGTTATTACTGTTCTTCCAGCCAGATCAGGTACAACTCCCCCTGCTACAATCAGCACAATTAATAACACGGATATAGGGTTAACTTTGAATCTGTTTGACTATGATCTGGATAATTATTTGGACGATTATTACAATGGAGCATCCCATTATGATAATACATGTATAAGCGATTTTGCAGGTCACGGAATTAACAGTGGAAATGCCCTCAAATTTTGGGGAAGTGGTATCGGTAATAATTATGGAGGACTGAACCAGTATGTAGAACATGGTGTTACAAATATAGTGAATAATACCCTGAACAGTTCAGGTTATCCAACATTAAAGAATAATAGTGGTGGCACTGGCAACATGGATTTATCATACCTTTTTACCCCTTCTGATGGCACCGATAAGAAAGCCTATACGAATGTAAATGGGTTATTCAAAAAAGATGGTGATTACTATGTTTATGATAGTAATCAAAACTATGCTTGGTATAATCCTTCAACCAATAAATTTGAAGTTTATAATTCTACATACGAACAAAAAAGTTCAGGAGAACAAAATTCCGGAACAAATGGTAAAGCAATCGGCTTCTTCCCATTCCACAAATGGGATAATGAGTACGATTTATATGTAAACTGGAACAAGAATCTCAATCATCATTTCGGTATGTCGATGAGTGTCCCGTTCAGTCTGCCAAAGGACCCGAAAGCAGTTGTCGATACGAATGGAAATCCTATCATTTTTGAATTTTCAGGCGATGATGATATGTGGGTATTCATCGATGGCAAGCTTGCTATGGATATCGGAGGAATCCATCAGCCGACATCAGGTACTATAAATTTTCAAAATCAAACTGTGACAGTCAATGGTTCACAGCAGACATTTGACTTTAACGGATTATACGATGGAAAGAAGCACACGTTGCAGGTGTTCTACATAGAACGAGGCGGCTGTGACTCCAACTGCATGATTAAATTCAATCTGACACAGTATGGTGATATACATTTTGACAAAGTTGACAAAGATAATCCAAACGAAAAGCTTTCGGGTGCTGTATTTGGCATATATAAAGACAGCGCTTGTTCAGTCCCGCTGCTTGAACAGCTGAAGAACGGAACATCAAGAGCTTATATAGCGGAGTCAGATTCTGATGGTCGTGTTCAGTTTTCGGATATTCCTCTCGGGACTTACTATCTGAAGGAACTTCATGCGCCGGAAGGATATCCTGTTGATAATACAGTCCATACAGTAGAAGTATATTTGGATGAGAAAACCGGAGAAGTAAAAGTTAAGGTTAAAATAGACGGTACGGATGTTGAAGAAGGAGTTAAGATACTTAATGGGAAACCGGCTCCGATCAATCTCCGTCTGATTAAAAAATGGCAATATGAAGATGAAACCCCCGCTAATATACCGGAAGGCGTGACCGCTACATTTGAGATAAAAAGAATTCGTACCTATGAAACATATACAGAACAGACTATAGAAGGTCAGGGACGTGAGGTTTCTCATCTTACGGTAGGATGGATACACGATAATGAGACTCATATATATAAGGAATATGATCTGATTGCCTCTTCCACAGCGACAATTTCATGGAGTTATATAAACGATTATACGGGAAGTAAAGACTGTATAAAAAACGGGACCAGAATTGACAAGGAGTATGTCACAGGAAATGTTGTTTCAGAAGCGATTACTATGCCTGCGGCTAATGGTTCTGCTACATTATATATTATTGACGAATCCGATAATGGTGAAGCTATTCTTAATATTAATGTGGCAGGTCAACAGTTCTATGGTAACTCAGGCGGTGGTGTTATCCATACATTCCAGACTATAACTGAACCTGACACTAGCTTTAGTTATACTGGTGATAATGTGACTAATAATCAGATTACGCTTCCGATCGACACAGATACTTGGCAATATGACTTTATCAATCTTCCTACCTTTGGGAGAGGAAGTGTAAGTGTAAGTGGAGCAAATCAGGAAGTCGCATTCAACTATTCTTATTATATAGAAGAGGTAAGCAGTAATGTACCTGAAGGCAGAACAGTAATATATAAAGATTTAAACGGTAATGTAGTCAATTCTCCAATCGGGGCATTGAATAATGTAACTGGCAGTCAATTGATCATAAACAGGATTCCAAAAACTAAAAGCTTATCCTTTACAAAGATATGGCGTGACGCAGTAGGCGTATCGATTCTTCCATGGCCGTCAAATAAGTCCATAATGGTTACGATAAAACAAGATGATAACGTTTACGCAACATATACGATATCTCATCAAGATTTGACGGTCGGTAATATGATTAGTGCTAGTGGTGAAGACTCAGAGAACAAACAGAAACTTTCTGTGAAAGCTGCAGATCCCAGCGTTGGTTATACTTTTGCCTTGACAGGACTTCCATATGGTGACACAGAAGATGGGTATTCTTACTATGTATCAGAGGAAGCTGTTGATGGTTATCAGCCTGCCAAATATATGGATTCAAATGGCATTCAGGCTTTGGGAGCAAATCAAATCGGTAATAATGGTAGAATATATAACGACCAAATCGGTGCGGCTCTCCCCTCAACTGGTGGCAGTGGTACGATCGGATTCTATGTCGTCGGAGCTGCGATGATCTGTACATTCATGATCTCACCGCTGATTCTTCGCAGGAGAAAACGTATGAGCGAATGAAAGAATATATAAAACTCTCCCCCGTATCCGAAATACGGGGGAGAGTCCTGTTCACTGCCTTGCGTTCATTCTCTCGTCTTCGCGCCCAGGGCTTTCAGCTCCTGCTTACGTTTGTACATGGCGGCGTCGGCGCGGACGAATACCGCGTGAAGATCGGCGTCCTCGCCCTTCTTCCAGTCCGAAACGCCGACCGAGACCACGACGCCGCCGGATGAGATGTTCCCGACCGATCTGCGGTCGAGCTCCGAGATGAGATCGCCCCTCGACGCGAAGTCGCGTCCCGACAGCCAGACGACGAACTCATCGCCGCCAATCCGATAGACCGGGCTGTGAGCGAATATCTCGCATATCAGCATGGCTGCCGAGCGGATGTAGTCGTCCCCGGCTTTGTGGCCGAAGGTGTCGTTGACGTATTTAAGCCCGTTTATGTCGCAGACGGCGACTGAGAACTCATCCGCGGCGCCGCTTTGGATCATCCTGTCGGCTTCCTGCTCCTTCTCCGACCAGGCGTGTTTGCTTTTCACGCCGGTGAGCTGATCGCGGTTTATGGCGTCTCTCGCCGCAGATAGCTGGGACTCGCTCTCCTGAGCGCGGCGGCTCATAAGGGCGTAGTTGTTGAGCAGAACGCCGAGCGATAGCGCGAACAGAGCGACTACGACGA
Source organism: uncultured Clostridia bacterium (assembly GCA_946407735.1). Classification (GTDB taxonomy): domain Bacteria; phylum Bacillota; class Clostridia; order Oscillospirales; family CAG-272; genus JAAZGC01. The sequence continues at coordinate 5,079 of CAMJPL010000027.1, forward strand.
TGACGCTCCTCGCGTTCGTCGTGCGAAGCGCGGAAAGCTCGGCTGTGATGAATCCGCCCTCGTCGACGGCGATGCCGCTCGCGAGATAGTGGCTTTGAACGTGCTTCATCGCGTCGGTCGTCGCCTCGATCATCGAACGGTTCATCCAGACGAGCGAGACGAACAGGATGAGCGACAGCAGGGCGATCCAGACGATGATCGACTTCCCGAAGCGCTTTTCACCATCCCGCCTGAGCGTGACGCGGAAATAGATGAATCCGAGCACCGCCCACACGACGAACAGGAAATACGATTCGGTCTCCATCGAGCCGGTGGTGAAAAGGTTCGGGATGAGCAGATACAGCATGAATCCGGTCATCACCGCGAGCCCGACGATCCCGAGCCGACGGTCGGCTGTATCTCCCCTCGTCCGGGCGAGACGCGCCGCCGAAGCCGAGACAAAGCCGTAAATCAGCGTCGCGCCGAGCGTCGTCACGTCGACTATCCAGCCAATCGCCGTACGTCCGACGAACGGGATCACAGCCGAAAGACAGGCGATAAGTATCACAGCCCTGTGCGGCACACCGTGGGAATTGGTTTCGGCGAATCGTTTCGGCAGGATGCCGTCCCTCGCCATCGCGCAGAAGAGACGGCTCAGGGCGATTATATTGCCGATAAGCGACGTCAGTATCAGCGCAGCGAGAGCCGCCGTCAGAGCCGTGATCCCCGGCTGACCGAGATAATGCCCGGCCGCGTAGAAGGCCGGCAGAGCCTCGATACCGCTTAGATTGCCGAGATCGGCGATATATTCGAGCCATGTCGCGTACTGCGGCGGGAACGCGGAGACCGACAGCATGATGATGAAGGCGTAAAGAGCGGTCGCCGATATGACAGCCGCGGTGAGGATGCCGAAGGACTTCTTCCTCTTGAATTTGAATTCCTCGGTCGAATGAGAGATGTTCTCAAATCCGATGAAAGCCCACGGAGAGATCACGGCGATATGAAGGATCTGCCTTAACGCCCCGGTGTCCGGGATGAGATAGGGAGCCGCCGATCCGCCGCCGCCGAAAAGCGAAACGATGAATACCGCCGTGATAACGACGGATATGACCGCGGCGAGACCGATCATTATGTATGACGTGATTTTCCGGTCCATGCAGCAGAGCAGGGCGATCAGCACGACGGCAGCGACCGAGATCAGCGCCTCGCCGAGGTAGACGTCGTAGCCGAACAGGGAATACATCCGCCCGAATCTGAATACGTCGCCGATGAAATATCTCGCGAAAAGCGGGATCGCCGTGGCGTTGGCCCACAGCATGGCGAGATATGTCAGCATGAGGAACCACGCGACGAGGAAGCCCTGATCATACCCGAAGGCGTCGCGGGCGTAGGAATAGGCGCCGCCGCAGTCGGGGAAGCAGTTTATAAGATAGTGATAGCAGCGGCTTATCACGATCATTATGACGGCTCCGATCATAAGTCCGAGCACCGAGCCGAGCGGTCCCGCCTGCGACAGATAGGTGTTCGCCGTGATGACGAGAGAGCCCCATCCGACGGAGGTGCCGAGAGCGAGAGCCCAGGCCCCCGTCCGGGAGAGATACGGCGTAAGCTTTTTCTGTTCCATGATGAATAATGATAAGAAGCGAGTATTTACTTTTACTATATTATAACATAAAAGCATCCCGAGTTCAATAGATGGAGTGAAATTTAACCGCGCATACGGGAAAACGCTTTTTTGTCAGCTGTGAGGCGAAAAACTTTGCCGTTCCTATTGAAAAAAAACGGCAAATGTGGTACAATAGACGAAGCCGGGCATACATCCCGGCAATAAGGGCAACAAGCCGAAAAAGGGACGCATATCATGAATAAAAAACTCAAGGTCGGCATCGTCGGTGCCGGAAACATCGCAACAAGCTGCCATCTGCCGTCATATCAGGAGCTCAGCGACCGCGTCGAGGTCGTTGCCATAGCCGATATCGTGCCGGAGCGCGCGAAGGACGCCGCCGAGAAGTTCGGCGTGCCGCATTATTACGACTCCGTCGAGGCGCTTCTCGCCGGCGAGCCGGACGTCGACTATATCGACATATGCGTCTGGACCGCCGCTCACGCTCCCGTCGCCATCGCCGCGGCGAAAGCGGGGAAGCACATCCTCTGCGAGAAGCCGCTCGCCGCGTCTCTCGAGCAGGGACTCGCCATCGAGGCGGCCGTGAAGGAGGCCGGAGTGCAGTTCATGCTCGCCGTCGTCACCCGTTATGGCGCCGAGCAGCAGAAGGTGATCGAGCTTGAGAACGAAGGCGTTTTCGGCGAGATCTACTACGCCAAGACGAGCTACATGCGCCGCCGCGGGACGCCGGGCGGATGGTTCACCGACAAGGAGCTCGCCGGAGGCGGCCCTGTCCTCGATATAGGCGTGCACGCCATCGACCGCACATGGTACCTGATGGGCAGACCGAAGCCGATATCCGTTTCCGCCGAGATTTCGTACCGCATCGGCGATTACAAGACGAAGGGCGTCGGACGCTGGGAGCCGTTCGGCAAGGGACGCGGCGTCTTCGACACCGAGGATTCGGCGTCTGTGTTCTTCCGCTTCGAGGGCGGCAAGTCGATGGTCGCCGAGATCTCGTGGGCGATCAACGGCACCGAGTCGGCGACGACCGTTCTCTACGGCTCGAAGGCCGGATGCACTTTCGACCCGCTGACGATCTACTGCGAGGACTCCGACGGCTATCTCTCGACCGTGAAGCCCGAGACCACGCCGGTGAACTACTTCACCGAGGAGATCCGCCACTTCATCTTCTGCCTTAATACCGATACCACCCCGATATCGCCGATAAGCGACGCCGTGACCGTCCAGCGCATGCTCGACGGCATCTACCGCTCCGCCGAGGCGCATAAGGAAGTGGAGATATAAGGTTATAAAACAAAAAAACAGAGTGATGGATAAAAACCATCACTCTGCTGTTTTTTATGAGAGATCATTCATCATCAAGATTGTTGTCTTCGAGATAGGCGTAATAGTCCAGCTCGCTTGAGAACATGCTCCTATTCGGAGTTGAAGACACCGAATATGGAGGCACCTCAGTAGGAGTAGTAATACTCTCACCTATAGTGTCAACATTACTGTCGAAAACAATAACCTCGATTTCCAGCTTCTCGTATATTTCCATATTCTTACTCTCCTTTATTGTCCTATGTATATTCTCGCAGCATCATAATATTTGTATATTGAGACAGCGGCATTGATTATATCCGTCGGATTGCCGGAACTATAATCTTTAAGCACAAGGTAGACATATGTCAGCGCAGATACCTTAATCTTTGCTCCATTGATATCAACTGTATAGTTATTGCCAAGCTGATGTGCCATTATACCGGGTATGCTTACCTTCCAAAGAGAACCACGTATATTGACAGGAGTGAGAGTGGTCCCCCCCATTGTAACAGTCGGGGTATCCCCGCTTTTTTCGAAATACAGGTTGATAGATGTGCTGTCATCAAGATTAAGCGAGTAGTTGATATTTGTAATGTCGGAAGTCCCGATATCTACAGAAGGAGCAAATCCTGATACCGATGCTTTTACAGAAGTAATATCAGCCACAGTATATGTCGTATGCTGATTTGTCATCTCATCATAATTGTTGCCACCGGTCAGCGGGAGATTATGATATTTAGCGAGGAAATGCTGACAGTAATAACCGTAATCGCCGAGAGCGTACACGAGTCTGTACAGATTCGAGTTTGTTACCGTTGAGTTGTTCTGATAATATCTGATATAGCTTTCAGCCGAATATTCTCCCGAGTAATTATAGGTAGAACCGCCGTATGTGTAACTGAAGCTCAGGTTTATCATATCCGCCATCTGAAGCGGGTTGATGTAGCATGTTACAGTTTTCTTACTCTGATCTATTACAGGAGATATAGATTCGTTGTTTATCGAGCATGATACCGAATCCCAGTCTATAACGATACCGTTCTCATCATGGAGATTGAATATGACTCCGATCGAGCCCCCGAGGGAAAGCGAGTGTCCGATCTTAACAGAGACGGTGAGATAGTCAGCATCGCTTAAAACATATGAGTTGTCAAGATCAGGTGCTTCCTTTGAATGCTTTGGGAAAAGTGTATCGTTATTTCCCCTTAGAAGGTATGAATAGGACTTATCGAATCCTAATATATTTCCCCCTTCATCGACAATTTTAACACCGCTCGCGTCCCATGTTGCGTCGACATTGTAGTATTTATCTCCGAGCTTGACGATGTTCCAGGCGTGTCTTTCCCACTTGTTCGCAATATTTGTGTCCTCATCATCCGTTACAGCAGGAGGATTTTTTGCTTCCCCTCCGTAACCCCAGCCGGTAATAATACGGCAGTCGACACCCGCTTGAAGCAGCATTCTGTACAGCAGATTGGCATACCCCTGACATACCGCCGTTTTATTGATCATTGCAGCGTATGCTGTGAATTTCAGTTTGTATGATTCATCATTGAGATTAGCTTGGTCATAAACAACGTTGCTGATTATATATTCATATATAGCGTTGAATTTTTCGTAATCTGTCTTATTTAAAAGATTGAGTGAACCCAGAACGGTTGATATGCTTTGAGTGAGCTGTTCTTCCTGAGCGGCTGTAGTGTAGTATTCGATGTTGTCCCATGTGACGCCAAACGTGTATGTTGTGCCATCATATGAAATAGTTGTACCGGTTTGATACCCCTTCATATGCTGCATGATATAATCACCGCCGTTTGGAGTGTTTTTATCATGAGCGACGGCAGTATTCCAGATACTATCAATAATTGCATTATGATCTGAATTTGTGGTCTGAAAATCAATATGTATCGGATTTTCTCTGTTTATCAGCTTTGTTCGTAATTCCGCAGCTGCTTCAGATATATTGGTATAAGCTTTTTTCCACTGTGCGTAAAGCGTCGGTTTACTTGGGTTTTCAAATTCGGTCGAGCTGTACGTTATGATCCCTCTGTCATCGAATGCAGTTCCGCTTCCGTTGGCTTTGGTATTCCATCCTGAGAAAATATATCCGTCACGGGTGAAAGGACATGACTTCAGCGGCATCGATCCGTTATTGGGGATAATCTGCTGATCTGTATCCGAAGCGAAATTAGAATTTAACGTAATTTCTATACCGTCAAAAACTAAATCAATAGTGATTTGGGTTATAGGACGATATTTTTCACCTTGGGTAGAGACGATTTCAGCAGGATTGTAACTCTTATTAAATATATCACCAGAATTCAAATAACCCGAATCAACAACTGAATAATATACATTTGAACAATAAACATTAACGGAAATACGAAAGTCGTGTCCGTATTTGGCATAATTTGTAATACGGATCTCGAGATCCTTGGTTGGGTCGATAGACATTCCGTTGGTTACGGTATTGCTGTCATTAATGATTTCATATACTAGTAAATCATCAGTTAGTAAATCATCAGTTATACCATAATCATGTACTATAAGCGGTACTGTGAGAATACCAATCTCAGGTTCTGTGACAGCTGCTCCCCCCTCGGCATAGATTCCGAGAGATGTCAAGGATATAAGTATAATAATAAGTAGTGAAACAGGCAATAATCTGAGGAATCTGTTCTTCTTCATGATCTTTCTCCGTACATATTTTCCGTGATGTCGGATCGTCCTTTCAGCGGTCATAATCAACCGAGTATATTATACAACATTTAAGCACGAATTGCAAGAGAAAAATCAGATTATTGATAAAATTATCCCGCCCTATTTTCTGAGACTGTTTTCCCCATTATTCTTAAATTTCCTATTGATTTTTCCCCCCTTTTATGTTAATATATTATTGTGACCATTATCCGGCATACCTATAAAATAATACGGAGATCAGAGATGTATTACATAGCGGCCGACGGCGGAGGCAACAAGCTGACAGCGATCGTCTATGACGACGATTTCAATATCCTTTCCCGCGAGGTGGGAGGCGCGACGAACCCTCTCTACCGTTCCCAGGAGTCGATATCTGCCGAGCTTGACTCGCTTTCGGCGAGGCTGCTCGAAGGGATAGACGAGATCGAGATCGCCGACACCTGCATAAGCGGCGACGTCAGCGTCTTTGACTCGGCGCTCGCCAGACACGCCGTGATACGCCGTTTCCGCCACCACGATCCCGGCGCTGTCATGATGGCGGCCGCCTGCGGACGGCGCGACGGCATCGTCACCTATTCCGGCACCGGCTCGATCTCGTTCCTCATCGAGCCGGGCGTGCACGACGCCATCGGCGGATGGGGCGACATCCTCGGCGACGAGGGAAGCGGCTCATACATCGGCATGAAGGCGCTTAACGCCGCGATATGGTCGTACGACGGCAGGGGGATGAAGACGTCGCTCGAGCAGCTTTTCAGGCGCGAATGGCAGCTCCATCATATGTACGAGCTGACGTCGAGGGTCTACACCGACGTCGACAGAAGGCGGCGCCTCGCGTCGGCGGCGCTGATCTGCGCCGAGGCGGCGAGAGGCGGAGATCAGGTGGCGGTAAATATATACAGGCACGCCGCCCACCATTTGGCGCATCTGACGAACACCCTTCTCGACAGGCGCGCCGGTCTCGGCAGGAACAACATCGTCGTCTCGGGCGGCGCGTGGAAGGGTCCGGATCTTATGTTCGACACCTTCTGCGAGGATATACGGGAAAAATATCCAGACGCCGTCATAAGCCGCCCGGCGTTCGAGCCGGTCATCGGGAACGTGATACTCCGTCTTCTGTACGAAGGCAGACAGAAAAACGAATTCTGGGACGACGTGATGGCGAGCTTTGCCGATTATCTGTATGTAAGGGAGCAGAATCGCTGATGATAAATATTAAAGACGAATGGAAGGATATAAAGGCGTTCACGCCGGTGTCTCTCGGCGAGCTCTCCATAGACACGAGGTTCGTGCGCTCGGCTACCGAGCTTTTCCGCGCGCTTCCCGACGGCCATATCTGCGATTTCGAGTTTGATGTGTACAGAAAGCTCGCGCCGCACCCGTTCGGGCTCATCATCACCGCTCATACCTGCGTTTCGCCGGAGGGGCGGAGCAACATGGGGCAGAACGCCGTATGGGATGATGAGTTCAACCCCGATCACAGAAAAATCGCTGAAATAGTCCACTCCGGCCCGGCGAAAACGATCATGCAGATAGGCCACGGCGGCATGAAGGCCGACGGCAGCAACGGCGGCAGACCGGTTTATACTCCCGACAACATGACGGCGGAGCAGATAAAAGAGGTCGAGAAGGCCTTCGTACGCGCCGCCGTGAGGGCGAAGGCCTGCGGCTACGACGGAGTAGAGCTCCACTGCGCGCATATGTATCTGCTGTCACAGTTCTTCTATCCGCAGTACAATCACAGGACGGATAACTACGGCGGCTCCGGCGTGAACCGTATCAGGATCACCGCCGAGATACTCAGCGGCATAAAAGCCGAGTGCGGCGACGATTTCCCGGTGCTGGTAAAGCTGAACTGCGACAACAACGAGGACAACGAAAGCTATTTCAGGGACGTCATGGACGCCGTCTCAGTCCTTCTGTCATGCGGCTGTGACGCCCTCGAGACGAGCGGGTATTATTCGTCGCCGACAGGGATCCCGAAGAAGCCTTATTTCTGCGAAACGGCTTCCGCCATCGCCGAGAATACCGACATGCCGGTCATTCAGGTCGGCGGCATCCGGACGACCGCCGATATCGACGCCATCCTCAAAGGAAAGGTAAGAGCGGTGTCGATGTCCCGTCCTCTGACGAGCCAGCCCGATTTCATAGAGAGGATATACTCCGGCGAGAAGGCACGCTGCGTGAGCTGCGGCAGATGCGCCGGGCTGAAGGGGATATGCGTTCTGGACAGGAAAGACTGAGCCACCCGTTCGAGCCGGTATGGTCGGAGAGCAGCAGGATCCTCATCCTCGGCAGCTTCCCGTCGGTGAAGTCGAGGGAAACGAATTTCTATTACGGACATCCGAGGAACCGCTTCTGGACGGTGCTCTCGACGGTGTACGGATGCGATGTCCCGTCCGATATTGAGGATAAAAAAACGCTCATCCTTTCCCATGATCTCGCGCTCTGGGACGTCATATCGTCATGCGATATCGTCGGCTCGTCTGACAGCTCGATAAGGAACGCGAGAGTAAACGATATCCCGGCTCTTATATCGAAGACGAGGATCGAAAGGATAATCTGCAACGGCAGACAGGCGTCCGGACTGTATGAGCGGTACGTCATGCCGCTGACTCATATCGAACCCGTCCCGATGCCGTCCACATCCCCGGCGAACGCCGCGTGGAGCGCCGAAAGGCTCATCGGCGAATGGAAAAAGGCTCTGCTAAATTGAAAATCGCCTTCTCTGAGAAGGCGATTTTGTTTTTATACGTCGGCTCTCGGGAAGTACGTTATCCTGAGCGCCGTGCAGCCGTACGGGACGAGGGTGAGGCGTTTTTTGTCCGTCACCGGCTGCTTCTTTTCATAGAAATCGTTCGTTTTGGCTGGGTATGACGCGTATGAGTACGGAGCCTTCCAGCCGTCGATCTCGATGCGTATCGGCGGGTTTTCCCAGACGTAGCCGTCAGGCTCGGTCTCACACACCGTGATGGAGCCCTCCGCTTCCTTCCTGTCGAGGGCGTAGTTCCAGTTGATCCAGTATTTGCGCCATCCCATGATATCGTATTTGTCCACGTTAGGCTCGCTGTCATATTCGGGATGTATCGCGTACCACGCCCAACCGTCGGGGAGCGGCGTCCTCGCGAATCCGGCACTGTTTATGTTGATCCATTTCTCGCGCAGCGGGAGCGAGAAGGCGAGAGCGCCGTATTTCACAGCGAGGGGCTTGTTGCCGGCGCGGTCCTTTATCTTGATGACCTTCGGTTTCGCCTCGAGCGTGATCTCGACCGTGTCGCCGTCCTGCCATTCACGGGTGATGAGCTCGTCGTCGGTCGGCTCGCCGTTTACGGTGACGGTCATGTTTTTGCACCAGTACGGCTTTTTCGGCGCGAAGCCGAACGTCACCGGCTCACCGCATCCGAAGGTGTATCTTATCGTGTTCCTGAACGGGTAAAGGGTGTCGCAGGTGATCTCCGCGCCCATATGCCTTATGACGCACGGCCCGTAGCAGTTGATCCGCAGATTGTTCTCGCCGTCGGTCATAGCCATGCCGCGAAGAAGGAGCGGGATGACGGCGACCGAATTCACGGCGCAGCATGACACGGGGTGTACGGGAGCGTAAAGGGTGTGGATGTCGGTGAAATGAGAGGAATTGCGGTCGCAGTAGATCTCGTTCGGCGAGCTGTTGTAGGCGATGGCCTTCTCATCCTTCTTCCGGGCTCCCTGGGCGGCGTTGTATACCATCTCCTCGAGATAGTCGCCGTACCTTGTCGTCCCGGCGGCGGCGCCGATGACCTCATACGATTCGGCGAGATAGGCGAAGGAGCAGTATTCTGTCTCGCATTCGGGAGATACCGGAGCGAGATACTCGTTGTTGCAGACGATGCCGCCTGTGGTGGGATTCGTAGCCTTTTTGAGCAGCTTGTCGAGCCCGTTCAGCGAAGCGTCGAGCCATTCGCCGTTTCCGTCGGCGGTGTATATCATGGCAGGAAGACGGACGTCGCAGGCGTACGCCGAGGAATGGTTCGAGTTGTACTGGAGCTTCTTTTCGGCGAAAGCCCATGCCGAGTTGTTGAAAAGCTCCTCCTCGCGCAGGAAATTCTGATATTCGACGCAGAAATCGTACAGCCTGTCGTCATGCGTCACATGCCAGCAGTATATCATCGGGTCGATGATATAGCACCCGGCGTAGCGCGTCTTTTTCTCCCCGGACCAGTTTCGTACGAACCAGAGCATGCAGCTGTATACCGCGTCGAAGACGTCCTGCCTTCCGGTGGCTTCGTAATAGGCGAGCAGCGCCCGCATCCCGCAGGCGGTGCCCCAGGCGTTGTAATCGTCGAATCGGTCGTCGCTTTCCTTGTATGCGCCGAGATAGCCTTCCTCCTCTTTGTTTTTGAGGACGGCGTCCACCCATTTTTCCGCCTTTTCGATAAGCTCGCCGTCGCTGAGAGTAAAGGCGAGGTTCACGAGCCCGAACCAGTAGTTGCCGGATATCTCGGCTCCCCATCCGGCGGCGACACCGCCCCATTTCTCGTCCGTCTCCTTTGTGGTATACGGGTAGAGTATCATCTGAGGTTCAAGCTCGTCGAGATGTCCGCCCATGCCGTCCCTGCTGCGGATAAGCTGCTCCTTTATCCAGCCGGAGGCGGTGATGCTTCCGAGCGGGAGAAGGTGATATTTTGAATAGTCAGTCATGATTAAAGCCCCGATATCTGAAATCATACGCGATGTTACTATTATATCAGAAAAACTTCATAATGTCAAGGAGGGGACGAAAAAGGGGAGCATGTTTCCATGCTCCCCGATGATCGGGTCTTTGGTTTTTAAATCAGACGCCCTTCTTTGATCTGTCTTCTCTCTCGAGATCGGTCAGGTTGTAGGTCGGAGTGTATCCGGCGATCGGCATCAGCTTCTCGTGGATAGCGTCTATGATGGTAGTGGCCTGCGGGAAAAAGTACTTCTCAAGCTCGTAAGCCGGAGTGATCCAGTTGCGGGAACCGAGAGCCACGGCCGGAGCGTCGAGATAATCGAAGGCGAACTCGTTGATGTTGGCGGCCATGTCCTTCATGACGGAGTTGCGCTCGCAGGCGTCGCCGACGACGATGATCTTGCCGGTCTTCTTGACGGACTCGATGACCTTGTCGTAGTTGAACGGAACGATCGAGCGGGAGTCGATGACCTCGGCCTCGATGCCGTACTTCTCGGAGAGGGTCTTCGCGGCGTCGAGAGCGCGGTAGAGCACGGCGCCGATGGTGAGGATGGTGACATCCTTGCCTTCGCGCTTGACATCGGGCTCGCCGAACGGGATCTCGTAGGACTCGGCCGGAACGCCTTCCTTGTGGAACTGCTCGCCGTAGCCGTAAACGCGCTGGGACTCGAAGAAGATGACAGGGTCGGTGCCGTTGAGAGCGGAGGTCATAAGTCCCTTGCAGTCATACGGAGTGGACGGGAAGACGACCTTCAGACCCGGGATATGGGCGCAGAGAGCGGTCCAGTCCTGAGAATGCTGAGCGCCGTACTTGGAGCCGACAGATACGCGGACGACGACCGGCATCTTAAGCAGACCGGCGGACATCGACTGCCACTTGGCGAGCTGGTTGAAGAGCTCGTCGCCGCAGCAGGCGAGGAAGTCGGCGTACATGATCTCGACAACGGCGCGGCCGCCGCACATGGCGTAGCCGACAGCCGAGCCGATGATGGCGGACTCGGAGATAGGAGCGTTGAAGAAGCGGTGATACGGGAGAGCCTCGGTCATGCCGCGGTAAACGGCGTAAGCTCCGCCCCAGTCACGGTTGTCCTCACCGTAGGCGACGAGAGTCGGATCGGTGTAGAACTTGTCCATAATGGCCTCGAAGAGACCGTCGCGGATGTCGTAGGTCTTGAGAGCGGGGTACTTGTTGCCCTTCTCGTCGAACTGATAACGCATCTTGCCGGCGATCTTCTTCACGCGGGAGTTCTCCTCCATCGGCATGAGGACGTCGGGCTCGCGGCCTTCCTCCATCTTGTCGATCTTCTCGTTGGAGAGCATGATCGAGGCGATGGTATCGGGATTCTTGTCGAGATCGATGCGCGGGGAAAGGGTATCGTCGGTGGCGAGCTTGCAGATCTTGGTCATTCTGCGGGAGATGACCTCATAGATCTCGTCGAATTCGGCCTCGGTGGCGACGCCGCCGTCGATGAGCTTCTTCTTATAGGTGTCGATGGAGTCGACAGCCTTCCAGGCCTCGATCTCCTCCTCGGTGCGGTAGGTGGAGGAGTCGGACGGGGAATGTCCGTTGTAACGGTAGGTGACGGTGTCGAGAAGGACAGGTCCCTCGCCCTTGAGCAGGAGCTCCTTCTTGCGCTGGATGGCGTCGATGAGAGCCAGCGGGTTGAAGCCGTTGACGCGCTCGGCGTGCATCTGAGCAGGGTTGACGCCGGCGCCGATGCGGGCGAGCATATCCCAGCCCATCGTTTCGCCGTGGGTCTGACCGCCCATGCCGTAGAAGTTGTCGAATACGTTGAAGAGGATCGGGAGACCGCCGTCGAAGCCGTCCTTCTCGGTCGTCGGCCAGAGCTGCTTGATCTGGTCCATGGCGGCGAAGTTGAAGCTCTCGAGAACGGGTCCGCGGCCGGTCGCGCCGTCGCCGAAGTTGGCTACGACGATGCCGGGCTTGCGGTTGACTCTCTTATAGAGAGCCGCGCCGGTAGCGGCCGGGACGCCGCCGCCGACTATGGCGTTGTTCGGATAGATTCCGAACGGGAGGAAGAAGGCGTGCATCGAGCCGCCGAGACCCTTGGAGAAGCCGGTCTCGCGTCCGAATACCTCGGCCAGAGCGCCGTAGAGAAGGAAGTCGATCGCCAGATCCTTGACGTCGCCCTTGATCTCTTCCTTGCCTTCAACGACCTTCAGTGTGTTGCCGCCGAGGAAGTCCTTCATGATGGCGTAGAGCTCCTTGTCGTCGAGCTTCTGGATCGAGGAAAGGCCCTTCGCGATGATCTCGCCGTGGCTGCGGTGGGTTCCGAAGGTGAAGTCGTCCATGTCGAGGGCGTAAGCCATACCGACGGCGGAAGCTTCCTGACCGTAGGAAAGGTGAGCCGGGCCCGGATAGGAGTACTCGACGCCGTTGTAGGCGTTCTGAGTCTTGATGAGGTTGATCATGGTCTCGAACTCGCGGATGGTCGCCATGTCGCGGTAGATGCGCATGAGCGTGTCCTTGCCGTAGATCTTGAGCTCCTCGTCAAGGGTCTTATTGTACTGGTTTACCGGGATATCCTGGAACTTGATGAAGCCGGGCGCCAGCATCTTGCCGGGATCGATGAATTGACTCTTTGGCATGATATATCTCCTTGTATTTGTTTATATTTTAATCAGAATTTGATCTCGTTCACGGCTTCGCGGATGATCTCGCATACGGTCGGATGCGGGAAGACGAGCTGCTTTATCTGCTCTATGCGCATGGCCTTCTCGACGAACGTCGCCGCGCCGAAGATGATCTCGGAGCTGTAGTTGCCGATCATGTGCACGCCGATCAGAGTGTGATGCGCCTTGTCTACCACCAGCTTGCAGATGCCGTCGCCGCCTTCGTTCTCGGCGACATAGCGGCCGCTGTACTTCATGGTGATGGTCTCGCTGACGGCGTCGATGTCCTTCGCCTTCGCAGAATCCACGGTCTCGCCGACAGAGGCGACCTCGGGATTGGTGTAGATGACGGACGGGATCGAGCTGTAATTGACCTTCTGATGCCCGCCGAGCATGTTCGCGACGGCGACCTCGCCCTCACGGTATCCGGTATGGGCGAGCATGATCTTGCCGTTGACATCACCTGCCGCCCAGACGTTCGGGACGGATGTCTTCATATCGTCGGTGGTGACGATGGCTCCGCGCTCTGTGAGGACGCCGAGGTTCTCAAGGCCGATATCCTTCGTGTTGGCGCGGCGGCCGATGGAAATGAGCACCTTGTCGCATTTCACAGTCTCGGCCTTGCCGTTCAGCTCATAGTTGACGCAGTCGGTGCCGACACTCGTGACCTTCGCGCCGAGGATGAAGGTGATGCCCTTCTTCATGTAGTTCTTCTGAAGGATGGAGCTGATCTCGCGGTCGGTCGGACCGGCGATGTGATCGAGCATCTCGAGCACGGTGACCTTGACGCCGATCGAGCACATATACGACGCCATCTCGAGTCCGATGACGCCGCCGCCTATGACGACGAGCTCCTTCGGAACTTCCTTGTTGTCAAGGAATTCGCGGCTGGTCATGCCGAAGCCGGAGGCGAGGGACTCGCGCAGACCCGGGATCGGAGGAACGGAAGCTTCGGATCCGGTGCAGATCAGCAGCTGAGACGCGGTGTATTCCTTGCCGGCGGCCTCGACGGTGATGCCTTCGGCGGACTTGCCCTTGATCTTTGCGTATTCAGATACGACCTCGACACCGAGCTTCTTCATCTTGGCGCCGACGCCGCCGACGAGCATCTTGACGACCTTCGCCTTGCGGGCGAGGACGGCGCTGTGGTCGATCTTCGCGCCGTCGAAGGTGACTCCGTATTCGGCGGAATGCTTGGCGTAATCGTAAATCTTGGCGGAATAGAGAAGGGTCTTGGTCGGTATGCAGCCCTCGTTGAGGCAGACGCCTCCGAGAGCGCGTCCCTCGAAGAGAAGGACCTTCATGCCGCCCTGAGCGGCGCGCTCGGCCGCGTTGTAGCCGGCAGGGCCTCCGCCCAGAATAATCAGATCATACATGATATTGTACCTTATATAAACAAGCTGTGATTACTTCGCCAGAAGCAGATCGAAGTGCTCGAGGTTATTGGAGAGCTCCTTGAGGAACTTGGCGGCCGGAGCGCCGTCTATGGCTCTGTGGTCGAAGGTGAGGGAGAGGCCCATGGCGTTGTAGAAGACATCCTTGCCGTCGACTTCCTTTACGCGGCGGGTGATGGTATCAACGCCGAGGATACCGGTCTGCGGCGGGTTGATGACGGGAGTGAAGGATTCGATTCCCATCGAGCCGAGATTGGTGACGGTGAAGGTGGCGCCCTTCAGCTTGTCCGGGCTGATGCTGCCCGACTGAGCCTCGGAGATGAGCGCTTTCGACTGCACCGCGAACTCGTTGAGGGAAAGGGTGTCGGCGTTCGGGACGGTGACGACCAGCAGTCCGCGCGGGGTATCGACGGCGATGCCGAGATTGCAGTGCCTGAAGTAGCGGATGGTCTGGGTCTCGTCGAGCCAGTGGGCGTTGAGATCCTTGTGTCCGCCGATGGTCTTGGCGACGGCGTAGCAGACCATGTCGTTGAGGGTGATGTTGGCGAGCCCCAGCTTTTCCGCGTTCGCCTTGAGGGAGGCGCGGAGCTTCTGGATCGCGTCGGCGTCGAAGCTCGAGTTGAGAGTGAGCTGAGCCATATTGGAAAGCGAGTCGTGCATCGACTTCGCGATGACCTTGCGGATGTTCGGGATCTTGACATCCTCGTACTCATTCTCGGCGACAGGAGCAGCGGCTGCAGGAGCAGCGGCGGCGGGAGCCTTCTCCTCGGCGGCGGCAGCGGCGGCAATCGTGAGACCCTTGTCGAGCAGAGCGTTCACGTCGCGCTCGATGATGCGTCCGTTCGGGCCGGTAGGAACGGCCTTCGACAGATCGGCGTCGGTGCGCTCGGCGAGATGTCTGGCTCTCGGGCTGATCCTGATCTTGCCGTCGGCAGAAGCGGCGGGAGTCGCGGCAGTCGGGGCGGCTTCGGCTTTCGGGGCCTCGGCTTTGACTTCGGCTTCGGGCTTCGCTTCGGCTCCGCCCTCGGCGGGGACCAGAGAAGAATAGTCCTCTCCCGAAGCGCCGATCACGCAGACCGGATCAAGGCAGGGAACGTCGTCGCCGTCGGCGCGGAAGATCGCGAGAACGGTGCCGGCCTCCTTGGCCTTTTCTTCGAACGAGGACTTATCGGTTTCATAGGTGAAAAGAACGTCGCCTTCGGCTACGGTGTCTCCGACTTTTACTTTCCATTCGGAAATTATGCAGCTTTCGACGCTCTGCCCCTGGCGGGGCATGATGACAAGCGATGCCATATCTATCCTCCGTATTGATTATAATTTTAAGCGTTGCTTATGTGACGTGTGATTCGCCCGCCGTCAGGCGAGAAGGATCTCGCATCCGGCGCTCTTCGCCTGAGAGGTGATGTCGCTCGGAAGTTCCTTATCGGTTATGATCGTGTTGATGTCCGAGATCGCGGCGAAGGTGTAGGGAAGTATCTTGTCGAGCTTCGACGAGTCCATCAGGACGACGACCTTTCTCGCCTTCTGCACGACCAGTTTCTTGAGCTCGCACTCGCTGTAATTGCCGCTCGTCATGCCGTTCTGGGCGCTTATGCCGCTGGGGACGATGAAGGCGATGTCTATGTTTATGTCGCCGATCTGTCTCAGCGCCTGATTGCCCGAAACGCTTATGTTGTCCCGGTTGAGCATTCCGCCGACGGTGTTCACTATCGGCTGGTTCTTCTTTATCAGCTCCATCGCTATATTCGGCCCGGTCGTTGTCACGGTGAGCCGTTCGTCCGGCAAAAGCGACGCCAGCTTCAGCATCGTCGTGCCGGAGTCAAGGAAGAGGGAGCGGCCGGTCTCGATAAGATCGATCGCCGCGAGAGCGACCTTCTCCTTCGCGTCGGGGTTTTCGGACAGCCTGAGATTGAAGGTGTCCTCCATCGACGTGGTGATGAATTTCATCGACCTCGCGCCGCCCCTGACCTTTATCGCCTCGCCCTGATTCTCGAAGTATTCGATGTCGCGCCTGAGGGTCATGCTCGACACATTCGGGAACATGAGCTCAAGCTCGTGCAGCGAGACGAACGGCTTCGACGCCAAAAGACCTCTGACCGCGTTTCTTCTGTCAGTATTCATGGTTATAATGTGTACTCCCGATCAAAGCCGCTGCAAAGCGGAATCCGCCGCGGCGTGTTATATGAAGTGTTTTATTTCACATTAATTGTGTAAATTATAACACAAATCGGACAATAATTCAACATTTATTCTCGCTATTCAGTGAAAAATATTTTAAACAATGTGTGAAATATGGCGCAGGTTATCATATAAATACTCCGTCGGCCGAAAGTTTAAGGAATATTCAGTTCAGCAAATTTTAAAATCCTCTTGACAAATCGGTAAAAGTGTGGTATCATCATAATCAATTCGATAGAGGCGCGGCAGCGAAGAGTAGGCGTGTTTTCACGGCGAAAGGCAATGCCGCCGAAGCGGGCATATCCCGCTGGGCCGCCGCAGAATATGCGCCGGACTGTCACAGAAAAATGTGGAGCGCTGTCGGACCTTGCGCGGGACATATTTATATACCGCGCACGGCATAATATGATCATATATCTGACAGAGCCTTCGCCTGCGCGCTCTGTCAGTATTTTTTATCTTGATCGGAGGATAGTATGTTTATCAGAAAGATGAGACCGAGCCGGCATATCCTGATAGCCGGAGCGGTTCTGCTCGTGATGCTGACGGTCATGTCGCTGTTCTCGTTCGCCGATGAGCCGGAAGCCGTCGAAGCGGCGGAAGCCGGGATCGTCGAAACTGCCGCCGAGGAAACCGCCGAACCTGCCGAGGAGGCGGAGGAGGAAGCGCCGAAAAGCAGGATGTTCGGCACTTTCTGGTCTCTCGTGCCTCCGCTGATAGCCATCGTGCTCGCCCTTATCACAAAAGAGGTATATTCTTCGCTGTTCATCGGAGTTCTTGCCGGTGGCCTGTTCGCAGCCGATTTCTCATTCTCCGGGACGCTCGACGCGCTGATAAACGACGGCTTCATCACCGCCGTATCGGACAACGCCGGCATATTCCTGTTCCTCGTCATCCTCGGCGTCCTCGTCGCCCTGCTCAATAAGACCGGCGCCTCGGCGTCGTTCGGAAAATGGGCCGAGAAGAACATCAAGACCCGCGTCGGCGCGCAGCTCGCCACCTTCGCTCTCGGCGTGCTGATATTCATCGACGACTATTTCAACTGCCTTACCGTCGGCTCGGTCATGCAGCCGGTCACCGACTCGCACAGGATCTCGCGCGCTAAGCTGGCGTATCTTATCGACGCCACCGCCGCCCCGGTCTGCATGATCGCTCCCATATCCTCATGGGCGGCCGCCGTTTCCAGCTATGCCGAGGGCACCGGCTATTCCGGCCTCACGCTGTTCATCCGCGCCATCCCGTATAACTTCTATTCGCTCCTCACCCTCGTCTTCATCATTTCCCTCGCCCTGATGAAGTTCGATTACGGAAAGATGGCCGTTCATGAGAAGAACGCCATCGAGAAGGGAGACCTGTTTACCTCCGGCACCGAGCATGAAGCCCAGGATCAGGGAGAGGTCGGCACGAAGGGAAGAGTCTTTGATCTTATCATCCCGATCGCTCTGCTCATCGTAGTCTGCGTTATAGGACTTCTCTACGTCGGCGGCTTCTTCACCGCTGACTCCGGATTTGCCGGCGACTTCATAGGCGCTTTCGGTGAGACGGACGCGACGGTCGGTCTGCCGTGGGGCGGTCTCATCGCTCTTGTTGTCGTCATCATCTATCTTGTCGCGAGACGCACCATCTCCTTCAAGAGCGCTCTTGAGTGCATCCCCGAGGGCTTCAAGGCGATGGTCCCCGCCATCACGATCCTCACCTTCGCCAGCTCCCTTAAGAATATGACTCAGGCTCTCGGATCGTCCGAGTTCGTTGAAGGCTTCATGAGCGGAGCGGGTGGCCTCGCCATGTTCCTTCCGGCTGTCATCTTCTTCGTCGCCGTGATCATCTCCTTCTCGACCGGTACGTCGTGGGGCACCTTCGGAATACTTATCCCGATCGTAGTCAGCATCTTCCCGGCTTCGTCCGAGATGATGTATATCGGCATGTCCGCCTGCCTCGCCGGCGCTGTCTGCGGCGATCACTGCTCACCGATATCCGATACCACGATCATGTCGTCCGCCGGAGCCCGCTGCGACCATATCAATCATGTGTCGACGCAGCTCCCGTACGCCATCACGGTCGCCGTAGTTTCCTTTGTCTCCTTCATAATCGCTTCCGTTATAGCCACTCTCATCCCGGGCATTCAGACATGGTTCATCTCTCTCCCGATCTCCATCGCCCTTATGATCGGCACGATGTTCGTCATAAAGAATATTGTAAAGAAGAAGGGTTAATGAATCTGAAAGAGACGGTAAAACCGTGAGATACGTCTGATCACGGTAATCATGAAAAATCAGATCTGAGACAAAAACAACACCGCGCGAAACGGTGTTGTTTTTTTGCTTCTTTCGCATTTCGCCGATCCCTATTGACAATATACGAACCGGAGTGTATAATATAATGGAGGAAACGCTTTAAATGATCTTTTCTGAATGAGGTATCGCCTTGAAAAGGATAATATCGCTGCTTCTGAGTGTGATTATCGCCGTCGGGATAATTGCGTCCTGCGGGGAAAAGAAGGATGCCGACGCTGAATCGGGCGGGCAGGGCGCCCCGGTAAATGAGGCTGATGTCAAGACGGAAGAGACCGCGGCCGAAACGGAGCGAGTCCCTTATGACACATCGAACAGGGATTTCGGCGGATACGAGTTCGTTATCTGGAATTACGACAATTACACCGACAATACCTGGGACAGGAACACCATCCCGAGCGATATGGAATCGGAGGAGCTCAACGGCGAGATACTGAACGACGCGGTATACAACCGCAACAAAACGGTCGAGGAAGCTCTGAACATCTCGATAAAAGTCCAGCATAAGACAGCCGGCGAGCTGAATGACGCGATAAACAAGAGCATCGCCAGCGGCTCGAACGACGTTGACGCCGCCTTTGTCCGTCTGTACAACTTCGGCGGATATATAACCAGCTCGTATCTGCTTGATCTGAGCGGGATATCGTCCTTCAATACCGACGCCGAATGGTATGACACGAAGGCGAACAGGGCGATCACGATAAGCGGCAGGTCGTTCGGTCTATTTACCGACGCGGCGTATTTTGACAAGCTCTCGACGATCGTCACCTTCTTCAACCAGAAGCTCGCCGCCGATTATCAGATGGGCAACCTCTACGAGACCGTTGAAAACAATCAGTGGACGATGGACAGGCTGCTTGAGCTCGGCGCTCCTCTCTCGGCCGATCTCAACAACGACGGCAGCTTTGATATGTCCGATTCCTATCCTCTGTCCTGTCAGAATGACGCGGCCTATTATCTGCTTCACGGCGCCGATCTGAGGATCTGCGAGACCGATGACGGCGGCAGCGTCGTTTTCTCGCTGGAGGATCAGACAACCGTCGGCGTCATGCAGAAAATCTACGAGATCATGCAGGACCCCACGAAGTTCCTCAACCGCCAGACCTTCGGCGCCACCCTTTACGACGCGATAAATATGTTCTGCGAGAACCGCACCATGTTCCTTGTCCGTCCGCTCTTCTCGCTGTTCCAGATGAGAGACATGGAGGCCGACTTCGGCATTCTTCCCGTCCCGAAGATGCGCGAGAACCAGCAGTCGTACGGATCGGCGGTAAATCCCTACGCCGCGACGATAATGGTCATACCGATGTCGGTATCCGATCCCGAGAGGAGCGGGGCCGTGATCGACATGATGTCGTGGGAATCGCATTACAGCGTCATAGATCCTCTTTATTCCAACGTCCTCGGAAACAAGCTGGTCAGGGACGAGGGAGCGCCCGAGATGCTGGATATCGTCTTTGACAGCATCGTATGCGATATCGGACTCGTCTTCAACTTCGGCGGCGTGGTCGACAGCCTGATCTCGAACAAGAGCACCGACGTCGTTTCGATGACGGCAAAGATAAAGAACAAGGTCGAGAAGGAGATCGACAAGCTCAACAGCTTCATCGCCGGTATGGAGTGATACCCTCCCGGCGCGGATATCAATACAGAAAACGGCTCGAAAGAGCCGTTTTCTCGTCGTATTTACTTGAGCTCGATGACCTTGAAGGAAGAAGGCGCCATTTCAATATCCATCTTCGCCGGGCAGGATATCCCGTATTCCTCCGGATAAAGCCCGAACGACGCTGACGCGGGTTCATCGGAGATGTTAGCGGCGATGAAGACGGTGCGCTTCTTTTCGACGTCCTGCCATACTCCCGCCGATACCTGCTCCATCGTTATCCCGGACGAGGTGACCGGCGGAAGGGAGCATGTCACCTTCGGCGGTCTGAGAAGCGTGCTCTGGAATATCGGCGAATAACGGTATCTTATATCGGCCGCCTGCCTGAGGAACGCCATCCGCTTGTCTTTATAGACGACGTCGGCGTTGAGCCAGCCAAGCTGCTGACCGTAAAGAAGCCCCTGAGCGATGTTGAAGCGGAAATACATATCGTCGTCTCTCGTCGCTCCGTCGGTGTATCTGCCCAGCATCTGGACATATCTGGTGTAGACGGCGGGGAAGGCCGGCACTCCGTCACCGCAGGTCCATACCCACGTGAGGAAGCCGTCAAAGCTCCTCATATAGGCTTCGCCGTTCGATTCGGTGTAGTAGAAGGAATCGTCAGGCTTTTCGGCGCTTATCTCAGCCATCATCCTGTTGTAGCCATCCGACCAGTAGCTCCCGCCGCCGGGAAGATGGCTGTGCTCTGGATTTCGGCAGGGCAGCGGAGCGACCGCGCCGATCTGATCGAAATAGATGCCGTCGACGGGAAGCTCGGCCTCTATGCAGCGGGCGACGTCTCTTATTATCCTTCGCCATCCGCCGAATGATGGACAGATCGGAGCAAGCTTTGTCTGACTGCCGTCCGCCTTCTTCTGAGGGTAAGGGACGAAGAACCGGCTGCCGTCGGGCAGTATGACCGCGCCTTTGTGTCCGGTGTTGGCGAAATTCGTTTCAAAGCCCTCGTCGGCGTCCTCCATCTCCCAGCTGACGGCGTTGATGTACGGGAAGACGTACAGCCCGGCTTCTTTTAGCTTCTTGATCCCCTGAACGAATTCCTCCCTCGCCGGAAGAAAATGCGGATAATTGATGTTGAAGGGGATCTCATGCCAGTTGTAAACCTGATATCCGACCGGCACACCGAGCGCTTCTTTCAGCTTTATCGGCGCGTCGATCCAGTAGTCCTTCCCGTACCTCTCGGAGACGGCGGCGAGGGTCATCGGACGTGCGTCACGCTGAGCTTCGGAATTCGGGATATAATCGCAGATCCAGAAAGCGATGTCCTTGAATTTCCCAGGCGTGTCGGGGCGTCCCTTCATAGGCAGCCAGGAGGCTTTTTTGACGACAAAATCCTTGTATATCATCGCCGCGTCGTACCAGTCGCCGCGCATCACCTGCCAACGCGCGCATCCGCCGAGCGAGAAGGAGTTTGCCACAGTCCCGGCGCCGACAGCCGGGAAGATCGCTTCGATCCGCCCCTGACCTTCTGAAGCCGTCACCGTGAAGGTCTTCATGCACGGAGCCGGATCGTGTATGCCGAGATATATCCCGCCGCTTTCGCCCCAGAAAGCGAAATACTGCATCGAGCCGATATGTCCCGGGTAGTCAAAGACTCCTGAATATCCGTTCTTTCCGGCGTTTCTGATGACCCGCCCGCTGCGCTCCGGCGTGAACAGATTCAGTTCTCCTCCCGATACTGACGGCAGAGGATAGGTGACAGACGAGACGGAGCATCTTTCATCGTCGTTTATGATATCCGCCGTCCATGATATTCCGGTATCGTCCGCCGTCCCGGTAACGGCGGCGGTGACGTCATATTTTTCGTCCCCGTTTATAATCCCGCTCAGCCAGATCCTGATAAGGCCGTCGGTATGAGTAATCCTGACAAGGCCCCATCCGGATGACGAATCGAAATACATCGTTTCTCCCGGGCGCTTTTCGAGCGTGATACGGAAGAGAGGGGATGAGATGATATCTATGTCGCCGAATCGGCCTGTATCAATGCAGATCCCGTTGTCGGAGGATGACAGCGAAAGTGTCCATGCTGGCTTTGAAATCGTGTAGATCATGTGGGTCAATTAGTTCGGAAGGGTGGAGTTTATGGATGACATGAACTGTATATCTATATCTATATTTATATTATAATTTGTAGTGCAGAGGTTTTCAACTGTAATTGTGTAAAAATGTGATGTAAATGAATGTATTCTTTTTGGTCTTCGATTAAAAAAGGATACTAATTACTAGTTTGACAAATAAATCTTTTATACAGTCCCATCTGTCATAAGAAAATCAAGGCTATTCTTAAAATGCGTTATTAATTGAATGAATGCTGACACTGTAAAAGCTTAGATTTGTATATTTCTTTTCATCTTGAAAGTGTAATTCCTCAGGGAGTATGCTGTCTGATCATATTTTATATGCCCGTATCTGCCGCCTATATCAGCCGTGCCGCCTTAAATGCCATAAAAATATATATCAGATCGGAGTGACAGGAGCAGAACGGAGTTGAAAACTATTCGCCGTTGTGGTATAATATTATCGTCTTTCAGCAAGACATATATTTTTTGACAACGAGTTAGAACAGTCTAATCGCCGCGGAGGTACATATGAAAGGGAAAGATCTTATCAACATCGGCATTTTCTCGGCAATCTATTTCGTGATCGTGTTCATCGTCGCGATGCTCGGCATGATACCGGTATTTCTGCCGCTGCTGTCAGTGCTGGTACCGCTCATAGGCGGGATCGTCTTCATGCTCTTTCTGACACGGGTAAAGAAATTCGGCATGATATGGATAATGAGCAGCATCATGGGCATCATGATGCTGCTCACCGGTATGAGCTGGCCGCCGCTTGCGATATCCGTCGTAAGCGGACTGATCGCCGAGCTCGTCTATCGAAGCGGAAATTATCAGAGCGCGTCAAAAGCGGTGCTTACGAACGGCGTGTTCAGTCTGTGGGTCGCCGGGAATTATCTGCCTCTTTTCTTCGATGCCGAGTCATACTGGGCTTCCCGTCAGAACTACGGACAGGATTATATTGACGCGGTAACGAAGCTGATGCCGGCATGGATGTGCCCCGTGACATTTATCGCAGCTTTCGTATGCGGCATAATAGGCGGTCTTATCGGCAGAAGGCTGATGAAAAAGCACTTTGAAAAGGCCGGGATCGTATGAGCGGAGATATCTTTGACTATCTGGATCAGGCCGGCTTCGGCTCGAATGTCCATGAGATCGCGGCAGAGGAAGAGTGCCGCGTCCTCAGGCTGGATGATGAATCGGGAGAAGGCTTCATGACCATGTATCGGGTATTCGACGGCATTTATCTGATGTACAACGATTTTCATCTTCAAAGCTGCAGATCGGAATATCAGAACGCGGATACCGCGCTCTGCATCGATCACTGCCGGGAAGGGCGAATCGAACACGAGAATCTGTTCGGAGACCGATACTATATGGAGGCGGGCGATCTGCGCATCGACAGGCGTGTCCATCATGAGGGGAAGACAGAGCTCCCGCTGTCCCATTATCACGGCATCACGATCGGTTTTCTTCGGGGAACCGCGCAGGAATCGCTCAGACATGAGATGCCTTTCCTTTCGGCTGATCCGGAACTGCTCGGTGATAAATTCTGCCGTGACGATACTGAGTTCCTGATCCGCGCCAATGAGCCGCTGAATTCCGTCTTTTCACAGCTGTACCGCGCGCCGAAAAGCGGACGTCTCGATTATTTCCGTGTGAAAACGGCGGAGCTGCTTCTTCTGCTTTCGGATATGGATATCGACGCGTATTCCGACCGGCACAGATACTTTCCCGCGGGCCAGACGGCCAAGGTAAAGGAAATACATTCATATATAACTGAAAGGCTGAACAAGACGTTTACCGTGAATGAGCTTTCCGAAATATCGGGAATGCCTTCCGCCTCCCTGCGCAAGGTATTCAAGGCGGTATACGGGGCGCCGTTCTATCAGTATATGAAGGCGTATAAAATGAAAGCCGTGTCTGAAATGCTCATAGCGGAACGCGGTGTGAATATCGCGGACATCGCTCAGCGGCTCGGTTATGACAACGCGTCTAAATTTTCCGCGGCGTTCCGTGATGTCATGGGCGTCACGCCGCAAAAATACCGCAGCAGAGAAGAGGATTTGTAATGGGAAAGGATCGAAACGGCTCGTTCGGCTGGCTGCTCAGCCAGTCGGGCGAACGCAGGGGAAAATTCATCATAAGCGTTGCGCTTGCTGCCGCCAGCACGCTCTGCGGCATCGTCCCGTATTATTTCATCGCGCTGATCGTAAAAGCTCTGCTCGCGGGCAGCGCGGATACAGCCGTGTATATCAGGAACTTCGCGATCATACTCGCGCTGTGGCTCGGACACTCGCTGTTTCACGCGCTGTCGACCGCCGAATCGCATCTCGCGACCTTCCACACGCTTGCCGTCATCCGCAAAAAGGCGCTTGACAAGCTCGCGAGGATGCCGCTCGGAGATGTGATAGGTCAGCCCTCCGGCGCGCTTAAAAGCACGATAGTCGAACGTGTCGACAGCATAGAAACAACGCTGGCGCATATCCTTCCGGAATTCACGACCGGGATCGGCGCGCCGGTCATTATTCTGATCTGCGTGTTCACGGTCAGCTGGAAGCTCGGGCTTGCCGCGCTGATCACGGTGCCTATCGGTATCGCCTGCTACGCTCTGATGATGTTTGGCTATGAAGAGAATTACGGCAGGACGGTCCGGGCCACGAAAGCGCTCAACGCTGTGACGGCGGAATACATCAACGGCATCGAGGTCATAAAGGTATTCGGAAAGGCGCAGTCCAGCTATGAAAAATTCGCCGCTGCCGCAAAGGAAAGCGCCTCCAGCTTTGTCGACTGGATGCGAAGGTGCAATGTCTACATGACGTTTGCCATGTGCATCATGCCAGCGACGATGCTCTCCGTACTGCCCATCGGCGGTATTATGGCGATGCGCGGAACGATCAGCCCGGCTGATTTCATAACCGTCATCATCCTGACCGTCGGACTTATCGAGCCGCTGATCGGCGTCATGTCTTATTCCGATGATATCGCGCAGATGGATACGATAGTGACGGAGGTCAGGAATATAATCGACGCGCCGGAGATGGTACGCCCCGAAAAGCTGACGCGGACGATCGTCGGCGGCGAGATCGTTCTGGACGATATTCATTTCGCATACGGTGAGACAGAGGTCATTCACGGGATCTCCATGACGATCCGTCAGGGGGAATTCGTCGCTCTGGTCGGACCGTCCGGCAGCGGAAAATCCACCGCGGCGAGGCTGATAGCCGGCCTTTGGGATGTCAGCAAAGGCAGCATTTCTCTCGGCGGCGTGAATATCAGGGATATCCCGCTCGATGATTATAACGACAAGATCGCCTTTGTTTCGCAGGATAATTACCTCTTCGATCTTTCCGTGCGCGAGAATATCCGCCTCGGCAACCAGTCAGCGTCCGATAAAGATGTCGAAGGAGCGGCGAAGCGATGCGGCTGCCATGATTTCATCATGGGACTGGAAAACGGGTATGATACGATAGTCGGATCTTCCGGCGGACACCTTTCGGGCGGCGAGCGTCAGCGCATTTCCATCGCCCGCGCGATGCTGAAAAACGCCGAAATCATAATTCTTGATGAAGCCACATCCTATACCGACCCCGAAAACGAAGCACTTATCCAGCGCAGCGTCGCGGGGCTTGTCAGAGGCAAAACCCTGATCGTCATAGCGCACAGGCTTTCCACCGTCATAAACGCCGACAGGATATATGTCATAAAGGACGGGAATATCGAGGAACAGGGCAGCCACGAAGAGCTTCTTGAAAACGGCGGGCTTTACAGCTCGATGTGGGCGGCGCATATTTCTTCAAAGGACGGTGACGACGATGTTTAAGATACTCGGGAACTTCTTCGCTTTCTGCGATGCCGGGGACAGGAAGCGCTTTTACGCTTCCATCGTTCTCAGTCTGTTTCAGGCGATGTTTGAAGCCCTGAAAATTCCCGCGCTCGCCTGTATGGTAAAAGCGCTTCTTGAAAATGATGTTACAGCCAATACCTGCGTCACCTGCCTGTGTGTCATGATCGTCAGCGTGATCGGCTCCGGCATCGTCAAATCCAAGGCAACCATGCTCCAGACAGAAGGAGGATACAACACCTGCGCGAATAAGCGGATGCGGATCGCGGAGCATCTTCGCTATCTGCCGATGGGATATTACAGCGAAAACAGTCTCGGACGCATTATGTCGGTAGCGACCAACACGATGCAGAATCTCGAAAATGTCGCGACGCGTGTGGTCATGCTCGTCTGCTCAGGCCTGCTTTCGACCGCTGTCATTACGGTCATGCTGCTGTTCTTTGACTGGCGGATCGGCTTGATCCTCTGTGCCGGACTTGCGGTGTTCTTTCTGATAAACAGCGGCATGATGAAAGCCTCGGCGGATATGGCGAAGCAGAAGCTGGAAAAGGATTCCGCGCTTGTGGCGAAAGTAATTGAATACATTCAGGGCATTTTCGAGGTCAGGACATTCCGCCTGACCGGCAGCAGAAGCAAAGACCTCAACACGGCGATAGACGAGAATGAGCGTGCGAATTCCGAAATGGAATTAAAGCTTATCCCGTATATGACGCTGCAGAGCTTCTGGCTTAAAGCTCTCGGAACGGCGATAGCCGCGGTGTCGGTCCTGCTTCATACCGGCGGGAATATGGATCTGCTGACAACAATAATTATGATCATCAGCTCCTATCTTATCTATGCCCAGCTTGACAACGCGGGGAAATATTCGGCGCTGCTGAGAACGGTCGATGTGTCCGTAAGACAGGCGAACGAGATCCTCGCGGCGCCGCAGATGGATATCTCGGGAAAAGACATAACTCCGGCGCATTATGACATCAAGGCCGAAAACATCGGGTTTGCCTATGAGAAAAAGAAGATCATCGACGGAGTAACCCTGAATATCCCCGAGCACACCAAGGCCGCTCTGGTCGGCCCGTCCGGCAGAGGAAAGACCACTCTTACGTCGCTGCTGTCAAGGTTCTGGGACGTCGATGAGGGAAGCGTGTCGCTCGACGGAAGAGATGTGCGTGAGTACAGCATGGACTCGCTGATGAAAAATTACAGCTTTGTGTTCCAGAGGGTCTATCTGTTTGCGGATACCATTGCCAACAATATCCGCTTCGGTCAGCCGGACGCACCGATGGAAAAGGTCATAGACGTCGCGAAAAAGGCCTGCTGCCATGATTTTATCGAGCGGCTTCCGGACGGGTACAACACAGTTATCGGCGAGGGCGGGGCATCGCTTTCCGGCGGTGAAAAGCAGCGCATATCGATAGCCCGCGCGATCATGAAGGACGCGCCGATCATCGTACTCGATGAAGCCACGGCGAATGTGGACCCGGAAAACGAAGCCGAGCTTATGAACGCTATCGAAGCGCTTACAAAAGAAAAGACGATCATAATGATCGCACACAGACTGAAAACCGTCAGAAGCGCTGATCGGATATTTGTCATCGACGGCGGCAGGATCGCACAGCAGGGCACTCATGATTCGCTGATGCGGGAGGACGGCATTTACCGCAGATTTGTGGAAAGCAGACGTGAAGCCGCCTCGTGGAGACTTTGAAATGGCGGGGCTTTTTGAAGCTGATATCGAAAACAGAGGTCTCGTGCTCGATCCGCGGACAAAGCTGTTTGTGATGATAACGCTCGCGGTATTCGCGCTCGGCGGCGCAGGCGGCGATACGGCGGCGGTCCGCTGCGGGACGACAGCCGTAAGCGTTCTGCCTCTCATCCTTCTGCTCACGGCCGGGAAGTTCGGGAAAGCGGCTGTTTTCGGGATCTCATATGCTTTGATAAAATACGCTGAGATATTCCTTGTGCCGGATCTGACCGGGGCGGCTCTCAGCGTCATCGGGCTGTTATGCCTGATATTCGTGCGCCTCATGCCGGGACTCATCATGGGCGCGTATATGCTTTCATCAACGACTGTCAGTGAATTTATCGCGGCTATGAGCCGGATGCATGTTCCGCAGCAGATAACGATACCGATGTCGGTGATGTTCCGGTTCTTTCCGACCGTACTCGAGGAATTTTCGTCTGTAGGTACGGCCATGAAGATGCGTGATATACGTATCGGAGGAAAAAACGCGGGGAAATTCATCGAATACCGTCTCGTGCCGCTGATGGTCTGCTCTGTCAATATAGGGAGCGAACTCTCGGCCGCCGCTCTTACGAGAGGGCTCGGTGCAAAGGTGCGGCGGACGAACATCTGCAGGATCGGGTTTCATTTTCAGGATATCGCCGTGATCATACCGACAGCGATGCTGTATCTTCTCTGGATCCTTGGAATGATTGGGGTGGTGAAGTGACGGACGCGGCAGTACTGAAAAGCGTTTCGTTCCGATATGCGAACGGAGATGCCGGCGCGCTGGATCATCTTGACCTGACAATAAAAAGAGGTGAATGCGTACTGCTCTGCGGAAGATCCGGCTGCGGAAAGACGACGGCGACAAGACTTCTGAACGGTCTTATCCCGCATTATTACGAGGGTGAGCTTGAAGGCTCGGTGACGTTTTTCGGCAGGAGCGTCGGAGACACCGCGATCGAGGACCTTGCCGGCATAGTCGGGAGCGTGTTCCAGAATCCGAGAAGTCAGTTTTTCTGCGTGGATACAACGGCGGAGATCGCATTCGGCTGCGAGAATATGAGCCTGCCGGAATCCGAGATACGGCGCCGCGTCGACAAGGCCGCCGCCGATATAAAGATCCGTGATCTGCTGAACAGGAGCATTTTCGATCTTTCAGGAGGCGAGAAGCAGAAGATAGCCTGCGCGGGTGTCGCGGCTATGCTGCCGGAGCTTATCGTTCTCGATGAGCCGACCTCCAATCTCGATCCTGACGCGATAACCGGGCTGCGTGATATCATCGGAAGATGGAAGGCGCAGGGAAAAACGATCGTCATCGCGGAGCACAGACTCGGGTGGCTCAGCGGTATATGCGGCAGAGTGTTATTCATGGAAGACGGCCGTATTTCAAAAGAATTCACGGGCGACGAATTCTTTTCTCTGGATACCGGGAAGCTGAATGAAATGGGTCTGCGCGCGCTCAGGACAAGTAATAATTATCTCGAAAGCAGGAGCGGTCTTGCCCGGATCAAAGCATTTGACGGAAGTGACAGCATAACTCTCGAAGGTTTCGTTTACAGCTACGGAAAACAGAAAGCGTTGGATATCCCGATGCTTGAGCTGCCAGAAGGCGCCGTGATCGCCGTGATCGGTCACAACGGCGCAGGAAAATCCACGTTCACAAAATGCCTCTGCGGTCTGCAGAAGCGTTTTAAAGGCAGGGTAACGATCGGCGGCAGATCATATCGCCCAAAGGAGATGATCCGCCTTTCGTATATGGTCATGCAGGATGTGAATCATCAGCTTTTTGCCGAAACCGTAACAGAAGAAGTCATGCTCGGCGCAGCTGACGCCGAAGAGCGGAAGGCGACGGATATACTTGAAAAGCTGAATATTCTCGAATACAGGGATCGTCATCCAATGTCCCTTTCAGGCGGACAGAAGCAGCGTGTCGCCATAGCCTCCGCTCTGCTTGCGGGAAAGAAGATCCTCGTCTTTGACGAACCGACAAGCGGACTGGATTATCGCAGCATGGAACGCACGGCTGAGCTTCTGCGTACTCTTGATGCAGACGTAACTGTCCTTATCGTCACGCATGATATGGAGCTTATCGACCGATGCTGTACGCATATCCTGCATATAGAGGAGGGAAAGATATAAAATATGTGTGACAATAAAAACAGAGATCATTCGCATGTCTGATCTCTGTTTTTGTTTTGATGAAAAGATTTAAGGAAATACAGTATAAAGCGGATGAAAAAGCATACGCAAAGTGGTATTATAATAGTATGAATAGAAGAAAACTTAGTTGTTTTCATAGGTGAGACCAGATGAATACTTCAAACCTTGGCATGCTTAGTTAAGGATGTAATCCTTTCTTTATCTGACACAGCAAAGAGAGAAGGGATGATTCCTGAGGTTTTTTAGAAGAAAGACGGACTGATGCAGTCATTTTGAGTGATAAAAAATACTTCAAAATGAAAGAATCATTTTTCCTCGGTGTGTGTCATTCTACATCATGGTGTTATAAAATAAGATCATAAATATCAACAACAAAACCTTAAAGCAGACCGCATGTATATTCTTTTCAGAAACCTCATATAGAGTTGACACCAGCGTATATAGATGGTCTCACCTCCCAAAATCAAACCACAAAAAGTTTGCAGTCCTTTCGTGCGTATATATGGATAAATAACAATTCATTAACAAATGAACAAGATAACAATGGTATAATATATCACAAGTTATGAAACGAAAACGCAAATAATCGAGCCTGATGTATAATTATGATAAGCACATAATAATTTGCGGAAGAAGACTGCCATAATAAACTGAATAAACTGGAATGAAATACATTCTTGACCGGCGCTTTCGCCTGCGGGGATGGCATAAGCTGCCGACAGGCGTGTATGACGCGCGGGACCGTACGGCGCGGTTTTACGAGCCGGAATTATACAGGCTGCTTTTATTCTGCGACGCGGCTCACGAGATCGATACGGACGCACTTACCGAGGAGCAGCGGACATTCCTTGATAATCTTCTGAGAGAAGGCGTCATCCGTCCCGCGGACCGGATGGATTTCCTTCTCCCGGAGCAGCGGTACAAAGCTTACCCCGCACGTTATCGGCGGGAGGCGCACTGGTCAATTACCGGGGAATGCAATTTCAGATGCGCCCATTGCTTCATGTCTGCACCCTCCGGCAAGCACGGCAGCCCCTCGTATGAGCAGATCGTTCACGTGGCGGATATGCTGGCGGAATGCGGTGTCTTTTGTGTGGGTCTGACAGGCGGGGAGCCGCTGATCCGCCCGGATTTCAATCAGATACTTGATGCCCTTACACAGCGTGAGATCGCCGTAACCACCCTGTATACCAATGGCTGGCTGGTGAATGAAAAGCTTCTGGATGAGCTGGCAACAAATGAGCGGGCCAAAGAACTGCTGAAAGCCGGGTCGATCACGAAAGACGCAGCCCCGGAATCGGTATATGAGTAGGTGGCACGCGCCGTCGGCTTTGACATGACGGCGGAGGAGATCATAGAGGCGGCCGATGAAATCAGGAATGAACAGGTCGCCGCAACGGAAGCGGCCGCCGCGGAGATCACCGAACTGTCTCTGAGCGAAATGGATCAGGTCGCAGGCGGGGCAAGAGACTGGGCGACGGAAGGCTGCGAGGCAACGGTGGAAAACCACAGCTGGTGCTGGAGCAATGATTCATGTTTTGTCGCTCAGGTGGAATACATAAATCCGCCGTCCTACTATACATGTCCGAAATGCGGCTATACGATGTACAGTTGGAAAAATGTCGTGGAACACGGAATGCCAGTCAAGTATTACAAGTGTCCGAAATGCGAGGAAGTGAAAACTGAGATCCCCCGCATTCATTGAAATGATTCCGTCCTCACACGACAGCGGATTTGTTCGGGGGGCTTCAAAACATAAAACAGAGAAAGGAAAGCCGGCATGATATCCAATCCCGCTCATAAAAATCCGATAATCCCTCTGAGAGGAGTATGCGACCCTCACATCCATGTCTTCGGCGACAGGATGTGGCTGTTTGCGACCCATGACGCTGTTCCGGGCAGCGGTTCGTTCAGCATGAGTGACTGGCAGATCTGGTCCTCCGATGATTGTGTCGGGTGGAAACTCGAGAGTGTCGTCCGCCCGGAGGATTTCTGGATGGGAAAGTCGGGCAGCTGCTGGGCGACCGACTGCGCCGAAAGGAACGGAAGGTATTACTTCTACTTTTCCGACGGAAACCGCTCTACAGGTGTAGGAGTTGCCGACAGGCCGGAGGGGCCGTACCGTGACGTACTCGGACGTCCGCTGCTCGACGGGACCGTTACGACCACGACTGAATATGATCCGTCCGTATTCCGGGACGAAGACGGTGAGTATTACATCGTCTTCGGAGGACCCTCCTGGGCCTACGGGGACGGCTGCGGATACTTTATCGCCCGTCTCAATGAGGATATGGTCTCTCTTGCCGAAACTCCGCGGAAGATCGAACTGGATCACGAGGGTGACGACAAGGCTTCTCTGAACAGGATAGGCGGAAGGTACTATCTCTCTTTCGGCGGCTTTTACGCCGTTTCCGACTGCGTATACGGACCGTACAAATACATCGGTCATACCGGCGCAAGTATCGATCACACCAGCTTCTGCGAATGGAACGGACAGCTCTTCAACGCCGTCACGGTCATCGACCATTTCGGAGAATATCGTTCCAGCGGATTGTGCTATGTGCACGTCAAAGACTCCGGGGAACTCGTGACCGATCCCCTGATCGTTGAGTACGGTGTCGGACAGTATGATTCCAACTGGAACCGCATTGAGGCTGAGTGGTTCATGAGCGCCCGGAACGTCCGCAAGGTCGAAAACACGGATCTGTTCGGATTTTCGGTATCGGCTGACGAGGACGCAGTTCTCAGATATCCGAAAATACGTAATCTGGCCGACAAGATCGGCTTTGCCGTGAACTATGACTGTGTCGGCGGAGGCGGTATTATCGAGCTTCGTGAGAAAGATGAAAACGGCCGGCTGTTCGGCGAGATCAGGATAGAGCAGCCGTCTCCCGTCTTCCGCTGGAGGAACAGGAGAACCGGGGCGTTCCGTTTTCGGGAGGCGCTGCCGGACACCCTTGATTTCTGCCTGACAGTCAGACCCGAGAAAGGCGCGGAGATGCGGATCGACTGCTTCCACTTCTTTCCGGATGCAATAATGAATCCCTGAAAAATGAATCATAGCCGCTTCATGTGAAGCATATGCCCTCCGGCAAAACAATGCCTGATTCAATAAAAAACAAAGGACGCCTGATATGAAGCGTCCTTTTGTTTATTTACACGTAAAATCCCCCGGCAATCGTTTAAATTGCGGGCTTAATTCCGACTGTATGAAATAGCCGGATGGGGGATAACTCTTAAATCCTCGCCGCGATCGCCCTGATGCTTTCCGTACAATCCTTTTTGATATCTGTTCTCGTACCCATCATCGTAACGCGGAAGCTCCTGTCCTTGATGTATTCCGTGATCCTGTCTCTGATCAGCTTTCTCACCGACTGATGCTTTTCTGCGATTTCGGTCAGGGATACTATTATGTGAGTCTCATATTGGAAACGGATATCCTCACTGTCGGATATTATACTGCTGTCGGTGGGAGTTATCTTTTCGGTGAAACCGAGATCATCGAGAAGAGCCAGCAGCGGCTGTACAGCCCGCTCATCACCCAGCCGGCCGAGAGCGCTTATCGCCGAGACGGATCTTAGATTGTTGTATTTTCGCCCGCTTTTCGGAATAAATCCGTCTCTGCTGCACGCCGCCTCGATAAGCGGAACGACGGCCGCGCTGTCTCCGATCAGAGCCAGCGAAAGGGCGGCGTTCCAGCGAAGATCAGAATCGTCGCCTGATATGAGCTTCAGGAGAAGATCGGTTTTTCCGTTCGCTCTGGCAGACCATATCGCGTAGCCCGGGGCGTCGCCGGAAAGCTGTTTTGTGATTTCGTCGTCGTCGTCGCACCACCATGGCTCATGATGCCAGCTTACATTCGTCTGCTGCTCGAGGTCCATTACGTTTTCGCCGGTGTTAAGACAACTGTCCGCTTTTAGTCTTTCCCGCAGCTCATCTGTATCGACATCCCGCGCCGATATGCCGCCGAGAACAGCCATGGAGGCGAGCTCCGCCGCGGCTTCTCCGGATTTATAGGCGTCGTCCTTCATTCTGAGTCCCATGGCGAGATTATGCTCGACAGAGACGTCGCGTCCCGCCGCGAGGATGCCGTCCCAGCCCTTCGGTATAAGCGCTCCGGCGGGGACCGGTATCGGAAGGCACCATCCCCACATGCCGCATATCGTAGTCCAGTCGCGGTAAATCCTGTCCTCAAGGGCGTCATCCTTTCCGTGATTGTCGAGATTCGAGCGCCCGTAATACAGAGGCCTGTCAGTATATATCCCGTTTACCAGTTCCTCTAACCTTACAGTCTCTTCACCGACGATCTTGCGTCCTTCTCTCAGGCCGATAAGTGGAGCTGTTCCAAGAAACTCGTGTCCGGCGTAATTTTCGCGCAGCTGCAGATATCCGGTAAGCGCTGATAAAACTTTTTTCCCGAAATCATCGGCATCGTAAGGATCGGCTACTCCCTCGTCGCAGTAACCTGTCCCGGTGCTGCCGTCCTCATTCTTTCTGAAATACACGGCTGAAAACGGCTGATACGCTCCGTCGGACTGACGCCCGCCGAGCATATCGCATCCGGCGTTTACACAAACCGCGGCTTCTGCGGTACAGTCGATGATATATGCGGACCGGGCTGAGTGAACGGCCCCGTTTTCGATCCACATTATCCCCGTCGCTTTTGATCCGTCTTTCAGCGTTTTTATGAATGAAGCCTTATATCTTGCGTCGACGCCGGATTTTCTCAGCTCTTTGTCGAGCTCGATTATCTTCGGCTGACCGCCGATCCCCGGTTCTTTCGTGAACAGCTCGTTCTTTTTTGCCGCGTCGTCGATCTCGGTGTATAACCCGCCCTTGAAGCCGTAATAGTAGGTATATATCCCGCCGGCCGTAGCGGTCCCACCGGGGACCGGCATGCTGTCGACAGCAAGGACCCTGAGCCCGTTTCTCGCCGCCCTTATCGCCGCAGACGACCCGGCGGTGCCGATCCCGACTACGATTATATCGTATTTTCCTTCACTGACAACGGGGACTTCGACGGTCTGAGCCTTTCCGGGCAAAACCGCACTGAGCCCGGCCTCGTAAGCCGCGGCGGCGCTGTCGTATCCGGCTGAAGGCTGCCAGATCATGCTGTATGATTTTTCCGGCGTGACGTCCGCATCGAACGCCATCATGGCTATTTTATCATCGCTTTCAAGCGAGATCCTCGCGTAAGTCATGCCCTGATCGGCGGGAAATTCCTTTATCCGGCCGAAGCGGTCCGTATAATTTAGGGTCTGTTTCAATACTGACGGAGCTTTCTCTCCGAACCATCCGTGAGTATCAAACAAGCTTGTCGTGTCAATGATGTTCCGGGTTTTAAGGGTGTATTCCACGCCGTAGCATACGAAGGTGACCGTATAGAATCCCGGCTTTGACACGATATCTGATATGAACGAGAAAAAGTAACAGTCGGCTCCGGTGTCCGCGTACAGCCTGGCCGTGACCGGGGCTACCGCCGGCAGCCACAGTTTTCCTTCCGATACGGCGCCGCGCTTTTCCAGCTCATCGTAAAGCTTATTTTGAAACACGTCCGTCTTTTCACCTTTGAGCGCCGAGGAAAATTCACGCGCGCATGTGCAGCCGGACTCGATCACGGCCAGCTTCAGATCCTTGAATTTTTCCGCCGCGGCCGCGCCGTAGACGGTCGCCCCGACTATCAGAAGATCGTACAGGTCTTTCATGTTTTTCCTCTCCTTACTGCTTCAGCGAAGCGTATCCGTCGAGCAGCTTCGCAAGGTTTTTCTCGATCTTTTCCTTCTGCGCTTCAAACGCGGACGTTATCTCTTTGCCCTTGATTATCGAATTGTTGAACAGGTGATTGATATCATTCAGCGAAACGGAGTTGAGATAGGCGAAATCGAACCACAGCGAATCCCTGATGAGTTCGAGCATTTCCGCCGACTCATTGTCCCTCGCGTATTTGCCCTTCAGCGCGCTCTCGAAATATGCCGGTGTAATGCTGTTGTATCCGTCTATCGCCATAGCCTCGATGACCGCTCCGGCCCTGTCGGTGTTTTCGACCGACGAGGGTATCCCGACGACCGTCAGATTTTCCATCGCGCATGTATAATATCTCTCCTGACTTTCGTCGAGCTTTGGCATTGGTATGATCCCGAAATCGACGTCCATGCCGCGCATGACCTTGGCGGAAGACAGCACCTGCGCCATTATGAACATATTTCCGTTCTGATATTTCTGCTGCATAACGGTCGTAAGATCAAGCGTGTCCTGACCGTCCTGCTTGCCTTCAAGATAATCGCTGCTCAGCCTGAAATCCCTGAATCTGTCAAAAGCCGTTACCATCCTGTCGCTTAAATAGGTGATATAAGGATACCCGTCATCTCCGCGCTTTGAGAAATCCAGTCCGAAGCTGATCGTCTGCGCGATGCACATATTGTTGTATGAATAGCAGCCGACCCTGTCGTCCGCGCTGATAACGCTGTCTCCGTTTATATCCGACGTTACGGCGTGAGACATCTGAACCTGTTTGTCGAAGGTCCATGTCCCGGCATTTACCAGCTCATACGGATTTTCAAGAGCCATGTCCTCGCGCATCTTTTTGTTGAAGAACATTACGCACATATTGTCAAGCGAATTGACCGATATCGAGCCGGTGGCAAGATAAAGCGAACCGTCTATCTCCATGTTTTCGACATAGCCCTGCGACCACCATTCCTTTGACAGATCTATATATCTGTTCCCGGCGAGATCATGAAACAGCCCGTCGGGAATGACGGGAAGCATGTAATTGGCTGCCGAGGCGGCTATGTCATATGCTCCGTCTCCGGCGAGAACGCTGGATTTCAGCTCGCCGAGATACTTATCCTTTGTGGAAAAAGTCCCGGTAATGTCTGCTATTTTAAGATTTATGCCGAGAAGCTCCTCGACAGCCAGCTGACGCTTGTATATCGCGTCATTTACGACATCGGCAGTGTCATCATTGAGGAATTCATAAAGGAATTCGCTTCTTACGAGCATCGTTACGTCTTCTCCGTCCCATCTTTCGTCTATGACAAGAGACGGCAGCTCTTCGGCGGCCGTGGTCTCGGCGTCACCGTCTGCGGCTTCCGATATCTGCGGAGACTGAACATCAGTATCGTCTGGCTTTGTATCTGCCGCGCCGCCGCCGCATGATGACGCGAGTACTGAAACAAGAAGAAGAGATGATAAGACATACGGGTGTTTTTTCATATGGATGACTCCTGACGAAAAGACTGAAATTATTGCATCATGTTTATTTGTTTATTTATGCTATTATTATATCACTTTACATCCGCTTTTTCAACCGCTTTGTGAAGTATTGCCTTGATTTGAGAAAAAGCAGAATCTGCTGTTTGAATATTAATTTGCATACAATTTTAGCCGCATATTTTTCCCCAAATGGGTATACAATAACGATCATAAAAGACAATCAAGGTAAAAAGCAGGTCCACAAAAAAAAGGAGAGGCTAAACGAAGCCACATATTAAAAGGGATTAAGGATGCGTCAAAAAGCGTCAA
The DNA here is from genome assembly GCA_946407735.1 of uncultured Clostridia bacterium. GTDB lineage: Bacteria > Bacillota > Clostridia > Oscillospirales > CAG-272 > JAAZGC01. The sequence goes on from CAMJPL010000027.1 coordinate 42,845, forward strand.
GAGAACTTTGAAAAAGTTATTGCAATTCCCCCCGGATTGCAATAGAAATCTCAGAAACCCTTGTAAATACAAGGTTAATACGACATGACCATTTGAATTACCCAAAGATTTACCCAAAAACACGGTACAGCACATTTTTGAGGATTGAAGAAAAAATATAAAGGGGATTGCCCCCTTTATATTTTACTTAATCTTCATATTTTGAAAGCATTAGATCAATTAACTTGCGATCATTATCTGA
>CAMJPL010000028.1 GCA_946407735.1 uncultured Clostridia bacterium
GCCTTCACGTTCGGCAGGTTCTCGGTGTTCTCCCTGAATATGTTCTCATATGCCGAGGAGAAGAAAACATAGTCGGCGTCGCTGTTGTTGAGGATGTAGACGATGTCGTTCGTCGGAAGCTCCTTGTCGATCGGCACGAAGACGTTGTCGGACGTGATGACGGCGAGATAGGCGACGATATATTTATACGAGTTCTCGCTTACGCAGGCGATGTGAGCGCCGTGGATCCCCTTCTCGGCGATGGCCGTGCCGAGGGACTTGACCTCGGTAACGAACTCGTCGTACGTCACGGACACCACGTCGTCGCCGTTCTTATATTTGAAGGCGATCTGACCCCCGGCCTCTTCCTGGGCGGCGAAAAGCATCTGCCTTATATTTTCGACAGGTTTGACTTCATTATATTCGTAGTTTTTCTGATTCCTCATTTCCATACCCTCGTTGAATCCAAATACTTAACATCTATTATATACATATGAACATGAATATTAAAGCGTTTTACGTTAATTTTTTTCAAAATCGCAAACATTATCATAACCGGAGACGGGAGGCGGAATAAAAATTTGATAAACCTTTTTATACATATTGTTGCAATCGAAGGAAGAATATGATATAATTTAAGTACTGCGCAAGTCTTTCCGAAATCAGCGAAAAGCGAGAGGTACAACGATGAAGAACATCACCTTCGACCGCATAGACGTAAACGGCGGCTTCTGGCAGCAGAAGCAGTCCCTCATCCGCGACGTCACCATAATGAACGTTTACAAGCGCTTCAAGGAGACCGGCCGCTTCGACGGCATGAAGCTCAGCTGGAAAGAGGGCATGCCGAACAAGCCGCACATCTTCTACGACTCCGACGTCGCCAAATGGCTCGAGTCGGCGGCGTATCTCATCCAGAAGGCTCCCGCGCCCGAGCTCGAGAAGATCGTCGACGAGACAGTCGACGACATAGCCCGCGGTCAGGACGAGGACGGCTATTTCAACCAGTACTATCAGACCTGCGAGCCGAAGGAAAACCGCTTCACCAACCGCGACTGGCACGAGCTGTACTGCCTCGGCCACCTTATCGAGGCCGCCGTCGCATACTACAACGCCACCGGCAAGGACAAGCTGCTCAGATGTGTCGAAAAGTACGTCGATCTCGTGATCAGATGCTTTGTGACCGAGAAGACGGCGAAATTCTCGTCACCCGGACACGAGGAGATCGAGCTCGCGCTGGTAAAGCTCTACGATCTGACAAAGGACAGGAAATATCTCGATCTCGCCCTGCACTTCATCAACGTCCGCGGCACCGAGGACGACGTCGCCCGCGCCGACTACAACCAGTCCCATCTCCCGGTGCGCGAGCAGTTCACCGCCGAGGGACATTCGGTCCGCGCCGTCTATCTATACTCCGCGATGGCCGATCTCGCCGAGAGGACCGGCGACGAGGGGCTCAAGAACGCCTGTCTCAAGCTGTTCGAGAACATCACAGAGCAGCGCATGTACATCACCGGCGCCATCGGCTCGTCCGCGTCAGGCGAGCGCTTCAGCTTCGACTACAATCTGCCGAACATCCACGCCTACGCCGAAAGCTGCGCCAATCTCGGTCTCGCCCTGTTCGCCCGCAGGCTCAATCTGCTCGACGCGAAATCGAAGTACGCCGATACCGTCGAGACGATAATCTACAACGGCTTCCTCTCCGGGCTTTCGCTCGACGGCAAATCGTTCTTCTACGAGAATCCGCTCGAGATCGATCCGGCTCTGCTCAAGCGACACGGCGAGCACTTCCCGATCACCCAGCGCGTCGAGGTCTTCGGCTGCTCCTGCTGCCCGCCGAACATCACCCGCTTCATCGCCTCGATCGGCGACTTCATCTACAACGAGAGCGACGACGAGCTGTTTGTGAATCAGTATATCTCAAATCACGCCGAGTTCGATTTCAAAGGCGGAAAGGTATCCGTCGACCTTGAGTCCGGCTTCCCGTACGACGGTCATGTGAAGCTCACATGGCACGGCCCCGCCGCGAGGATCGCTCTCCGTCTCCCGGCGTGGTGCTGCTCGTATAAAGCCGACGACGACGGATATATCAGGATCGACGTATCCGACGGTCAGACGGTCGAGTACGATTTCGAGATGAAGGTAAGGATCATCGACGCCGACCCGAGGGTGCAGGAGGATTCCGGACGCTACGCCGTAAGCCGCGGCCCGATCATCTGGTGCATGGAAGGCGTAGACAACGGCAATTATCTGCGCGACATCGAGCTCGATCCGGATTCCGGATTCACGCTTGAATGCGACGACGCGCTCGGCGTGCCGGCTCTTTACTGCTCCGGATGGCGCCGTCCGTACGCCGGAAGGGCTCATCTCTACGCCCCGCGCTCGGATGACAGGCTGTCCGTCCGCGTGAAGATGATCCCGTACTTTGCCTTCGCGAACCGCGGAGAGACCGAGATGCTGGTCTGGGCGAGAGTCCGCTGACCCCGGCGCTCCGACAGTAAGACAGGACACAGACCCTTACGGTTGATTTATGGAAAAGATACTGAAAAAGACAAAAAAGACCTCCGGAGCCGACGAGAAGACTCCGTCGAAGGCCCAGTATTTCAGCTGGATCAACAGCACGAACGAGGGCTCCACCGACCATCAGACGATGGCGAACCTCGAATATTTCGAGTGGATGAAGGAGCGCTACGGGATGCAGCTCGACATCTACGCGTGGGACGCCGGGAACCTTGACGGCGCCGGAGGCACATACCAGCTGCTCGACTCGAAGAAGCTGAAAAAGCAGTATCCCGACGGGTACGGCCCGATAGCCGAAAAGGCGGCTGAGCTCGGCATGCGCATGGGCGTATGGTGCGGCGCCGGAGGCTACGGCGACACCGACGAGTCCGCGAAGAAAAGATACGACACCTTCATAACCCTATGCAGGGATTACGGCTTCGGTCTGTTCAAGGTCGACACCGTCTGCGGTGTGCTCGACGAGTCGAAGCAGCTGCTGTTCAAGCAGATGATCGACGAGTGCCGCAGATATGTGCCCGATCTCATCCTTTTGAACCACCGCAACGATCTCGGCAGGGCCTCCGTCTGCGCCACCACCTTCCTATGGCAGGGCGACGAGACATACACCGACGTCTTTTCGTCGAACCCCGTCACCGGGCCTCACCACAGAGTGAAGCCGCTCATAAGGGGGCTTACTCCCGATCTTCTGCGCCTGACCGAGGATCACGGCACCTGCATATCCTCCTGCCTCGATTTCTTCGAGGACGATCTCGTCGTGCAGGCCTTCTCCCGCTCGCTCATCCTCGCTCCCGAAACCTACGGAAACCCGTGGCTTCTGAGAGACGACGAGCAGGCGACGCTGGCGAATATCTATAATCTGCACAGAAAGTACAATAAGATACTCGTTTCCGGCGTCGAGCTTCCCGAAAGCTACGGCAGCTTCGCCGTATCTCGCGGCGACAAGAGCGTAAGGATCATCTGTCTCAGGAACCCGTCATGGGAGCCGCAGAGAGTCGGCATAAAGCTCGACTCGGATATCGGCCTCGAAGTATGCGAGAAGGTGACGGTGATGAGCAAATTCCCGTACGAGACGTATATCGGCACGTTCGGATACGGAGAGACCGCCGAAGTCACCGTCCCGCCCTTCCGCGCCGCCCTCTTCCTCTGCGAGGACGACAAAAAGTTCAGAAAAGAGGATTTCGCCCTCACCGGCTGCGTCTACGAGACCATCGTCCCCGACAAAGAGGTGAAGATAATCAAGGCCGACGGCGACATCTCCATCATAGGACGCGCCGCCGCGATAGATCTGCCGAAGCTTTCCGCCTTCGACTCGACTCACCGCGATCCCGTGCTGCTCGGCAGGGGCGAAGCCGTGCCGGTGCCGGAAAACGCCGAAGCGCTGTACGAGGCCACCGCGTTCAGGGCCGACAACGACGCCTTCGAGGCGCAGTCGCTCAGACGCTCGGGTCCGACGTCCGTCCCGGCCGTGCAGAAGGCCCGCGACGAGTTCTTCGGTCAGCTGACGTACAAGACGCGCGGCTGCGAGGGAAAGAACATCTTTGACGGCAGGATCGACACGTATTTCGACCACAGTTCGAGATACTACGGCATAAGGGTCGACGGAGGCTGCCTTAGGGTCGATCTCGGCGAATATATCGGATGCGACAGCGCCGAGCTGGTCTATTTCTCCACCGGCGAGCCGAGGTATGAGATACCTTTGCAGCTGCCGGTGAAGGACGCCGGCTATTCGGACAACCTTTCGGTCTGGAAGACGTCGTCGCCGGAGATAAAAAAGCTCCGCGATATCACCGTGCCGTTCGTCGTCCATTCGATACACACGATAGGAGAGAACGCCGGATCGCTTATGAAGGCGGTGTTCCCGATAGACAAGGGGCTGAGGTATTTCCGTCTCCCGTCGCCGGTCGACAGGATATACAGCTTCAGGCTGTTCTCCGGTGACAGAGAGATAAAGCCGGCGTCGCCGAAGGCGAACAACATGCAGGCGCTGATCGATCCTTCCCGCTTCGTCAAGGCCCGGAAAGCCGAGATCACTCTGCCGGAGGAGATCCGTCCCGGGAGCTATCTTGCCGCCGCGCTCGACGGCGTGCACGGAGTCGAGGGAGCCTACTGCGCCGTTTCCGCCGAGGGCGGGATCATCGGCGCAGCCGACCGCGCCCCGTCATATCCGGTAAACATGTGGGAGCATATCTGCGCCCCGACAGACAGAAACTACACCTACTACTTCCCTCTCTCAGCCTCGGACGCCGGAAAGAAGCTCTCCGTCACCGCGCTGTATCTGAATGACGACGTGCCGCTCACCGTATGGCTCTGCGACGGCAATCTGCCGCGCGAGGGCGTGACGGCCGAGATCAGCGTGAAGACAGTACCGGCAAAATCCAGAACAACCGCAAAGAAAACGATATGAGATACCGCGTTATACGTTTCCTCTCCGCCGTCTGCGCCGTTCTTACGGTCCTTTCCCTCTTCGGGTGCATCGGCTCGTCCGGCCCGTCGGGAGGGCTCAAGATAGTCACGACGATCTTCCCGGCGTATGACTTCACAAGACAGATAGTGCGCGACACGGCGACCGTCACCCTCCTCATCCCGCCGGGACAGAGCATCCACACCTACGAGCCGTCGGCGAAAGATATCATCACGATATCCGAATGCAACCTGTTCATATACAACGGCGGCGAGAGCGACGAATGGGTCGACGAGGTCCTCGCGTCGCTCGACCGTCCGATACCGAAGCTCAGGATGATGGACTGCGTCTCGACGCTGTACGAGGACACCCTCCATATCGCCGAGCCCAAGGAGGGAGCGGCGGAAAAGGACGAGCACGTCTGGACGTCCCCGAAGAACGCCGTCGCGATAGCCCGCGGGATACGCGACGCCATCATCTCGGCCGATCACGGCACCTCCTACGATTACGAGACACAGTGCGCCGAGCTGGTGGAAAAGCTGACCAAGCTGGACGCCGATTTCACCGAATTCTTCGAAACGGTGCCGCAGGAAAAGAGGCTTATGATATTCGGCGACCGCTTCCCGCTGCTATACTTCACGCATGACTACGGGATCGAGCATTACGCCGCCTTCGCCGGATGCGCCGAAGACACCGAGCCGTCTCCCGGGGTGATCGCCTACCTCGTCGACAAGGCGAAGGAGCACGGCGCCGACACGATATGGCACGTCGAGCTTTCGAGCACCGCTACCGCCGAGATGCTGTGCGAGAACATCAGAGACGCCGAGCCGGCCCTGTTCCACAGCTGTCACAGCGTGACGAGCGAGGAGCTTGAAAACGGGGAGACATACGAATCCCTTATGAGGAAAAACCTTGAAACGCTTAAGCAGCGTATGGGAGGATAAGCTTTGAGCGAGATAAGATACGAAAAAAAGCTCGATGTCAGATATAACGTCGACGTCTTCATAGCCGGAGGCGGCCCTTCGGGGATAGCCGCCGCCGTCGCGGCCGCCCGCGAGGGAAAAAGCGTCTTCATAGCCGAGGGGTTCGGAGCGTTCGGCGGCTCGGCCGTCACGATGCTCGTCCCGGCGTTCATGCAGTTCGGCAACGGCGTCGACTTCTGCGCCGCCGGTATCGGACGGGAGGTCTACGACCGTCTCAAGGCCGAGACCTTCCCGCGCTTCCAGGTCTTCGCCCCGATGTCGATACCCGTCGAGACGCTGAAGATCCTCTACGACGAGATGATAGAGGAATGCGGCGCGAAGTTCCTGTTCTACACTAACCTGATCGACGTTATTGCCGAAAACGGTCACATCTCCTCCGTCATCTGCGCCTCAAAGGGGTCGATGTTCGCCGTCAAAGCGAAGATCTACATCGACTGCACCGGAGACGGCGATATGTGCTTCTACTCGGGCGCCGAATACGAGTACGGCGACGAGAACGGCCGCGTCATGGCGACCACCCTCTGCGGTCTCTGGGACGGCATCGACTGGAGCCGCGTCGTCCCGCCAGACTCACGCGCTCTCGACAAAGCCTTCGCCGACCATGTCTTCACGAACGAGGACAGGCATCACTCGGGGATGTGGCGCATCGCCGCCGAGACGAAGGACGAGAACGGAAAGAGCTTCCCCAACGGCATAGGCGGCTCGAACGTCGGCCACATCTATGACATAGACGGCTCGAAGGCCGAGTCTGTCACCCCCGGTCTCGTGAAGGGCAGAAAGCAGCTCCGCGAATACCGCAGATACTACCGCGATTATCTTACCGGCTTCGAAGACACCGAGCTCATATACTCGGGATCGTATCTCGGGATAAGAGAGAGCCGCCGCATCATGGGAGATTACAAACTCTCGCTCGACGACTTCAAGAACAGGGCTGCCTTCGACGACGAGATCGGACGCTACTGCTATCCGGTCGACATCCATTCCCCGACGAACGACAAGGCCGGATACGAGAAATTCAAGCGCGATTTCGACAACCTGAGATACAAGCAGGGAGAGAGCTACGGAATACCATACCGCGCTCTCACCGTAAAGGGCTTCGACAACCTTCTCGTCGCCGGGCGCTGCATATCGACCGACAGATATATGCAGTCCTCCGTCCGCGTCATGCCCGGATGCTATATCACGGGTCAGGCCGCCGGTATCGCCGCCGCCGTGTCGATAGACGAGAAGACCGGCGTCCATTCGGCGGACGCGCATGAGATACAGAAGCGCCTCAAGCGCCTCGGCGCCTGGCTGCCGAACTATAAGGATTAATAAGCAATCGTTTAAAAGAACGCTCATGGGGGCATAGATACCTGATGAAAAAATATATAAGTCTCCTTCTGCTTTCATGTCTTCTCCTCTCTTCCCTCGCCGCCTGCGGCGGCGAGGGTCAGGCGCCTGACGCCGGCGGCGCGGCTGAGACGGCGCCGCAGGGCGGCGACGAAGCTCCGGCTGACGACGCCGCCGCTGAGACGGAACTCGCTCCGAATCTCCCCGCTCTCGACTGCGGGGGAGCCGAATTCCATGTTCTGACGAAGATGGAAAACGACGAGAGCGGACAGTGGACGGCCCGCGACGTCTGGGTCGAGGCCGAGAACGGCGAGATCGTGAACGACGCCGTTTTCGAGCGCAACCGCAAGATCGAGGAAAAATACAACACCACGATCACCCAGTCCCGCATGGCGATGGGAGGTCAGTATTCCTACACCATGACGCAGGAGATATCAAAGCTGGTCATGGCGGGCGACAGCAGCTACGATCTTATCATGCCGACGATCCAGGACGCCGCCGCGCTCGCCCGCGACGGCATGATCTACGATCTGAACGCGGTCGGGAACATAGATCTTACAAAGCCGTGGTGGAACAGTCAGTTCGAGCAGGACACCCGCATCGGCGGACACAACTACATCGGCAACGGCGATATCTGCATGACCTTCATGCATACGACATACGCCATAATGTTCAACAAGAAGCTGTTCAATGATTTCGGCTTCGACAGCCCTTACGCCACGGTAAACGACGGCAAGTGGAACATAGACTACATGCTCGGTCTCATCATGAAGTCGGCTCAGGATATCGACGGCAACGGAAAGATGGACGAGACCGACAACATCGGCCTTCTCAGGGTCTACAACCAGATCGAGGCGCTTTATACCGCTTCGGGGCAGAAGATGGTCAGGGCCGACGACAGCGGGGCGTTTACCTTCGAGGGGGACAGCGAGAAATCGATAGCCATACTGAACCAGATATTCAAGCTGTTCAACACAAAGGAAGCCGTCTTCTCCACCGACGTAAACAAGGCGAGGGACATCTTCATGGCCGACCGCGCTCTGCTGCTTTTCGGCACCATGAACAAGGTTCCCGGCATGCGCGATATGCAATCCGACTTCGGCATCCTGCCGCTTCCGAAATCGCTCGAAACGCAGGATCAGTACTACTCGTACGTCCAGACATGGGCCTCGGGCTGCGCCGCCATCTACATAACCGCTCCGAATCTCGAAAAATCGACCGTCATAACCGAGGATATGGCGTATCATTCGATGAAGATAATGACTCCCGCCGATTATGACGTCGCCCTCAAGACCAAATACGCCCGCGACGAAGAGTCTCAGGCGATGCTCGACCTGATATACTCGGTGCGCACCTGCGACCTCGGCAATCTCTACAACATAGGCGACGTCGTTTCGGGTGTCACCGATCTTGTCAACAACGGCAAGGACACCTTCTCGAGCTTCATGGAATCCAAGCTCGACAAGATCAACACGACGCTTGAGGAGCTGTCCGAGATGTACGCCGGATAAAAGAGGCATTGAAGTGAGAAAACTGAATTCCCGAAGACTCAGGGAAAATATAGAAAAACGCATAAACGCCGATATCGAAGCCTGCCGCGTCGGCGGCGCGACGGTGTCCGTCATGCAGGACGACGAGATCGTCTATGAAGGCATATTCGGCGTCAAAAACTGTGAGACCGGCGAGGAGCTGAAGCCCGACACGATCTTCCGCATCGCCTCGATGACGAAACCTGTCACCGCCGCCGCCGTGCTGATCGAGATGAGCCGGAAACATCTGTCGGTCGATGACCTTGTAAGCGATTATCTGCCGGAATACGGCGATATGGACGTCGGAAGGATCGAGGACGGCCGTCCCGTGGTGACGGGACACGCAGATGTGCCGCTGAGGATCTATCATCTGCTGTCGCACACGAGCGGCATAGCGACCGGGAACATCGGCGATCTGAGATTCATGATGTCACCCGAGCAGAAAAGCACGATGCAGGGCGTCGTCGGCTTTTACGCCGGTCAGCCGCTCGGCTTTGAGCCGCTCAGCGCTCAGATGTATAGTACGACGTCCTTCGACGTCGCCGCGAGGATCATAGAGCTCACGTCCGGCATGCCGTTCGACCGATATCTCGAAAAGGAGCTTTACGCCCCTCTCGGCATGAAAGACACGACCTTCGCCCCGACGCCGGAGCAGTTTGAACGGCTCATATGCCTGCACAATCTCGATAACGAGAGATCGGTGAACGTGCCCGGAGTCCCGGGATGCGTCTTCGGGGATTACGCCCTCACATATACCGGCGCGGGAGCCGGTCTCGCGTCGACGCTGAAGGATTATCAGGCCTTCGCGCAGATGCTGCTGCACAGGGGAGACGGCATAATAGCCCCCGAGCTCGTCGACCGTATGGCGTCGCAGAACATCCCTTCGTCCATCATGCCGGGCAATCAGAAATGGGGCCTCGGGGTGAGGGTGATCACCGAGGAGTCGTACAGATATCTCCCCGTCAGGACGTTCGGCTGGAGCGGCGCTTACGGGACTCACTTCTGGGTCGATCCCGCCGACAAAGTCACCGCCGTGTATATGAAAAATTCGGTCTATGACGGCGGCTCGGGAGCCGTCACGGCGGCCAACTTTGAAAAAGACGTCGAAGAGGCGTTCGAATAAGGAATCACGGTCAAATAATCCACAAAACGGAGGATCAAATCATGTCATTCACCGACAAGCTGCTCCGTCTCCGCGGAGTATGCGCTACCAACTACTGGGCCCACCGCCTCTACGCCGAGCTCTGCTACATGGCCTGTCTTTCGTCAACGAAGGATCACATATACGATTCCCGTCTTGAAGCCGCCGCCGACGGGCTTCTGAAAGCCCTCGATCTGCAGCACACGATAACGAAGGCCGACGGAGAGAGGGCCGAAGCCGAACTCGCCGATCTCTCGCCTGCGGCGAAGGCGCTCAAGGTCCTTTGCATTTCCCACGCCCATATCGACATGAACTGGATGTGGGGCTATCATGAGACCGCCTCCGTTACCGTCGATACCTTCCGCACCGTTTTGAATCTGATGAAGGAATACCCCTCCTTCACCTTCGCGCAGTCACAGGCGTCGACCTACAAGATCATCGAGGATTTCGCTCCCGAGATGATCGGCGAGATAAAGAAATACGTCCATGAGGGACGCTGGGAGGTCAGCGCCTCGACATGGACCGAGACCGACAAGAACATGCCGAGCGGAGAGTCGCTTTCAAGGCATATACTCTACACCAAGCGCTATCTCGGAAAGCTGCTCGACATAGATCCCGACTCGATCCGCATCGACTTCGAGCCGGATACCTTCGGGCACAACCTGAACGTGCCGGAGATCTGCCGCAACGGCGGCATAGATTACTATTATCATATGCGCGCCAACGACGATCAGCCGAACCTCTACCGCTGGCGCTCAAAATCGGGCAGCGAGCTTCTCGTCTTCCACGATTCAAAGGGCTACAACAGCGACATCAACCTCCGCACCTTCGAGGATCTTCCTCTCTTCTGCGCGAAAAACAAGACGGACGTCTATCTCAAGGTCTACGGCATCGGCGATCACGGCGGCGGCCCGACGAGAAACGATATCGAGCGGATCATCGACGATTCGACCTTCCCGCTCTACCCGACGATCGAGTTCGGCACCTACGCGCAGTTCTTCGCCGAGATCGAGAAGATACGCGACAGGCTGCCGATCATCGAGCGCGAGCTGAATTTCGTCTTCACCGGCTGCTACACGACGCAGACCCGCATAAAGATGGCCAACCGCATCGCCGAGGCCCGCTCATACGAGGCCGAGACCCTCTCCGCCGCGTCGACGATGCTCACCGGAGCTAAGCCGGACACCGATATCTTCGAGAAATCATGGAAGCAGATCCTGTTCAACCACTTCCACGACATACTTCCCGGCTCCGGCATAATCGAAACGCGCGAATACGCCCTCGGACACTTCCAGGATTCGATGGCCGCCATAGATATCCGCGCGAACACGGCGATGCGCCGCATCTCCGATTCGATCGACACATCGCGCATACCGTTCGATGACAACAACTACACCACGTCCGAGGGCGGCGGCGTGGGATTCGCCGTCGAGCACAAGGAAGGCTACCGCTTCCCGCAGACCGAGCGCGGCAGAGGCAGCGTCAGGGCGATAAACCTGTTCAATCCGACCCGCTATGACCGCAATGAGGCAACTGAGATCACTGTATGGGATTACAACTACGATCTCTCCCTCGCCACTTTCATCGACGCCGAAGGAAATCCGGCCGAGTTCGAGGTGATAACGTCCGGCAGCGGCTACTGGGGACACAATTACACAAAATTCCTCATTATAGCGAAGGTCCCCGTCTTCGGATGGACGACATATATCCTTAAGCTGAAGGAGGCGTCGGGCGTTCCGGCGTCATGCGCCGTCAGCGGATGGTGCGATTACATATCCGACACCCCGCCGGTGCTTGAGAACGAAAACATAAAGGCCGTCTTCGATCCGCTCACCTTCGCCATGACCGAGCTGACAGACAAGCTCTCAGGCGAGAAGATCGTTACGCCGGACAGGCCATCCGCCCTGTTCCGCTATATCCGCGAAAACCCGCGTCACGGCATGACCGCATGGCGCGTCGGACCGTACATGAGCGTCGACACGCTCAACTCTCCCGACAAGGAGGTGCGCCTGACCGATTACCGCGTGACCGGCATGCGCTCGATTTTAAGCTACGAGATCAGATTCCTGTCATCGAAGCTCAATGTGACGGCGGAGCTTAAAAAAGGCTCGAAGATCGTCAACTTCCATGTCGAAGTCGACTGGCATGAGACCGGCATTCCCGGAAACGTCACGCCTCAGCTGAACTTCACACTCCCTGTCGCCTACGCCGCCGACAACTACACCTACGATATCCCGATGGGCCTCATCACCCGCGGCGACATCGCCCACGACGTGCCCGGAAACAGCTTCATCCGCATAGGTGCCGGGGAAAGGGCTGCCTTCATCGTGACCGACACCAAATACGGCTTCAGAGGACACGAGAACGCCGGATCGGTTACGCTTATCCGCTCGTCGGTCGACCCGGATCCCTATCCGGAATTCGGCATCCACCGGTTCAATCTCGGAGTCGGCGTATGCGGCTGCTGCGAGCAGAAGGAGCTCGCCGAGGAATATGTGCATCCGCTGTCGTTTTGCGCCGCTACAAAGCACGGCGGAGAGCTTCCGCTCTGCGGCGGCTTCATGAAGCTCGACGGAGACGGAGTCGACGGAGACGGAGTCATGGTATCGGGAGTGAAGAACGGCGAGGACGGCGGGCTCATCGTCAGAGTATCCGATTACGCCGGACGCGGCGGCAGAGTCACACTTACGCTGTCTGATGCCGCGAAGGCGCCGGTATCGGCGTCGCTCGTCGACATAACCGAGTCGCACGTCATCGCTCCGTGCGTGCTTGACGGGCGGGCCGTCAGCTTCGATATCGCGCCGTACTCCATGGCTACGGTGAAGATCTGCTGACACGGCGGCAAGACCGACAATTCCGCGCGAAATGACATTATCATCAATAGAATACCGGAGATCATATGGACAACGATAACAGACAGATTGACGAGACCATAATTGACGACGTCACGTCGGTGACACCCGCGCTCGACATCGCGGCGGAGGTGGCCGAGCAGGTCGCCGAGAAGGAGGCGGAAAAAAAGGCCGCCTCCGAGGAAGCGGAGGACGAGGACGCCGAAATCATTCTTCCGTCCGACGGCGGCGAAAACGAAAAAGAGGAGATGAAGCGCCGCATAAAGGAGGCGCAGAAGAAGCTCGGCGTCCTCGCCCAGAAGGTGAAGGAAGCCAAGCTCCCGGTCATCATACTCTTCGAGGGATGGGGCGCTTCGGGCAAGGGCAACCTGATCTCAAAGCTGATCGAGGAGATCGACCCCCGTTCCTTCAAGGTCTACACCATCGGCGAGCCGACTGCCGACGAAAAGCGCTTCCCCGAGATGTACAGATACTGGCAGAAGGTCCCGCAGTACGGGTATTTCTCGATATTCGACCGCAGCTGGTACCGCGACGTTTCGATCTCTCGCGTTGAGCAGAACATCTCCAAAAAGGAGATCGACGCCCGCTTCCGCGAGATAATCGACTTCGAGACGATGCTGTCCGACGACGGCTATCTGATCATCAAGTTCTTCCTCCGCCTCACGAAGAAGGAGCAGCGCAAGAGGTTCGAGAAGCTCGAGAAATCCAAGGCGACCTCATGGCGTGTGACGTCCGACGACTGGAAGCATCACGCGATGTACGACGATTATCTCCACGCCTTCAACGAGATGATCGACCGCACCGACCGTGACAGCGCCCCGTGGATCCAGGTCGACGCAGGTGACAGGCGTCACGCGGCGCTCACCGTGATCAACTGCACCATCGACCGCGTGACGGCGGCTCTCGCCATGCGCGCCGCCCCGAAGCCGCAGACCAAGATCGCCGTCCGAACCGATGAGACGATAATTCCGAATCCGATCTCGAAGCTGTCCGAGGTGGATCTCTCGCCGAAGATGGACGAAGCGAAATACAAGGAGGAGCTGCGCCGTCTCCAGGACAGGCTGTTCGAGCTGCACAACTGGCTGTATCAGACCAAGACCCCGATGATCATAGTCTACGAGGGTCAGGACGCGGCCGGAAAGGGCGGCAACATCAAGCGAATCACCGAAGGCCTCGACCCACGCGGCTACGCAGTGAACCCGGTCGCCGCCCCGACGATACCCGAGATACAGCGTCAGTATCTGTGGCGCTTCTGGCTGACGCTCCCGAAGGACGGCCACATCGCGATATACGACCGCAGTTGGTACGGCAGAGTCATGGTCGAGCGCATCGAGGGCTTCTGCACCGAGGAGCAGTGGAAGCGCGCCTTCGACGAGATGAACCATTTCGAGCGCAGCCTGCACAACTGGGGAGCGATAATAATCAAGTTCTGGCTGCAGATCGACAAGGACGAGCAGCTCGTCCGCTTCACCGACCGTCAGAACACCCCGGAGAAGCAGTGGAAGATAACCGATGAGGACTGGCGCAACAGAGACCGCTGGGATCAGTACGAGGTCTGCGTCGATCAGATGCTGCGCCTCACCAACACCGATTACGCCCCGTGGTATATCATAGAGTCGAACGATAAAAAATACGCCCGCATAAAGACCCTCAAGCTGGTGATTTCCGCCATCGAGAAGGAAATGGGAAAGAAGAACTGACATCCTCAGAAACTCCATATTAAATAATTCCCGCCCGGGGCGTCAGCCTCGGGCGGGAGCTTGTCATATAGAGTCCACGCAGGATTTGATGATCTCAATTTCCTTTTCGGACACCGGCTCGTCGAAGGCGGCGTAGCCGTTGTCTTTTACCGGATTGCCGGTAAGGATATGATACCAGATAAGGCCGAGAGCGTATCTTCCGGCTCCGAGAGAGGCATGGAAGGTGTCGCGGTGGACATTCTCTATCCCGGCGTCGGAGATCTTCTCAAAGAGCGTCCCGGACGGGATGAATATCTCGGCTCCGATATCGGACGCGGCCTTCATATACGCGCTGTGCAGAGCGCTGTACATGTCTTTTCTCGACTCGAAGCCGGCGACGGTTTTTAGGCGTTCGCTTCCCTCCTCATAAGCCCACGTCTCGTGCACGGCGAGCTTCGCCTTCGGCTGGAAGGAGCGGATGTATTTCGCGAGCTCGCCGATAAACGGCTGATAGGTGTCGTATTTCGCCGACAGATGGCTTACCTGCTGCAGCGAGATCACGTCCCAGTCGCGGTTGAGAAGCGCTTCTTTGATGGAGACGGAAAATCCGGTGCTCCTCCCGTCGCATTCGAGGGAGTACGCCTTGAAGTCGCCCATCATATTGCGGTAATGCTTTGAGAGCGGGCAGCCTCCGATCTCTATGTTCACGACGGAAAGATTCACTCCGCCCGCGGCGGCTATGCCGTGTAGATATCTCGTCGCGTCCTGTGAAAAGCTGTTCCCTATGGTCAAAAGATTCATTTTATTATCCTCCTGCTGTATTCTGTACCGGATATAAGTGCTTTCGCGCTCAGTTCCTTATGATCTCATTCGCCTCGGCGAGCGCCTTTATCGCTTCCGTATGCCTGTCGTCGTATTTCCTTATCGTCGGATGCCATACCGTCTGCATTATGCCGAGCATATGCTCCTGCGGGAGCCGTTTTGCGTATCTCGCGGTATCGGGCATGTTCTCATACCTTGTCCAGTTCGATCCGGCGGGTATCTGATCGTACCCATTCGCAGCGAGAGCGTCATAGAAACCGAAATACTTTTCGTCCTCAGCCTTGAAATCGCCGTAATACCAGTTCGACTGGACGATGTCCTTCGACATGTTGGCGAAGAATTTCCCGGCGTTGTTCCAGCCGTAATCGGACCATACCCACGGCCGCATGCCGTGTTTCTCGACGGCTTTGACGAGGAAATCGAAATCATGCCACCAGAGCTCGCCCTGTCTCACGACTATATACTTGTATGTCGACTGATGATTCGCGGTCTCCTCATCCATGCCGAGATGGAACATCCCGGCACCGGAAAACAGCTCGGCCGTTTCGTCGATACAGTCCTGACACACGCGGTAATAATCCGGCGTCGAGACCATGCGCGAGTATATGCCGAGCCACTCGTCGTGGCAGGCGGAGAAATTGAGCTTCGGGATGACGTCGATGCCGAGCGATCTCAGCCTCGATATCTCGTCCGCGAGGCGCTGCTTTGTCCAGCTGCCGTTGACCGCAAGCTCGGGATGGCGCTCGTAGACCATTCCCTCGCCTATGTCAAGCAGGATCGTGTCGCATCCGGCGGCGACGAGAAGCCCGACGATCTTTTCCCATTCGTCCTCATCGAAGCGCAGGTCGTACGACGCCGTCGCCTGCGGGACGAACGGCATGTCTGTCGCCCTTACCCCGTCTATGCGGTCTGTCGGAGCCTCCTTCCACATATTATACCCTAAATGAGCGAGATAAACCGATTTCATGATGCTCCTCCCCTGCCGCTACCAAGGCGGCTTTAATAATTGACTGCTTGATTTGACGATTAAAGTGTGGTATAATTATCCGACTCTAAAACAACACAACGGAAGCGTCGATATGAAGATAAGCAAACGATTCATCGCCGGACTCGTTATAATCAACGGGCTGATATACGGACTCAACACCTTTTACAACTGTTTCGTCCCGCTGTATCTCGCCGAATACCATTCGCCGTCAGGCGTCGGCATAATAATTGCCGCCGCGTCGCTCGTGGCGATAATAGCGCCGATCCTCTGGGGGATCGCCGCCGACAGGGCGAAATACAAGAACAGCGTACTTCTGACGTCGGTCATCCTGTCGGCGATAGCCTTCTACGCTCTCAGCTTCGGGCACTCGTTCGTATATCTTCTGATCGCAATGATGGTCCTCATGGCCGTCATGAGCCCCTTCCCCGGGCTTGTCGACACGATAACGATGGAGTATTCCAAATCATCGGGTATGAAATACGGCCCGGTGAGGAATACCGGCACGATAGTCTACGCCGTGATAGGCATATGGCTGTCGCTCATCGCCGGCGAGTCGATGAAGATGATCTTCCCGGCGTTTATCGGAGTCGCCGCCGTATGCGCCGCCGGGATCATGATGTCCCCGAAGGTCGAGGGACATTCGCACGGCAAGGCCGGCTTCGACATCCGTCCGCTCCTGAGATACAAAAAGCTGTTCGTGATCTTCGCCATGCTGGGCCTCGCGATGTTCGGGTGGGGATTCTATTCCAACTTCTTCCCGGCGTACATGACCCAGACGCTCGGACTGCCGCAGTGGATATGGGGCGTTAATATCGCCGTCACGGTGGCGCTCGAGATACCGTTCTTCATCTGGTTCGACAAGGTGTTCGACAGGTTCGGCATCAAGGGAGTGCTCCTCTACACCTCGGTGATGACGGTGCTGCGCTGCTTCATGCTGGCCTTCTTCCATTCGGCGGCGGCGATACTCCTGACGGGCCTTTTTACCGGTCCCGCCATCACGATAACTATGTACTGCGCCTCGGTCTACATAAACAGATACATCCCCGACGAGCTCAAGGCGACCGGACAGAACGTAAATCAGGCTCTGCCCTGCGGCGGCATGCGCGTCGTCGCGGCGCTGACGGGCGGATTCATGAGCGAAAGGATCGGCATACCCGGCTCGATGATCGTCTGCGGGATAATGGCGCTCGCCATGCTGGTGCTGTGGCTCATATTCATCATGCCGGACAAAAGCGGCGAGCTCGACGGTGTCAAAAAATCAGACAGGGATTGACCAAAACGGCGGAAAGACACAGATATGTCTTTCCGCCCGGATTTAAATGTTTCTTTCGACATAATCGCAGACATCCCTGAAGGTATGAAGCTCGTCCAGATCCTCGTCTGGGATATTGATGCCGAAATCCTCCTCCACCGCCATAACCATTTCGATAACATCGAGCGAATCGGCGCCGAGATCGTCGGCGATATCGGTGAATTCACTGATATCATCCGCGTCGCACCCAAGCTGATCCACAATAATATCCCGGATAGTATCTTTTACGGTATCGTCCATTCCTTTGTCACCTCTCAGCAGGAGTCATCTCTGTCTCCGTATTGTTTTTTTTCGTACGCTTTATTATATATTAACCAAAGCGATTTTGCAATAGTTTTTACGAATATTCTCTCCGAATTCATCATAATCGTCATTTGATATAAAAATCGATATACCTGTCATGTCCAATATTGTAAAATACGGTGTAAAGCCTGAAACGGCGAAGGCCGTCTTAAAGGTCATCGAGGACGCGAATGAGCCTGTCGACCGCCAGTATATATCGGAAATCACAGGTTTCAGCCTTATGACGGCGGGAAAGGCCGCGGATATCCTCGTCTCCGGCGGAGCCGTGTCATCGTCGCGCGGCATTGGCCGGGACGCCGGGCGAAAGCCGGGGATGCTATCGCCGTCGGGAGCGCTTGCTGCCGTCATCGAGCTGTACGGCGGATCTGGCACGATCACGCTGTTCTCGCCGTCGGGAAAACGGGTCAGGACCGAACCTGTCCCCGACGGCGGCGGCTGCGCCGGACTGTTCTCCGCTCTCTGCTCCGTTTCGGAGAACATCCCGATCCTCTGCTCGGCGGCAGTAACCGACAGCGTCGATGCCGAAGGTATGCCATTCGCCGCGGGCTTCTCCGACGGGAACGTTATCGACACCGTCTCAGCCGCATTAAAGACGAGGATATACGCTTTAAGATCAAGAGCCGATATCGCCGCCTCGGGATACGCAGGGAGAGGAAGCGTATTGTATCTTGACGCCGGAGCTAAGCCTCTGCCCATATCGCGCCTCGTCTCATCCGAGATATCGGTCCGCATCGGGGACGTGTCGGCGATCCTCGATATCGGGGCGTCGGATGAGGATATCGGTTCCGCGGCCGGAGAAGCGGCGCTTTTATGCGGGGCCGACCGCCTTGTCGTGATGGGAGGGAGCGAAGATCTCATCGGCTCCGCCGAAAAACGCGTCTCGGGGAAACTGCCAGTCGAGAAGGCTCCTATGATCGATATCGCCCGGATCGCCGCCGACATCGCGATATCCGGATGGCTGAAAGGCATCTGTCTCGAAGCCAGAAAATAATGAACAAAATGTAAAATGGATCGCCGACTATTGACAACGCTTTAGTTTGGTGATATAATATCATGCAAGCAAAAGCGAAGACCGAAAACAGAGCGAAGCATCCCCGCGGATTCAGCGACTTACTGCGGAATAAGGATCTGACGCTCTGACGCGGAGTGTTACGGCTTCAGAGAGCTGCCGGGCGGTGAAAGGCAGCGCCGATACATTCAAGGCGGATACTTTTCGAGAGCTCCGCACCGAAAGGAAGGCTGATCCGAGTAGGCTGCGGCGGGAGCGCCCGTTACGGCGCGGAGGATATAAAGGCAGCGTGATGCGCGCCGCTTCGTATCCTGACGAGAGGCAGATATTCTGTATCTGCAACCAGAGGTGGTACCGCGGAAATAATCCGTCCTCTGATCCTTTATCTATAAGGATCAAGAGGCGGTTTTTTTATTCTCAATCAACTTCAAGGAGGAAGTTACGTATGTTTCTCAAAATCCTTATGATCGCGCTGTTCTTCGTGATCACAGTCGCGGTCGGTCTCTTCTACCGCAAGTCGGCGCAGAGCAGCTCCGACTTCATGCTCGGCGGACGCAACGTAGGCCCTTGGCTCTCCGCCTTCGCCTACGGCACAACTTACTTTTCGGCTACCGTTTTCGTCGGTTACGCCGGTCAGTTCGGATGGGGCTTCGGCACCTCCGCCTTCTGGGCCGGTCTCGGAAACGCCTTTATCGGATCTCTGCTGGCGTGGGTCCTGCTCGGACGCCGCACCCGCACGATGACCAAATGGCTGAATTCCTCGACCATGCCCAACTATTTTGAGAAACGATACGACAGCAAGGCTCTTAAGATCGCAGCGGCCATCATCATCGTGATATTCCTCGTTCCCTACTCCGCCTCGGTTTACAAGGGACTTTCCGGACTGTTCGCCCAGTGCTTCGACATCAGCTTCAACTGGTGCATAGTCGGCATGGCGGTGCTCACCGCGGCCTTCGTTATCGCCGGCGGCTACATGGGAACGGCGGTAAACACCTTCATTCAGGGACTTATCATGCTGGTCGGCATGGTGCTCGTCATCCACGGAGTGCTCTCCGCCAACGGCGGCCTGATGGGGTCTCTCACCGAGCTTTCCAAGTACTCCGCCGAGTCGGCTCCCGGATTCAACGGCGTTTACACTTCGATGTTCGGCCCCGATCCCATTTCCCTGCTCGCGGTCGTCATCCTGACCTCCGTCGGACCGCTCGGGCTGCCGCAGATGGTAAACAAATTCTACGCGATAAAGAACGAGAAGGCCATCAAGCTCGGCACGGTGATATCCACCGCCTTCGCCGTGATCATCGCCGGCGGATCCTACTTCATCGGCGCTTTCGGACGTCTGTTCTGGGAGGAGGAGAAGCCGGTATTCGACATGCTGGTCCCCAACATGATAACTAAGGCCCTTCCTGACGTGCTCATCGGTCTCGTGCTCCTCATGGTGCTCTCGGCATCGATCAGCTCTCTCGCCTCGCTCGCCCTCACCGCCGGCTCGACATTCGCCGTCGATCTCGTCGAAGGCATCCGCGGCAAGAAGATCGGAAATAAGAAGGAAGTCGTCATAATCAAGATCCTCTGCGGCGTCTTCATCCTCATCTCGGTCATAGTCGCCATCATCCCGAACAACCTGATCACCGCTCTCATGGGCCTCTCCTGGGGCGCGCTGTCGGGAGCCTTCCTCGGCCCGTTCATCTACGGTCTCTACTGGAAGAAGACGACCAAGGCCTCGGTATGGGCTTCGATGATCTTCGGCGTCGGTTTCGTCGTCGCCAATCAGTTCCTCGCCTTCACCACTCCCACGATTGCCGGTTCTATCGCCATGATCGCCTCGATCATCATCGTCCCGCTGGTTTCGCTCATCACGCCGAAGCCCGCCGAGAATGAGGTCGACAAGATCTTCGCCTGCTATGAGGAGAAGGTCCTCGCCCCGGCGAAGGAAGTCCTCGAGGAGGAATGATCTTCATATCGTAAACTCACGCCTTCGGGCGCAGAAGCATACATCATGGCCGTCGATCCGGCCATGATGTATCTGCCGTTTTATTTTGACAAACTATAAGCCTAAACAATATTATTAAGGAGATTTCATCATGGGCATTTACAACGAGTTTATAGAGCGCGGACTTATAGCTCAGGCTACCGACGAGGAAGCCGTCGCCAAGCTCCTCGAGAACGAGAAGGTGACCTTCTATATCGGCTTCGATCCCACCGCCGACTCGCTTCACGTCGGGCATTTCATGCAGATGATGATCATGGCGCGCATGCAGCGCGCCGGTCACCGTCCGATAGCGCTGTTCGGCGGAGGCACCGGCATGATCGGCGACCCGTCCGGCAAGTCCGACATGCGCAAGATGCTCACAAAAGAGACCATCGCTCACAATATCGACTGCTTCAGGAAGCAGATGTCGAAATTCATCGACACCTCCGACGGGAAGGCGCTGTTCCTCAACAACGGCGACTGGCTGCTCGACCTCAATTACATCGACTTCATGCGCGAGGTCGGCGTGCACTTCTCCGTCAACCGCATGCTCACCGCCGAGTGCTACAAAAAGCGTCTCGAGACCGGTCTCACCTTCCTTGAGTTCAACTACATGCTGATGCAGAGCTACGACTTCTACAAGCTCAATCAGGACTACGGCTGCAAGCTCGAGTTCGGCGGCGACGATCAGTGGTCCAACATCATCGGCGGCGTCGAGCTTATCCGACGCAAGGCCGGAAAGGAAGCCTACGGCATGACCTTCCAGCTGCTGACCAACTCGGAAGGCAAAAAGATGGGCAAGACCGAAAAAGGCGCCGTCTGGCTCGATCCCGAGAAGACCTCGCCCTACGATTTCTTCCAGTACTGGCGCAACGTAGGCGACGCGGACGTGGTCAAGTGCCTGAAGATGCTCACCTTCGTCCCGATGGATCAGATCAGGGAATATGAAAAGGCCGAGGGCAGCGCTCTCAACGCCGCGAAGGAGACCCTCGCATTCGAGCTGACGAAGCTCGTCCACGGCGAATCCGAGGCGCAGAAGGCTCTCGACGCCGCCCGCGCCCTCTTCTCGGCTCAGGGAGACGCCGAGCATATGCCCACCACCGAGCTTTCGGCTGACGATTTCACCGACGGCAGGATCACGCTGATCGACATGATGGTAAAGGCCAAGCTCACCGCCTCGAAGGGCGAAGCTCGCCGCCTGATACAGCAGAACGGCGTCACGTTCAAGGGCGAGACGGTATCGGACATCGCCGCATCCTTCACGGTCGCCGATTTCTCCGAAGACGCGGTAGTGCGCAAGGGCAAGAAGGTATTCCACAGATTCACGGTAAAATAAGAAGCGACATGAACGAAAACAACATCGAATCTATACTCGCGCGTCTCGACGAGCTTGAGAGACGTCTGCTCTGGTCCGACGCCGAGAAGCTGCTCACCGAGGCGGTCGGCTCAAATCCCGACAATGAGGAGCTCAAGGTAAGGCTCATCAACGTCTGGTTCCAGCTCATCCGCCGCAATCATCCCGACAGCAGAAGAACCGAGGCGGCGGTAAAGCTCGGCGAGGAGCTTGTCAGCTCCTCCGAAAGCTATGAGCTTATAAACAACGTCAACCGTCTGCTCTGCTTCATCACGGCGCTCGACGGCGACAAGTCTTCGGCGAAGAAGTATTATGACAGGCTGCCGTCGATAGAGTCCTCGCGCGAGCTTTACGCCGCCTATGTGATGGACGGCGACGAGCTGAAGGAACAGCTCCAGCGCAACATCGAGACGTATATGACGGGCGCCGTCACATCGGCGAGACAGCTCGCCTTCCGCGAAAAGGGAGACCGCGGCATAAAGCTGCTCGAGAAGACGATAGAGCTTTATGAGCTTCTGTATGAGGGCGACACCTGCGGTCCGTATCTCTCGGACATGGCGATAGCGGCGCTCGACATCGCCTCGTACAAGGCGAAGCAGGGCGACACCGACGGGGCGATAGATTCCCTCTCCCGCGCCGTCGGGTACGCCGAAAGATACGAGGCTCAGGAGGACGACGCCTCCCATTCCTCGATCCTCGTCGACAGGATCGCTCCGAAAAAGAGCTACGCCGGGGCAAAGGTGGGCGAGATCATCCGCAACTCCCTCCAGACAAAGGACAACTTTGACGCGGTACGTCGCGATCCGAGGATCGGCGATATCCTCACCCGCCTGAAAAAGCTCTGACGCGCGCAAAACAGGCTGTCCATGTTCAAATCGAACTCAAATATGTGACTGTATACATTTTATGTGAATTTTTTCATATTTCCATTGACATAATTGAATTAAAGTGATATAATAGTCAAAACCAAAAAGGAACACAGGCTTCATCATGAAAATGATCCACACTCACAAGCTCGGGTATTATACCTTCCGCTTTAGCTTCACGGCTAAGGCTTTTAGGCGTTTACCTGCGGACGAGTATGGAAGATAAAAACATCCATAAAAACGTATAAACAGCCGCAGCGCAGAACGCAAAAGCGTTTTCCGCCGCGGTTTTTATAATTCGGAACGCATTTTTTCAGAAAAAAAGGAAAGGCTCCCCCATGGTAATCATCCTAAAGCAGAACGCAGACAAGAATAAGATCCGCCAGCTCGAAGAAAGACTTCTTCAGCAGAACATAAAGGTCCGCCCGACAGAGGGCGACAAGCAGACGATACTCGGTCTCATCGGCGACACCACGGTCGTCGATATAGATACCCTTCTCTCGCTGGACATAGTCGAGAACGTAAAGAGGATCCAGGAACCCTATAAGGCGGCCAACCGCAAATTCCACCCGCACGATACCGTCGTCAGGATAAACGACACGGTATCGGTCGGCGGCGGCAGCTTCACGATCATAGCCGGCCCCTGCTCCGTAGAGTCGGTGCCTCAGATAACCGGGATCGCCGAGAGCGTCAAGAAGTCCGGGGCGAATATCCTCCGCGGCGGAGCGTTCAAGCCGCGCACGTCACCCTACGCCTTCCAGGGCATGAGGGGCGAAGGCCTCAAGCTGCTCTCCGAGGCGAAAAAGGAGACCGGGCTTCCGATCATCTCCGAGATAATGGAGATCAATCAGCTGCCGCTGTTCTCCGACGTCGACATCATCCAGGTCGGCGCGAGGAACATGCAGAATTTCGAGCTTCTTAAGGAGCTCGGGCATCAGGACAAACCGATCCTGTTAAAGCGCGGTCTCGCCAATACCATAGACGAGCTTCTTATGAGCGCCGAGTACATCATGAGCGGCGGGAACAACAACGTCATCCTCTGCGAGCGCGGCATACGCACATTCGAGACCGCCACCAGAAACACCCTTGACGTCAGCTGCATCCCGGTCTTAAAGCAGCTCACCCACCTTCCGATCATAATAGATCCGTCCCACGCCACCGGCAAGGCGGCTCTCGTACCGCCGATGGCATACGCGGCGACAGCAGCCGGAGCCGACGGCATCATGGTCGAGGTACACAACGACCCGCCGCACGCTCTCTGCGACGGCGCGCAGTCGATCACGCCGGAAACCTTCGACAGTCTCGCGAAATCGCTTATAGAGCTCAGAAAATACGCTTACAGCTACAATCAGTGATCCAGACAGACAATGATAACCTCAGTCGTAAATGTCAGGGCCGGAAATTACGATGTGAAAATCGGCCATGACCTGATCCAGGACGTCGGGAAGCTGACGGCCGCCGTACATGCCCCTTGCAGGATCGGGATAATCACCGACGACAACGTCGCTCCGCTGTATCTTTCGGCGGTCAAGGCGTCTCTCACATACGCTGGATTCGAGCCCCACAGCCTCGTCCTTCCGCACGGGGAGCATACAAAATCCATGGAGTATTACTCCCGTCTCATGGAGACGGCGGCCGGATGGGGACTTCGGCGCACCGACATGCTGGCGGCGCTCGGCGGAGGGGTGATCGGCGACCTCACAGGCTTCGCCGCCGCGACATACATGCGCGGCATAGATTATATTCAGATCCCGACCACCCTGCTCGCCGCGATAGACTCCTCCGTCGGCGGAAAGACCGCTATCGATCTTCTCGCCGGAAAGAACCTCTGCGGAGCCTTCCATCAGCCAGGGCTCGTCGTCTGCGATATCGGCACCTTCTCCACCCTTCCCGATGAAGTCCTGTCAGACGGAGCCGCGGAAGCCGTGAAATACGGGATCATCCGCGACGCCGCTCTGTTCAGATCGCTTCTCGGCGGAAAGGAAAACTTCGACGCCGATTACACGGTGAAAAGATGCGTCGAGATCAAGGCGGACATCGTCGGCCGCGACGAGTTCGACCATGGCGAGCGGAAGCTGCTCAATTATGGGCACACCATCGGGCACAGCGTGGAAAAGCTGTCGGGATATTCGATAACGCACGGTCACGCCGTAGCCGTCGGCATGTACGTCATAGCCCGCGCCGCCTGCGCCGCAGGGCTGTGTTCCCCCGACGTCGCGCGCGATACCGAAAAAGCGCTTCTCTCATGGGATCTGCCGACATCCTGCGAATGGGATTACACAGCGCTCGCGAAGGCCGCCGTCCACGACAAGAAGATCGAGGGCGAAAAGATATCTCTCCTTATCCCGAAACGGATCGGAGAGGCGTATATCTTCGACATCCCGGTCGGAAAGCTGACCGATTTCATCGGCGCCGGGGAAAAGTCATGACAGCGGTAATAAAGCCTTCGCGCCTGCGCGGTACGGTCGCGGCTCCTTCGTCAAAATCCGATATACAGAGGATCGCCATCTGCTCGATGCTGTCGGACAGACCGACGAAGATAATCCAAAACAGCGGCGCCGAAGATGTGAAGGCCGTTTTCGCCTGTCTACGGTCTCTCGGAGCCGATGTCTGTGACACGCCGGACGGGACTACGGTAATCCCGGGTAAATGCCCCGATTCGGTGTCTCTCTTCTGCGGCGAGTCGGGAGCCGTGTCGAGGTTTCTCACCCCGGTAGCGTCGGCTCTCTGCGGCGATGTGACCGTCGACGGGCTGCCCGGACTGAGGAAGCGCCCGTTCACCGAGCTCATTTCGGTCATAGGCAGGCACGGAGTCACAGCCGACAGCGACACCCTTCCCTTCCGTCTCAGCGGACGGCTGACGCCCGGCGAATACCGCATCAGAGGCGATATATCAAGCCAGTACATCTCCGGGCTTCTGATGGCTCTGCCGACGCTCGGCGGGCCCAGCGTCATCAAAGTCGAAGGGGAAATCACCTCCGCCGGATACATCGAGATGACGATGAGCACGATGAGAAAATTCGGCGTATATACGGAAAAAAACGGGAATGTATTCTCCGTCCGACCGTCTGAATACATTTCTCCCGATATGACAGTGTCCGAAGGAGACTGGTCGGGAGCGGCGTATATACTTGCCTGCGGCGGGGATGTTTCGGTTTCGGGGCTGGATCCGGCCTCTCTGCAGCGGGACAGGAGGATCGCCGACATCCTGAGCTCGGTAAGACGGCTCAGCGGCGATCTGCTCACCGTCGACGTCTCCGACATCCCGGATCTCGTGCCGGCGATAGCCGCCTCGGCGGCTTCGTGCGGCGGTACGGTGAGAATGATCAACGCCGGACGGCTGAGGATAAAGGAGAGCGACCGCCTCGAGACCACGCGCTCGACGCTCGGCGCGATGGGCGCGGATATATCGGCCGACAGCGACTCGATGACTGTCAGAGGCGTTCCGTCGCTTCACGGAGCCGTCATCGAATCCCACGGCGATCACAGGATCGTAATGGCGGCGGCTGCCGCCTGCGCTTCGGTCACGGAAAGGGGCGCTTTCGACGGCGAGCTCATAATTACGGGAGCGGAAGCGATAAACAAATCGTACCCTGATTTCTTTGAGCATTACACGGCACTTGGAGGGAACGTGAGATATGAGCTATAGTTTCGGACGGTCGCTGCGAGTTCAGATATTCGGCCAGTCGCACGGCGAGATGATCGGATGCGTCATAGACGGTCTTCCGGCCGGCATAAAGCTCGACACGGACGAGATATCCGCCTTTATGGCAAGACGCGCTCCGGGAAGGGACGCAAATTCCACGTCGAGAAAGGAAACCGACGTCCCGAGGATAATTTCCGGCCTGTTTGACGGATATACCTGCGGCGCCCCTCTCACCGCGATCATCGAGAACTCAGATCACCGAAGCTCCGATTACGGGAAGCTGAAAGACACTCCGAGGCCGAACCACGCCGACTTCCCGGCCCGTATAAAATACGGAGGCTTCGCCGATTACAGGGGAGGCGGGGCCTTCTCCGGCAGGCTTACCGCTCCGCTGTGCTTTGCCGGGGCGGCGGCGATCCAGTATCTCAGGATGTGCGGCGTCGACATCGGCGCTCATATATACCGGATAGGCGGCGTCACGGACACTCCGTTCGATCCGCTCGGAGTAAAATCGGAAACTCTGAAAGAGATTTCGTCAAAGCCCTTCCCGGTGATAAGCGCCGAAGCGGAGGAAAAGATGAAGGCCGTGATCGGCAAAGCCAGATCTGATCTCGATTCGGTCGGAGGCATAGTCGAATGCGCCGCTCTGGGAGTCCCCGCCGGGATCGGCGAGCCGCGGTATGACGGGATCGAGTCGGCGATAGCTTCGATCTGCTTCGGCATCCCGGCCGTGAAGGGAGTCGAATTCGGTCTCGGGTTCGGCTTCGGCTCGTCATTCGGCTCCGATGCAAACGATCAGATGCGGGTATCGGACGGAGACGTCGTATTCGACTCCAACAACTGCGGCGGCGTGACAGGCGGCATATCGGACGGGAGACCGATCATATTCCGCTGCGCCTTCAAGCCGACGCCCTCCATCGCAAGACCTCAAACGACGGCGGATCTGAATGAGATGACGACGACGACGCTTGAGATATCGGGCAGGCACGATCCATGCGTGGTGCACAGGGCCGTACCCGCCGTCGAATCGGCGGCCGCGCTGGCGATAGCCGATCTTATGCTTGCCGTGAACGGGAACAGACACGTCTGATATACAAAGAGGAACGGATAATGGAAAACGGAAGTCTTGATCTTTCGGCGATAAGAGAGAAGATCAATACTGTTGACGACCAGCTCAAAAAGCTGCTTCTTGAAAGGCTCGGCATCGTCTCGGAGGTGGCCGAGTACAAGAAAAGGAACGGGCTTCCCGTCAGGGATTCGGCGAGAGAGCGCAGTATAATCGCCCGGATGACGGAGGGCGAGAGCGAGCGTGACGCGAGGGGGATCACCCTTTTCTTCTCGAACCTGTTCGAGATAGCGAAATCGCGCGAAGTTGCCGATATGGCGTCTTCCTCGGGCGGCGGGACATCGGATATGATAAAGGCGACCGTTGAAGCGACGCCGCGTCTCTTCCCGAAATCAGCCGTTGTCGCCTGTCAGGGCGTTGAAGGTGCTTATTCCCAGCTTGCCGCGCAGAAGCTCTTTGCCCGCCCGGATATACGCTATCAGAAGTCCTTCGAGGATGTGCTCTGCGCCGTTGACGACGGCAGCGTAAGATACGGCGTGATACCGATAGAGAATTCCCTCGCCGGGAGCGTATCGGGGATATTCGACATGATCGGCTCTCACGGCGATTACATCATTCGCGCGCTGAGGCTGCATATCTCGCACTCCCTGCTCTCTGTAAAGGGGACAGAGCTGTCCGATATCAGACGCATATACAGCCATCCGCAGGCGATATCCCAGTGCTCGGCGTTCCTCTCGACATTGAAGGATGTCGAGATCATCCCCTGCTCGAATACCGCAGTCGCCGCCGCGAAGGCCGCCGGATCGGGGCACGAATGCGCCGCCGTTTGCTCTCCCGAATGCAGGGAGCTGTACGAGCTCGATCATGTCGCCGGAGCCCCGAAGAAGATCGCCGACAACGACAACAATCATACCAGATTCGTCTGCGTCTCGAAATCGCCGGAGATATATCCCGGAGCCGACAAGATGAGCATGATCGTCTCCCTGCCGCATAAGCCGGGATCTCTGTATTATCTGATAGCCGAGTTCGCGGCTGCCGGGATCAATCTCACCAAGCTGGAAAGCGTTCCGATCCCGGGATGCGATTTCGAGTATCAGTTCATATTCGAGTTTCAGGCGAGCGTTTATTCCGACGCCGAGCTCGCGGTGGTAAACGATATAACCGGCCGTTACAACGCGAAGTTCCTCGGAGCGTACAGCGAGATGATATAATAAAAGACGGGACGCGTAATCAGCGTCCCGCCGTTTTATACTGTTCTGTAATTAATATCACTATATGCAGGGGAAGGAAAACCCTTTTCGGGAAAACAGTTTCCCCCTCCCCTGCACCCCACCTTTTCATAAAAGCTTTGGCAAAGGCGCGGTATTATATATTCTTTATTCTTCCCCGGCGTCCGCCGCTTCGGCGGCCTTCAGCATTATCGCGCATTCGACGCGCTTGCGCTCGATCTCGCAGCCGAGCTCATACGGCTTCTCTATATCGTGATGGAAGCCGTAGTTGTTCGCCGCGCAGCCGCCGCCGCAGAAGTATTTCGCCCAGCAGTTTTTGCAGTGCTCGTTTTTCGCGATGGCGCACCGCATGAACGAACGCTGGATCTTTCTGTCGAGCGTCCCGTCGTGAAGATTGCCCATCTTATACTCGGGGTATTCGACGAACTGGTGGCAGGGATAGACATCGCCTGCCGGCGTAACGGCCACATACTCGGCGCCGCATCCGCAGCCCTTCACCCGCTTGTAGACGCACGGACCGGCGTCAAGATCGATCATGAAGTGGAAGAAGGTAAAGCCTCTTCCCTCGCGGCGTCTTTTGTCCATCTCGACGGCGAGACGCTCGTACTCGGCGCATATCCTCGGAAGATCCTCCTCTCTCAGGGCCATCGGCGATGACTCCGGGAGCACGACAGGCTCCACCGAGATCTGATCGAAGCCCTCGTCGGCAAGACAGAGGACGTCCTCGGCGAAATCAAGATTGTCCCTTGTGTATGTGCCGCGGACATACCAGTCGGCAGTCCTGTCCTTGACGAGCTTTTTGAACTTCGGTATGATGACGTCCCATGACCCGCTGCCGTCCTCAAACGGGCGGTTGAGGTCGTTCACCTCTTTTCTGCCGTCCACCGACAGCACGGCGTTGGACATGTTCTTATTTATGAAGTCAATGCTGTCGTCATCGAGCAGAGCGCCGTTCGTCGTAATGGTGAAGCGGATGTTCTTGCCCAGCTTCGCCTCCTCCTGACGTCCGTAAGCGACAAGCTGCTTCACAACGTCAAAATTCAGAAGCGGCTCGCCGCCGAAAAAGTCGAGCTCCAGATTCTTGAGAGGCCCGGATTCGCGGAGCAGGAAGTCGATCGCCTTTTTGCCGGTATCAAGGTCCATGAGCTGCCTTCCGCGCCCGAAATCGCCGGTCCCGGCGAAACAGTATCTGCAGCGCATGTTGCAGTCGTGGGAGACATGAAGACACATCGACTTTATAAGTCCGCTGACATATCCGGATTCCGCTATCTCCATATCCTCCGAGAACAGCGTGCCGTCGAGGTAAAGCTGATAAAGCTCCTTATAGCAGTCGACGGCTTCGGGATCATCCGCCCACATGGCGGGACATTCCTCCGAAAGCGGAGGCGTCAGCGTCTTCAAAACCTTCGCGGCCTTATCGGTCAGCACATGCACCGCGCCGGACGAGCTGTCGAGAGCGATATTATATCCGTTGAGTTCGTATTGATGCAGCATTGGATACCTCAAATATCATTAAAGGGAACTTTCTTAAGAAAGTCCCCTTTCTTTTGATTTATAACGCCGGGATCGATCTCACTTGGAGTTCTTCTTGTCGGCCTTCTCGCACTTCTGGTTGGCTACGGTGCAGGAGGTCTTGCAGGCGGACTGGCAGGAAGCCTGGCACTCGCCGCAGCCGGCGTTCAGGGACTTCTTGGCGTAGGTGGACTTATTGAGAGTCTTGATGTTTTTCATTGTATTATACCTCACGAAATTGTTTTTTTACTTCTTTTCGCCGCCGTCCTTGCCGTCGGCTTTTTCGGATTTGTCGGCTTTCTCAGGCTTCTTGGCCTTCTGCGCCGACGTGTCCTCCTTCGGATGCACCGGAACGTCGACCGATCTGATGGAATCGCGCATGACACGGATCTTCGTGCGGTCGGCAGAGGTCTCGATCGTGACGGTCTCGCCCTTCATCGAAACGATGGCTCCGATAATGCCTCCGATGGTCGTCACTTCATCGCCTACCTCGAGGTTGTTGCGCATGGAGCTCGTTTCCTGCTCCTGCTTCTTCTGCGGGCGGTAGAGGAAGAAATAGAATACGATTGCGACGATCGCCAGCATTATCAGGGTGGTCCAGCTTGAGAACCCGGTCATGGCGCTAGCTGTGTCCGCCGAAAGATAGTTTATCGCGTTATGCATCAATGTGGTCGCCTCCGGAATATGAAGATAAGCTACGTTGAATATTATAACTCATCCGTGCCGAACAATGCAAGCGATTATTGTTAATTTTTATGATCCCGGCACATTAAGCGGCGTTTATGCCGCCGGAGATCAGAGCACGATGAACGTCTCCTTCCCGATGTCAATGCCGCAGCTGATACGGCGTCCGTAACCCGTCATCGAAGTCGGTCCGGCTCCGATCCTGCCGAAGTCGGCTCCGTCAAACTGGATATAGGTGTTACCTTCAAGAGACGGCAGCCACTCCTCCCTTTCGGCGCTTATATGCAGCATCATATGCCTCGACAGATCGAAGATATTGTCCCTTATCTCAAAGCTCCCGGTCAGCCTGTTCTGATGATCCCATGATTTTATATGCGCCGGCGTCAGCTTGTCGGGACGCTGTATTCCCCATCCGTAACCGGCGCGGCGCATCACGCTGCCCGATATCGTGATATTCCGCATCTGCCTGTCGGCATCGGCTGTGTCCGGCTTTCCGAGAAAATATTCCACCGAATAGACGCAGTCCTCGATCAGGTTGTCCTTTAAGGCGACTCTGTCGATATATACATCCGCGTCGCCGCCGGATGAATACTGGAAGGTGACGCCGGCGTCATAGCACTGGAACACATGGCAGTTTTCCACCGTGTAATCCTCGCATCCGCCGTAGATCTCTATCCCGTTGCCGAAGCGCACCGGGCGGCCGGATCTGTAATACTGTATACCGCCGCCGATCCATCCGACGACGGAGTTTCTTACCGTAAGGCCTTTCACCGTCCCGGCGGCTATGCCGTGAGCCCCGCAGTACATCACGCAGAACCCGTCTATCGTGACGCCGTCCCCGCCTATCGTGATACCGTGTTTTCTCGTGAGGAACTCTATCCTGCCGAACCGTTTCGACGGATCGCCGAGCTCCGATCTGAGATAGA
This sequence comes from uncultured Clostridia bacterium, assembly GCA_946407735.1. Taxonomy (GTDB): domain Bacteria; phylum Bacillota; class Clostridia; order Oscillospirales; family CAG-272; genus JAAZGC01. The sequence goes on from CAMJPL010000028.1 coordinate 32,100, forward strand.
CGAAGCCTCCGCCGTCGCTGTGTATATTCTCCCTGCCGAGATCGTGCCAGAAGGAAAGATCCTCAGTAAGATCGAAATACCCCCGAAACGGCTCACGGGAGACGTTGTCGACAGGACTGCCGCTCTCCCAGCTGACGACACGCTTGTACCCGTGATACCGGCCGCCGTCAAAGACGATCCCGCCGCAGTCATCGTTCAGAGCGAGATCATACCGCCAGACATCGGGAAAGACCTCAGTCCAGCCGCCTTCGCACGCGCCGTCGTACGGCGAGCCGCATATGACGGGCTTATCGCCTTCGCCGTATGACGTATATCTGACGCCGGGCGCGGCGGTAAATCCGCCCCGCCATATATCCCCGCGCCTGAACCGCACCGTCGATCCCGGCTCCGGTCTCAGCTTTTCGAGCGCGCGTAGGGTCGAGACGGCGGTGCCGGGCGTAAGACCGTCGTTCGAGTCGTCGCCGTCGGCGCTTATATAATAACTCTTTCCCGCCGCCGGCGGGTTCGCGGCGCCGTAAACGCGGCTTTTTATCTCTTCCGCCCGCCTGTCGGCGATATCGTTATGAACCGTCGTATTCATGCTTCGAGCCTATCGCATATATTGTCGATCCTGAGCTTCTCAAGCTCCGCCGCCCAGCTTTCGGCGTGCCTGAGTTTTCCGTAGAATATCAGCTTCGTCATGTTGCCGACGAGCTCGCAGTGCGCCTCGCAGATGAGCCTGTTGTACAGGGCTTTGCAGTTGACGGGGCCGTTGTCGGGATCGAAATACTCGTCCTTTACCGAAAGATCCTTGAGGAAATTCCTCTGGATCCAGCACCAACCGTCATAGTAGTTGTCCATCAGATCGTCGTCCGGTATGATATCCGACAGCTTTTTCAGATACCCGAGCATGGTGTCGAGCTTTTCGCCGGAGAACAGCGTTATCTTCGTGCCGTCTTCGTCGAATGTGTACGGTATCGGCTCGACTTTTATACCGCCGCCGTCTATCGTCATCATGGTCATATAGCCGTAATACCAGCATTTCGGCATGCTGCCGGCGTATTTGAACAGGAAATTGCCCATGCTGTAAACGATAGGCTTTCCTTCGTAATACTCAAAGCCCTGCGGGCAGTGGGTATGTCCGGCTATGACGGCGTCGGCGCCGAGGCGCGTCATCAGCCTGTATCTGTCGCGGCATCCCGGGGACGGGAGCGGGTTGTACTCGTTGCCGCCGTGGCAGAAGACGATGACCTTGTCCGACGCCAGCCTTTCCTCGCGTATCTGTCCGGCGAGACGGTTGAGGTTATAGCCCGCCGTGCCTGACAGGCTGCGCTCGGCGATGCCGAACTCGTTCTCGCATATGGATATAATCGAAAGCCTGACGCCGTTTTTCCCGACCCTCCACGCCTTGTAAGCCTCGGTTATGTCCCTTCCGGCTCCCGGATGGGCGATCCCGGCTTCGTCGAGGAGCTTTATCGTGTTCATCAGCGGCTCATGCCCGAAATCGCGGGTATGGTTGTTAGCGAGCGCCGCGCAGTCGCATCCGGCGGCCTTTAGGAATCCGAGATTCTGCGGGCGGCCGATTATATTCGGCCCCGCCTTCGGTATCGGCTCTCCCATACCCTCCGGCGCGAGCGGCGTCTCGAGATTCATCACTCTGAGATCGGCGCTCTCAAAGACGGGAAGACATTCTGCGAGCACGCTTTGCGCCATGTTTTCGTCCATCTCATGCTGCACCTTGAAGCAGACATCTCCCGTGAACAGTATCTTAAGCATATGTCAAACCTTCCTCCGCGTCATTCAGGCGTTTTCACATATATTTTGATCTGAAAGGATCAGTTTCCTCCGACCTCGCGCAGGATATCCGCGGCGGGGGCGGGGATCCGTCCGAGATAATCGGGTCCGACGTTGAGAAGATAGTTTATCCCCCTTGAATTCAGATGCTCCTTTATCTCTCTGACCCTCGCGGCGGATTTCCAGTTGTTGTCGAACGACTTGTATCCCCATGTGTCGTTGAGAGTGGCCGGGGTCTCGAACAGCTGATCTCCCTTGTCGTCATCCGGTATCTCGTTGTCGCCGGCTGAGGAATAATCGCCTCTGCCGTTGCCGATACGGGAATTGACAAGGCACTGCGGCTGATATTTCTTCACCATGTCGTACAGTTCGTCGCTCTGCTGAGGAGTAATATCGGCGGGGGTATCGAACCATATGAGGCAGAGATCGCCGTAGTTTCTGAGTATCTCCTCTACCTGCGGCTTTATCTTGTTTCTGAAGCAGATCGAAAAATCCTTGTGCGCGTCGTCCGGGAAGTCCCAGTTGTTCGTCCAGTACGCCTTTCCGCCGCACCAGGTCTTTCCCCTCGACACGCCGCCTCCGTGCGGCTCATGCCAGTCGAGCTCCTGCGAGTAATAGAGCCCAAGCCTAAGCCCGTGCTTATAGCAGGCCTCGGCGAGCTCGGCGAGCACGTCACGCCCGAACGGAGTCGCGTCGCAGATGTTGTAGTCCGACACCTTCGAGTGATACATGGCAAAGCCCTCGTGATGCTTCGACGTGAAGACCATGTAATTCATTCCGGCGTCCTTCGCCAGCTTCACCCATTCCTCGGCATTGAATAATATGGGATTGAAGATATGGGCGAGCTGTCCGTACTCGCTGTTGGGTATCCTGAAATACTGCTGGCACCATTCCCCGATCTCATCCATCCTCCGGCCCTTCCATTCGCCAGCCGGGAGCGAATAAAGCCCCCAGTGGATCATCATGCCGAATTTCGCCTGCTTGAACCATTCCCTGCCGTTCATTTCATACCTCCGCGGCTTTACGCCGTAACTTTTTCTCCGTCGAATACGATATCTCCGTATTCCGTCTTTATTGTAACGATCCCGTCCTCCGACGACTCATCGTATTCCACCGATCCTATCGGGCATCCAGAATCGGACGGATAAAGCACCGTCACGATCCTCGCTGACGCGCCGAAAGCCGTGAAATCTACCGCCGGAGCCGGTATGTTCGGCGTCCTCCAGCCGACGAAGGGATCGAAGCTGCCGCAGCGCACCGTGTAATTTGCTCCGGAAAGCAGCGTGAGCGTGACGCCGCCGCCGTAATCGGCGGTTATCCTGCTGCCGCTGACGGGTTTGGCGAGATAGTCTGCGCCGGATATCTCCGACCGGCGCGCGGCGGAGGCGGAATACGTGACGTCCTCAAGCTGCCAGTGGGCGTCGTACCTGTGCTCCTGCCCGTCCGGCGACGTCATCACGTCTGTGATTATATAGAATATCCCGAGACCGAGCGGGCGGCTCTTGATCTTATTCACGGTTCGCCTATGAACGACGCCGAGAAGATCGGGACCGTACCCTTCGTCATATACGCCGCCGGCGCGGTCGATATCAGGGCCGAGCTTCACCCAGAGATCAGACAGCCTGCTTATGTCGTCGTCCTTCCATCGGTAATTTTTGCGCCTGTTCTGCGCCATGCCGTCGACGAGCACGGTATTGTGCGACTCGGTGGAAAGGACATAACGCCTCATCTTCGACGAGTCGTAGGCGAAGTTTCCTGTGTCCTTCAGCATGTCGCGGCAGTAAGCGTAAAGGAGGAAGCTGAGCTTGTCCTCATGCTGATGCCCGGCTCCGAACGGCGCGCTCTCAAAGAAGGCCCACTGACTGTCCTCCTCCCAGCTGTCGCGGAAGACGACCATCCCGCTGTAAGGGAGCACGATGTCGGTAAAATCGGGCGGCGTGCCCTCCTTTCGGCCGCTGGCGAAATATATGTAATCCTGACGGTCCGGGAAAAGCTGCAGCGCCTTCCTGCATACATCCGACACGTCCATATGCCCGCCGTCGTTTAGCGACGGCGTATGCATCGACGGGTCGGCGAGCTTCGGATAGAGATCATATACATGCTCGATGCCGCGAAGAAGCGGCTCGGGGACGGGCTCGTCCATCACGCGGCATGTATCGGTGATGGTCTGACAGTTCTCGGCGACGACCATGTGATATCCGGTGGACAGCTCCACCTGGAAGCAGTCGGGATAGACCTGCCTGTCCATCTCGCGTATCAGGCTCGTGATTGCGAAGTCCTTCCATTTTCCGGCGTCCTTTACCCACGGGTACAGAAGCCCGATATGGAACAAACCAGTCATCTCCATAATGAGCCAGTTGTTGCTTGTCGGATGGTTGTAGAGCCGCCATCCGTTTTCCCACATCGAGGCGAAAAAGTCGCAGATGAAGTGGTCGGATAGCTCGGGAGAACGGTAAAACGCGTGGATCGCGTAGTGCCAGTTCTTCGTCTGACGTATGCCTATCTCGATGGTGCGCCACGACAGGGTGGCGTATCCCGGCGCGTCGTCGGGGCAGACGGTGGCGTCACGCCACGACGTGAACATCCTGACGAACAGGCGCGCTATCTCCTCGTCGCCGGTCTCGCGGTAAAGATGTCCGAGCAGCCGGAACTCATGGTGACGGTTCAGCTGCCACGTCCACTCGTTATAGTGGTTCGGAGTGGGATTTTCCTCCCATCCTATCCCCTTGTCGCCGAAGTCATGCATGTAGGAGCAGGACATGACCTCGTTGTGCAGAAGGCGCTTATAGACGTCCTCCTCGGTCTCATCCGCGGATTTCCAGACGTTTTCCTGCGCGTAATACGGAAGCCTGAAATATCTCTCCGGCATGAGATGCGAGCGGACGAAATCGGCGTAGCAGCGCTCGGCTCCGGCGATATCCCCGGCATTTATCAGCGAGGGTATCTGCGAAAGCCCGTCAAGCGAAAGATCGATCTTATTCAGAAGATAATCGGATACTGAAAGTCTCATGGCGACACCTCATATATCGAACGCTTTGTTCCTGATCAGACGAACAGCTTCTCCATGCCCCAATCGCAGAGGAACAGGACCGGATATGTATAGCAGAGATGGAACAGAGATGTGTTCCACTTGAGATCTTTTCCCCATGCCTCAAACGTCACCTCAGCGCCCTCACGCATCATCCTGAGCCATCTGCCGTCGTCCTTTATCAGCTTCATAGCGAGATCGTCCCTGCCTGTGCGCTTAAGTCCGCAGAGAGCGGCGAAGGTGCCGAAGAACGCCATCCTCCCGGCCGGAGCGGATATTATGCGGGAAACGATCTCGTCCTCCGTCTCCTTGTCGGGGCAGAGTCCGAAGCACAGAGCGAAGGCATTTGACGGGAGCGCGCTGTGTCTCTCGGCGTCGTTTTCCACTCCCGCCGGGAGATCGCAGAAGACATGCCTGTCTTTGTCGTAAAAAGCCTTTAAATACGCGTCCCGCAGGTACGAATCGTCACGGTACTCTTTCCGCCCGAGCAGCGACGCGAGACGGTTCGCCGCCTTCACGGCGCCGTACCAGTAGGCGTTAATGACGCTGTGGGTGCCGACTGCGACCCGACCCTCGGTGAGATCGAAGGCGTAGCCGTCTCTCGCCTCCGACGGCCAGTCCACGACGCACCATTTATCAAGATCGTGCAAAAGACCGTCTTCCCTCTCGTACCGCTCTCTGTAATAATCGAGGACGTCTGTCATCCTGTCATAATACCGTGAAACGAAATCGGTTTTGCCGCTGAGCACGGTATGGGCATGAAGAAGATGGGGTAGCATCAGCACATATTCGGCTATCTCCTGCATCATCGAGCAGGGCGAACAGGTCATGAGACCCCGGTTTATGAAGGCGGTGTCGAAGGCGTTGTCTATCAGCTTCTCCATTATCGACAGATCGCCGGTTATCACCGCCAGAGCGCAAGATGTGAACGATCCGTCGCCGAGATACTGTCCCTTCTCCCTGTCCATGCAGTCCTGGATAACCTCCTGGACGCCGTATTCAAGAGACTTCACGCACAGCCGCCATATCCTGACGAGATCGGGATCGGTATTCTCGCATACGCGCCTCAGCCCGAACGGGTAATGCCTCGAGATGAGCTTTACGTCGGATATCACGGCGCCTTCGGGCAGCTCAAGCTCGGCGTATCTGAAGGATTTGTAGTCGAATTCGTCGAGGATGTCGTCTCCGCCGGACAGCAGCCATTCCTCCTCGTACCGGCAGTTCGAGCGGAGGACGAATCTCGTCCTGCCGTCATCGTCGAGCTCCTGACCGAATCTGAGGATGATCCTGTCGCCCTTCTTCCCCTTCGCTCTGACTGAAAGATATCCGACATAATTCGAGCCGAAATCGAAGGTGATCCTGTTTCCGCTCACGCTTTCGGCGGCGGGACGGATCTGCTCGAGGCAGAGCGGCTTCGACGGCTGCTCCATGAGTGTCCTGTCGTCATGCCTGCAGACAGCCGCATGCTGCCATGAGCTGTCGTCAAACTCCGGAGCTTCGAAGCCCGTCTCGGGAGACGAGCTGTCGTAACGCTCCATGAACTGGGTCGAATAGCCGACAGTCGAAATCGGCTCAAAGCCGCCGTGCAGGCGGCAGAGGACCGACTCGCCGCTCTTCGATACCGTCTCGTCTCCGCAGACTATGTCATATATCAGCCCGAGCCTGTCGTCGCCGCTCACCCATACCCTGTTTATCATGCCCTGATACAGGGTATGCACGGCGATAACGTTCTCTCCGTCATGCACGAGCCCGGATATGTCGATGACGTTGTAATAATACCTGAAATGGAAGGCCGGGGCCGGACCCTGTCCGGCGTATCTGCCGTTTATGTACAGCTTGTAATAATCGTCGGCGGTGATATAGATGAGCGTCCTTTTTCCGGCGGCGGCGTTGAAGCGGGCGCGGTACAGTATATGGAGATCGCGCGGGACGACCGATTTTATCTCCTTTTTCTCAAGCTGTCTGTGAAAGACGTCGACCGGAACGGCGTCCGAATATTCGGGAAGAGTTATGAACCTTCCTTTGAAAACATGCTCCATTTATCTTTTCTCAAACCTCAGCTCGACGCGGTTATCATAGCTTTTTCCGCAGATGTCCGACTGCAGCACCTCGGCGTAGTCGATCTTGTTGTTGTCGTTCATGACCGGCATAAGCTCGGCGGTGAGCGGCTGTGCGCTGCCGAGCGACGCGATCATATCGTCCGACATGACGCGGACCGATCGTGGTGATATGACATTCATGTCGTGTCTTCCGATGAACAGTCTCGAGCGGAAATGAAGCTCGGCGTCAGACTCTGCGTGATCGGAGATAACGATGCCGCCGTCGGATATGACGATCCTTCTGCGCCACATATAACGGTATCCGCCGAAGGATATCTCCGCCTCCGTCGATATCGCGCCGCTTTCCGGGTCAAACTCAGTGATCCTCGGCGAGCATTTTATGTCATGGCTGTCGCATTCGAGGGCGTACACGATATTGTGATACGACGGGTCTTTCAGCGGAAGGTAGAACTCCCATCTGTCATAGCTGCAGCATCCGGCGTCGACGATGATCGGATCGGCGCCGTAATAAAGAAGGAACTGCGGCCTGCCGGCATGCTGATGCCCGCTTTTGTATTCCATCGAGTCGACGAACAGGCTGAGTTCTCCGCGGCGCATGACCGCCATGCCGCTGTCCGGCATCAGGACGCTGTCCTTCTTTTCACCGAGCTCAAGCGGAATAAGCTCCGACACGCGTCTGATATCCGATAATGCGTCCATCCCGTAGGAATCGGATATCCGGAGCGCGGTGCCGTTCGGGGCGACGCACTGCCGGAGCCATTCATACTGCTTTATTACGGAGCGTTCGAGCTCATCCGTGTCGCCGAGACCGTTGTTTTTGAGAAGCAGGAGCGCTTCAAGATAAAGCCGGGCGATGAAATGACTGTAGCTCGGGCTGTCCTCGTCGGAGCCGCCGTCGTCGTATATCGCGCCTCTGAGGTTCATCATGACGGTTTCCCTGCCGTATTTTATGTACTCGGCACTGTCCTCAAGCTCCGGGAACATGACGCCCGCCATGATCAGGGCGACTCCCTTCTGCAGCACATGGTTCTGCGCGTGCTTTATCTCAAGCTCATACTTCGATTCCTCGAGCAGATGCCCGGCGTGAAGACGGATGAAGGAATACAGGTATTCCCAGTCTTCTTTGTCAAACGGCGCGTCCTGGAGCATGAACAGCCCGTGCAGCAGCGACAGAGTCCTCCACGCCGCCTGCATGTCACGCCACACCATATCCGTCTTTATGTAATGGACCGACGGATCGAATGGCTGATATGGGTGAGCCTTATCCCAGCCGCGCACGATATCGAGCCATCTGTCGGCGTATCTTCTGTCGCCGGTCCTAAGGAAGGCGTGCGCCAGCGGTATCGTCATGTAAAGGCGCTGCGGCCATATCTGCCATTCGTATTTTTTCCTGAATCCGGTTCCATCGGTGTACTCGAACGACCGCTCCCACTCATAGCTGCCGCCGCCTTTTACGCGGAAGACGTCCATGAGACTGCCGTCCATGATGGAAGGCAGCATCTCGTCGCTGTTTACGGTGCCGAATATGTCGTTCGCAAAATGAAACGCGCCGCCGTCAAGCACGAAATAAGGGAAGATCGGCTCCGAAATGAGCTTTTCCCTCGGATATATGTAATACGCCGTCTTTTTGACGCCGAATATCTCACAGCAGTATCGTTTGTTATAGAGTGTTCCGTATCTTTCCATATGCCACAGATCTCCGTTTTCTGTTTTCAGATCATATTATATCATATCGAGCAGTCATTTGCAAGCGTATATTTCGGGAGGCGGAAGAAAAAAGAGGGTGTCCGGCAGCAGACTGCTTCGCTTTGCTTTATGTAACGACAAAAAAACGCGCAAAGAGCGCTTTTCCAAGACTGTAACGATCATCTGAAAAATTCGGGCAGGATATGCGATTCCTGTTCGTCGGCTCGGAACTTTGTCTACGGCTTCCTTCAAATTCCGTCAGACATGTAGTTGATTTTCACCACCAAGCTATCGCACATTTCGGGCGTACTATAAAAAAGCCTCATGCCGTAACGGCACAAGGCTTGATCTGTCAACTAAAGCGGATCGATATGACGGTGAATGTCAATGCTTAATCACTGCGAGTCTTTTGCCTCTTCATAGTCCAGTCCGGACGGAGGAACGGCAAAGGCATAGCTGCCCTTTTCCTCGCCCTCTTCAGGCGGGGTCTTTCTGCATGCCCACAGCAGACTGCGGATCTCGACCGCACCGGTCTTTTCATCTGTCTGAACTCTGTACGGGATCAGCGATAC
>CAMJPL010000029.1 GCA_946407735.1 uncultured Clostridia bacterium
ACTGTTGAGAATATAATTATATCTTTCTCATCACCCTGAAATTTATGAACGGTATCTACAATCAGATTATTTTTCACAGTAAGATAATAGCTCAAATTTGGATTTTTACTAATACTCTCTCTTATATATTGTGCCTGTAATTTGAATGGAGTTATTATTCCAACGCTTCCTTCAAATTTATTATCGTATATTTCATTTTTAAGTATATTTAGAATTTCTGCTATCTCAGTTTCATTATAAGCGCTCCCATTTTTAGAACGTTCGGTTTTACCAGTAACGTCTTTCCATGTTATACCGTAATCTACAGTATCTGGTTTATTAAGTTTGTCATATGATGTTGCTATTCGCAAATTTTCTTTGTAAAATGTATCGTTAGAAAACGAAATAATATCTTTATGACTTCGAAAGTGATCTCTGAGAAACAGCAGTTTATCTGTGTTGTTTTTTGCGACATCAAACAAAGAATTCACAGAATAGGCCCAAATCGGTTTAATTGAGTATTTTTTGATGAGTTCTCTATCCTGAGAGGGTAGTATAGTTGTTATATGTTTTGCTGGTTAGAATCTCCTATAATCACGGCTTTTTTAGCTCGGTATAACACTGGGAGAACACATGCTATATCGCACATACTTGCTTCGTCGATAACAGCAATATCAAACATTGCTTTTGTAAACGGTAATTGACTTTTTAGTCTGAGCGAAGTAACGGCAATGCATGGCATATAATGAGAAAGAGTTTTGAAAACAGCGCTCACGTCAACTGGATTTCCTAACTTTAAATCACTGATAATATTACCAATCCATTGTTTGAGATCCGGAGGAAGCTCCAAAGTTTTTAAATGCAAATCCCATATTTCTTTGGCTAAATCAATCTGATCTTTTTTGATTTTAATCAGGTCGCTGTCTACAGTTTCAAGTTCAGCTAAATTATTGAGTTCTGAAAGGGATTTTTTGTAATTGCAAATCTCCTCGATTTTATTTATTTCATTTGATAGTTTATCAAAGTATGATTTATCAATAACTGCTGGCTTAATATTATAGTGTTCCAACAATGATGTTAGATGTTCTAAATCATCATTAAATTTTGTTGTATTCACTTTTTTATAATGGAACCAGAGCAGTTTCTTTAATAATGATTCCTGATTTTCTTTAAATGACAAATAATATGATTTTTTTGTGCTTTCAAAAGATGATTTTAACTCTGATATATAATCTATATTTGTGTTGTTGATTACTGTTCTGTAAGGATTATTGGTATTACATATTTTATTTTCTGCCTCATCAATCTGATTTCTAAATTTTATAATTTTGGATTTGATTTCAAGAGAAGAATTATATGAATTTGATAATGCGATATATTTATCTTTCTTGATTTTCAAATCTTCATCGAAGACTGTGGAAGGATCGGTCAACTTTTCTAAATATTCAAGTAGTTTTCTATCAAAAAGTGAATTTTCATCACCTAATCTTAGGATAGGAGGAGTATTAGACAAAGAATTAAGTCTTTCTACAACTACATCTACTGCTTTATGGTTTTTGCTTGTAAATAGAACAGTTTGACCGTTGAATAAAGAATTGATTATTATCTCACTGATCACCTGAGACTTTCCTGTACCGGGAGGTCCAGTCACAACTGTTATAGGAGATGATAAGGCATGATTTACCGCTTCCTTTTGGTCCGAATTTAATGGTAGTACTTCTAAAAGTGTTTTGTCACTGCCAGAGAAATTCTTACAACCATATAGAAATGAATATAGTGATGTTCCCTCAATATCAGAACAGGCTAAATCTGAAAGTTTCTTTAGCTCTTCAGCAAGTCCTGCTGTATATTGCAGCTTGTTTTTCGAGAAAACGATTGCTTTGTTGAAAACGCCTGTGTCTGGAATGATAGTTAAGTCAGATGAAACTATATTAACAGGAAATGCTTTTTTATTGAAACATTTCCATTTTTTTATTGCAAAAAGCTCATTTACAATATCATCGATGTTATTATAGTGCGATTATCGAGATTTAACGTTTTTTCCAACTCTAAAACATCGTATAATGCATCTTCACAGCTTTCTTCTCCAATTCCTCGCATGGCTTCTATAAACGCGGGATTTATGCTGAGATGATTTATTTTTTCTATCTCTCCGAAATCGCCTATAATAATCGGTATTATAAAAAGCGGAATAATAGTTGTACCTTTATCAGCGTTGGCAACTAAAAGAATTGGATAACCAATAAAACTGTTTGAATGTGGATCTGATATAATATTGAGTGCAGCAGATGGTATATTTGCCAATGTCAAATTATCTATCTCACAATATTCTTTTGATATTATTGGAATAGATATGCCGTCTTTTTCTTCAAGGTGTAGGCAGTTTAAATAATATTTACAAAGTTGAGATAACATTAGTACTAAACATTTTTTGCGGTGACAATAAACAGATACTTATCAGTGCTATATTGAATGTCGTTTTTTCACACTCATCTGACGAAATCGGTGCCGTCGAACAGGGCGACTCCGTAGCCGTAACCTGTCACGCTGTCATGAGCGGCGAGATAGTCGGCCATCGCGCGGCGAAGGGCAGTGTCGCGGGGGAGGGAAGCGGGATCGTAGCTCTTCCGGCGTCCGAACACCCGCCACAGATCGCCCGAGTTTTTCCTGTCCTCGCGGTCTATGATATCGAACAGATCCATGAAGGCCCTGATCCTTGAGCTTTCCGGCAGAAATTCGTAGTTTCCCGGCCAGAGCAGCCATGACTCGCAGACGAAGACGGCGGTCCCGGAGCAGCCGAAATATCTGTACGCGCAAATGAACGCTTCCCGCACGGCGTCGGGGGCGAGCGGCCCGTCCTCCGGCACATGGATGTTGATAACCGTATCTCCAGGCTTCGCGGTCACGCCGCGTTTTTCATACGGCTCGCCGTCACGGAAGGGCACACGGTGGAATTCCAGCCTTCCGAGGCGGACGATAGACGCGGTGAGAAAGTTCGTGAGCCATCCCCACTCGTAAAAGCCGATGTGCCCGGTCTCCCGCTCGCATGTCTTCGCCCAGACCGTGAGCTCACGCACCGACGCGTAATATATCCCGTCGTCGATCCCGCGGCTGCTGTACAGGCGGTGGGCGTCCATGCAGAGGATAAGGCCGACGGCAAGCATCCCGAGATCGGGATCTTTTTCGATGCCTTCGGCTGCCGCGTGGACATTCTCCGCGCTCCTCGCCTTCGGATCATCTATGAGCCGCGCGATATCGCCGGAGCGCTCGGCGAGCAGCCGCAGGGCGATCGGCTCCGCCGCCGCGAGATATTCGGGCGGCAGGCCGATCTTTTCGGCGAATACCGAAGCGGAGTCGCCGTTTATGGGATCACGCAGCTGCGTCATCTCTTGACCCTCGCGTTGCCCTTCCAGACGCTCCAGACCATATCCTCGTCGGAGGGCTGAGCGTAGTCGGTGAGGAAGGTGGTGGCGAGAGCTCCGGTAGCCCAGCCGAACTGGACCCATTTCTCCGGCTCCCAGTCCTTCAGCATGGCGTAGAGCATGCCTCCGACGAAGCCGTCACCGCCGCCGATGCGGTCGAGCACATGTATCTCGCGCGGCTCGGCGATATGCCATTCGTCACCGGCGAGCATGATGGCGCCCCAGATGTGGGTGTTCACGTTCACGACCTGACGGAGCGTCGTCGCGAAGACCTTGACGTTCGGGAACTGCTTTTTCGCCTCGCCTATCATGGCCTTGAAGCTGTCGATCTTGGCGATGTCCTTTCCTCCGGCCTCGGGACCCTTGACGCCGAGAGCGAGCTGGAAGTCCTCCTCGTTCCCGACGAGCACGTCGGCGATGGAGGCTATCTCGGTGAAGGAGGCTCTAAGCTCGTCCTCGCGGCCGATCCAGAAGGAGGCGCGGTAGTTGAGGTCAAAGCTGACCGAGGTGCCGTATCTGTGAGCGGCGCGGGCGAGCTCAAGGCAGAATTTAGTTGTCTCAGGCGACAGGGCGGCGATCAGGCCTGACATATGGAGCACCGATACCCCGTCCTCGCCGAACAGCTTGTCGAGATCGTAGTTTTTCGCGTCGAGGGTGCGACCCACCTCTCCGGCGCGGTCGTTCCATACGCGCGGTCCGCGGCTCCCGTAGCCGGAGTCGCCGATGTTGAACTGATGGCGGTAGCCCCACGGACCGCCCTGCTCCACCTCGGGACCGTCATATTCCATGCCGCGCGAGCGGAGGTTGCGCTTGATGTAGTCGGCGATCGGGCTGCCCTTGACGAACGCGGTCAGCACCTTCGTTTTCATGCCGAGATACGACGGTATCGACAGCACATTCGTCTCGGCCGATGTCGCCTGCATCATGAAAAGATCGCCCGACTGGACCGGCTGTCCAGACGGCGGGCAGATGCGCACGCCCATGGATGACGGCGCGACCATAGCGTATTTGGCGTCAGATTTGAACTGTGACATGATTTATTCCTTTCGGCATATGGGCATATTCTCTATTTTCTACTATTATACCACGGCGGATGACAATCGTCAATAGAAAAAAGCGTCTCCGGGAAAAGAAACGCTTTTCTTCGTCCTATCTCAGGTCGGCGTAGCGGTCGACTATATATCTTTCGTCGTAATAGATCTTGTCCTTCGCAATGAGCCTGACTTTTCCGCCCACGGCTTCGACTATGCTGACGGCGCAGTTGTACGGGACATGTCCCTGCCAGAAGTCGCCGGGATCGTCGTACAGCCGGTTCAGCATGCAGCGGAGAGCGCAGCCGTGAGTCGAGACGAGATATCTTCCGTCTCCGCCTTTCGATGCGAGATCGGAGAGGAACATGCCTGTCCTTTGTATCACCTCTTCGGCCGTCTCGCCGCCGGAAAAGCGGGGAAGACGCCTCGGATCGGACTTGAATACGGCTGTCTCCTCCGGGGAAAGGTGAGTCCCCTCTCTTTCGCCAAAGGACATCTCCTTTAAGCGGTCGTCGAAGGTTATCGGGAGATCGTTCCCGCTCTCGCGCAATATGATCTCCGCCGTCTCCGCCGCTCTTTTGAGCGGGCTGGAAAAGCAGCCGTCGAACCTTATTTCCTTCATGCGCTTCCCGGTCTCTGCCGCGAGGAAGCGCCCGCTCTCGTTCAGAGGTTCGTCATACCACCCCTGTACCACTCCCTTTACGTTAAGATCTGTTTCCCCGTGACGGATTATGTATATCAGCAATTCTGGCTCCTCAGCCGATCCCGGCTTTGATTTCTTCGATGTTCAAAAGCAGCTTGTCTATTACCTTCTGCGCCTTCGGCAGATTTTTGGCGACAGCTGAGGCAAAATCGTTTTTGCCCTTTTCAAGGCAATTCATCCATGGGCCGCGTATCGCCGTGTAATCCAGCGCTGCGCCGACGTCATATGTGTTTGCCTGCGTGATTATCTCGAGCATCCTTATCGAATCCTCGTCTCTTACATACCTGTTTTTCAGCGAGATCTCATAATAAGCCGGATAATAGATATTCATCGACTCAACCGCCAACGCTTCCTTTATCACACAGGTGCGTTCAAGATCGGATGCCGCGGCGCTCGGCAGCGCGATGAGCGAGCCGTCGATGCCGTTGTAATATGATTCCTGAGATTCGCTTATCTTCGGATAGGTCACGATACCGTAGTCGTCTTCCATATCACCGAGCTGTGTCAACATGCTGGTTTTCGCCTTCTGGAACAGCGAATGTCCCGCTTTGAACAACCGCAAAGCTTCTGTTAAGGCGTCGGCGGTCAGAGGCAGAGTGAGTATGTTCCCCTGTGTCATGAAATCGTACATTTCGGTGAACATAGTGTACAGCCTCTCGTCCTGCGATACCTCAGGCTCTCCTGAACCGAATCTGACGAGCTTGAGACCGCTGCCGTAATACGCTATATCCGTGATATCGTCGATCGGAGCGATAAAGGCGAATCTGTCCTCCTCGTTCATCATGCCGTCGCCGTTTATATCCTGAACAGCCGATCTTCCCATAGAATAGAATTTATCATATGTCCATGTCCCGCCGTCGACAAGGGAATACGGCGATTCGAGATGAAGGTCGTCCGATATCCTCTTGTTGAATATGATAAGCTGGCCTCCGGGGGATTTGTCGAAGGCGGTATATGCGGCGAGAGTGATCCCGTTTATCTCCATGCCGTCGTTGATCTGTCTGTAATACCACGGCTGCGACATATCGATTATCGGCAATGTGGAAGCGGGGGGAATGACTTTCTCAATGATGCCGCTGTAAGCATTCGGGAAAACGACGGTGTAGAGATCATACTCATCCGACTGCGCCAGCGCGGATTTTTTCAGCAGACCATATACGTCACTGTACTGCGCATAAGGGTATCGTGTTTCGGATATGTTTATGCCGAACTGTTCCTCGACGAGGCGGTTCCGCCGGTATATCGCGTCAGAAATCAGATTCCCTGTCTCCTCCTGCTGATCGGCGGGGTATTCGTCGTAAGCAACTATTTTGAACTGATATCCGCCGTAATCTGCCTCGGGCAGATAGTCGGCTTTATAGCGGGATTCGGTCTCTGAGCCGGTCTCATCGGCATCGGTGCCGGCGGGAGCCGACGTTGTGTCGGAGACTTCCTGTACTGCCTGAGAGCATGATGCCAGCGCTATAAGCAGAGCAGCTGAGATAACGATGAGCTTTTTCATTTTGTTCCCCTCCGTTTTCAGGATTTAGCATCCTGATTATATCACCGGTTTTATACCCTGAGCATATCGTTGAGACGACAGGCGGCTCTGTACGCGTCTTCCATGAATTTCCCGATACGGTCGTCGCACCTGTACGCAAGCTCGAGCGTGATATAACCGTCAAATCCCGTCGATTTCAGGGCGTCGATCTGCCCGTGCCAGTCGATCGAGCCGAGGAACGGTATCAGATGCTGATCCGACGACAGGTCGTTGTCATGGACGTGAAGACCCTTTATCCGGTTTCCGACCTTTTTGAGCGGCTCCGTGCCGCCTTTATCCGTAAGGTATGCGTGACCGAAATCCCAGACTCCGCATCCGCCTTCCCCGAGACCGTCTATGAGCATTATCTGCGCGTCGGGATCGCTTGAGAAGAAGGTCATGCTCCAGCCCGGAAATACCGGAAGATTCTCGACGCCGATAAGGCATCCGAGCCGCACCGCCCTCTCTGCAAGCGGTTTCCAGTATTCGAGATTGTATCTGAAAGAAAGTTCTATATCCTCGATCCCGAGCGAGAAGCAGCCCTTTGGATCGTCCGGCATGAGTCCTCTCAGGTTGTAACTTCTCCTGTCCCCGGAATCATGTGTCCCGGACGGGTAGTATCCGCGCGGATGCATGGCCATTATCCCGGCGCCGAGCATCGCCGTCGCCTCAAGACATCTTTCCATTGAAATATCGACCGCAGGATATCTGACGTCGGCGGATATACGCAGATCGTAATACGGCGAATGGGTCATGACGCATGTGAGACCGAGATTTGAAAGCTCTTCCTTGAGCTGCCGTATCTTTTTCTCCCATCCGTCTGCGGCGAAGCCCTCGTACGATCCGAAGCCTATCGAGACACTTTCAAAGCCGGCTTTCGCCGCGGCTTTGAGCACATCGGAGCAATCTTTGTCGAACTGCACCTGTACGGCGACTTTTCTGTCCATACTACGCACCTTTTATTTTTCCTGCGGATCATCGTCATGATGACTTTTTGACAGACTTATATAAAGTTCATTTCACATGTTTCCCCGTCACCGCTCCAACCATGGCCGCAGCGAAGGCCATCAGCGCGGCGCAGATCAGCACCTCGCCGCCGATGGTCATGGCCTTTACCGTTTCTCCTCTCACTATGCAGAGCATCGTCTCGTATATACCCATTCCCGGCACGAGCGGGATGAGACCGGGGAAGAGAAACAGAGTCGACGGCATCTTCAGCCGTCTTGCGAGCAGGCTCGAGCTTGCCGACGCCAGCAGCGTCGCGGCGAAATATCCGAGATAGCGCTGTCCGGCGATATCGAGCGCGGCGAAGACGGCGTATGTCACGGCGCCTACCGCGGCCGCCGGAAGCACCGCCTTTTTCGGGGCGTTCCACGGAAGCTGATAGAACGCCGTCGCGGCGAAGCCGGATATCAGCAGCAGTGCGGCGTAAGCCAATGTGAGCCCGGATTTTGGGGATATCTCCGCCGGGATGTCGGAGCCTGATATCAGCATATAGACGTACAACGCGGCGCCCATCCCTCCGGCGAGAGCGAGCGCGGTCATCACGACCTCGGCGAGCCGGGCAACGCCCGACACGAGATCTCCGACGATGGTGTCGCGTATCGCGACGGTAAGAGCGAGACCCGGCAGCAGAGGCATTATCGCACCGGTAATCACGCGGTGGACCGAGACGGCGTCGGTCAGAAGATCAGCCGTAACGGCCAGCGCTCCGATCACCGCGCCTCCGAGCATGGTGACGAGGAACTGGTCGATGAAACCGCGTCCGAGTCTCGAAAAGGCGCTCTGCATCAGCGATACGAGCATCCCGCATATCCCGGCCGCGACGGCGTCGGCGGCATTCCCGCCGAACAGCATCGCGAACGCGGCGACGGAAAAGGCCGTCGCCGCCGCGTAGCAGGCGGCCGTTTTGAGAGATACCGGAGGCTTCGGCTCAGCCAAGGCGCGCAGACGCATGAGAGCCGTATCGGCGTCGGTCTTCCCGTCCGAAAAGGATCTCGAAATGGCGTTTACCTTTTCGAGCAGCGACATGTCTATCGTTCTCGGCCCGACGCGGCTTACCATGGTCATCCTCTCGCCGCCGCCGACGAGCGTCAGCGTCACCACGGTCGGCTGACACGACATCTGA
The DNA here is from genome assembly GCA_946407735.1 of uncultured Clostridia bacterium. GTDB lineage: Bacteria > Bacillota > Clostridia > Oscillospirales > CAG-272 > JAAZGC01. The sequence goes on from CAMJPL010000029.1 coordinate 8,783, forward strand.
GAGTCGGGATATCCGGCGGCGGTGAATATATGCTGCACCGTGTCCTCGGCGCGGGAGGTCTCGCCCCCGCAGCGGATCACCATCGTCCCGGCGAGACAGGCGAGCTCAAGTATTGTGTCCGGTTTCGGCATTTCAGTGAGTTGTATCCGTATTGTCTTTTTTTCGCTTTGCTTCATAAAAATTATACATCAAAGCGCCGCCTTTGTCAAGACGGCGAAGAAGCAAAATCGCAAAGCCGGGATATTTGATGTTGACATAAGGCGAAACAGATGTTATAATATTATCATGAGCAAATCAGGCTGACGGGAGGATATGCGATGCTTGACACACTGAAAACACCCAAAGCGGGGCTTCTTCCGCTGTATCTGAGGCTGTACGACGACGTTCAGCCGGATATGCGGATAGGAGCCGAGGCTTTTCACGCGCTTATCGCATCCCGCATCGCCAACGCCGGAATCGAGACGGTGAACGTCCCGGTATGCCGGGTAAAGGAGGAGGCGGACGACGCCGTATCGCTATTCGAGACGGAGGGAGTCGACTGCGTTATCGTGCTCGAGCTGTCGTATTCGCCGTCGCTCGAGGCGGTCTACGCTCTGTCCCGCACCGCTCTGCCGGTGATCCTTCTCGCTGCGACGCCCGACAGATCGATAGGCTTCGATTCGGCGACGACGGAGCTTATATACAATCAGGGACTGCTCGGGCTTCAGGACCTCGCGGCCATGCTCCGGCGGAGCGGCAAGGATTTCACCGTCATCCCCGGTCATCCGGACGATCCCGGCTTCATCGCCGAGACGGCGATGACGGTTCGGGCGGCTCAGCTCGGCAGGCGCCTGCGCTCGGCCCGGGTCGGCAGCATCGGCGATCCCTTCCGCGGCATGGGCGATATACAGCTCGGCGGCGGAAAGATGAAGGAGCTGCTCGGCATCGAGCAGGTGAAATTCGATCTGACGCGAGACCCGTGGCGCTACTCGATGCTCGGCGACGCCCAGCCGTCGGAGGCGGAAGCCATGGCGGACGCCGACGCGGCGGTATTCGGACTCGGGCTTGAGAAAAAGGAGCTTATCGAGGCGGAAAGGGTATGGCTCGGTCTGCGCCGCTGGACGCATGACAACCGTCTCGACGCGGTGACGATGAATTTCATCCCACAGCCGAAGAACAATCCCTTCCCGCATGTTCCCCAGCTCGCGATGTCGAAGCTGATGGGCGAGGGGATAGGAGTGTCGGGCGAGGGAGACCTCATGTCGGCGTCGCTCTGCGCGGCGCTCATGGGAGTGTACAGCGACTGCACGACCGTTTCGATGTACAGCCCCGACTGGCAGGGCGGAACGGTGTATCTCTCCTGCCGCGCCGGCGTGAATCCGAGATGCCTGTCCGGCAGGCCGGTGATATGTCTCGCCGACGAGCCGCTGATCCCGGAGCTTAAGATATCGGCGCTGACCGGGACGCTGCGCCCCGGCAAGGCCGCCATGGTATCGCTGTCGCCTCAGGAGGGTGATCGCTTCACGCTGACGGTCATCACCGGCGAGATGCTCGACGCCCCGCAGTCGTCACGCAGGAAGGGAAGGGTATGCGGGTGGTTCCGTCCGGACACTCCGCTTTCCGATCTGATCCGCGATTACAGCGAGAGCGGCGGACCTCATCATTTAGTGCTCGCATACGGCGCCGCCTGCGCCTTCCTCGCGAAGGCGGCGAGACTCAGCGGCTTCGGATTCATACAGATATAATAAGCTCAAAAGGTAAAAATATATGCTTTCATCCCCTTCTCCGATAATTTATCAGCTGTTTCTGCGCGCCTTCACACCTCAGGGGACGTTCGTCTCGGCGAAAAAGCTGATCCCGCATATCGCCTCTCTCGGCGTCGATATCATATATCTCTGCCCGGTCGCCCTCGCCGACGACGATCCCGATCTCTCGCGCTTTTCCGAGCGCCAGATGAAAAGCGGCTTCGGGAATCCGAAAAATCCGTACCGGATAAAGGATTATTACACGATAGATCCCGAGTACGGCACCGACGCGGAGCTCGCCGGATTCATAGACGAGGCGCACCGCCTCGGGATGAGGGTGATCCTCGATCTCGTATATTTCCACTGCGGACCGTCGGCGGTGTTCATCGCCGATCATCCCGATTATGTCATGCGCGGCGCCGACGGCAGCGTTATCGACGGACAGTGGCATTTCCCGAGGCTGAACTTCGAATGCGCCGATCTCAGAAGATACCTAATAGACAATATGCTGTGGCTCGTCTCCGACATCGGCTGCGACGGCTTCAGATGCGACGTCGGCGACGGCGTGCCGGTCGATTTCTGGGAGCAGGCGAGGGAGGAGGTGTCGGCGGTAAAGCCGGACATCTTCATGCTGAACGAGGGCTCGAGGCCGGAGATGATGAAAAAGGCGTTCGACGCCTGTTACGGCTTCGGCTGGCAGCATGTGATACATAAGATCGCCGAGGGCGAAAAGAAGGCCTCGGAGATAGCGCAGCATATAGAGGGCGAGCGGGCGCGCCTGCCTGAGCCGGATATGATCGGCTGTGAGCTTCGCAATTACGATAACCACGACATAGCGAACGACGATTACGATGACAGGTTCGAGAAGCGCGTCGGCCAGAGATGCGCCGAGGCGCTGACCGTGCTTGATTTCACCGTCCCCGGCATCCCGTTCATATATAACGGCAACGAGATCGGCGACACGGCGAGACATTCGATATTCGCCAGCCGCGAGAAGGGCGGCAGCTGCGTGATCGACTGGTCGTATGCCCTTACCGACGGCGGGAAGCGGAGGATGGAGACGATCAAAAAGCTGTCCGCTCTGCGCCGGGAGCTGCCGTCCCTTTCGATGGGCGATATCGCCTTCATCGAAAACGACCGGCCAGATGAGGTGATCTCGTTCGTCCGCGAATACGACGCCGGCATCGGATCGGGGCTTATCAGATCGGCTGAGGAGCCGGACAGCTCGTCTGTCGTCATAAACATGTCAGACAGGCCGCTGACGGTGAATATAGCCTCCGAAAGCGATTTCGACGCGGTATATATCGAGAGCGGAACCCAGCGCTCGTTCAACGGGAAGACGCTCAGGATAGATATGCTCCCGTGGGGATATATCGCCGGGAGGATGTGAAAAAGCAGGGGCGGACCCATGGGTCCGCCCCTGATCTGACTCTGTTTCATGCGAGCCTGTATTTTTCGCCGAATCTCCTGAGCTCATCGGCGTATTCCTCCGAATCGCTTTTTACCTCGCTTGAGTAGCTGTGCGCGTTGAGCGACGAGCCCTGCATCTCGATCATGCAGACGGCTATGTTCGAGCAGTGCGCCGCTATGCGTTCCAGATTGCCGAGAAGGTCGGACAGCACGAAGCCCATCTCGATCGTGCACTGACCGTTTTTGAGGCGCTCGATATGCCCCGAGCGTATCTCCTCGCGTAGATTGCCGATGACCTCTTCGAGAGGCTCGACTCGCCTCGCCGATTTGATGTCGCCGCTGATGAAGCTGTTCACGGCGATGCCGAGTATATCGCGCACCGCGTTTGACAGCACCGCCAGATCGCTTTTCGCCTCGTCCGAGAATTCGATCCGCTTCTCCTTCATTTCGTTGTAATTCTCGGCTATGCTGAGAGCGTGGTCGGAGATGCGCTCGAAATCGCCTATCGTGTGCAGCATGAGCGTAACTCTGTCGCTGTCCTTTTTCGTCAGCTCGCGGGAGGATATCTTGACAAGATATGTACCGATCCTGTCCTCGTATCCGTCGATCGTCTCCTCGCTCACGCTCACCCTCTCATATCTTTCCTGAGACCATGACGTGAGCAGGGAAACGGCGTCCATGACGGCCGCCTGCGACATTCTCGCCATCTCGTCCGTCATGTTCTGGCTCTCGTTTATAGCGAAGGATGGGGAGACGAGCAGACGGTCGTCGAGCATGACGTCGGGGCTTCTCTCGTCGTCCGTCGCCGAGCGGATGGTTATCTCGGTGAGCTTGACGATGAATTTGCTGAACGGGAGCAGCACCAGAGTCATCGCTATGTTGTAAAGCGAGTGGAAGACAGCTATCCCGATAGGGCTTATCGCCCTTTCGCCGAGCGATCCGCCGGTGGCGAGGTTGATGAAATAGTATATCGGCAGGCAGATGAGCGTGCTGAGTATTTTTATATATGTGTGTGCGGCGGCTACCCGCTGCGCCTCCGGCTTCGTGCCGATGGCGGAGAGGACGGCCGTTATGCAGGTGCCGATGTTCGCGCCCATCACGAGAGGCAGCGCGGTGCCGATGGTAAGACCGCCGGTGAGCGATACCGCCTGCAGGATACCGATAGAGGCGGCTGAGCTCTGGATGAGGGCGGTCAGAAGCGTCCCGGCGATGACGCCGAGGACGGGATTGCTGAACATCGTCATGACCGAGCCGAACCACGGCTCGTCCGCGAGAGGCGAGACCGCCGCCGACATCTGAGTCATGCCGGTCATAAGGACGGCGAAGCCCATGACCGTCGTCGCCACGTCCTGCCTGCGTCCGCTCTTCGACGCCATGATGACGGCCATGCTGATCAGCGCGACGAGCGGAGCGAAAGCCTGAGGCTTGAGCAGCATCATGAAAATGTTTTCCGAGCTTATCGCCGTCAGCGAGAGCAGCCATGTCGTCAGCGTGGTGCCGATATTCGAGCCCATGATCACCGGGATCGTCTGAGCCATCGCCAGCATGCCGGAGTTTACGAATCCGATGAGCATGACCGTCATCGCCGACGAGCTCTGTATCGCGATGGTGATTATCGCTCCGAGCGCTATGCCGCGAATCGGGTTCGACGTTATCGATCTCAGGGTCTTTTCAAGACGCCCGCCCGCCATCTTGCGCAGGCCGTGGCTCATGACGTGCATGCCGTAAAGGAAGAACGCCAGCCCTCCGCAGAGGGCGAAGATATTCATAGGTGACATATGCAGCAACCGGATAATTATGTTGTATTGATATAATGTCTGCCGTTTATGCTTATTACCAATATTTATTATACCATAAAGATATTTAATGCTATGCCTTCATATTGAAATTATGCGTAAATTTTCCGCCCGCGGAAGATTTCTCTGGACAAGGGTCTTTTTTTGTGGTATAATAGTCGCATGAATGATTTTGATACCGTAATATGGGATTTCAACGGCACGCTCCTTGACGACGTCGGCATATGCATGGATTCGGTGAATACCCTGCTGAGGTGCAGAGGTCTTAAGACGCTCGGCTCCGTCGCCGAGTACCACGCCGTTTTCAGATTCCCTGTGATAGATTACTACCGCGCGGTCGGATTCGACATCGGGGAGGACGGCTCCGGCTACGACCCGATAGCCCATGAATGGGTGAGGGAGTATCTTTCGCGGGAAAAGGATATCGGGCTATACCCCGGCGCGCGTGAGACGCTCGGGGCGCTGAAAGATGCCGGGATCCATCAGGCGATAGTCAGCGCGACCGAGTACGGCATGCTGATGTCGCAGCTTGACCGTCTGGGTGTGACGGAGATATTCGACGGCGTGGTGGGCACCGGCGACATATACGCGAGCTCGAAGATCGAAGCCGCGAAAAAATGGGCGTCGGGACGCGACCTGTCCTTTGCCGTGATGATCGGCGACACGCCGCACGACATGGACACGGCGGCGGCGCTCGGAGTGCCCTTCGCCGCGGTGTCGTGGGGACACGCCGCGAGAGAAGCCTTCCCGGATGGAGTGCCGGTTTTTGACGATTTCCGGGAGATCAGGGAATATTTAAAGGTATAATAAAATAATAAAATCTCACATAAAGAGAGGCTCAGCGTCATGACCAACATCACTCTGTTCCCGTCTGTCAGCAAGGGGACGATCGACAAGGCTGTTTACGGGCATTTTTCCGAGCATATCGGCGGCGTCTTTTACGGCGGCCTCTGGGTCGGCGAGGACAGCCCGATACGCAACTACCGGGGCTGGCGGGCCGACGCCGTCGACGCGCTGAAAAAGGTCAGCCCGGCGGTGCTTCGCTGGCCGGGAGGATGTTTTTCCGAGACCTATAACTGGAGAGACGGCATCGGACCGCGCGACAAGCGCCCGCGCCGTGTCAACTGGTGGTATTATCAGGATCACAGAGTCGAGACGAACCAGGTCGGCACCAATGAGTTCGTGCATCTCTGCCGGCTGATCGGAGCCGAGCCGTATTTCGCCGCCAACATCACCTCGACCACGCCGATGGATATCCGCGACTGGATCGAATACTGCAATTTCCCGGCCGGTACGACGACCCTTGCCGATATGAGAGCCGAGAACGGCGACGTCGAGCCCTTCAATGTCCAGTACTGGGGCATCGGAAACGAGAACTGGGGCGGCGGCGGCAACATGACTCCCGAGATGTACGCCCGCGAGATGCTGCGTTATCATACCGTATGCTGGCCGGTCGGACTGTCGCGCGACGGAAAGAACGGGGTGAAAGCGATAGGCTGCGGCGCAAACAGCGACGACATGGACTGGACAGACAGGATGATGCGGGAATACAACAACCGCGTGCCGCTGTATGCGCTGTCATTCCACTATTACTGCGGCTCGGCCGGAGACTGCGTGAACTTCAATGAGGAAGAGTGGTACCGCCTGCTGTCTCAGGCCTCGTATATGCAGAAGATCATGGATCATCACCGCGGCGTGATGGACCGTTATGATCCCCAGAGGAAGATCACTCTCGCCTGCGACGAGTGGGGCTGCTGGCATCCCGACGGGAGCGGCCCGAGCAAGGGGTACAACCTGTTCGAGCAGCAGTCCACCATGCGCGACGCTCTGGTCGCCTCCCTTACGCTGGATATCTTCAACAACTCCTGCGACATCATCAAAATGGCGAACGTCGCTCAGATCTGCAACAATCTGCACTGCCTGATCCTCGCCGGGACAGGGGAAAACGAGATGATCGTCACCCCGACCTACCACGTCTTCGACATGTATCAGAAGCATCAGGACGCCGAGCATATCTCCTCGGTCGTCGAGTGCGGAAAGAAACAGGTTGAGGGGCGCGGCGATCTGCCGCTCGTCTCGGTGTCCGCCTCGAAGAAGGACGGAAAGACGCTGATAACCGTCTCCAACCTCAATTACAGCGCCGAGGAGAGGGTGAAGATCTGCTCCGGCGGCGATCTGCTCAAGGGAAGCGCTAAGGTGACTCAGCTCTATGCCATTCCGCAGGCTCACAACACCTTCGACAAGCCCGACGCCGTAAAGCCGAACGGATTTACATACGATATAAACGGAAAGATCGACCTGTATCTTCCCCCGGCATCGGTGACGGCGTTCGAGATAGGATGAACAGCATAAAAAAGACTCCCTCGGGAGTCTTTTTTCATATATACCTTATATCTTACTGCAGCTCGCTTATCGCAGTCATGGTCTTTTCCATGGCGCTTTCAACCTTGGACTGGTATTTCGCGGCGAGAGCGGCGGCTCCGTTTTTCGAACTGAAGGCGTCGACTATGCCCTGCCAGAGACCGGCCCACTCATATATGTCGCAGTTGTCCAGCACGCAGTTTCCGAAAATGATGTCGAGCATTTCGGCCGATTCCTCGTCACGTATATATTTGCCGGTAAGGCAGATGTCATAATAGACCGGCCTTACGTAAACGGATGAGGCTTCGGCTATCGCCTGCGCGGCAAATCCGGAAAGCTCGGGGGATTTAGCCGATACCGGTATCACGACCGGGCTGATGCACCATCCGTCCGCGAACTGAACGTAATCCTGCTGAGCGTCGTCCCACTTTGTAAGCGGCAGCACGCCGATATCGGTATCCGAGTCGCGCAGCCTAGAAAGCGCGTCCATGACCTCGGTATAGAAGAGCGAGCGTCCGTCATGGAATATGCTGAGCACATCGTTGGTTTCGCCTGTCAGATAGACGTTTTTATCCGACATCATGGCCTGTATCCGGTCAAAGACCTGAATCGATTTTTCGAAGCCGAAATCGAGATAAGGATCGCCGTTCTCATCCAGAGGGGTGAGGATCTGCCCGGCGCCGTAATAGAATATTATGCCGGATATCGACGATTGCCAGGCTATGCCCCACTGATCCTTGTTCGTCATGGCGGAGTCGCCGTCAAGATCGGCCGATACGGTGCGGCAGATCGCGTCGAAACGTTCAAGAGTCCATTTTCCGTCGCGGACGAGCTGATACAGATCTTCAAGCTGATACTGAGCGGCCAGCCCCTTATTGAACATAAAGGCGCGGACGGCTTTGAACAGGTTGACCGAAATATCGCCGGAAGCGTAGTAACGGCGGCCGAGTATGGCCAGAGTGTCATTGAACATGCTGTTCCATACGCCGCTTTCGAAATCTATGTATTTAAGCTTGCTGAGATCGGTCAGATAACCGCTGGTCGCGAATCCGGACGCGGTGCGCGCCATCGGAAACGCCAGATCATAAGAGCTGTCCCCGGCAAGCACCAGACTGCCGAGGTCGCTCAGTGATCCGTCGCCTACGACGCTGGATATGGTGAAGCCGTAGGTTTCCTGCAGATACTGATTGCGTGCGAAAACCGCGTCGTTTAAGGCCTCGCCGTCCTGCTCCTCCGAATAGATATCGCTGGCGGCCCACCCGCTGTCACGGTTATACACGGTCACATTGTATCCTTCGAGCCCGAGCTCTTTTTTCAGCTCCGGCGTTATCTCGGCGGCTAGACCGGACGCCGCGGTGGTCTCAGGCTCGGTCTCGGCGGTGTCCTGAGTATTCTGAGCCTGAGCCGACGCCGGATCCGGCTGATCGCCGCCCGCGCCTTCCCCGCATGAAACCGCTGCTGAGGACACCATCAAAATCGCAGCGAGAAACGCTGACAAACGTTTAATTGTCATATCCACTTTCCCCTTTTTCACTCATTTTTTACGTTTTTTTAGATATTACAATCAATAGTATAATATATAATCTTGAATATAATGTGATATATATATATATTGTATATTATGTAAATTTTCCGAAGCTGCTGTTCGTATCTGTACACCTGCATCTGACCGGGGCAGAACCAGTCTCAAGTCATCGTTTCATTGTCGTTTTTCTCAAAACAGCTGCCGCCGTCTGTGAAAAATCATGATACAGGCAGACGAAATGCATCAATATAATACTACAAAATGAAGAAACAGTCAATATGGCGTGATATAATTTACATTATTTTAGCATTTGACCAGAACCGGTTTTCATGAAACTGATGATAATGCAGTTTATCCGGGTGATATTTCTGTTTTTCCTTAACGGTTTCATATCGTCGGGACAAGAAATCCGTCAGCCGAAGATACGGCAGACGGATGCTGAAGCCGGGCATGACTTATGATATCTTTTTTCAGTTCAGATCACAGGCTCTCGCCGCGAATTGTTCTGATAATGCGGTTCATCCGCAGATACTGATCCACCGGAACATAATCGGGAATCGAGTTGCCCGAGCCGAAGGCGAAGCCGCCGTGCCCCTGACAGCGGGACACTACGTCCTCAATATATTTTCTCATCTCATCCTCCGGCAGGCGGCAGACGGCGTCTGTGTCGATGCCGCCGAAGTTTCCGATGCGGTCGCCGTATTTCTCCACCCATACCGGGAAATACGCTATCTGATCCTCATTTGAATGCTTTGCGTCGATACCGGCGGCTATCAGATCGTCCATGACCGAAAAGATATTCCCGCAGGAATGCAGAAGAAACGGCTTACCCGCATCGTGCACAAGTCCGATTATCCGCCTGTACTGCGGAATGACCAGCTCCCGTATATCCTCTCCGGAAATGAGCGTGTTCGATTTGAAGCCGAGATCGTCGCCGAAACGGCAGACGCAGTATATATCGGCGTATTCTCTAAGGAATCGCTTCCACAGTGAATAATGATAATCGCCGACTTTAAAAAACAGATCGCGGTAAAGCTCCGGATCATCCTCACGCATGAAGCAGAGATCCATATATCCGACCAGATCCTGCACGCACTCAAAGACGCCGTTTCCGACGCCGCCTATTCCTTTCATTCCCTCCGGCATAGTCTGTCCGAGGGCTTCAAAAAGAGGATCGTATCGCTCAAAATATCTTTCTTCAAGGCTGTCCCACGGGTATTTCTCAAAATCCTCACGGGTCTGGATAATTCCTTTTTTATGCCCGTCGAGCGCGCCTCCGCCGGGAAAAACGCTCCTTGAACTGCACTCAAAGGATACGGTATCGTAACCCATTTCAAGGAAGAACCGGCTGTACAGACGGAAAAATTCGGTATTATCGGTTCCCCTGAGGCTGCCGAACGGTGTATCGAGAACCGCTTCCATGATCCCTGTGTTGACTATATGCTCATAAAGCGGCAGTCTCGCTGACACCTTATTGCGCGCAGCGTCCTCTATGTTGTGATAATCCGGCTGAAATGACATGATGATATCTCCTGTACGAAAAATGCGCTGAAGCTGCGGATACGTCAGCAGATAGATTATACTATATTATATGTAAATTGCAATAGCAAGCTGCAACAATTCAAAAAGAGTTAACAGAATTAAGAACCAGACGATTGCTTTTTGAGAAAGGAGCGAAGCGACGAGCGAAAAAGTAAGCGTGCGCCGGTCAGGCGGAATAGATCAAGTCGAGTTCTTCTCGAAGAGCTCATCAGGTGTTGACCTTTTCTGTGTTCTTATGATGATCATGAATACGAAAAAGACTCCGAAAGGAGTCTTTTTCGTATGTCTTATATCTTACCGCAGCTCGCTTATCGCGGTCAAGGTCTTTTCAATCGCGCTTTCAACCTTTGACTGATATTTCGCGGCGGGAAAAACCGACAGACGCTCAATTGTCATATCCGTTATCCCGTTTTATTTCACTCGTATCTGTAAACCTGCATCTGTCCCGGACAGTAGTAGTCTCCGGCGATTATCTCTTTTTCGTTTTCGGTGTAGATCGCGTCGTGATGGAAGAGCTTTACATCCCTCATGCCGTCCCATTCGACGCGCTCGAGCTTTTTGAGCTCCTTGCCGAAATGCATGGTGAACGTCCCGCTCTCGAAGGGGGTGTTGTTCACGATGCAGATGTATTTTTCACCGTCAAGCTCGTAAAGCGACACGATCCCGGGCAGTCCCTCGCCGGATGTCACGTCGAGCAGCAGCGGATCGCCGTGCGAGGCGTCGAGCAGCGGATAACCGCCGTAGGCTTTGCCGATCATGAACGTCTTTTTAAGTTTCGCGCCGATGAAGAACCAGCCGTAGCGGTGCTGGAAATTGCGGTTCACTCTCGACAGCCAGCCGAATGTCTCCGTCCTCTCCCAGAACTCGTCGATCGCCGATCTGCGGTAGTTGGCGTGCGGCGCGCGCATATAGATGAAGAACCACATTATCCCCTTGCAGCCGCAGGCGGCCGCGGTGGAAAGCTGCCAGCGGAGATCGTTCTCATTCGGCTCGCGGTAGCGGAAATGCCCGACCGAAAGCAGCGTCGTCCAGACGGGTATGCCGGAGGCTTCGGCCGCGGACGCGAATTTGCGGAGATTCTTGAAATACTGATCCGTTCCGGCTTCCTCGGGGTTCATCTGAGTGTAGCAGTCATAGCTGAGAAGCCGGAGCTGCCCGTCTCTGGCCATGCGCTCGGCCCATTCCTCGAAGGTGTCGGTGTGAAGTATCGACTGCTCAATGCCGTCCCAGTAGGGCAGGAAGTTGACGAACGGTGTCAGCTCCGGCGCGATTTCGAGCTGGATCCTGTTCGCCTCTATGCAGTCGGCGAACGACGTCTCGTCCATCGGCTCGTCGCCGATATGGAAGCCCATGCAAGCCGCATGACGGCCGAAATCCTCATAGGCGGCTCTAAATCTCGCACGGTAGCCGTCGGGCTCCGTCGAAGCTCCGTTCCAGCGGACGCGGGAGTCGCATATGATCATCTTGAGACCCGTCTTTTCGCATTCGTCAAGCATGGCGAGCATGACGTTTTTATCGTCTTCGGCAGGATTGAACTCAGGGCTCATGGCGAAGCTCATGCCGAGATCCTTCCAGTCGTGCACGGCCTCGGTGCCGAGCTGACCTGTGCGCGTGTAGTTCCAGAAGCCTATCGGGAATTTTTCCATCGTAAAGTTCCTCTTTTCCGATTGAAGTCAGTGATGAAAGTATAGCACACGGGAAGTAAAATGTCAACCGATATTTCACAAGTGACGATAAAATAATAAATTTTTGTTGATTTTTCCGCCCCGACGTGTTATAATATACAAAGCAAGTATTTTATCTGTTAAAACGGAGCATATTAATATGAGTCTTCTTTCCACCCTTCTCGGCTCGATGTCAAATGACGACGCCGTAAACGCCGCCTCCAAAAAGACCGGCATATCGAAGATCGCCATCGGCGGTCTCATCGCCGTCGCGGTACCGCTTCTGCTCAAGAAGCTCACCAGCAACGCCCAGTCCCAGCAGGGAGCTTCCTCGCTTCTCGGCGCGCTGTCTCAGCACACCGACACCTCGGCGATAGCCGATCAGATCGCCAACGCCGACACTCAGGACGGATCCGCCATCATCGGCCATATCCTCGGCTCTGAGCAGTCTGCCGACATCGGCCAGCTCGCTCAGCAGGCCGGTATGACCGAGGATCAGGTCAGCTCGGTACTGGCGTCGATCGCTCCCGCCCTCATGAGCAGCGTATCGGCGGCCAATACCGCGAACGTCCAGCAGGTTTCTCAGCCGTCCGGCATATCCGCCGGTGGTCTGGGTTCTATCCTCGGCGGTCTTTTCGGCGGCTCGAACGGTTCCTCCGGCGCCGGTATGGGAAACATACTCGGTTCCTTGTTCGGCGGAGGCAAGCAGGATGACGATGCCGACGGCAGCGCTCTTCTCAGCCTTCTCATGAACTCCGGAAAGTGATATCCGGAAGCGAATGATGCAAAAAAGCCGGCTCGTCCGGCTTTTTATTGTTTTTGATTCTTTACCGATTATATTTTACGCACGGGAATAAGCGAGAGGACTTCGGATGAAGTCCTCTCATTATTATATAAAGAGTTAAGATCGTAAATGATCGCCGCTCTGAAAACGCTTCGCCCGATAATCCGTATTTTGCCGGATTATCTTCGCTCAGCGTTTTTTCGCAGCTGCGACGGCGCAGCCGAGAGCAGCAACGGCGGCGAGAGCGATAAGAGCGGCGGAGTCACCGGTCTGAGCGGCGGGAGCCGGAGCGGCCGGAGCAGCGGCGGCGACAGGAGCGGCAGCAGGTGCAGTCTCAGCAGTTGGAGCCGGAGCAGCGGCGACAGTAGCGGCTGCCGCAGCTTCAGCGGCAGGTGCCGGAGCTTCGGCCGCTGGTGATGTCTCCTCCGGTTCGTCAACTACCTCGGGAATCCCCTGTACGGAGAGATTCTTTGTAAACAGGATGTTGTCGAGATAGAACGGCACGTTGTCATAGACACCGGCTTCATCGTTCGGAAAGTCGAACCACAGCGTGACTCCGACTATCGAGTTCATAGGCAGTTCGTCGGTCACTCCGCTCTGACCGGTGGTGTAGATTTTCTGTCTCGGAACGAAATCGGCAAGCTCAAAGGCGAAATACCCCTTCATGCCGCCGATCGGGACATCCTGACCGGTCCCGAAGACGTTGTCCGATCCGAGCTCGAGTTCCTGCCATGAGGATGATCCGTCAGCGAGATACCAGAACGGATCGTACTCGTTGTCCCTCTCGTCGGTGCCGCCGTAAACGCCGTCGGACGTTATGAGCGAAAAGCTCGAACCGCGGAGCTGAACATTGGAAAAATCACACCAGACGATGAGATACTTATAGGAAGAGACGTCAAGCGGCGATGGCGTGAACATCTGGATGTCGGTCTGAGAGTCGCCGTCATAGGTCACGCCGCTTGCTATGCTGACAGCCGATCCGCCGCCGACTCCTTTCCCGGGAGCTATCGCCGCGTAAGATTCCATGTCGCGCATGAAATTGCGTCTTGTCCCTATCCAGTAATTTCCTCTGCTTTCAAGAGTTCCTGCCGGAGGCGTCAGCTGCGGATCCGTCTCTTCGTCGCCGGGGCCGTAGCAGAAATTCTGACCCATCACGTAAGCCGACGGATCGTATTCGAAATTCTCGAACAGGATCACATCGTCGCTGATCAGCGTCTCGGCGAATACCGGCAGGCAGCACACCGCGGCCAGTAAAATCGCCATGATGACCGGGATCTTTTTGATCTTATTCATACAAACCCTCCCCAAAACCTGAATGATCACTGCGGGGGCGGGGAAAAAAGAATTCCCGGATCGGGAATCGACAATTATACTGCGGCAATTATACTGTTCAGTTTTCCCCCGTCCCCCGACTGTTCTCATTATATCATATAAAAATTAACATATCACCGCTTAATGGTTTCCGCAATGTTAATAAAAATTCTCCCCGGACAGAGCCGGGGAGAAACGAAAGTTTATTGTCGTTATTACTTTCTCTTTCCGATCACGACGGCGCAGCCGAGAGCGGCGACGGCGGCGAGAACGGCGATAGCGGTAACGTCACCGGTCTGAGCGGCGGCGGCAGGAGCGGCAGGAGCGGCAGCGGCTACCGGAGCGGCGGCGGGAGCAGCCTCAGCGGCCGGAGCGGCGGCCGGAGCAGCCTCAGCGGCAGGAGCGGCAGCGGGAGCGGCCTCGGCGGCGGGAGCCGGAGCGGCCTCGGCCTCTACATGGATGTCACCGAAGAGGTTGACTTCGGAGACCTGCATGGTGCCGGAATCGGTCTCGAGGCATTCGAACTTGACATAGCTTACGTTGGAGGCAGAAGCGTCGCCGATGAAGTATGTGAAGTTCACCTCGTCGAAGAAGGTGTCGTCGCCGGAGGCGAGAGTCGTCCAGTTGGATCCGTCAGAAGAGACATAGAGGTTCCATACGAGCGGGCTGCGTCCGGTGTAGGACTCGTTGTCGTTGGCGGTAGCCATGGTGAAGCCGGTGATGTCATAAGCGGCCGGAAGTTTGGCGGTGGACCAGGCCGGGAAGCCCTCCTCACCGTTGCAGTCTTCAGCGGTGCAGTACTTGGTCTCAACGTCGGCGTCCCAGAGGTTCTCGGCATATTCTTCGCCGAAGTTGACTTCGGAACCCTCAACGAAGGTGTAGCCGGTGATGAGGCTCTTGCCGGCGGCGGCAGCGGCGGCCTCGGCGGAATCATAACCGGTGGCTACGGAGACAGCCGGAGCGTGATCGAGCGTGAGAACGCCGAAGGAGGAGTTGTCGGCGTAAGGAGCGGGATCGCCGTTGCCGGTGTCGACGTTCCAGCGGAAGGCCTGAGCGAAGTCGGCTTCGGAATCGCCGATGTTGTACATCATCTCGAAGCCGATGGACTCGCCCTCTTTGTGAGAGAGAGTCCAGGGCAGGGAGCCTTCGATGATCCAGCCGGTGGCGGTGTCAACGCCGACGGCGACAGAATCTTCCTTGCAGTTGGTGCCGGAGCCGGCGACTACCGCGCCGTCCTTATAGAAACGGGTCTGGCTGTCGTCGTCTTCATAAGCGCCTTCCTTGCCGTTGTTCTCATCGAAGTAGATCTCAACGATGTCGTTGTCGTAGTTGACGTCGCTGTCGGTGACTTCGGCGAGGAAGTAGCAGTTCTTTTCGTCCCAGAGGATCTTTACTCTGAGGGCGGCGCCGGGATAATCGGCGGCGTCGGAGCCGTCATACGGCTTGTCGACCTGAGTCCACTCGGCGGAGTCCCAGATGGCCTCTGCGGTTCCGTCGATGGTGGGGGTAGCCTTCGGAGCATTGTAGCTGCGTCCGAAATCGGCGTAGGATGCCATAGGCGCGGCGACGACGGTGAGGACCATCAGTGCGCCGAGTATGGCGGAGAGAGTTTTTTTCATAAGGTTTTCCCCTTTGTGATGATGGAAGAATTGTGTTAGAAAAATAAATGGAACACAAATATAATTATACATTAAAAACAGGAAAATATCAATTGACAAATGCGACAAAAAACAGGACGAAAAATCAACATAATGCACAATACCTTGCCGCTGTCGAATACTATGATCATACATATATGGCTGCGGAAATGATCATACCAGCGGCATATCATGAAAATTGGAAAACCGACGCGCCTGCAAATCTTTTATCTGGAAATCCGCGCATATAAAGAAGAAGGATCCCTTTCAAAGAGATCCTTCTTCCAATAAAGATCATTTATTGATCAGTATTATAAACACCTCAGTGCTTCTTGCCGATAACGACGGCGCAGCCGATAGCGGCGACGGCGGCGAGGACGGCGATAGCAGCGGTGTCACCGGTCTGAGCGGCGGCAGCCGGAGTGGCCGGAGCGGCAGCGGCTACAGGAGCGGCGGCCGGAGCGGCCTCAGCGGCGGGAGCGGCAGCCTCGGCAGCCGGAGCGGCCTCGGCGGCGGCAGCCATGAAGGCCGGGAGGTCGGTGCTGGACTCGAACTCTACCTGAGTGTTGTTGTCCTGACCGGCGCGGAAGGCCTCGGCGTCAGCCTTGCTTCCGAAGAAAGCGATGTAGTCGATGTCGATCGACTCATTGGAAGTTCCGCCGTCACCCTCGTTCCACATGGCGTCGAGACGGATCTGGCTGAGAGCGCCCTGCCAGTTCCAGGCGTCGAGAGCGGTGCCCTTAACGTTGGTGGAGGTGTAGATGTTGGCGTTCGGGAGGTAAATGATGTAGGTGTTCCAGTTGGCGGTATCCGGAAGCATGTAGAGATGCGTGCACTCCGGACCGGAGAGAGCGTGTCCGTCGCCGTCGGTCTTGGCGAAGAGCTCGATGGCCTTTACGGCGGAGGTGTTTCTCACGCGGATCTTGGCCCACTGCATGGCGCTGACGTCAGCGACGTTCATGTCGATGTAGCCGTAGGGGTCAGGACCGGAAGCGGTGAAGGTGGCATAGTCGCCGTTAAGGGCGATATCCATAACGTTGAAGTCCTTGATGCCGCAGTCGCTCTCGCCGAAGTCCCAGAGAGCAACAGCGTTGCCTTCAAGAGCCTCAGCTTCCGGAGCCGGGTTAAGATTCATAACGCCCCAGGCTTCGGTGCTCTGCCAAGGAGCAGGATCACCGTTGCCGGTATCAGCGTTCCAGCGGAAAGCCTGAGCGAAGTCAGCGTCGGAATCGCCGATGTTGTACATCAGCTCGAAGCCGACAGCCTGACCGACCTTCATGGCGTTGTTCCACGGAATCTTGCCTTCGATAACCCATCCGCCGGCGGTATCCACGCCGACAGCCTCGGAGATGTCAGCCTTAGTGTTGGTTCCGCCGCTGGCGGGAGCGCCGTCCTTGAAGAATCGGGACTGGCTGTCGTCTTCCTGATACTCGCCGGCCTTGCAGTTGTCTTCGTCAAGATAGATCTCGACGATATCGTTGTCATAGTTGACATCGCTGTCGGTGACGTCGGCCAGGAAGTAGAGGTTGGTCTCGTCCCAGAGGAACTTCATGCGGAGGGAAGCGCCCGGATAATCGGCCGCGTCGGAGCCGTCGTACGGCTTGTCGACCTGAGTCCATTCGACCATATCCCAGAGAGCCTCGGCGGTGCCGTCGATGGTCGGCTGGCCGTACATGGCGTCATAGGAGCGTCCGAACTCCGCGTTGGAAACGATCGGAGCGGCGAGCATGGTGAGAGCCATTGTCGCTCCGAGAACGGAAGCTAAGAGCTTTTTCATGATAATGTCCTTTCTGATGGGTAAAATTAAACCATCTCAGATATTATAACACAAACAGACAACAAAATCAAGATTATTATCAGATTATTTCAAAATAATTGAAATGTTTTTGTCTCAAATAGATATAATAAGGGGCGGAATGAATCCTCCCGGAGGATCTGCGGCGTTATTTTCGGCGTTTCTCAAGCTCTTTGTACCGCTCGAAGGTCTTTTTCAGGTACTGCCCGGTATATGAGCTTTCGCATTCGGCAACCTGCTCCGGCGTTCCGGTGCAGACGACGGTTCCTCCGCCGTCGCCGCCCTCGGGACCGAGGTCAATGATCCAGTCGGCGGTCTTGATGATGTCGAGGTTATGCTCTATCACCACGACGGTATTTCCGCTGTCGACGAGGCGGGAAAGCACGTCGATCAGCTGACGCACGTCGTCGCTGTGAAGGCCTGTCGTCGGCTCGTCGAGGATGTATATCGTCCGTCCCGTCGGGCGCTTCGAGAGCTCGGTCGCGAGCTTGACGCGCTGCGCCTCGCCGCCCGAAAGGGTCGTCGACGACTGGCCGATCTTGACGTAGCCGAGGCCGACGTCCTTCAGCGTCTGGAGGCGGCGCGCTATCTTCGGCACGGCGGAGAAGAAGTCTATCCCCTCCTCGACCGTCATGTCGAGCACGTCGAATATGCTTTTCCCCTTATACCGGCATTCAAGGGTGTCGTGGTTGTACCGCTTGCCCTTGCAGACGTCGCAGGTGACGTAGACGTCGGGCAGGAAGTTCATCTCGATCCGCTTCACGCCGTCGCCCTCGCACGCCTCGCAGCGTCCGCCCCTCACGTTGAAGGAGAAGCGGTTCGCCTTGAAGCCGCGCGCCTTTGCGTCGGGAGTGGCGGCGAACAGCTCGCGGATGTCGTTGAACAGCCCGGTGTAAGTGGCCGGGTTCGACCTCGGCGTCCGGCCTATCGGGCTCTGGTCGATTGCTATGACTTTGTCGAGCTCCTCTACGCCGTCTATGCGGTCGTGCTTTCCGGGATACGTGACCGCGCGGTTGAGCGTCTTCGCGAGTGACTGCAGGAGTATCGAGTTTATGAGCGAAGATTTTCCCGAGCCGGAGACGCCCGTCACGCAGACGAACATCCCGAGCGGGATATCGACGGTGATGTTTTTCAGATTGTTCTGCCGCGCGCCGACGATAGTCAGCTTCTTTCCGGTCCCGGCACGCCTGAACGCCGGTATCTCGATCCTTTTTCTTCCCGAGAGATACGCTCCCGTGATGGATCTTTCGTCCGCCGCGACCTCGGCCGGCGTCCCCTGCGAGACTATCCGGCCGCCGTGGATTCCGGCTCCCGGGCCGATATCGACGATATAGTCGGATTCGAGCATCGTCTCCTCGTCGTGCTCGACGACGATCAGGCTGTTTCCCATATCCCTGAGGCTTTTCAGCGTCGCGATCAGCTTGCCGTTGTCCCTCTGATGCAGGCCGATGCTCGGCTCGTCGAGGATGTAAAGCACTCCCATCAGCGCTGAGCCTATCTGCGTCGCCAGACGTATGCGCTGCGCCTCGCCGCCCGACAGCGTCCCTGCCTTGCGGGAGAGGGTGAGATACTCGAGACCGACCGATTTCAAAAAGCCGAGACGCGATCTGATCTCCTTGATTATCTCGCGGCTTATCTGCTTCTCGGTCTCGCTGAAGGACAGCCCATCGACGAAATCGAGAGCCTTTGTCACCGACATGTCGCAGAAATCAGCTATGTTCATATCGCCCACCGTGACGGCGAGCGGCTCGGGCTTGAGTCGTTTCCCGTGACAGACGGGGCATTCCTTGTCCTCTATGAACTGCTCGTAGTACTCGTCCTGGCTCTGGTCGAAGCGCTGCTGGACTATGTTCACGACTCCGGCGAATGGGATGACCTGATGATGCACCACCCCGTCGAAGGAACGGGTGACATCGAATCTCTCCTTTCCGCAGCCGTACATCAGCGCGCGGTAGGATTCCTTCGAGTATTTATTGATCGGCGTGTCGAGATCGAAGCCGTGCTTTTCCCCTACCGCCTTGAACAGCGGCCCCATCCATGTGTCGTCATCCACAGTCTTGAAGCCGTTGACCTGAAGCGCCCCCTGTCTGAGCGACAGCGAGGTGTCGGGAATGAGCTTGTCAGGCGATATCGTCCTCATCTCGCCGAGTCCCGAGCATTCGGGGCAGGCTCCGAGGGGATTGTTGAACGAGAACATGCGCGGCGCCAGCTCTCCGAGCGAGATCCCGTGTTCGGGACAGGCGTAGTTCTGGCTGAACTCAAGATCCTCGTTCCTTTCTCCCTCGCTGCCGAGCACCGATATGACGAGATTGCCGTCGCCGAGGGAGAGCGCCGTCTCGACGCTGTCGCCGAGGCGGGCGCGTATCTCCGGCTTCATCACGAGGCGGTCGACGACTATGTCGACGCTGTGCTTTTTGTTCTTGTCGAGAGAAAGGTCGTCGGAAAGGTCGTACATGTACCCGTCGACGCGGACGCGGACATAGCCGTTCTTCTTCGCGTCGTCGAAGACCTTCTCGTGCATGCCCTTCTTGTCCTTCACCACCGGGGCGAGGACGATGAAGCGGGTGCCGCTCTCGAGCGTCATGATGCGGTCGATTATCTGGTCGACCGACTGCTGGCGTATCTCCCTGCCGCAGATAGGGCAGTGAGGTATGCCGACTCGGGCGTACATCAGGCGCAGATAGTCGTATATCTCGGTGACCGTGCCGACGGTGGAGCGGGGATTGCGCGAGGTGGTCTTCTGATCTATCGATATCGCCGGGGAAAGCCCCTCTATCGAGTCGATGTCCGGCTTGTCGAGCTGACCGAGGAACATCCTCGCGTAGGATGACAGCGACTGGACGAAGCGGCGGTGTCCCTCGGCGTATATAGTGTCGAAGGCGAGCGACGATTTTCCCGAGCCGGACAGCCCGGTGAAAACTATCAGCTTGTCGCGCGGTATGGTGAGATCTATGTTTTTGAGGTTATGGACGCGGACTCCGCGCAGAGAAAGGGTAGGGGATGACATTTGTCGTGACTGATTATGTGATGTGATTTATGAAGTGTTTTATGCCGCCGGGAGATATTGTCAGAACAGCTCCGGCTCCTCTCCCGTCCAGTGGTCGAAATATTCGACGCCGCGCCATTTGCCCTCGAGCAGGGCTCTGTGCGTCGTCTCTACGTTGCACCATTCGTCTATCCTCGACAGACCGAAGGCCTTCCAGTCGGTGAAGAAGGCGTTGATCTCGGCGGGATCGAACTCGCCTCTGAGCATGGTCTTCCTCTTGAGCGCCACCCAGCGGATCGACAGACGGGCTTTCTGGACTCTCATGCGGCGCATCGGATCGGCGGCGACGGCGAGCTCGGCTTTGTCGAAGAGGGCAGAATATTTCTCCAGCATGTCCTCTTCGAGGAAGCGGTGGATCGGGTTGTCGTTGAAGCCGACGTGATCGTATTTCTCGGCGGTGTCGCAGAGAAGATCGAGATACTCGTTCAGCGCCGGGGCGGCTTCTCCGTAGTAGTATTCCATGAACTCGCGCCTGTGGGCGGAAAGATCGCACCACGGATCCCACAGCAGACGGGATATAAGATACGCCCGAAGCTCGTTGAAGTCGACGCCGCCGTGAGAGGCGCCGTTGGGCTGCTCGAAGACTCCCTTTACGTTATTTTCGGCGAAGGCCTGAGCGTTCGGCTGCAGGACGCGCCAGTTCGGATGAGGCGTCGGGTAATGCGCGAAGCAGGTGGTGTAATCCCAGATGTACATGCGGTCGCAGATCTTTCCCCAGTCGCGCAGATCGGTTATGAATTTCGATTTCGTGCCGTCCGGGCGGGATACCGAGCGCTTGTCGTCGTCACAGTCGGCGAACGGATGGCAGAAGCAGCACTCTATCGAGCAGAGACGGACGCAGACGTTGTGACGGTTGCGGGTGATATTCGGGGCAGGGCGGCTGTAGTTGTAAGCGAGAGTGTCGAATATAACGTCCGGGAACTCGGGCTCGAGAGCCTCGGCCACGGCGTTCACGGCACGGAGGAGCGTACCGGCCGGAGAGCCTTCCTCCTCGTCTATCTTCCGGCAGTTGTCGCACTGGCAGCTGCCGCCCCAGTCGTTCTGCGACAGCGACATGATCTTGTGTCCGGGATGGTCGAGCAGATATTTTCTGGTGTTCTCGATCAGGAGCGAGATTACCTCGGGATTCGACAGGCAGAGCTGCGTGCGTCCGCCGTCGCGGGTGACGCGCTTGCCGTCGACGAGAGCGAAATACTCGGGATGGCTTTCGCCGTATACCGACGTGGGTATCAGCGTCTCGAAGGAGTGGACGAAATGGGCGTACGTCATGCCGCCGCCCAGGCGCTTTGGAAGCGGTTCGCCGTTGAAGCGGAGCTTGGCGCAGAAGCGCGGGTTCTGACGTATGTCGGCGTAGCTGTGCCGGCGGTATTCGAACACCGGCTCCTGCTTTGACGAGATATCGGGTATCACGGCGTCGGGATCGGTCGGCACCTTCTCGCATGTCGGGGTGAAGAACCTTACGCCGAGGCGCTCGAGCAGCTCGTATGCGGCGTAGAGCACTCCGCGGCAGCCTCCGGCGAGGCGGACGGTATCTCCCGACGACTCGATGATGAACCCGTCGTCGGATATCCCGGATATATCGAGCCCGGACGCCGAGCCGACGAGTATCGCTCCGGCTTCGTCTGATCCGGATTCGATCGGCACGCTGACGCCGGTGATGCGGCTGAGATAATAGCGGAGCTCCTTCGCCGCGTAAAGCTGAGAGGAGCCGGGATCGGCCATGATTTCGGGGGCGACCAGGATGCGCGCGTTTCTTGCTTTCAGCATTTTGACACCTCGTGATTCGGAATATGGTTGTATCGAATAAAATGATCTCGGTATATGGGCGTATTACCCGTTTCTTATCTCGGCTATCTGATCCCTGAGCGCCGCCGCCGTCTCGAAGTCGAGGCGCTTTGCTGCCGCCTTCATCTCGGACGTCAGCTTTTCGATCATGCCGTCCTTCTCGGCCTGCGACAGCTTCTTCTTCGGCTTCTGACGCTCCTTCGAGCCTCTGCGTGAGGAC
Organism: uncultured Clostridia bacterium; assembly: GCA_946407735.1. GTDB lineage: Bacteria > Bacillota > Clostridia > Oscillospirales > CAG-272 > JAAZGC01. Next base: position 31,383 of record CAMJPL010000029.1, read on the forward strand.
GGCGCCTCATCGTCGTCGTCGGATATGCCGATGGTATCGCGCACGGCCTTGATTATCGTCTGCGGAGTGATGCCGTTCTCCTCGTTGTACGCTTGCTGGATGGCACGGCGGCGGTTCGTCTCGTCTATGGCGAACTTCATCGACTTCGTGACGGTGTCTGCGTACATCACGACCTTTCCGGAGGCGTTTCTCGCGGCGCGTCCTATCGTCTGTATCAGCGCCGTGTCGGAGCGGAGCAGTCCCTCCTTGTCGGCGTCGAGTATCGCCACAAGCGACACCTCCGGGATGTCGAGGCCCTCTCGCAGCAGGTTTATGCCCACCAGCACGTCGAAGACACCGAGACGCAGATCACGTATTATCTGCTGGCGCTCTATCGTCTCGACCTCGTGGTGGATGTACTTCACCTTTATGTTGTTTTCCTCGAGGAACTCGGTCAGGTCCTCGGCCATCTTTTTGGTGAGTGTGGTGACAAGCACCCTTTCGCCTCTCGCCGAGCGCTCCCTGATCTCGCCGATCAGATCGTCGACCTGGCCCTCTATCGGCCTTACCTCCACCTCCGGATCGAGAAGCCCGGTCGGGCGGATGACCTGCTCGACGATCTGGGAGCTGTGGCTGCGCTCATATTCCGCCGGCGTCGCCGAGACGTATATGACCTGATTCAGCTTTTCCTCGAATTCCTCGAAGCGTAAGGGACGGTTGTCGAATGCTGACGGCAGGCGGAATCCGAAATCGACGAGATTCTTCTTTCTCGCGTAGTCACCGCCCGACATGGCGTGCACCTGCGGCAGGGTGACGTGCGATTCGTCTATGAACATCAGGAAATCGCGCGGGAAATAGTCGAGCAGGGTGTACGGCGTCGAGCCCGGCGCCCTTCCGCTCATGACGCGGGAATAATTCTCTATCCCCGAGCAGAAGCCTATCTCCCTTAGCATTTCAAGGTCGTATCTCGTGCGCTCCTCGATGCGCTGCGCCTCAAGCAGCTTGTCCTGAGAGCGGAAGTAGTCGACCCGCTCGATCATCTCGCGCTCGATCTCCTCGAGCGCTTTTTCCCTCGCGTCGTCGCCCACCGTGTAGTGCGAGGCGGGGAATATCGCGGCGTAGACGAGGTTCTGCGTCGTTTTTCCGGTCAGTATGTCGAACTCAGACACCCTGTCGACCTCGTCGCCGAAGAACTCGACCCTTATCCCCTTATCGGTGGACGAGGCCGGGAATATCTCGACGGTGTCGCCTCTTACGCGGAATTTGTCGCGGACGAAGTTGACGTCGTTGCGCTCATAGTTTATCGAGACGAGCCTTTTCAGGAAATCCCTCTGATCGAGCTGCATCCCCGGACGCACCGAAACGGTCAGCTTCTCGTATTCCTCCGGGCTTCCGAGAGAATAGATGCAGGACACCGACGCGACTATGATGACGTCCTTCCTTTCAAAAAGCGCGCTCGTCGCGCTGTGGCGGAGCTTGTCTATCTCGTCGTTTATGAGAGCGTCCTTCTCTATGTATATGTCCTTGCCCGGGATATACGCCTCGGGCTGATAATAGTCGTAATATGAGACGAAATACTCGACGGCGTTGTGAGGGAAGAACTCGCGGAATTCGGTGCAGAGCTGCGCCGCGAGGGTCTTGTTGTGCGAGAGCACCAGCGTCGGCTTCTGCACGTTCTGGATGATGTTCGCCATCGTGAACGTCTTGCCGGAGCCGGTGACGCCCATGAGCGTCTGCTCCTTCATCCCGGCTTCGACGCCGGCGGACAGCAGGTCGATGGCCTGCGGCTGATCGCCGGTAGGCTTCATCGGCGATTCGAGAATGAATTTTCCTTCGTCTGATCGCATTGCAAGAATATGTCCCGTTGTTTGTCGCTGACAGATCTTCTTCAATAAAATAATAAAGACAGGTTTTTCTATTATATCATTTCTGCCATTTAATGTCAAGCCGTTTGTATGAATCGGACGTAAAAATCCTATTGACAGGCGAAGGAGAATGTGGTATAATGAAATCCGCGGTTCGGGGATGGCACCCATGGCTAAAAACAGCGCCGCGAGTTCATGACAAAAGGGGGCTTGCCCCATGGCCAAAAGCATTATTGTCACGGACGAAAACGGAACAATATATGGAGCAACCTGGCCCAAAAGGGCAAAGGGACTTGTACGCAGGGGCAGGGCGCGCTTCATTGATCAAAATATGATATGTCTGGCGTGTCCGCCCGATAAAGAATTTCCGGAGGACATAACAATGCCTGATATCAATACCGCCGTACCGGCCGACGCCGATCTTTCCTACATCCTGAGCAAGATCGAGGCGGTCCGCCTCGACAACGAGCACATCGCTTCCACCATCTCCGCCATGAAGGACGCCACCGCCGAGCAGGCCTCGGCTCTGAGCAAGCTCGTGCACGAGAAGGAGGAGACCAACCGCGTAATCCTCGATTTCTACCGCAGGATCTACGAGGACCTCAACCAGAAGGCTCACGCGATGAAGGTGCTTGAGAAGATCGCCGACTGCGGGCATGATCTCCCGGTAGGCGAGATGACCAACCTGATGTACAGACTGCTCGGATTTGAAAAGATAAAGTAAGATCCGTCAGAAATAAAATCCGCCGCCTCCGGCTATGACCGGGGGCGGTTTTGATTTTCCCTATGCATGTGACGCGATGAATCGTCATCCTGAGCGAGATTATACACACAGAATTCATAATTGAGTGGTATAATTGCTGTCAGGGAAAACAACACTGAAAAAAGTGGCAGCCATGATCACGATAAAAAACGAGCTTTACAGCTACGATATCTTCCCTAAGGTCCTGACCGTGGGAAAGATGACGACCGTAACGATCTCGCCGCGCGGAGTGCGTCCCTTCCCGGACGCCGAGCTAACGGTGAAGATCCGTCCTCTTACCGAGGCGTCGGCGGGGCTCTACCTGACCCGTCCCGGAAGATGCGACATAAACGTTCGCCCGGACGGCAGCGGCGATATCAGATTTGATTTCGATTTCCCGATAGAGAGCGAGTACTTCATCCGCGTTTTCAGCGGCGACAGCAGGATACTTCAGATGTCCGTCTACGCCGTCGAGGGCGATCTAGTCGGCAGATTCCCGCTTATCGGCGATCAGCATATGCACACCACCCGCTCCGACGGCCGCCAGATCCCGGCGATAGTCGCTGCGCAGTACCGCGGCTACGGATATGATTACATGGCGATCACCGATCACGGCAGATATTATCCGTCGCTCGAGGTGATGGACGACTATAAGGACGTCGACCACGCCGTCACCTTCTGCCCGGGAGAGGAGATACACCTTCCGGAGAACGATGTGCATATCGTCAACTTCGGCGGAAAATATTCCGTCAACGGCATCTGGGAGGGCAGCGGTCAGATAAAGGAGGCCGGCGAATGCGCCGAGAAGCGCACATATGAGGGCTTTGACGCGCCGAAGATCCTAACAGCCGCCGAGATAAAAGCCGAAGCCGAGGCGCTGATACCCGGACTCGGCCTGCCGGATTACGTCGAGGCGCTTCCGTACGCGATGTGCGTATGGGAATTCGAGCATATAAAAAAGGCCGGAGGCGTCGGCATATTCGCTCATCCCTACTGGATTTCAGATATGTTCCAGGTTCCCGAGTCCTTTACCCGCTGCATGCTGGAAAAGCACCCGTTCGGCGCCTTCGAGCTGCTCGGCGGCGAGATATATTACGAGCAGAACGGCTTCCAGGTAGCGATGTACAATCAGGTGCGCGCAGAAGGTATAGATTTCCCGATCGTCGGCTCGACCGACACGCACAACTGCTATCCTGACAATCCCGGCTCGAGAGTCGACTATACCGTCACCTTCTCGCCTGAGAACACCCGCGAGGCGCTTGTTTCGAGCATACTCGGCGGTTACAGCGTCGCGGTGGACAGCACGATGCCGGAGGACAGAGTCTACGGACAGCTGCGTCTCGTCAAATACGCATGGTTCCTTATGAGGCATTACTTCACCCTGCCGCAGAGAGCCGGGAACGCCGCCGAGGACGGCCGTCTGATGGCCGAGTACGCCCTCTCGAGAGATCCCGACCGCAAATCGGAGCTTGCCAGAAGGATTGCGGATCTGAAAAAGGACTATCTCGCGGCGCAGAAGAAATATATAGATTTCTGAGAAAATGATATAAAGATCAGCCGGACGCTCTGTGCGTCCGGCTGAATCTATTGCTGAAGGTTATCTTATCCTCTTGAAGCAGAAGGCCTGCCAGTCGTTCTCGGTCATCGCGTCTGCGACGGCGAAGCCGCCGTCCTCCATCGCCGAGATGACGTCGTCGGCGCGGGACGATATTATCCCGCTCATGACGATCTTGCCGTCCGGCTTTATGTACTTTCTCGCCTGAGGCGCGAGGCGGATAAGTATGTCCGAGACGATGTTCGCGCTCGCGAAATCGTACTGCCTGTCCTCAAGGCCTTTTCCGGTCAGCAGATCGGCCTGCTCGCATACGACGTTCGTCACGCCGTTGTCGGCGCAGTTGCGCTTCGCGACGTCGACCGCCGCGGCGTCTATGTCGCAGGCGTAGACATGCCCGGCGCCGAGCTTCGATTCGGCGATGGCGAGGATTCCCGATCCGGTGCCGATATCCAGCACGTCGCCGCCCTTCGGCATATGAAGCTCTATCAGCGCCGCGCAGAGGCGTGTGGTCTCGTGCGTTCCGGTGCCGAAGGCCATGCCGGGCTCCATCCTGACGATGACGTCGCCGTCCGAGGCTTCGTAATCCTGCCATGCCGGGACGATCACGAGATGCTCTCCCGTTCGGATCGGATGGTAGTATTTTCTCCAGGCGTTCGCCCAATCCTCTTCTTTTACGCTCTCGTAGGATATCTCGAACGGGATCCCGAGGAAATTCAGGCGCTCGCGGATGAACATCTCGCTGTCGTGGAGCTTTTTCGGATCGCTGATATAAAAGCTCACCGCCGCCTTTGTGCGGTCGGCGCGCATCAGCTCTTCGTCGATCAGCTCGCCGTACATGGCGTTGACGCCTTCCTCGAGATCGCGGTAGTCGTCGATCCTCAGCATCGGGTCGATCATGCTCATAACGGCGGAGACGTCTTCGAGATTCTCGGCCGGCGCGGTGACTTTGAATTGTATCCAGTCCATATCTTACTTCCGCTTGAATATCTTGTCGAAGAAGGCCTTGCCTTTGGAGTGGTTCCTCTCGTCGCAGGTGGCGGCGAATTTCATCAGCAGCTCCTTCTGCTCGGAGCTGAGATTTTTCGGCACCTCTACGTTCACGCGGAAATACAGGTCGCCCTTTTTCGACGAATTGACGTAGGGAAGTCCCTTGTTTTTGAGTATGAACTGAGTGCCGGTCTGAGTGCCCTCCGGGATCGTGTAGATCTCGCTGGTCTCGAGCGTCGGGACCTGGATCTGCGCGCCGAGCGCCGCCTGAGCGAAGGTTATCGGGATCTCGCAGTAGAGGTCGGCGCCGCTGCGCTGGAAGATGCTGTGATCCTTCACCGATACCTCAATGACGAGGTCGCCGGCGCTGCCGCCGTTGCGCCCGTCGTTGCCGTAGCCGCGCATGACATACTTCTGACCGTCGTCTATGCCCGCCGGGATCTGGGTGTCGACGTTGTGATTTATCTTTATATAGCCCTTGCCGGAACAGTTGGGGCAGGGGTTCTTCACGATCTTGCCTGTGCCGCGGCAGTTGTCGCAGGCGCGGGTCGTCGACATAGAGCCGAGTATCGTCCTCTGCGTCACGCGGACGGTGCCGGTGCCGTGGCAGGTGGGGCACTGCTCGGGGCTCGATCCCTTCGCCGCTCCGCTCGACCCGCATTCGGGGCATTTTATGATGCGGTTGTACGAGATATTCTTCGTGCAGCCGAACGCGGCCTCCTCAAAGGTGAGGGTGACGCGGACGTATATGTCGTCCCCGTCGATCGGCATCTGAGACCGGGCCCTTGCCGATGACGAATAGCTGCCTGACGCTGAGCCGCCGAAGAAGTCGTTCAGGATATCCGAGAAGTCGAAGCCGCCGAAGCCGGTGCTCTCGCCGTATCCGCCGCCGCCCATGTTCGGGTCGATGCCGGCCATGCCGTAGGCGTCGTATTTCTTGCGCTTTTCCTCGTCGGAAAGCACCGAGTAAGCCTCGTTGACCTCTTTGAATTTCTGCTCGGCGTCCTTGTCTCCCGGGTTCATGTCCGGGTGATATTTCTTGGCGAGCTTTATGAAGGCCTTTTTTATCTCATCGGCGGTCGCCGTCTTCTGGACGCCGAGCACCTCGTAAAAATCTCTTTTTTCTTCAGCCATTGGAGTACACAAAATATGCGAGGGGGAGGAAAACTTTCTGAAGACGTTTCTTCCTCTCCCTCGCGCTCCCCTATCCTAAAAGACTGTGATACAGGAAGTTCCGATTGACTTCAAAAAGTTCGGTATTCATTTCAGCCGCGCCTTCGCGGCGGATATATTATACATCAAACGGCCGCCTATTGCAACCGCTTATTGTAAATTCGCCATAAACCTCATACAGGGGGCGTCGCCGCCCCCTGAAGGTGATTTATACGGTTATTATTACTTCGTCTTGTCCTCGAAGTCGGTGTTGTAGTAGGTGTCGTTCTCGGTGCCTCCGGTCTGGCCGTTGCCGGCGCCCGGATTGAATCCGGCGTTGTCGGCGCCTCCGGCGCTGCCCTGAGTGTCAGCCTGCTGCTTGTAGAGCTTCTCGGAGATGCTGTAGAAGGACTTCTGGAGGGCTTCGGTGTCGGCCTTGATGGCGGCGGTGTCATTGCCCTTGATGGTCTCCTTCAGCTTCGCGATGGCGGAGTTGACTTCGGCCTTCTCCTGCTCGGTCACCTTGTCGCCGAGATCGGTGAGCGTCTTCTCGGACTGATAGATGAGGTTCTCGGCCTGGTTCTTCGCCTCGACGGCCTCCTGCTGCTTCTTGTCCTCCTCGGCGAACTTCTCGGCGTCCTTGACGGCGCGGTCGATGTCCTCCTTGGACATGTTGGAGCTGGAGGTGATGGTGATGTGCTGCTCCTTGCCGGTGCCCTTGTCCTTCGCCTTTACGTTGACGATGCCGTTGGCGTCGATATCGAAGGAGACCTCGATCTGCGGCACGCCTCTCGGAGCGGGAGCGATGCCGTCGAGCATGAAGGTGCCGAGCGTGAGGTTGTCTTTCGCCATCGAGCGCTCGCCCTGCAGGACGTGGATCTCAACGGAGGTCTGTCCGTCGGCGGCGGTGGAGAAGACCTGCTCCTTGTGCACCGGGATGGTGGTGTTTCTCTCGATGATCCTCGAGCAGACGCCGCCGAGGGTCTCTATGCCGAGAGAAAGCGGGGTTACGTCGAGCAGAACGACGTCCTTAACGTCTCCGCCGAGAACGCCGGCCTGAACGGCGGCGCCGATAGCCACGCACTCATCGGGGTTGATGCCCTTGAAGGGCTCCTTGCCCATGAAGTTCTTTATGGCTTCCTGAACGGCGGGGATCCTGGTCGATCCGCCGACGAGGAGCACCTTGGCGATATCCGACGGCGAAAGGCCGGCGTCGGAAAGCACGCGCTTGGTGGGAGAGATGGTGGCTTCTACGAGATCGGACGTGGGCGCGTGGAA